>JAKUNL010000001.1 GCA_022451925.1 Dehalococcoidia bacterium
TTCTGATGGGTACTGGGGCACGGCTCAGGGTCCATCCAGACTACCTTGACCGCTGCCGGCAGGCAGGCCCAGACAAGTCTAACGGGTTGACAGAGCACATGAAGAATTACAAACATGTTGCACAGGATATGCAAACAGTCCTAGAGCAACGGGCAGTGGAGGTAGGTCCAGAAGTTGAACTCAACGATCTCCTGGCCTGTGACGATTTCGATGTCATGGATCAAATTAGGGACATTAAGCTGCCCACCAAAGTTCTCTGCGGCAGTGATGACGCCATGACACCGGTCAAATACGCAGACTATCTTACAGAGAACCTGCAAAATGCAGAGGAAACGGTAATCCCTGGTGGGCACTTTGTGCAGATGGAAGAATACAAGAAAGTGAATGAAGAAATCGAAAACTTCCTTGCAAGTTTGAAGTAGACGATTCCTAAGAACCGGATTTCATATCTGAAGAGAATTTGGTTTAAAGAACCGCGAGGTTATTCCCCAGCTGGGTTATACCAGCGGCTATTAAAGAACATCAAAGGTGCGCCGGATTCTTCCCGGCGCATTTCTTTTACCGCACCGACATAAATTATGTGATCCCCGTATTCATGAGTACCGAGAACCTCACAGCCAAAGAACACCATTGATCCTTCCAAAACAGGGACTCTATCTTCGGTTTCGGTAAATCGGTATTCGACGCCACCAGTCCGGTCTTCCAATTTTTTAGCGAAATATATTCCCAATTCCTGTTGTTTTTGGGCCAATATATTCACGCCAAACCGATTAGTTTTCTGCAAAAAACCATGGGTGTGGGTATTATCGCCAATGCACACCATTATGGTTGGTGGGTCCAGGCATATAGACGAGAAGGCGTTTGCCGTCATTGAATGAGGCTGTCCTTCATCATCTAGAGTCGTTATTACGGTTACACCTGTCGCGAACTGAGAGAGGGCAGACCTGAATTCGTTCTGATCTAACAAGGCTATACCTACACAGTGGGTGGACCCAGTGGAATTTACAATATTATATACGGTTGGTTATCGCGGTGCCACCAAAAATTTAAGAAAGATTCCAATTACTCACGGGTAGGGAATAAAAAAATCGCTCAACTTCCCATTTGGTTCGTTCGCATAAAGCCTCGCGTTGAGTTTGACTACAGTTCCCTCCCGAACCAAATGACTTAGCAATTTTGGATGTGTCAATCCAGCCAATATCTCAAGGCCATCTATAATCCGTGGACCAGGTCTACTGAAATAAGAATGGTCGATCAAATATACTTCGCCGTTTTTCACACTAGTTAAGTCTCTCCATCCATCCTGTGATTCTAGCCACGGGGCTTCCCTCAAATTCCTTGCCAAATCCGAAGAACAGAGATCGATAAATAATTTATCAGGATTGACCTCTTGAACCACACGCCAATCCAGTCTGGTTGCGGAACAACCTGGTTCAAACAAATCCTGCCGGCCGCCAGCAAGGTTCAACATGTCTGGTATCCAATGGCCACCGACAACCAACGGGTTAATCCCTTCCAGAGAAAAAACACTAGGCCATTCGCTTACCGCTGGAAGTTGGTCTTGAATCAACTGTACTTTTCTACGCATAAAGGATACTACTTGCTTGGCTTGCAGCTCAGCGTCACAAGCCCGGCCGACTTGCAAGAAAGAATTCAAAACGTCCTCGAAAGTCCTGGGTTGGAGCACAACGACCTCCGGTTGGGGTTCCATACCTGCCACAACTCCAGATACCTGTCCGGCATCCACTTCGCACACGTGACAGAGATCTTGTGTCAAGATTACATCAGGCGATTCTCTTATCAACCATTCTTGGTCTAATTCATAGGGATTTTCTCCGTTAGTTAGAAGCTTTAGCATTTCAGATTCTACTTCGTCGCTAGATAGCACAGACGAATCTACCTTACTCCGGCTCACGACCTGCTTAGACCTGGTGTCTGGAGGGTAGTCACACAGGTCAGAAACACCGGCAAGTTGGTCGCCAAGGCCCAATGTGAACAATATCTCAGTACCGCTCGGAAGAAGAGAACAAATCTTCATGTGGTTTCGACCTTCCTTTATTTCCGATGGAGGTATACCAGAATCCAAATCGACATGCTCCGCCAAATGGGGTTGCAGGTGCCTAGGCTGATGTATTATAGACCTCGGTCAGTCGATTGGTCTGGTCAAATACGTTTTCCATGTCAGTACTTACATCTTAAACCAGGCGGGCGCGATTAATGTTCCAAGCGGTCGAGGGAACAAAATGGAGCCAATGGGACCTCTTAAAGTTAAACTCATTTAGCTTTGGGATTACTGGGTTCATCCTAGCCATGGACACAGTTGTTCTACCTGTTTTCGTACTAACTGTTGCACCAGACGAGCTTAAGAATACTTATCTCGCAATTCTGGGCATAAGCGGCTTAGTTATGGCCGCTTTCGTTCAACCTACAATCGGGCGCATCAGTGACCGTACGAAGTCCCCACTGGGCCGTCGTGTCCCTTTTATTATCTGGGGTTCAGTTTTCGCGGCATTGGGGTTAATAGGCATTCGGCTCGCACCCAATTTTGGGGTTCTCCTAGCGGTCTGGATATTCATACAAACCAACGTGAATATCGCATACGGTCCTGGTCTAGCGCTGATTCGAGACTGTATTCCATTGGACCGTATCGGCATGGCGTCATCTGTAAAAATCATGTCCGACGCGGCCGGAGCTGCTGTGATGATAGCAGTCACTGGTGCGCTAATTGGCGAAACAAGCGGCTCTCTAAATTGGGAATGGATATCTTTGGGAATACTAGCCTTCCTCATGCTTGTGGCTATTTCCATCACTTCCGTCCAGGTCTCCGTACGTGAATTACGTTCTACATCCGATTTTGAGAGTATCGCTATAAAATCTTCGTTGTATTCAGTGATTACCCCTCAGCTCGGTCTGTTTTTGATCTCTCGCCTGGTGATGATTACAGCGATCGCATCATTCCAGACTTACGGCCTGTTCTTCCTCAAAGATTCTGTTGGCTTAGACAACCCCGCAGAATCATTAGGACGGATGATCCTGGTTATTGCTGGCGCCTTGGTAATAGCTGTTTATGTCTCCGGGTGGGTGTCCGATAAGGTCGGTAGGAAACCTGTAGTGATGGTGGGAGCCATAGGAGCGGCTCTCAGTTCTCTATGGATGCTCACCGCCAACGATTCGACGGAAGTACTAGTCATAGCCAGTGTGATTGGCGGATCTGTGGGAGTGCTTCTAAGCGCTAATTGGGCATTGGCTAACGAGTTAGCAGATGAAGGTCAAGCAGGTCTGCACATCGGCATCATCAATGTAGCAACCATTGCCGGCGCAGCATCGGCAAAACTGTTGGGTCCTGGGATCGATGCCCTGAACCAGATACCAGGGCAACCGGACGATTTTGGATACCATATCTTGATCGCAGGGTCTGCTGGTTTCTTCATGCTGGGCGCGATATTATTGATGCCGCTTAAAACCACCGGGCGGAGTTTTGTCTCGAAAAACAAAACTCCCCTACCCTAGTCTTAAGTCAGGTTGGTAATGTGGAAGGCTATTTTTTGGTTCTGCTAGCTTTATTTACGAACTCAGTGGCACCTTGGGAGACCCATGAGTTCCATGACGTCATCAAGAACTGGACTCCCTTCTGCACATAGGCTTCCATATTTGCATCGTTTACCAGCGTACCGGCAACCTTCCCGGCTCCAGTGATTTTCGCAATTGACTCATCGATCGCTTTTAACACATCCGGATGACCGGCATCACCGATGTGACCCATCGTCTGGGAGAGATCCGACGGTGCGACGAAGAAAACGTCGATGTCTGGCACTTTAATAATTTCATCAAGATTGGCTAGAGCTTCAATTTCCTCAAGGAGCACGACAACCATAGTTTGGTCATTAGCTTTATGGAAATAATCGCTAACTCCAAAAGATTGACGCCCGCCGAACATTCCCCGGTACCCCAATGGCGCGTATTTTGTAGATTGGGCAGCTCGTTCAGCAGCTTCTTTAGAATTAACGTGGGGAACGACGATTCCCATTGAGCCCCTGTCCAATGTACGGGTGATTAGGCCTGGGTCGTTGGAGTTGACTCGTGTAATAGACGCCATCTCCCAGAGATCACAAGCCCTGGTCATGTCACCCAGAGCGTCCCAATCCACTGACCCATGCTCGCATTCGATCCAGGCAGCATCAAATCCAATTGGCCCTAGGAAATCAATGATATCGCTGCTTTGAAGACCTGATATTACGGTGACAATTTCACCGTTCTGCAATTTTTCCTTGGATTTATTCCGTCTAATAGATGCCACCTTGGGCCTCCTACATTTCGTTTTTGGCCGCTGGTTATTCATGCGTTCAGCAGCGAGGTTAGCAATTTTCCACCAAACCCGGTTTATTACAAATTTACGAAGTAACGCCTCTAATGTCCTAAGTTGTCATTAGAATAGTCTTTAATATTACTCGTTTTATGTATTTAGAGGAACAATCGAAACTCGTTAGATTTCCATCTATTGGGCCAATAGGCTATCAATTGGCGCAGATACATTTTCAGTGTATATGAACATCTAGCATGTTTAGGTGTCAAATTAGATAAAACTCCCACAGATATCTCATATCATGTCCCTGATACCGTAAATGAGACCTTGTGTGAACCGTTATATATCATTTGAATGACGCGTTGACGGGTCACCCGTCGCCGGTTGATAATCCTTGGGCCACAATCTCGACAACTATCTATCTAAACGCCTGGCATTTTGGTTGATCAGGCTGCATAACCCTTGATTAGGAGAGCTCAATGTCCACCGGATCAATAGCTTGGAAAGACGAAACAATTCAGATAGGAGACACAACGTTGCACTTACGTACCGGGGGCACGGGCGAGCCTATCTTAATTCTTCATGATGAGATGGGGCGACCCGACCCTCTCAATTACGCTGCAGCACTTGCCCAGGATTTTACTCTGCATGTCCCCGGTATTCCCGGATTCGGAGTAACCGACAGACTAGATTGGGTAATGAGCGTGCGTGACCTGGCAAGTTGGCACTTAAGAGCGATAGAGGAAATGGGCCTGGAGAGAATCAATGTCCTTGGTTTTTCTCTAGGTGGCTGGCTGGCAGCGGAAATGGCCAGCCAATCGCCAAAATCGTTCAACAAAATGGCCCTGGTAGCGCCGACAGGAATCAAACCCGAGTCGGGCGAAATATTTGACATGTTTCTGGTTGTTGCACGGGAATACATCGATGAGAGTTTCTTGGACACGAGCACAACCCCAGAGTATGCAAGCGCATTCCCTATTGAGCCTACGCCTGATCAGATCGAATTATGGGAATTAGCTCGAGAAGAGTCGGCTCGTCTTAGCTGGCGCCCATACATGTACCACGCCGCTCTGCCGCATTTATTAGGCCGCATAAAAGACCTACCCACGCTGCTAGTTTGGGGCGAACAGGACTCGGTAGTACCCGTAAGCACAGGTACCCAGTACCAACAGGCAATTAGTGGATCTAAGCTGGAAATCATTCCCAACTCTGGCCATCACCCAGAAATGGAACAGACAGACAAATTCGTCGGATTGATAAGAGATTTTTTCGCTTAATTGCGGTCGTTAAATATACCCTTATTTCTAAATCAAATTCATAGAACAAACCATCAAATACTCTTTTAATCCCACAAATATGACAATATGACAATCATTGATCTGATGACCTGTACTCCAAAGCTCGTGCAGGTTTAAGATGATATTTACGCTGACGCATCAGCCTCCATAATACGGTTCCTCATGATAAACATGCCTGGCATCTGTCTTTAAGCACTACGACCATAATTCACTTTATTCGTTGACCCGCTCATACTAGGGATTCGAAACTCAGAAGTCACCTCAAGACAAGTGGCGCGAACCATAAGATTTACTTAATCCCTATGTTTTCAAGATATTAGGGTTCATAGCAATGTTGATCCCAATAATATCGGTGGACGCTTCGGTCTGTCACTTGATACCGATAATCACATCCATCAAACATGCCAACGATTGCACATCATCGTTGTTTTTTAATTGACTTTATCTCCCTTACGATCGTAAGCATAATCTTTTTGAAGCCGATCTAGTCCAATCGGTATTAAGAGTACAGTCTTATTCTCAGTCATGAGAATGCGTGCTGTAGATCTACCAGGAGTTCCTCAAAACAGTCATGATCGGCCCCGCATCTGCCACCGGTGTTGGGTTAGTGGCCAAAGCCCGATCATGAAGGGTAGCAGCAGCTATCAACTCTAGACCCTCCTCCGGGACTCCTACGTCTCGCAACTTACCCGGAAGGCCTAATGAAATTCGAAGATTTTCCACAGCATCAGCAGCAGCCATTGCCGCGTCCATATCACTCATCCCTTGGGTTTTTATTCCCATCGCCCTTGCGATTAAGACCTGCCTGTCCGAGGACGCCTCCGCGTTGAACCTCATAGTGTGGGGCAGCATAATGGCATTAGCGTCGCCGTGGGGTACATCAAAAAGGCCACCAACATGATGAGCAATGGCAGTGTTCAGACCTAAACCACCTACTCCCGCCAAGGACGCCATCGCAGCCGCCGTCTTAGTGTTCAACAGACAGTCCATATCGAGATCCGGACACTTAGGCAGGAATTCCATTAGCATCGCGATGGAATGCAAGGCCATTGAATCTGATATGGGGTTATGCCTTGTGGAATAGACTGTCTCAACAGCAATTCGTAGTTGCCCCATGGCAGTGGATAATAAAATATTAATTGGGGTGGTAGCGAGACCCATACCATCAATGATAATAGAACGAGGTATCGTAGCTGGGTCTGCCACCAACACTTTTCTTCCTAAGTTCTTATCGGCAAAACCTGCACCGCGACTGAGTTCGGCGCCGCCCATAGTTGTAGGAACAGTAACTATGGGAACCCGTTCTGCAGATAGCTTGGGATATGTGACCTTATTAGGAGGCTCAAAAATTACCTGGTGGTCGTGAATCCTCCCGCCTTCACCCAATAGCGTAGCAATACCTTTGGTGGTGTCGTGGGTGCTGCCACCTCCGACGCTTACCAACACATCCGGCTTCACATCTGATGCCAACAACATCGCCTCGTCCAATGTGTCGACCGGAGAATGTGGCTCAACACTCGAGAACAGGCCGACTAATTGGTCTCTCAGAGCGTCTTGTACTCTGTTGATGACATCCGACTTCTCCAATATGGAAGGTCCGCAGGTAACCATTGCTCTTGTCACCCCCATCCGTTCTAGAACTCCAGTAAGGCCACTGATGGAGTCAGGAGCACAGACCACCTCCTGGGCGACACTATTGAAGTTGAATGTCAATGGCTGAGCCATTAGTTCCCTCCGGTTTATGAATGAGTGCTTACGCTTAGATTCCCCTCTCTAGTCTCTCCATTTCAACGGCAAACCATAAGGCCATGCCACCACTACGGTCGTCGAATCCAAATATGGCTGGACGATCAAGGTAGTCTCGAACGTTATTTTGAACCCCGGTGCTGGCACAAGCATCCACGACATTCCCCACCTCGTCCACTCGCTCGGAAACTCCTTGCCATGCCAAGTCAATTGCAGGCCGAAAATCATCAGAAAGGAACCCAAGCCGTATACCCCGGGCCATGGAATAACCCATCATGCAAGTGGCGGTGAACTCCAAGTAAGAACCCTGGATATCCAAAACGTTGTTAAGCATTCCAGACGGGTGCTGCAAGCGGCGTAACGGCTCCATAAGTCGAGTGTACATACCAATTATTGTCTGTCTGTCAGAATGATCTACCGGCAAATAGGTCAGGGTTTCCGCTAGACCCATAGCGGCAAATCCGTTACCTCGTCCCCAATAATATGCAGCCTGCCGACAATGCCAGAACAAACCGTGAGATTGTTGAATCTTACCGCTCACTATAAAGTTGCCCAAAATATCAGTGTATTTAGTATTTCCAGTCAGTTTAAAAGCCCGTCCCAATACAGCTCCGCTCATAAACATGTCTTCAGTTCTAAAATCAGGATCACACGGTTTAGGGGCGCTGCCCTGCCCTCTAGGTTCAAATCGATCCGCTGCTTGAATAATCAAATCGTTATAGCGAGAATCTCCGGTAGCGTCAGCCAGTTCGTCAGCCCAGACCAGCGAAGCCAGGGCGGAGGGGGCTATTCCATCGGGCACTCCCGCCGCAGTGAAACCCTCAAGTAGGCGAGAGATATCTGGTGCCGGATTTTCACTCTTTGGTTCCAGTTGATGGAGGCGGAGTCGACCACTGATGGGCACTCCCTGGGTATAGACCACCGGTTCAAAAGTTTGCCCGTAAGCGTTAGAAAGCACGGTAGCGATCTCCATCTTGGACCGACTACGCCGTGCGTTCAACGCTCTGCGAGCATTCGAAGTCGTTAGTATGTCTAGCTGGCGAAGCATGCTGAATAGCCGGCTCAACTCTCTGGGTAGATGTTCATCACTGGCTCTAAGGCGTATACCGGGCACGGTACCCAACCCGTCAGGCTGTCCAGATCCAAGAGCAACCAATAAATCCTGCGGGCCGGAAACTGTTTTAGCTGCTAAGCCAGGCGCCAAGCTCTGGGCCGCCGAATTGATCTCCCATTGCACGGATTCTCCTGCCTGGAGTTCCAGAACTAAATCAGGTGCCTGGAAGCATATCCAACGCCAAAGATAACGTTTCTCCGGATCTTCCGAATCGTAAAAGAATTTCCCTTCCGGTGGGTAAATTCCTGACGGATTCCCTCCTGATCCGTTCCCCGGAGCGACGTCCAACCGGAGGCCGTCGGGGTTTGCGCACGGAATAGCGCTCAAGGCGATACGTAGCGATAGCGCATCACCTCCACCGGCAAAGAGCTCCAGTGCATGGAGTGCTAAGTCCACATCAACTTTATGACCCGACAGCCCACCAAGCAGAAGAATCCTGATCCTTGATGTTTCGACAGAGTAAGCGTTGCGGTCAATCAAAGCCGGAATCTGCCCAATCGAACGCGTGACCCCACACGCTGAACGGCTCCAGAAGCCAGGGCGCGCCCTTAACAGTGTGTCTATAGCATCTTTAATAGTTTGTTCTGTGGACAAATTTTCCTTCCTATCGCACTTTCGCGCTATGGATATTCACAGTTCTCGGGATGATCGATTAGGCTATTTTGTAGTCAAAGTGAGTTGGATCAAATCTGATGAATCCTTCAGATCATCCGGACTCAAAATCAAAGCGATTATCTTTGTGATAGCCGACTGGTCGATGGAGTGCGCAGCGTGCTTAGCACAATCGCTGAACTTGTCCTGCAACTGCTTGACGGTAAGTGGGTTCTCCGGCGAACCAGAAGGCGGTCCAAGTTCCACTGTGGCCGTTCTTCCTCCAACACACACCACTTTAATCTCTGCATGGTCCATACCCGTGCCAGGTCTTTCTTCGGTTTTGACCAAAGCGGCCGCCGCCAACACTGTTGGGTCATCGAAGGAGTTAATTTGGTCGATTCCAACCTCACCTAACGCCAATGCACAACCGATCAGATAAGGAACACTGAATTGTGCCTCGACCTGTTGCGTGGGTTTCTTATTGCCTGAAGCGATATTGTAGCGAGAAGCTAATGCCCGCGGGTCTGTTCGTACAATCACAGATTCAATTGCATTTCGACCCAAATCCAGTTTATTGTGCAACTTGATACCAGCATCTATATAAGCGTGGGATGGCCGAACACAAGGGTAGGGTTTAAAGCTAATGCGGTCTCCAAGGAACTCGTCACCCAAACCTCGGTCAATAATAGATAAGTCGTAACCTTCGGGCTGGTACATCGGGAAGAACCCAAAACGCCCAGCAAAAACGTTTTCCGCTCCAGTAAACCCCTGTTGAGCCAGGAAGACCGACATCACTGCGCCGTGGGCCGCTTGACCCGCCTGGAAGCGTTTGGTCAAAGCTCCATCCACGATACATTGGCGATTCCCGGCCGCCTGACTATAGGCGATACCAAAGGCGTGGACCATCTGCTTTTTCGTAAGGCCGATTAGCTTGCCTGCAGCTGCAGTGGCGCCAAATATGCCAAAACTAGCCGTGCGGTGCCAACCTCTATCATCATGTGCAGCTAGGCCAAGACGGCAGGAAACGTCCAACCCCAACGTGGCCGCTAACATCAGTTGGTCTCCAGAAACATTCCCCACAGAGTCGGCAATGGCAAGAGAGGCCGCCAGAACAGATGTGCCCGGATGTACATGACCGCCTTTATCGTAGGTGTCATCAAAATCAAGTGCATGTCCCATAGCTGAATTTATCAAGGCGGCATGATGCGCAGGCATCTTCCCGCCAATCACAGCGAGTCTGGCTTCTTCCAATCCTCCCCACCGTTCCGTTACTGCTGTCAGTTCTCGGATACCAGGCGCTCCGCTACCGCCTAGAATAGCTCCGAACGTATCCAGCACGTCTAGTCTAGTTGCAGTAATGGTTTCCTCAGGTACATCCTCTATGGTGGTTTCGACTACATGCTCAGCTAGTGCGTGGGCCGGATCTAAAGAAGTATTGGTCTCAGGCATCTCAAGGCGCGTCTCCATTCATTAAATCATTACAATGATATTTCTAGGTAGCTTATATGCCGAACAGGCCCGGGCGTTTAGACATTTCTGAATTTTATTTTTGTACGATATCCACGTTAACGGTACGTTTCGCTGAAACGGTAAACGTCAATGATGCGGATCCTCCGCCGTCAGTACTCCCCATTACCTGAATGGCGCCAGTTCCCTCCAGGTAATTTATTTCGTCACCTTCAACACGAAATGGGCGGTCATGTCCTGGATAAAAGACGTTGGAGGCAGCAACCATTTTCTCAACACTTTCTTGAGCATCCGAAACGTCCCAAAAGACGTTATAGGGGAGCCCCCGTGCAATGCTTCCACTCTCGGGCATAGCATCGCCAGCCAGTAGCACTTTCTCTCCATCGACATCGGCTAGGACACTCATATGGCCTTTAGTGTGTCCTGGAGTCTCTATAATGGTCACTCCGTCGACTACCTTGTCGCCTTCTGATACGGTGTCAACTTTCATATTCCGCATCATGTCAGCCATACCGGCTGCTACCGCCAAGTCCCATTTATTGGGGGCACGAGCGTAATCAATCTCAGTGGGGTTCACCAAAACCCGAGCCTTGGTAAACAAGTCTGTGTTCTGGCAGTGATCCCAGTGCATGTGGGTCAGGATTACGATGTCGATGTCATCAGTTTCCAAACCTTTTTCCCTAAGAGACTTGACAAGGAAACCCCTCCTAGACGATGGGCCAGTATCTATTAGAATGTTTTGATTTCCAACTCGTAGTAGTGCATTAGTGGAATAACCAACCGATCCTTGGTCGGTTGCCAAACCAAAGCCATAAGTGAGCACGTCTAATGTTGACATTTTATTCTTAACCTTCCACTTTGTTATTCCGTCCGCTTCCATCGATGGCTACAGGAGATAATTGGCATAGGCTCGATTCGTGGCATGGATTATCGAAAGTTTGGAATAACTTTCTCTGCAAACAGACACAACGATTTTGAAACTTGGTCAAAGTCCAAGCCACCGACATCAAGGTAACTTATGAAATTAGTTACATGGTTATCTTCCAATTCTCTAATGGCACCGATGACTTTCTGCGGTCCACCAATGGCGGCCATCCCTTCTATACCGCGCTCAGCGACCAGGTCTAGTTCGATAAACGGGTCTCGGACGTAATCCTCATAGCCCCTGAGTCCTCCGGAGGACGCAGCCAAATCAGATACCGGACGGCGGAGGAATTCGGCCATGTCACCAGCCCATTGCAATCTGGGAGTCAGCAGATCGATCGCTTCTTGGTCGGTGGGCGCAACATATACGTTGCGGACGGCGGCAATCTCTATATCATCTGCCGACACTCCCTCTTCCAGCATTCGTCGGTGATATAGGCTGATGAGATTTTGATCTTTGTCAGGTGACGCGGGAAAGAAACTGCTACCTACCGTGAATAACCCCCAACGATTGGTCACGGCAATCTCTACTGAATTTCTACTGTGGGTGACTGCCATAAATACCGGCGGGGTAGGCTTCTGTACCGGCTTCGGTATTACCATTACTTCTGGAAACTGGAAGAACTGGCCGTTGTAGGAGAATCGTTCTTCAGTCCAGGCTTTAATGGCGATATCCATTCCTTCAACGAAACGATCTCTGGACTCGGCGATATCCACGCCATAGATATCGAATTCTCGCTTCTGGTAGCCGCGACCAATCCCAAGTACAACACGGCCCCCGCTGATAATATCAATTGTGGCGATATCTTGGGCAAGTCTTAATGGCGAGTGCCAGGGAATAATGCTGCAACCAACACCAATCTGTACCCTATTAGTGCGGGCGGCAATAGCGGCCAAGAGGCTATGGGGAGAGCTGATGATACTATGTTCACTGAAGGCGTGCTCTGCAACCCAGACAGAGTCGAATCCTAATTCCTCCGCAAGTTCCGCACCCTTCAGTATGTCTTCGTAGACATCAACGTCAGTCCGAGTAACAGGGTTGGGGTTATTTTGACCTCCGTCGTATTGCTCGTGCAATTGAGGACGTTGGCCAACGAAAAAAGCTCCGAATTTCATGCTATTGCCCAGTTTTTTCGATTTCGCCGTAGACCTCTCCCATATAAACCACCGAGTCGTTCTCGACGTCGGTAAACCAACGGAGCAATGACCTAGTAAGTGGGTCTACAGATTCATCATTAGTTGCAGCCTCATATCGATCTCTCACGCTGGGAGTAGGTTGACGGAGTCTAGCCTCTTTAAGCCAGGTGATTTTTTCAGCATCGGATATCTCAGACGTTACTACTCTGACTTTTTCCTCAAAATCTGGATCTTCAATGGATTCTGTTTCGAAACCCAATTCTCTAATTCGGCGGTCAAAAATATCTCCATGACTGTATTCCCGGGCCGCCACGAATGACAAACAATCTTTAAGTTTGACGTTGGCTGTCTTTTGAGCCCAAGCTTCGAGGTAGACACCTGCACGGTGCTCCTGTAGACGAATATCGTTTAGAAGATTTATGTATTCTGGTTTTGCGGTCATGTAAGCTTTATCCCTATGACTGATTTCGTGAGTCGATCCGTTGGGAACTCGTGCGTTTTCAGGCGTATTTAGCCAGTGGCAAGGGGAGTTTAGTGGGCCAAGTATAGGGTGTCAACGTGCGTGGTACAGACTCGCTGGATGTTAAGAAATAAACGAAACGCCAGCAGGGAACTGTCTCCACATTGGAAAGCTCGCATCAATTAACCGATGTTCGTTAGTTCGCGAGCCAACTATCCACGAAGTGATCGAATAATTAAGGATCTACCGGAACGCGGCTACATCGACATTTCTTTGGTGGCAATGGCTCTACATCGAGGTGGTCGGATTTGACCCAACATCCACTTCCCTATACTACAAAGTCCACTTCATGTGATGGACGTACCACCAAACGAAGAACACCAAGTACTCAAGAGGCAATCTTTGCAGACCAGTAAGATCATCAGAGCCCTTACAACTTCTCCAACGCTCGGTACAGTAACTAGAGAGTAACCTAGATTACGGTGTCGGGCTTGCTCTAAGGTTTGGGTATGTCCCCGCTCTAAGGATTGGCATTCAAAGAATTTATAAAAAGACTCTAAATTTGTGTCATACCAGCTTGATATCAGCGGCCAATGTCTCGGGAATCCAGTTTCCAAGAAGCTCTTCCAGATCATCACGACATTCTTCCAGACGGTGTTCTGCTCCTTCGTAGAGCACTAGCTCCTTAGGTTCCTTCGCCATGTCGTATATCTGCTGTCCACAAGCAAAGGTAAGTCTGGTATCGGCCTTACCGTGAACCACCAATAGTCTGCGCGGGGCTAGCTGTGGGGCCATTCCGGCGCCATATGTCTGAGGAGATAGAGCCACCACGCCCTTGATATGGGAGCTATTAGCACCGGCGGCAATCACCACAGCGCCACCAAAAGAATGCCCCACAACCACCACCGGTTGATGTTCGGCGCTCTTCAAATAAGCGACACCAGCAAGAACATCCAAAGTGCACTCAAACACGTCGTTGGGATATCTGTAGTCCAAACGTAAAGAAGTTATACTTTCGTCAACAAATTTTTCAGACATTCTAGCGTAGGTACCCGGCCCCGGCCCGCCAAAACCGCCTCTTGCTCCGCAGACCCAGATCACGGCTTTGTCGGTGTTTGGGGCCCTGTGCAATATAGCGTTGAAGCTACCTCTACTGCTCTTAAACCTCAAACCTTCGCCGAAGTCACCTGCAGGAAGGTCAATTCCCCGTACCTCTTCGACGCGCATCAATTCTTCTTCTGACTGTGGGTGTCCTTCTGGCATTTCTATTCTTCTCTCTGAGGCCCGCAAACGGTACGGATAGTTAGTCTAAGAAGTCGTGCATCACTTGGATGAAGCCTTCTGGATTGTCCTCGAAGACCATATGTGCGGCGTGTTCTACGTGCACCAAGTAGCCATTCGATAGCGACTTAACCATCTTCTCAGCGGTTGCCAGACTCAGTGTATCAGTCTCAGAACCCCTCACAATCATTACCGGACATTTGATTTTAGGTAGAGTCAGCCAAAGGTCCGGTTGTTTGGCACCGGTACCATTTCTGCGTTGCTCCCTAATCTGAAGGTCGTAACGCCAACCAATTTTGCCATTGGGCAATTTTTTTGTATCGTAAGTTAGGCGACGACGTAGGACCCGATCGGAGCAGAGTATGTTTTGCTTGCTCTGGTAAGACACTACGTCCGCAAACGAGTTAAATTCTTCGGGTACATCCTTCAGTTCTTGGGTGATTCGGCCAGAACCAATTGGGTCCAGATCTGGTCCGATATCCACTATCACCATTTTTTCCAACATATCAGCATTCTGACCAGCAAAGGCCATCCCGTTACGACCACCCATGGAATGCCCAACCAGTATAAATTTATCCAAACCTACTGCCAAACAAAAAGCCTCTAGATCGGAGACAAACGATTCGCTAGAATAATCCCCATCCGGAGCCCAGTCACTCTCCCCTCTTCCCCGTTGGTCCAAGGCAAAAATGTGATAGTCTAGGTGGAATTCCTCTGAAATGTCGTCCCATGAATGGCTATGCCCCCGCAATCCGTGGAGCAGTAATACCTTAGGTTTTCCTTCGGTCCCCCAATCCAAATAATGTAAATTGATACCATTTGCCTTGACTGTCTTGTCCTTAGGTTGAACTGAAGTAGCCATATATAGTCTCCTCGACGATCTGATGCTCCAGAATGCGCATCAGTCTATCATAGTGAGATTAACGCAAAAATTTAACTACCCGACATATCAGGAGAAGCGTTCTAGAACTCTCACTCAATTCCGTAGTTCCTACCACTCCCAATCGTCCTTCACATAGTATAAAATCTCTCAATCAGAAATGTGACCGGAACGTCGCATATATTTGATGACGCATCGTCACAGCTTCCTCCCACGGGTTTTCAATGGACTCTATCTAGCATCAAAGAGATGTCAGGAGCAGATAGGTGTCGGTAACAAATAACTTGCCATCGAGCCGTGGCGTTATAAGACACATCCTCGAAGTGGTCCTACTTGTTGGCGCCTATGTCGTCTATGAGCTTATCGGCAAATATGGTGTTCCAAATGTTGAAGCGGTGGCCTTTGAAAACGCCACCCGTGTGATTTCTTGGGAATCTTCTATGGGATTTTTCTGGGAGCAGCAATGGCAAGAATGGGCTTTGCAAAACTTCCACGCGGCCATCATATTTGGAAACTGGATGTATACATTTGGCTATTGGCCCGTGATTTTCACAATTGCTATAGCGTTGTATATCAAAGACCGTGCCAGATACGTGTATTACCGCAACATTATCCTGGTCAGTTTCATATTGGCCCTGATAGTGTTTTCGCTCTTGCCCACAGCTCCGCCTAGATTTCTTCCTCCAGAATTTGGATTCATTGATACGATTCAGATTTATGGGCCTTCCCAATACACCGCTCGTGATTCCTTGATTTATTACAACCTCTTCGCTGCTATGCCAAGTCTGCATATTGGTTGGACGCTATTAATTGGCGTGATGTTTGTCAGGAGCAGGGTATTTATATGGATCAAGGCATTTGGGGTAATGTACCCGATTCTTACCTTCATCGGAATCATCATCACAGGGAATCACTACATCATTGATGCGGCCGGAGGGTTAGGCGTCATGCTTGCTGCGTACCTTTTATACGAGGCCTTCCTGAAGATTAAACACCGCATGCCTTCTCTCGCATTCATCCATTATCCCCGTACCGACTGATTTAATCACCACTGGTCAAAGGTCCCAACTCATCAATATGAAAGCCATTCAAGTAATTGGTCCGCGACGATTGGAGCTTATCGATGTTCCCGTACCCNCTCCGGGGCCGGGAGAAGTCTTAATCAAGNTNGAAGNACTCTCCGTCTGTGGAACCGATATGATGTCGTACCGCCACCCCCATGCCGAACATGAATATCCCCTTAATATCGGCAGGCCCTGTCACGAATGTGCCGGTACGATAGTCGAGAGTAAATCAGAAGATTGGCCAGTCGGCCGCAGAGTGATCTATCTCCCAGGATTGGATTTAGACGGAGGCGCTGAATATGTGGTAGCCCGACCCGAGACATTAGTTTCATTGCCGAACGACGGAGACTTGGGTGGTTGGCTGATGTGCCAACCACTGGGTACGGTATTATATGCACTGTCTCAAGCCGGTCAGATTGCAGGAATGAACGTTGCCGTCTTAGGCCAAGGCTGCATAGGCTTGCTATTTACCATGGTGCTAAAAGAATTAGGAGCACGCAGGATAATCGCCATCGACCCAAACGAAGACCGATTAACCATGTCACGCAAACTTGGTGCGCACTTAGCCATAAATTCAGACAGAGTGGCGCCAATAAAGGTGGTCCAAGAGGTGTATGGCAACGTGGGTGCTGACGTGGTTATTGAAGCCAGCGGAAACGCTGGAGCGATGGACGTATCCGTGGCAATGGCACGAATGTATGCCACATTGGTGCTATTCGGGATACCTGAGGAAAAGGAAGTTACTTTTGACTATCTAGGGGCTATATCCAAGCAGCTCACCATGATTGGTACTGTAAGCGCCACCTGCGAATCGCCTGCCAGGCCCATACAGGAAGCCGTTGACCTCCTGACAAAAGGGAAAATCGACCTTTCTTGGCTGATAACTCACCGGTTTCCATTTTACGAGGCCCCATCTGCCTACGAACATTATGCCAACAGAACTGCGGGTCTAATCAAACTCGTTATGGAAGTGTAAAAATTGAGGTTAAACGAATTTTAGCGCCGGATTATGAGCAGTGAGAAATAATCTAAGTCTTCGGTAGAAATCTTGGATATGTCTTCCACTACGTCTTCTCGAGCCGTGCTAGCCTGTCGAACATATGTGACTTTCCCCACTAAACCCAACTTTTCCCTATCAGCCAACGCCTGCAATAGGTCCCGGTTCACCTCCATTAAAACTGTCGTATCAGAAGTAGTGATCGCTTCCATTAGGTCATCGATCCCATAAACTCTTGGAAGGATAGTCAGCCGCTGTCCATGGGTCACCAGCGGTTTACCCGAACTGCGAGCAGCTGCCATAACCGACGACACTCCAGGTATGACCTCTATATTAGATTCCGGCATCACTGACCTAACACTCTCCAACACGAGCAGGCATTCGGAGTAGAGCATCGGATCGCCCTCGGTTATGAAGGCCACATGGCGGCCCAGACGTAAATGTCCAGCGATATCCTCTGCTGCGTCTGTCCAGGTCTTAGACTCTACCGGCGTTTCGTCATCGGACGGTATGGTTATAGCGATCAACGTTGGTTGAACGGCCTGGAAGGCCTCACGGGCCACATTAAGGGCAAAACTTTCTTTGCCATCATCCAGTTGGGTAAAGCTAACCACGGACACATTCTCTAGAGCCCTTTTAGCCTTAATGGTCAAAAGGTCGGGGTCGCCAGGGCCTACACCTATGCCATAGAGGGTGCCCAATCCATTGTTATTACCACGGGTCGTCATTGAATTCTTACTCTTGACTGGGCGTAGCAGTCTAATTTGAGATATTTTATTTACCCTAGATTAGTAGATGGTCGAATTACGCCATTCTCTTGCGACATCACCCAGTCGTAGATGTGCATAGTCGCAAAGCAATCATCTTCATTGTAGATGATTATTTTCTGCTTTGATGTATCATCGGTGCTTCCGGACTCTATATACTTCAAGTACAGGTCCATAGATCCGACACCACTCACGTCTGTTTGACGCCAACTGAAGCCCAAGCACCTGGCAATGGACTTCAGTGACTCACCGTAAGTGGGGAAAGCGAATCCTTTGGTTGTCCACGGTGAAAGATCTTCCAGACGATCTAATACCCTATCCGATATATGCTGGTCTAAGCCGTGTCGTTCAACCATTTTCATCAGATGTGTGCGCTCGTAATGATGCCAGTGGTAGAAAACTGGGTCTTCCAGAGAATTAGCCCATTCCAAAAACTCAGCTAGGTTTTCACCTTCTTCGCCAAAGGTATCTGCAAAGAACGGTATGTATTTCGCGTCCAAGCAAGGTGTTCTATACACAGCACCAATGAGGTAGTTCACCAACTCTTGACCATCTACTAAATCATGATCTTGAGCGCCTTCAAAATCAAAGAAAACCTCAGTTGCACCTCGCCTTAGGACGCCTAAATCTTCCCTACGCAGCGGTCTGTTTTCATCCAATGCCTGAGCCGATAGCACCATTTTTTTAGCGTTTGCCGGGCCAATTCGGCTGATGCTGACGAGATCAGCCTCGTTAGCCTTGGCAACGCTCTTAATGGTTTTATAGCCGGCATCCACCAGATTGAGCCGTACAGCCGACCCGACCCCGGTTATTAGCGAAACATCATTGTTTGCAATAGCCTGCTGATCCACATAAGTCGTCCAAGGCCAACCAGCGACTCCGTAGCAGAAATCTACTGGTTTCCCAGCCATTATCTCTCTAATTTCTTTAAGGACCTTATCAAGTCTTTCATCTACTTCAGCCATTACTACTGACACAACTTCAAAGTCCCGATTGACCATCTGGTATTCGGGTGGTTCGTATCCCTGGATAAGTCCCAAAACCCGATTGTATAGCCCTGCTTGGAGTTTCTGGGAGTCCCGTAATCTCCGGGAGGACTTTACTTCTACGATTCGGTAGCTGAAATCGCCGAAGACGGATGGTATCCCATCCACACGCTCCAAAACATCGGGGCGTCCCGTTAAACCGTCAGGCCAAGAAACAAGGGGCATGTTCTTAATCAACTGAGAACCAGCAGCCATCACTTCCAAAGAACGACGAAACCCTTCTTCCTCATTGGTGAATACCTCTTGGATCCCACCCGGGTACATACGATTATTGACCACCTCTTGATGGCTGTTGCCAATATCAAACAGGTGCTGTTGAAAGTCCGTCATCGGCTCCTTGGCGTCTTCCGGAGCAAAAAGGCCGCACCAGAATGTTATCGGGGATTCAAGATAACGTTCAACCCAACCTGCTCTAACCGCGTTATCACGGGAGCCTACGGTGAACTGACGATAGATTTCTTCGACGTTCATAAATGAATAATGCAACTGCCAACTTCAAAATGATGCCGTATTTAGGATATTTAGCGGGGCAAAGCCATAGAACAGTCAACTAAGCTACGACAATATTCACCAGCCGACTTGGAACATATACTGACTTAACCACTGATTTGCCCTCGACAAAACTTTGAATTTTTGGACTGGCCAAGGCTAGAGCCTGAGCTTCTGACTCTTCAATCCCAGCGTCAACCTCTATCTTATCGCGCACTTTGCCGTTGACCTGCAATACCAGCGTGATAACGTCTTCAGCAGCTAGGTCATCATCCCATGAAGGAAATTCTTGCTGGTGAATACTGTACGAATGGCCGTTCATACCCCACAATTCTTCGGTCATGTGAGGGGCCATAGGCGCCAACATCAACATCAACTTCTTAGTGCATTCGCGCCAAGTCTCAGCATCAATGCTTGAATCAGACCAGACCCGATTCAAGTGGTTAGTCAATTCCATTAACGAAGCGATGGCAGTATTGAACTTGAACTTATCCAAATCGTTATAACATTTCCGCACCGTCTGGTGGAGCAACCGTTTCGTTCCACGAATCGTTTCCTCATTAGCTTTGGAGGTATCTAGGGAGCCAGCGTCTCGCGCAACTATATCCCATACCCTATTTAACCATCGGGCAGTTCCATTTATACCAACATCACTCCAAGGCCCTCCCTGATCCCAGGGGCCGATAAACATTAGGAAGCAACGCACCGCATCAGCACCAAGGAGACCCACGAAATCATCAGGGTTGACCACGTTACCCTTACTCTTACTCATCTTGTCGTGATCTGCGCCCAAGATTACGCCCTGATTAAACAACCTCAAGAATGGCTCATCGTATTCAACCAAACCAATATCGTGCATACTCTTGGTGAAAAAGCGAGAATAAAGAAGGTGCATCACTGCGTGTTCAGCCCCGCCAGTGTACTGATCCACTGTCATCCATTGTTTCAGTAGCTGCGGGTTAGACGGGTCAACAGCATTATGTGGATCAAGATACCGCATCATGTACCAGGAAGAATCCATGAACGTGTCCATAGTGTCTGTTTCTCTACGGGCAGAAGCGTTACATTTTGGACACACGGTCTTAACGAAGTCTTCATTGGCAGACAGCGGCGACTCTCCAGTGGGAGTGAAGTCGGCATCCTGAGGCAATAATACCGGCAGGTCGGACTCTGGAACAGGCACCACGCCACAGGTGTCGCAATAAACCATAGGAATCGGGGTACCCCAGTACCTCTGACGCGAGATTAACCAATCTCTAATCCGGAACGAAACTGTGCGCCTGCCCCAACTTCTTTTCTCCAGATCAATGGCTATGGCGGTCTTACATTCTTCATTGGTCATCCCATCGTAAGCACCTGAGTTGGTCATGAAACCGTTGCCTACGAAGGCTTCTACCTGCTCCTCTCCTTTCCATTCGATTGGGGCTATGACAGTACGTATGGGTAACTTGTATTTCTGCGCAAAGATAAAATCGCGAGAGTCGTGAGCAGGAACACCCATGACTGCACCGGTCCCATAGGTCGTCAACACGTAGTCACCGATGTACACCGGAACTTTCTCTCCATTGACCCGGTTAACAGCATAAGTACCGATAAAGACACCGGTCTTTTCCTTATCTGCAGCCAAACGGTCTATCTCTGATGTCTGCCGAGCCTTATTAATGTAATCATCCACAGCCTGACGGTTATCTTCCGTAGTCAGTCTGGGCACAAGTGGGTGTTCAGGCGCTAGGACAACAAATGTGACACCAAAGAGAGTGTCGATGCGCGTGGTAAACGTCTTGATTTCCTTTTCTTCGAGGCCAGTGTCGGAGATATCAAAGGATATCTCTACACCTTCGCTCCGGCCAATCCAATTCTGTTGCATGGTCAGGATCCGGTCTGGCCATTCCTCTAATCCAGAGAAATCCAGTAATCTGTCCGCGTACTCAGTTATTTTGAAGAACCATTGTTCCAAGTCGCGACGAGTAATCTCCGAGTTACATCTCTCGCAGGCTCCATTCAAGACCTGCTCATTAGCCAAAACCGTCTGGCAAGAAGGGCACCAGACCACTGGAGCTTTCGCCCGGTAGGCCAGCCCTTTCTCATAAAATTTCAGAAAGAACCACTGGTTCCATTGATAATACTCGGGCAGACAGGTAATTACTTCCCGGTCCCAGTCGTAGATAGCACCAATGGACCGGAGTTGACGCCGCATGTTTTCAATATTGCTAAGGGTCCATTCTTGAGGATGAATACCCCGACTGATGGCGGCGTTTTCAGCGGGCAGACCAAAGGCGTCGAATCCAATAGGATGTAACACATTGTAACCCTGCATCCGTCGGAATCGGGCATGGGCATCAGCAGGAGCCATAGCGTACCAGTGGCCTATGTGAAGATCTCCCGATGGGTACGGATACATCGTCATTTCGTACCATTTCGGGCGAGGGTCGTTATCTAAGACTTTGTGCAGGCCGTCTTGTTCCCAACGGGCCTGCCATTTACTATCTATTACAGCGGGATCGAAAGACAATTCGACCTGCCGGGGACTGCTGGTCATCTACGGACTCCTAAATAAACAGAAACCTGCTATCCGCGTTGCTGACAAGTTAAATTTTGAGCCAGCGCCGCTAGTGCCAATAATATTAGCATACAAGCTGTTCCAGCCACGAAATCAAGAGAACTAAACCGAATGTTTTCGGTTTAATAGATCTATCCCATTATTGACACAATATTTTCCGAATCCTAAAATTCTAGCTACCCCTATATTTCTTCGCAAATACGACTGATCTACCAGTTAATCCTCAGGTCAGTATGCCAATCCAGTAGCAAACTAGTGTTTATTATTGGAATTCGCCCAGTGGTATACAGTTTCTTGTAGATTCTTACAGGTTTTGTTAATTAGATCCGGACCCCACTTATTTTTGATTATCAATTATGGATTCTAGAAACCCACGTCAACAGATTGACAGCATTATACGTCTCAGAAGACGGAGGGAACTCTACCCATCTGTAGCTGACATAGAGCCGCCAAAGAGAAATAGACCTATCTTCGGTACCACTACGATCCTACTTACCGGATTCGCCTTGCTTATTTTGGTCGGCGGTTGCCTATTGACCCTTCCTGTAGCTCACAACGGAAACGGATACACTGCTATGGAGACCTCATTCTTCACGTCGGTCTCAGCAGTTACGGTCACTGGACACACGGTTGTCGATTCCAGCACCTACTGGTCCACCTTCGGGCATGCAGTCATCTTTTTGTTGATGACTGTCGGAGGCCTGGGATTCATGGTCATCAGCACATTTATACTGCTGCTAATCGGCCAGCGCTCAACACTCCAGGAACGAATTTTGACTAGGGGTCTGATGCGCGACACGGTCGGCGTTGACCAGATGGGCGGATTACGCCACTTGAGTAGAATGGTTATCGGAGCTGTGTTCTTACTCTACTTAGCCGGAGCTGCTGTTATATTCACTCAGCTACAAGGATTAGAGGGAATCAGTTTTCTTCGAAGCCTGTGGCATTCGTTATTCTTATCGGTGTCATCGGTCAATAACGCCGGTTTCAACATATTTCCGGAGGCTCCTGGTGGTAGTAGCGTTGCTCGCTTTGCTTCTAACCCAATCTTGATGATAACCATGACTGTCCTGATTATATTGGGAGGTCTAGGTTGGGTCCTACTAGTGGATATCTTCCGGAAACGCCGAATTTCACGGTTCTCACTCGAAACAAAATTGGTCCTTGTCACTAGCATCGTGCTATGGTTTTTGGGAGCTGGAGTCCTATTCTTGTCGGAATTCGCGAACTCGCAGACCATGGGAGCTTTCAATTGGACCGATAAAGTCTTAGGTGCCATTTTCCAGTCGGTCAGTGGGCGCACAGCCGGATTTCTAATTGTAGACTTCGGCGAGGTAAAAGACGTAACCAAATCCACATTCTCAGGTTTGATGTTCATTGGAGGCGCGGCAGGGTCGGTAGCGGGCGGGATAAAAGTTGCTACTTTTGCAGTGTTAATGGCCGCTGTTATCTCATCTCTTCGCGGTCGCCCTCATGCGGAGGCATTTGGTCGTGAGATTCACCAATCACAACTCCACCGTGCCCTCACCGTTGCCGTACTGGGTCTAGGCATTATTGCTGTGGCAGCCACGATATTAACTACGCTTGAACCGGAGGTGCCCTTTCTAGACATCATATTCGATACTGTATCTGCCTTCGGTACCACCGGTGCGTCCACTGGGATAATATCTGACATGGGTCTAGGATCAAAAATATTATTCATGGTCTTGATGTATGTAGGTCGTCTGGGTCCAGTGGCACTTGCGTTGGCATTAGCTCCAGAAGACGACACCGAGGTGTACCGCTTTGCCACTGAAAGCGTTAAAATAGGGTAACCATATTAATGGCTTTATCTGTACGAAATTAGTCGGATTGGTACTGTGAAAAAACAAGTATGCGTTATCGGTCTCGGGCGTTTCGGGGCTACCTTATCTCATGAGCTCTACCAAAGCGGCCATGACGTTCTAGCCATCGACATAGACGAAGCTAAGATCCAAGACCAGTTGGACCGGGCAACCTACGCCGTGAGGGCCGACGCCACCAATGAAGCAATACTGAAGGAACTCGACGTTTCCGAATACGACGTTTGTATCGTGTCCCTAGGCAGTGAAAACATCCAGTCCAGTATTCTGGTATCGGTAATACTAAAGAGCATGGGAGTACCATTTATTATCGCACGTGCCGCTAATGAGCTCCACGGAGCGACTCTAGAGAGGGTTGGCGTAGACCGCGTGGTCTACCCCGAGTCCGAAAGCGCCCGGCGAACCGCCCACGTCGGATTCGACGCTGGGGTCATTGACTACATGCCCATCGTACCGGATTTTGGCATAAGCAAATTGCGTCCGCCCGAAGGGATGCTGGGCCATACGCTAGAAGAAACCGGACTTGCCGGAACCGGTGACCGGCATGGGATATCCGTGCTGGCCATTCGGCGAGGCCGCACATCCTTTCTGCATCCCGCGAAAGACGAAGAGATAAAAGCGGGAGATGTACTCATCGTGGCAGCAACGAACGAACATCTGGGCAAGATATCGGAGATTGCCAATCATCTTGAACCTATATCATCTGATCAACGTACCCAACGTCACGTTTAATAAGTCCATCACTTAACATCTTCGTCTCAGCCTTAATCCTTGTGTCATAACAGCTTGCCCTAAATATCTCGCTAGTCCGAACAGATACGTAGCCCGTGTTCATATGACTCTCCACCATATTTCAACGCTATCTGATATCCATCAAAAACTTCTTGTATCGAGTAGAATCTACTCGTATAATCTGCCATTGATTATCGGGCATGGTATATAAGATTGACTCGGTAAAGTCTAGGTCAGAAGTGCGGGACGGTGCTTGCCGATGCGATTAGACGCAAAACGACTCCTGGTGCCTGTTAACGGTAAATCCTATAGTGAACGCACATTCCGATGGGCGTGCCAGATGGCACGCGAATCCAAGACGGAACTTCACGCCGTTTATGTGATTGAAGTTCCGCTTTCTCAATCACTGGAGTCGGAGATTTCGTCTGACATCAACAAAGGTGAAGAGATTCTCGCTCGCATAGAAGCCATTGCATCTGAAGAGAAATATAAAGGTCTACAGGCAAGGTTCCTGCGTTCCAGGCAAGCCGGCCCCGCGGTGGTACTGGAATCTGAACAACGGTTCATGGATCTGCTCATTGTAGGCATACCTTACAACCGACGTTTCGGTTGTTGTATTATGGGCGCCACAGCTTCCCACATATTCCACAACGCTTCGTGCCAAGTGATGTTTTGGCGAGAACAATCTCCCTCTCCCATCTTTTCAAGAGATTAACCCATGCGTGTCTTAATATTCGGCTGTAATCGACTCAGTACGAGCCTTGTTGCCGACCTCGCCAAGGACGATAACCACATTACCGTGCTGGGCACTGAACGCAATTGCCTCGAAAGCTTAGCCGCTTTAAACGGAGTTCGTGTTGTCCTGACATCTGAACCGATGATGCAGGACTATCTCCAGGAGGGTGGAATTGACCACTCAGATGTGTTCCTGGCCATGTCATTTGATGACCATCAAAACATCCTGGTGGCTCAAATTGCCAAATACATCTTCAACGTACCCAAAGTAGTTTGCCATTTGGGTAGTCCACAATTACAGGTCATGTATGCAGGCCTGGGTTTGGACGTGGTAGGCTATTCATTCGGCCTGATGCAGGATGTACGTCAGGCCATACAAGAGTAATCAAATAGCCACAGTGTACGTGTGTTCACCTGATGTATGTTCTAATCATTGGTTGCAGTGAATCCGGATACCACCTGTCCAAGGCGTTAATAGCCGGTGGGCATGAGGTGGTCGTCGTCGAAAAAAATCCTGAGCGATTCCAACTCTTAAACGAAGAGATGGGAAGCGTGGCACTCTTGGGAAACGGCACAGACGAGACCACTCTGAAACAGGCCGGCATTTCCAGAGCCGATGTCGTGGTAAGTCTAACTGGCGCTGACGCTACAAATTTGGTCATTTCTCAAATGGCCAAACACATCTTCAAGGTCGCAAGAACCATGGCTCTGATCAAGGACCCTAAGAACGAACCAATATTCCACGAGATTGGCGTAGATGTGGTTGTAAATTCCACTCACCTTGTACTTGCCAGCCTCGAAGAAGGAGTTCCAGGAAGACCACTGATCCACCTGATGAACTTGAGGGTGCCTGGAATGGAATTGGTAAGCATTTCTATTCCCGGTGATTCCAATATCATTAGTAAACGACTAGGCGAGATCGAGTTACCGCCCAACAGCTTCATAGCACTCATTATCAAGAAAACCGGAGCTACTCTGGCTACAGGGCGTTCGATTGTGGAACCGGATGACGAACTCGTGGCTGTCACACCAGCAGGAAACGAACAGATACTCTACGACATCCTGACAGGGGTGTAACAAATGGCTCGTACACTAGGATTCCTAGGACCAGAAGGAACATACTCAGAATCAGCATGTATCCTTTTTGACCCTACGTCTCAACTTAAACCGTACTCAACTATCACCGCCGTAGGGGAGGCAGTTGCTTCCGGGGAAATAGAAGAGGGAATGGTTCCCATTGAAAACAGCTTAGAAGGCCAGGTTACCTTTACCTTAGACCTCCTCATAGCCCAACCCAACCTTCATATCAAAGGAGAGGCAGATGTTCCTATAGAACATTTCTTACTAGCTAAACCTGGCACTAATCCGGATGAAATCCAAGTTATCTATTCTCATCCCCAGGCTTTGGGGCAGTGTCGCACGTATCTAGAGAAGAATTTTCCAAACGCGCAACAGATGGCGTCGCTCAGCACAGTCTTATGCATAAAGGATTCTTTCGAGAGCCCTTATCCTGCTGCAGCAATCACCCCTGGCAGGGCAGCAGAATTGTACGATGTCGATATTCTAGACCGGGGAATCCAGGACGTGGCCAACAATGTGACCCGGTTCGCATTGTTGGGTCTAACAGATCATGCTCCTACAGGGAATGATAAAACCTCGATGGCCTTTACTCTGGAGAAGGACTCTCCCGGTCTATTACACCGTGTCTTAGGCGAATTTGCTAAGAGGGACATCAACCTGCTAAAGATCGAGTCTAGGCCCACTAAACAGCTTCTAGGCGAGTACATTTTCCTGCTCGATTGTGTTGGACATCGAGAGGAATCACCCATGAAAGAAGCACTGGCCGCATTGTCTGACCCCATCAGCATGCTGCGAATTTTAGGTTCCTATCCCAGGTGGATTTCTCCTGTCTAGAACCTTCAGAGACAACAATTTGCTATAAAAAATCAGCTCTCACCAAACGTTACCTCTAAGAACCCTAACCCCACACACTACACTTCTTAGTAAATAACCAATTGGAAAGAGCTGATTGGGTACGGCTTTGTGCTGTCAATCCATCCGAATACCCTCCGCGAATGCACCGACGCTTGAAACACAAAACCTGCTCACACTTATCAAGTTTCCGATTTCTATTTTTTAATCAAAGGCTTACCAAAATTTAAATTAATTCCGGCTTGTGTTGATTTAAGTATTTGTAATGATTAACGTTGAAACCCTATTAACATTAACACCTATTAGGAGACAATTTGAACGTTTTTCAAACTCTTTTTATATTTTAACCAAATTCGACTCTTATGTCAAACCGTGTAAGTTTAAGATGGAAATAAGCTGGTTAAACCCCTTGACAAGTAATCAAATCGACGCGTAGGCCGATATTAGTTCCACACTATTTGAAAGATGGTAGTTCCTTGGTTTTCAAAAACTTTCTTGCCTATGTTCTCAAATTTTAAAAAGCCGTCTCCCGGATAGGTGATTTTTTCTAAATCTCCTACGACAACAAATTTGACATGGTATTTGCGAAGCAATTGAATAGCCCGTTTCTCATCGGCGGTCTGGTACACCTCCTTTACATCGCTAACACGTTCATGTATTGCAAAACTATAACTCTCTCGCTGTTGCATCTGATGCCACGGCCACCCGATAACAGTCGGGAGGCCAGTATAGTTAGCAAACCGGGCTCCCCAGTGGTATTGATCCAGATGAGCCTCCAGAATCACCGGAGACCCCTTTACCTTATCTTGCATCCATTCCATAGCTTCTTGGTCCCATTTCAATTCAATCGTCTGGTCCTGCTCCCGATGTACTGCGTTGGACATATACGCGGTACCGTTTAGGCCTGACTCGCCACCAGGAAACCGGTCTGAAATTCTAGACCGGCTACCCAAGGCGGTGTACATCAAGGTTGAACTGATCAAGACTGCCAACAACACCAACCAAGTACCGGAACTCCAACTGAAATTAGTTCGCAGGAACCCCGAATCCCCAAGATTCCAAAACATATAGGCCGAAACGATACTCAATAGAATCCAGATTTCGAGATAGTACTTAAAGAAGGTGTTCATGCGGCCGATATCACCATCAATACGCACGAGGTCAACTCCGATACCAATCATCAAAGCTATCACTAAAAGCAACAGCGGCACGAGAGAGAACCGGCGCTCTTCGTTCTCAGATGTGAAGATTTTCCAGGATGCCAGCCCAGCTAGGGTTACAAATACAACCAGCAGGGATATAGTCCAGAACCCGGCGGCTGCGAAAAACACCGCAACAAATACTCCCAATCCAAGACAACCTTTCAGCAATTTGAATCCACAAACCTCCTCTTCAATATCCAGTCCCCTGACATTCCGCAGTAGGTTTCGAAATATCCCCCGGGACTGATAAATCAAGAATGAGGCGATGATAAATAGGAATAACCCATGAATGGCCAGAAACCGGTCAACCGGGGTCCTCCATTTGGATACATCCAGACCGGTGTTAAACGTCTCGTAAGTCTGATGAAAGGGCAGAAATGCTAGGATACTCAGACCAACCACTCCAATAGCCAAAGTCACCAGCAACGCAATTTTCTCGGTTTTGGTCCCAATAGAAAAATAAACAGCTAATGAAAGCAGACCCAGAGTAATAATCAGGTAAGACGGGAAATCCCAACTATTGACCACCCAAAGTGATCCTAAGCCCAGCGCCAACGCTGCCGTCGATAGAATAGTCCAGAACCATCCACCATCCCTGAGCCCTACGACTAGGTTTAGACCAAACCCAATCACCAGCAGAGTTAAGGGAATCACCATCATGTGCGGGTGGAGATCCGCAAACAAAAAAGTGAAGAACGGGAACTCGGATATATGGAACGAGATGTCTGTGTGTCCAGGCAATCTCGCAGGCACCCAGAACGCCAATGGATTAGGGTCTATATTCTCCAAATTGGGCAGCATCCGGCTGCTACGCCAAAAATCGAATGCAGGAAATGGAGTTCCCGCGAAAACTCGGTTCCACGAGTTCTGAAGTATTTGTGCGATACCGTCAAGATTTCCGATGACAGCGGTGAACATTCCGGCCATCAATCCTGCGCCCACAGGGCTCCAAAGCCAGGTTTTCCATCTAGACCGGCTACCTTCATAGAACAATTCCGGTAAAGAGCTGATTCCTGGCAGAGCTACCGGATGTTCTATGATTTGACGATTTGCACGAACCCGCCGAACCCCTTCCGTCAAATTGTAGACCAAGGTATATGCGCCGGTGAGTGTAAGCGCAAATAGCAAAGGAACAGCCAAGTTAAACGCGGTGGCGGGAAGAATTCCGGAAATACGTATGATATTGGATATTACAAAATACCCCCAGTAATAATAGTTCAGGTAGCCGCCGGCAAACCATGGGTCGAATGGCGGCAGAGTGGTGGATCGAAGTACAGCTGACAGATAGGCCAACTCCATGGGTTTCTCGCCACCACGGTACGGATGCCAAAGGTCTGGATTGGCGTAGCGCAGCATGACAAATGCAAGAAAAGCCAACAGGAATAAAACCTCTCCGAAGGCAAAAAGTTTCCAGTGTTCTTCTATAAATTGTTTGAGTTCCCGCCAACGGGCAATCAAAATAGCCAGGGAGGTTACAGTAACAACTCCCAGCCCGAGGTACACGGCATACCTGGAATAATCCATCCATCCCACAGACACAACCAACCAAGCTATGTAACTGACCACTAATAAGCCAAATATGCGGGCTAAAATTATGCCTCGGTCTGGAAGAGGTCGGAAAATAAACATGGTAAGAGGCAAAGCGGCAAGATATATAATCTCAACCACAAGTATCCAGGCCAAAACCGGCAATTTGTTGACCCACCCGTCACGATCCACTATTTCAGAAAATGTTCCGCCTGACTGCTGAGCGAGCAAATCATCGTCCGAGAGCATCAGGCCGATATTCCGCTCTTCATCACCCTGAAGGAGAATCCGGAGTCGTACTCCGAGAGCATTTCTGTCAAGATGTTTGTTGTTCTTGAATAGCAGAACAGTCGGATGGTCATAACCAACAACATTGTCGTCAGCGTAACCAAGATCAAGGTTTATAGCGCTGTCTTCGGAAGGGTTCAGTGGCATGGGCTTTTTCAGTCCGGCTCGGCTGATAGCATCGTCCCGAAACGACACGCCGAACAATTCAGGGTAATTAGTGAATAACCGATCAAGCTCGTAGCCCAGGCTGCCGTCAAAGAGGCTCTTGTAGTACTGAGTGCTGAATGGGAACCGGTCCGGATCACGAGCAGCACTAGAGTAGGGACGGCTACTGTAGAAGACCAAATACTCTGAGATCGCGAGCTTATCAGCCAGTGTATTCATCTTCTCGACGTTGTCTTCCTCATAGACAGGGAACTGCCATACGTTGTAAGAGTAAAGGTTGGGCACAAATTCATCCCAATGGTTGTCACTGACGAATAAGGTTCCCTTGGGAATGTTCTCGTTTATCCATTTCGAGGCGGCGACGGCCGGATGGTCATTTTCATAAACCTTCTGAAATGCCAAAGAGTAGAATGCGGTGGCTGCCACCACCAATACCACTACACCAACCGTGAAATATGGTATGAATCGAGCTGGATCTGAACGCGGGCGCACCAAATGGTTATCCAATGGACGGTAGGTCGTGACCATCCAAATCAGCATTCGGGAACCCATAATTATCATGATCGGCATCAATGGGAACACGTACCTGAGGAAGTGAACCTCGAACGTCTGCAAAAACACGAAGTAGGGAACAACCCAGGCCAGAACAAATAGGTCTGCTCTACGGTTGGCTCCACTGAATATTGCTACTGCCACGGTAAACGGTATCGATATCCAAGAGACCATTCCCAAAGGAATTCCCAATCCCCATACGGACGATTGTTGAATCTGGTATATGAATGGAAGGGTGTCTATGTACTGGATAGTGAACGGCCACATCCCGGCGTTTCTGGCCATTAGGGTCTGAGCGCTTATATCTCCCAAGAATGAACCTATATCCAGTATCACGTATGGGGAGGTCAGCAAGAACACTCCGGCCGCTATGATCGACGCCAATACAGCATGCCAAAATATCCGCTTAACCAATTCCGGGGTAATCGCAGACCAATTCCCTTCCACTTCATCCAGAACCCTGTACAAATAAACTAGGAACAGTGGGGCAAGTATTGGGAGGATGCTAATCTTGGGTGCAATTGCCAAACCCAGCGCCAAACCCAAGAAAGCCGAGTCTTTCAGTTGCTTACGTTCAACCATCCTCCACATGGCCCAAAAGCTAACCAATGTGAAAAATACTGAAAACGTTTCCGGCCGAAAAAAATGACTGTTCTGAATGTGGATTACAGCCAGAGACGTAAAGCCAGCTGCTAGTAGGCCAACACCAGTGCCGTAGAATCTACGACCCAGTACAAATACCATGGCCACCGAACCTACATCAGCAAAAGCAGCCAGCGGTCGGCCTACATACCGCATATCCATGGGATTCACATCTGTAAACAATTCGACGATTGAACGGAATAACACCAGAATGTAGATCAGAATGCTGCCCAACGGGAACCAGTGCGGATTCAGAGGACTACGGTCTTTATCAAGGAAAGTTCCGATGCTCGGCAAGCCAGCTTCGGCGTCGGATTCGTCGCGAACGTATCCACAATCCAACGCGTTCGGAGCCTCTGCAAGCAGGTCATACATGCATCCTGACCGCATGTAGATATCGCGTTCGTCTGGATGAAAAGCAAAACCCTGATCCCAGTTAATACCGTTCAGTCGCAGGCCCAGGGCTACAACCAAAATCAGGAGCAGCATATAAAAAGACCAGGAAACACGCCCGCCTAAGGTCAAAAAATGTTGAGACCTAAACGCCAAAGCCAGTCCTCAGTTGTCGGAGTATCGATAATCACCAATAGCATCGTTGCGGTAACAAACTATGATGATTAATTCTAAACATTATATTTCGGTGTTTTCTAATTTTGGATATAAAAAAACCCCTGTCCCCAACGAGATTGAGAACAGAGGTCTTTTTATATCCATTTGCGAGTGAGAATCCCAAGCAAATTTTACAGTTTTGTTCTGACCTCAGATGCCTTTGTCAGATATCAAAGACGCCAGGTCAGTGGTACGACAGGAGTAACCCCACTCGTTGTCGTACCATCCCATGACCTTAACCATGTTGCCCGACATGACCATGGTCGAAAGTCCGTCAATGATGCTGCTGTGGGGGTTACCCTTATAATCAGAGCTGACCAGAGGTTCATCGTTATATTCCAAGATACCCTTCATAGCGCCGTTAGCAGCAACTCTGTAAGCCTCATTAATCTCCTCAATAGTTACATCTTTGGAAACCTGAGCAGTAAAGTCGGTGATTGATCCGGTAGAAGTCGGAACTCTGAAGGCCACTCCGTTTAGCTTACCGTTCAATTCAGGAAGAACCAAGCCAACCGCACGAGCTGCTCCGGTACTGGTGGGAATAATATTCTCAGCAGCGGCTCTAGCGCGTCGAAGATCACCATGACGCTGGTCCAAAATGGCCTGGTCATTGGTGTAAGAATGAATAGTCGACATCAATCCGTGTTCAACGCCAAAGGCGTCATGCAAAACCTTTACCATGGTGGCGAAGCAGTTTGTGGTGCAGGAAGCGTTAGAGATTATATTGTGCTTCGCTGCGTCATAGAGATCGTTGTTCACTCCCAAGACGATTGTAATGTCTTCGCCACTGGCAGGTGCGGAAATAACCACTTTCTTCGCTCCACCCTTCAGATGGCCTGACGCCTGCTCAGCATTGGTGAAAATACCGGTGGATTCGATAACCAGATCTACACCCATCTCGCCCCATGGAATCTGGGCCGGATCTCTCTCAGAAAAGACCTTGATACTACGACCATCGACCATTAGGTCGCCGTTATTGGCTTCGACCTTTCCCGGGTACTGCCCATAGTTAGTGTCATACTTCAACAGGTGGGCATTGGTATCAGCATCGGTCAGGTCATTAACGGCGGCAACCTCGACTTTACCAGCATTGCGTGTCTCATTAGCGCGTAACACCAACCGGCCGATTCGTCCAAACCCATTTATCCCAATCCGTGTGACCATCCTCTACCTCCGGAAGTTTCTTAGATGATTTTATAACCTTATTATTCGACCCAATACGCCAATATGGCTACGTTATGTCCATTCACTAGAGAATAACGGGTTCATGATACCTGTTGCAGGCTGGGTTGGAAAGAGAATTTCAGACCTTTTGGGAAAGATACGACACCATACCTACTTCGCCGTAGTAAATACCCCTTGCCCTCATCGATTCGGATCTTAAATTAACCTAGGTATTCGAAAGCTGTCTCCCCTGCATAAACGGCCTTGGGACCCAGTTCAGATTCGATCCGAAGCAGGCGGTTGTACTTCGAGACACGCTCGGAACGGGCTGGTGCTCCGGTCTTGATCTGGCGTACATCCCAGGCCACTGCCAAGTCCGCGATGGTGGTATCTTCTGTCTCTCCGGAACGGTGACTCATAACAGCTCCCCATCCGGCCCCACGTGCCATCTTCAGAGCTGCGTGTGTTTCCGAGAGCGACCCGATCTGGTTTGGCTTGAGCAATATAGAATTACTGGATTTCTCAGCGATACTCTTCTCTATCCGTTTGATATTAGTAACTAGTAGGTCGTCACCCAAGATTTGTACCTTGCTGCCCAACAGGCTCAATAAACGAGTCCATCCGTCCCAGTCATCTTCGGATAAACCGTCTTCGATAGAGATGATAGGGTATTCTCTAGCCCATTCTTGGTACAATTCAATCATCTGAACCGCAGTCAAACTCCGGCCTTCCCGTTCCAGTACATAGAGACCGTCACCCGATTGATACAGTTCAGAAGCCGCAACGTCCAACGCGATTTTCACATCTTTACCGGGGGTATACCCAGCTTTTTCAACTGCCGTGAGGACTATCTCCAAAGCGTCTCTATTGGACGGAAGACTGGGTGCAAAACCACCCTCGTCGCCAACATTAGTATTATGACCATCAGTACCTAAAAGACTCTTCAGAGCTTGGTATATTTCGGCTCCGGCACGTAAGGCATTGGTAAAGCTGTCTACCCCCAACGGCATGACCATGAACTCTTGAATATCAGCTGAGTTCGACGCGTGTTTACCACCGTTAAGGATATTGAACATGGGAACTGGGAGGCTGACAGGTCCGCCACCAGAGAGGTAACGCCACATCGAGCCATTTGGACTAGAGACTGCCGCGGCGGACCTGGCCACCGCCAGTGAAACAGCCAATACGGCGTTCGCCCCCAAATTGCTCTTATCGTCGGTTCCGTCGAGCTCGTTCAGGCCAGCGTCAATGCCCTCCTGGTCCATAGGGGATCGGCCGACCAGCCATGGAGCAATGACATTATCGACATTAGCAACGGCCTTCAAGACGCCCTTGCCGTCGAAACGATTAGGGTCTTCATCTCTCAATTCCAAAGCCTCATAGCTTCCTGTGCTGGCGCCCGACGGGACTATGGCCGTGGATACTAGCCCCGTCGATAGAACGACCTCTGCCTCTACCGTCGGATTACTCCTTGAGTCCAGGACTTCACGTCCGCGAACAGATGTGATAGTTACGCCATTATTAACCCTGCTCATAAATACCTTTCATGACAGATTTGTAGAGATTGCCTATTCAATGATCGATCCGAAAATTAGCGTTATTATCGGATACGGTAGTCTAGCAGTCGTTGTTCTTGGCAGTGGCTGCCTCCAGTGCCTTGTCGACAGCGTCTGATGGATGTGAGGCTTGGATGATGGAACCACTGATGTCGATACCGTCTCCATTAGAGGTTAGAGGCCAAGTCTTTAGTCCAACGACGGGTATACCATCACTCAATGCGTGAGCGATCTCAGATAAGGTGCCAAAGGCTCCACCGACAGCAATCACTGCCTGTCCGGTGTGCACCACTATGACGTTCCTGGAATACCCCATGGTGGTTACGATTGGAATATCAACATAGCTATTAGCCTCGCCTGACTCCCTACCTGGCAAGATGCCTATAGTCGTGCCACCCTCGGCTTTTGCACCCCGGCAAACAGCCTCCATTATCCCGCTGAGTCCTCCGCATACCACCATGACACCCCGTCTTGCCAATTCGCGACCAACTTCCTCCGCCATTGCAACATGCTCACGGGTGGCGGGATTGCTGGCGCCTATAACTGATATTATCATCTTCAATCGGGCTCCAATCAGAGAGGATATTGCCGAAGAATTAGTCCATTTTTGAGATCACCTATCATATCAAAACTACTTGCGAATCAATGACCTATAAACACCGAAATTATCTCTTATCAGAATACGATTGCCCGACTGGCAGACTCGATGGCGTCGATAAGTGGCTTGGGATAGACGCCCAACCAAATCATGGCCGCTGAACCAGTGCCCAAAACTGTTATCAGAGTAAACGAAGGCCGTTTGGTTAATGCAGGGTATTCTTCAAGAAGATCTTCTCCATTTTCTCCGGTCAATGCGGGTTCAATGTATATATAGCGAATGACGTTAAGATAGTAATAAAGACCTATCAAACTGCTGAAAATTGCCAATCCAGCCAGCCATAGGTACCCCTGGTCAGCCACCGCAGTGAATAGGTAAAACTTCATCGTGAAACCAACGAATATCGGCAGCCCCGCCAAAGAAAACAAGCCCATCCCCAGACACGCAGCCAAAAATGGCTGGTGATCGGCAAGACCACCTAGGTCGCTCATCATCTCTCTACCAGTCATGTTAAAAAACGAGATCAACGCGGCGAATACGACCAGGTTGGTTACAGAGTATCCGACAAGGTAGAACATCACACCATTAGAAGCCAAATCGGAATTGGCCGAGAGCGCAGTCACGCCGGCTAGGATGAAACCGACATGGCCGACACTGGAGTATGCCAACAGCCGCTTCAAGTTCTTCTGTCCCAAAGCCACAAGGTTTCCTAACAACATCGTGGCCGCAGCTAATACAGCAAACACCACCTGCCACTGCTCCCAACGTTCGGTCGCGGGAACAAATCCCTCTGAAGCCAACCGAAGTATCAAAGCAAAAGCGGCTGCTTTCGAACCAATAGCCAGATACGCTGTGACTGGGTACGGCGCGCCTTCATATACATCAGGAGCCCACATATGGAACGGCACCGCCGACACTTTGAACATCATTCCGACCAATATCAGGCCAACACCTACCCAGAGCGCGGGACTCACATCAGATACAATAGCCAACCCTTCGGCTATTTCGTCAAACTTGGTCACTCCAAGAGTGCTGTAAACCATGCTCACGCCATAGAGCAATATTGCTGAAGACACCGCACCAACGAGAATATATTTCAGCGCGCTTTCGTTAGTTTTGTCGGAGTTTTTCGTATAAGAGACCATCACATACAAGCTGAAACTCAATAACTCCAACGCTATGTATGCTGTCAATAATTCGCGGGATTGGGCCATTACATTCATACCTAATATGGAGAACAGCAGCAAGCCGTAGAACTCACCTTGATGCTTTAGCCTGTTCTCGACAAAGTCCATAGATGTGAGAATGATGGCGATTCCAAGGCCCATGAAAAAGACCTTAAAGAACAAAGAAAACGAGTCTACAGCCAGCAGGCCATCGTAAAGCGACTTATCTTCATCCCATAACATCACTAAAGACAAAACGATCAATACGGCGAGACCTGCCATCGATACAAAAGCCAGCAGATTCTTTCGACCTTCCGGCAAAAAAAGATCTAAGGCAAAGACCAAGAACGCCAAGCCTGCCATAGCGAATTCCGGTGTCAATAGGTCTAGGTTGTCGGAAAGAGGGCTCACTATCGGCTACACTCCTGGAATCGTCTGGACGCCTACATTGATTACTCGAAGCAATGGTTCTGGCCAGACTCCGACGAAGATCATGATCCCAACCAATGCCGCCCCCACAGACAGTTCAACGCGACTCGAATCAGTGAGATCGGCCCACCTCTCATCAGCTTCACCCATGAAGGTTCTAGCTAGCAAGCGCAGGATGTATATCGCCGTTAACGCCGCGCCAATCACAGCCAAAATACCTAAGGGCATGTATGTGCGGAACGTCCCAGTAAATACCATAAATTCTGCGATAAACCCGCTCAGGCCTGGAAGACCCAAAGAAGCTAGGCCAGCAATCGCAAAGAAGAACGTATTTATGGGCATACGACTGGCTAAGCCGTTCAAGACGTTGATGTCGCGTGTATGGGTCTTGTGGTAGATGGACCCCACCAAAAGAAACATCAGGGCAGTCATCAAGCCGTGGGCAAACATCTGCAACACAGCACCTGCCATTCCAATATTATCCAAAGTGGCGATTCCCATAACCACATATCCCATATGGCTGACACTAGAGTAACCAATGATGTACTTCAAATCGTTTTGGGACATCGCCGACATTGCACCGTACAGCACGTTTATAGTGCCTAAAGATATCAACACCGGCATCCATGCGTCTGCGCCCTCGGGCAATAGGAATATGCCGACACGGATAATACCGTAGGCGCCCAATTTCATTAAAACCCCAGCGTGGAGCATGCTCACCGCTGTTGGTGCTGCTACGTGACCGTCAGGGGACCACGTATGGAACGGCCAAAGACCGGCCAAAGCACCAAACCCAACCATGAACAACGGGAACACCCATTTCTGAAAGTCTTCATCGATCTTCCCGGACTCGGCAAGTTGCCCTAGTCCCTCTAGAGAGAACGTTGCAGCGCCCAGATCAGAAGACTCAGCATAAAGTGCCAGAATTCCAATCCAAACCAAGATACTGCCTGCAACCAAGAAGATCAGGAGTTTCATTGCCCCGTATTCTTTAGTGCGGAGAAATGTCCCGAAGTCCGTGCTACTGCCCCAGACACCAATGAGCAAGTACATTGGCAGTACGGCCAGTTCATAGAAGAAGAACAGGAAGAACAGATCCTGAGCAACGAACACACCGTAAACGCCAGCTGCCAAAGCGAACAACAGAACAAAGAATTCGCGGGCCCGATAATGGACAGTCTGTGAAACTAGCACGCCACCGAACAATACAAGACCGTTCAGCAAAACCATTGGAGCCGATATACCGTCCAATCCCAGAGATAGACTAATATCCAGCGGCCCGGGCAGCCATTCGTAGCTGGCTACATACTGGAATCCGCCTACGTTATAGTCATAATTGCCGAAAACCACCAAGGACAAGCAAAGTGAAATGGCTGCGATGAATATGGCGAAATACCAGGTTTCTTTCGTCTGGCCGCCAGGCATGAACATCATTGACAATGATCCCGCCAATGGAACCACGATCAATAGCAACATCGCTATCTCGTTGAAATCGTTCATGACCTGCCACCAATTACTACCAAGGCGGTCTCAGAAAAAACTTCCATGAGTCTAAGGAAAGTCAATTAAGCCACTCTCCACCAGACGAACAGGGCAAGTCCCACTGAACCAATCGCCATAGCCAAGATGTAGCTATAAACGTGGCCTGTTACATGCAACCTTAAAGCGATACCAAACTTACGGGTCACGTCAGCTGGCCCGTTAACGATGATGTCATTAACAATGGCTCGGTCGAAAAAGGCAATGAGTCGCGAGAGAACCAGGACCACCCTGTCGATGGTCCACTGATACACCTCATCGAAGTAATATTTGTTTTCCACGACGTTCAATATACCGGCAAAGTTGGAACGCACGGTATCCAAGGAAATGCTTCTCTTGACATAGAACAAGTAGGCCGCAATAAACGATGCTACTGCCAGAACAATAGACACTGCACCCAACCATATCTCAAAATGGAACTCGTGGGGGTGGAGGAAATAAATGAATGTCCCGAACCCTCCGTAGTTTCCGGGCCAATTGAAGCTGATCAGTCCAAATCCAAGGGCAAGAATACCCAGCAGGAGCATGGGTAAAGTCATCGGCAACGGCGATTCGTGGGCGTGCTCATTCTGTTCTTTCAGAGGGCCAAAAAATACCAAGAACATAGCTCGGCCCATGTAAAGAGCACTCAGCATGGCGGTAAACAGGGTCAGGACTATAAACGCGACGTTGTGGTGCTCGTTCACCGCGATCAATATCTCGTCCTTGCTCCAGAACCCCGCTAGAATCGGTATTCCGCCTAAGGACAACGCCCCAATAGAAAATAAGATGGCGGTTATAGGCATCACTTTTCTTAGCCCGCCCATCTCGCCAGTTTCTTGGAACTCAGTGCTGTGTAGGACACTGCCCGCACCTAGGAACAAAAGAGCCTTAGAGAAACCATGTGCCATCATATGAAATACTGCTGCAGTCACACCAAAGGCGCCAAGTGACAGCATCATCAGCCCAAGATGGCTGATGGTCGAATAAGCCAAAATACGTTTAAGGTCTGTCGCTACCAACGCAATAGTAGCGGCAACAAATGCTGTAACCAAACCGACAACTGACACAACCATCAAAGCGTCCGCATCGTAGGCTTCGAACAATGGAAAAGCTCGAGCCACCAAATAGACACCGGCGATGACCATTGTTGCTGCGTGGATCAAGGCGCTGACGGGGGTTGGGCCTTCCATAGCATCCGGTAACCAAACATGGAACGGCATCTGTGCAGATTTTCCCATGGCACCAAGGAATAGCAGAAGAGCGGCGACAGTAGTTACGCCCTCACTCATCGCACCGGTTCGTACTGCCTCAAAAGCGTCTAGCATGCTGAACGTGCCGACTTCACGCCATATCAATAATATGCCGACCAATAAGCCCACGTCCCCAATCCTGGTGACGATGAACGCTTTTTTAGCGGCCTCTCTCGCAGATGAACGTTCGTGCCAAAAGCCGATCAAAAGATAGGAGCAAATACCAACCAATTCCCAAGCAACATAAAGGAGCAAAAAGTTATCTGCCAGCACCAAGGTGAGCATGGCAGCGGCAAACAGAGAATGGATCGCAAAATACCATCCGAATCTAGTGTCACCCTTCATGTAGGCCAGGGAGTAAATCTGCACCATCAGGGCTACAAACGTAACCAAGCCCAACACCGCAATCGTCAGTGGATCAATCAAGATTCCCCAGTTGATACTGACGCTGCCCACATCGCCTACGGCGCCTGCGTTGAACCAAGTGCGTTCATAGTCACAAGTTAAGAGATGAGTATTTTCACTAGTAAAACAGCCGCTTGTTGTAGTGTCAGCTCCCATCCAAGAAATTAGCACGACCCAAAAACCGGCGAATCCCAATGCGATTGCCAAGATAGATAAGAAAGCGCCTTTGGATGGTAAAGACCGGCCGAAGACCACAATCAATAGCGCAGATGCAAAGCTAAAAACCGGTATGAGCCATGCCCATTCCATTAAGCTAACACCTGCCCATCAGATTCCTGCAAAAGTTCTATGTATCCCGTGTTGGTTACCATTTCATCAGGTTAATTTCATCGACGTTAACCGTCGATCTATTTTTGAACATTCTTAGAATTATGGCCAACGCCAGGCCCACTTCTGCCGCGGCTACGGTGATGATGAATATAGCTATCAGTTGGCCGTCGAAGTCGGAAAATTTGCCAGTGCCTTCCATGTGGGAGGCCGCCGCTATCAGGTTAATGTTGACGGCATTTAACATCAATTCAATGGACATGATGATTAATACCGCAGAACGACGCGCCATGACTCCATAGAGACCGATGACAAACAGGATGGCACTAAGGAGTTGGAACCAGACTAAATCGACCATCGTCAGTTCTCTTCCTCGTCAGAGCGGGCAATTATGATTGCGCCGATCAAGGCAACCAACAAAACCAAGGACGCTATCTCAAATGGGACAGCCCAGGTGGTGAAAAGCGATTCTCCGATACCTTCAAAAGAGGCGTTATGGGATTTGGTACCTTCAACCCTGTTGATAATGAACGACGGTGCCAACACGCCAAGGAATGCCAACGCAGCCAGCGCAGCCAGCGGCCATTGCTTATTGTCGCTGATTTTGGGGTAGTCGGTATTTCTGGTCAGCATGATAGCGAACATCAGCACTATGATGATTGCCCCACCATAGATTAGAACCTGAACTAGAGCCAAGAACTCGGCAAAGAGGACTAGGTATATACCAGCCACTGCGATTAGGGAGACCAATAACGCCAACGCGGCATGCACCACGTTACGAGCGACTACCACTCCCAACGCGCCGGCAATAGTCAGCACGGCCAATGATATGAAAATGAACCAGGCCATCTAGGAGATCAAATCCAACCTTTGCCATATTTTTTCGGTAATTAGGTTTACCATTCTTTCGGCCTATCCAAAACGTGAACCGCCATGTTGGCAGTTGCCTTCAGTTTGTTGATTCGCACTCCGATTGGACTAAGTCCAGAACCGCACGCGAACCCGAATCAAACTCACGTGTGATTGTTTTCTCGTAGTTGAGTCCGGACCAGGTTCTACGAAGCTTCAGCGTCGGCCGAAGCTTTTGACACCTCAGTGGCGTCTTCTTTCACAACTTTCGCCCGCTTGGTTGGCGGTATCCAATCGGTCTCTTTTTGAAATTTATGCCCAAGCTCTAGCAGCGCTGGTAAGTTCATACGGTCTCCGTTGCGGCTGCTGGTACTCATCTCATGTTCGTGTGTCATGACTATCGCGTCGAAATTACACACCTCTACGCAAATTCCGCATAGTATACACCGGTTAAGATTGATCTCGAAGCTATCAACAATCTTTCTACGGCTACTTTTTTCCTGCTCATACAGCGGGTTGTCTTTCATCACCGCAGACATGCACTGTGTCGGGCAGCCCCTGATACAAACCATGCAACTAGTGCAGTAAGGCTCGTTAATCTCTTCGTCCCAAGTCAGAGCAGGGAACCCCATAAACCGGTCTTTAACGGGCGTGGGCTCCAAGTGTTTCTTCAGCAAGTTCCCACTATTCGGGTATTGGCGCGTCACCGGTGAGCGCAGACCATTCATAGTGGAAACCAGGGTCACTACCAGACCCTTCAGGCTGTTAAACATCTAGTCTCCTCCTCCCGACGCTGCCGGTCGACGCTGAGCTTCCAAAGCTTCGCGCCTGGCTTTTACTTCCGCCACAAGTTTCGAAGGAGCGGTCATTTTTTTGAATATCAGTAGACCTACGACAGCCAACCCAGCAGATGACATGGCGGTAAGAGACCAAGCGGGCCAATCATAAAACTGGTATACGGCGGTCATCACCACCGACAAAAACGACATAGGCACCATCACCTTCCAGGCAAACGCCATCAGCTGATCGATACGCAACCTAGGGAAGGTGCCGCGCACCCAAAATATCACCATTATCACCACGTATACTTTTCCAAGGAACCAAATGATCTCCCAATTTCCGGACAGTACAGGGCCAGACCAACCACCCAAGAAAAGAATCACCATCAAAGCCGCTATTGCAAAGGTGTTGATGTACTCAGCAAGGAAGAAAACCGACCAGTGGGCCCCACTGTATTCTACGAACGGACCGCCAACGATCTCTGATTCAGCGAAATATATGTCAAAGGGTGTGCGGCCTACTTCTGCCAGTCCAGCGATGAAAAACAGGACCAATCCTAAAGGTTGGACAAAAACGTATATGTAATCATTTTGCCCATCCACTATTTCTCTTAGGTCCAATGACTGGGCCAACATCGCAACGGATATGGCCACCATTATAATGGGAATTTCATAGCTAATGAGCTGGGCAGCCGCTCTCAAACCGCCAAGGGTACCGTATTTATTGGCCGACCCCCAACCAGCTAGAACCAGTCCGAGTATACCTATCACCGAGAAAGCGATGATGTAAAATAGACCGAGGTCGAGGTTCTGTATCACGGCTGTCTGGGTGCCAGGTATAGTCACCCATATCATGAAAGCAGATATGACCACAATCACTGGAGCAACCCAGAAGAGCGCCTTTTCTGATGATGCAGGAACGATATCTTCTTTGAGAATCAGTTTCAAGGCATCAGCGATCGGTTGCATCAAGCCCATAGGTCCAGTTCGAGTAGGGCCTAAACGAAGCTGAAGCCGACCCAGAACCTTTCTTTCCAACCATGTCAACGACAGAACCACAATCGACAGGCAGGTAAACATCGCAAACAGTCCGACGATGATCCAGATAAAATCGTCCAAGCTGATTGTCAGCAAAATGGCTTCAAGCATCAGCGGTCCACCTCACCAAGCACGATGTCCAACGCACCCAGAATGACCACAGAGTCTGCGATCCAGGAATCTTTTAACATGTGCTTCAACGAGGACAAGTTACAGAAGGACGGGGGGCGCACTTTTATACGGTATGGCCTGTCAGTTCCATCACTATTGAGATAGACACCCAATTCACCTCTTGGATTCTCGCCTCTGACATAAACTTCGCCCGCAGGTGGGCGAAGCAGTCTCCTTCCCAGAGAAGAAGCAACATCTCCACTGGGAAGTTGTTCTAACGCCTGTTCCACGATACGTATAGACTGGTAGACCTCCTGCACTCGCAAGTAATAGCGGTCCCAACAATCGCCGTCTAAACCTATGGGCACGTCAAAATCAAATCGGTCATAGACAGAATATGGTGCTGCTTTCCGAACGTCGTAATCAACTCCAGACGCCCGGAGACATGGCCCGGTTAGACCGAAATCTATGGCATCTTCAGCGCTCATCACCGCGATGTTCTTTAAGCGGGCCAGGAATATCTCATTGAAACTAAGAAGCTTATCCGACTCCTCGGTATCTTTCTTAACCAGATCCAATACTTCTCTGACCTGATGCACGAAATCATCGGGCACGTCTTCTTTCAAGCCACCTATCCGGAAGTAATTGTGCATCATCCTCGCGCCAGATACCGACTCAAACAACCCTTGTATACGCTCCCGGCCGCGGAAGCAGAACATGGACGGTGTCATAGCCCCGGCATCCAAACCCATGGTGGCGATGAACAACATATGACTCGCGATCCGGTTTAATTCACAAAGAATCACCCTGATGTACTCAGACCGCTCCGAAACTTCCAAACCCATCAACTTTTCAACGGCCCTGACGTAGACGTGTTCATTATTGAAGTTGGCTATGTAATCCATACGGTCGAATAGGGTAATGACTTGGTTATATTGTTCGCCTTCACACAATTTTTCCGAGCCACGATGTAAGTATCCAATGTGAGGAACAACATCCACAATTTTTTCGCCGTCCACCCACAGAACCATCCGAAAAACACCATGAGTTGAAGGGTGCTGCGGCCCCATGTTAAGCAGCATTTCCACTGGTTCCGAATTGGGCATTATATTTTCAGGGATTTGAGTCATATTTTGGTTGTCTTATCCGATAGCATCCAGGTCTTCTTGAGAAGGCGTCCCAATAAAACGCATCTTGGGTGGACCAGGTGGTTCTACCTCCGCGCTCATCCAGACTTCTCCATTGAAGTAAAACCCCGCTTCAACCAGAGTTTCATCCAGTACATTCAGTTTTTCGCAGTCCTCCAAATATTCCGAAACCTGACGCCGCAACACGGCCCTTACTTTTTCTGAGGTGTCACCAAACACTGTTATCAACAACTCAGGACAAAATGCTTCATATCCTCCAGCAACTCGGGTCTCCTCGATCTTATAGACAATTCGATCAAAGGGAGGATAGTCGTTGGCTTTTGATTGTCTAACCTCTCGTTTCTTAGGCACGGTCATTCACCGTATTACTGCAACACAGCCTCGCCAAATTCCAAGTGTAGTTCCGTTTCTTCGTCGACACCCGGATGTCCGGCATCAGCCAGAACCTCACTCAGAGTATCGGTCCCATCATGGGATTCAATCCAAGCTCTGGTTACCTGAATAAGTTCATCTTGCGCTTCTTCCAGGGACTCGCCATCGGCTTCCAGGTCCAGGTCGTCAATTCGTGCGACGTACCTGTCTTCGATCTGGTTTACATTAGCCTTCAAGACCACCGTTCCCATAACCATCTAAAACTCCTGATATTCGTTGAAAGGAAACTCTTTTCTACCGGGGAACCCCTCGAAACCGTCATAGAGCAACAGCGGAGATAGGTCGGGATGGCCGTCAAAGTCAACCCCAAAAAGGTCGTGCGCTTCTCTTTCATACCAATCTGCAGCCTGCCATACCGACGTTACAGATGATACAGTTGCATCCGAATAAGGGACGTCCGTTCGGATAACTACAGTCTGTTCCGGATTCAAAGACTGGAGTATATATATCAATTGAAAATAATCCGAAAAATCCACACAGGCCAGGCAAAGCAACATCTGGCCATTGATCCGATGATCTTCTTTCATCGCCCTACATGCGGCCAGCACGTGTCGTCTGTCGATTTTAACCTGAGGTAAGTCGTCCAAGGCATCGGCACTTGGGGAGAATTCCTTGAGGACGTCCATTGTTATACCCAACAATTCTCGTCCCGAAGAGCTAAGTCCTGCCAGCGGATCAGCGGGCGGTTCGTCTGCACCGTGGGCGGAGTGGGCGGCTGCAGACGCCGACACTGTTTGTTCAGGCTGCTGTTCCGATGTGTCCTGTTTATCTCCGTCCTGAGCCACTACTTCTTGGCGTCCCGCATAATTTTTTCCTGTAGCTTCAGGATGCCGTATAGCAAGGCTTCAGGACGGGGAGGACAGCCAGGAACATAGACGTCGACAGGCACGATATGGTCAACACCCATCACGACCGAATAAGACCGGTAATAAGGTCCACCGTTGGTAGCACAGCTACCCATGGCGATCACCCATTTGGGTTCAGGCATTTGTTCATAGAGTAATCGAATCGGGTCGGCCATCTTTTTAACCACCGTCCCAGATACGATCATTACATCTGCCTGCCTAGGAGATGGCCAAGTCACTACTCCGAATCTATCAAAATCATAATGAGCCATGTACGTAGACATCATCTCTATTGCACAGCAAGCCAACCCAAACGAAAGGGTCCATAGAGACGACTTGCGCGCCATAGCGAATAATTGGTCAGTCGAAGCTGTGATTACACCAGGAATCTTNCTGCCAATAGTNTCGTCAAACATGCTAGGGCCAGGTTGGTTACCAGGCCCAACGATTATTTCTGCCATTCTAAGACCCCTTTTTTCCAAGCATATATAATCGCAAAGGCAAGTACTCCAAGGAACATCATCATGGCGTAAAACGGAAGAGTGTTAGCTTCGTTAATCTTTTCCTGCATAAATATCACAGCCCAAGGAAAGAGGAAGACCGCCTCGACATCGAATATCAAAAACAATATCGCGAATATATAGAAGCGTACATTGATGTTTGACCAAGTGTACGGCGAAGGTGGAATACCACATTCGTAAGTAGTAAGTTTTTCTTCAGAATGACGGCGAGCAGAGAGCATCCTAGATGCAGCGAACATACCACCTATGGCCATTGCGGCAACGACGGCAGACAGAGCCACTGCGGTCCAGTTCTGCGTAAATAATTCCACACTAAATGTATCAGGTGTCATCTTGGGGAAAAACGTACCACCACGGGGCTAGTCATACGATGGTGGACAGATAAGTATAGACTCGATTAGCGGTCGGAATATACCATCGGCCAGTTGCGAGTGTCAACGAAAATCAACCCTCTCGATGGCAACAATTTGTCACGGTAAATTCTTAATATCAGAAAAGACAAATGAGAGTTGCCTTTGGCTGAACGTTCTGGCTACTGGCTATCCCTGATTTGGGTTGACGACACATCTTCCCGAAACTGGTCTTCCTTGATATCACGAAACAGCCCGGCGAAACCCTCCGGTACTGGAACGTCTTGAAGGGTTCTAAATACGCCCTGGTCTTCACGTCCAGCCACCAAGAACCTGGTTCCCGAAGCAAGCATTTCGGCCAGTGCTATCATCATGGTCTCTGGATCGTCATCGTAATACCTAGGAGCTACTAGCCGAATAGCCGTATCCCAACCCACAACGAACGTCCGGGCAGGAAAAAGTCTAGACTTTTTAAAAAATGTCTCTGCTCTAGTAAGCACCACCGTTTCGTTGGTGTTGAATTGGGCCAATCGCTTAAGTATTTCCCGTTCTTCAAGGGCCGGCTTATCCACGTTTGTCACGGACAGCTCGTAACCTATATCGGCACCCAAAATCGACTGTGCCGAGGAAACCAAGCCTCGATGCCCTCGGTGAACCGGGTAGAAGGATCCAGGTAGTAGCGACAATGGAGCATCGCCCTCCGCAAGCATATCTCCATCGCGGACGACAACCCATTGCGCTTCTCCGGAAAGCAGCTGAGCCAAGATCGGCGGATGTTCCGTACGTTCGATCTCAAGAGTGTCTCCGGCTGTAATACCCAGGTCAACATCCGAATCCAAACCCGATAACAACATCAGGGCATGTACCAATAGACGGCTGACTAATTCCTCTTCCCCCGCTCTGTCTCTTAAACCTTTGTGTAGGTTCAATGAGTAGAGGGTGTTGGCCTGTTCGTCCCAGGCCGAAACGTAGGCACGGTGTTCGCCGCGTTTTGGTCGGTCTGTGGCAATTGTTGCCGCACAACTGAGCCCAACTGCAGGAAAGTCGTCTTCAAGCTGGGTTTTTGCTTTGCGATAGGCGGCTCGGGCCATATACTTGGCCGTCTGTGCCGACGCTGATTGTTCTGGCTCGAATCCCAAAAACGCGGTCATCGATTCGCGACCGTAAGGAACGATGGCTTCTAATACTGTCCTAGAAGCTCCGGCCACACCCAACAACCAAGCCACTGCTTGGGTGCCAGCACCGGACACCGCCACCACAGACTTGTGAGGAGTGTTATGAATCTTTTCTACATGAGAGTGCATTTCATCCATATAATGAATCCGCGCCAGGAATAGTCTTCATCCTAATTCCTTTCCTGAGTGGAAGGAAGATCTATTAATTAAAACAGGTTGCCATGATTCTAAAGTAACCTGATCCATTGTGGCCCGAGAGGCAGCAACCTCAGAAGATTGTTTGATCTCCCATCGTTCCAGCCATTCGGAAGGTAATTGACGCCTGGCGTCCTGCCACCACAGAGGTTTGCCATCAGCCAATGCCTCCCCTTTTATCACTTCTGCAAGAAAACAGGTCATGTCTCCAGCGTCCATGGCGTTGATCACTTTGCAATCCAAATAGCCAAAGCACTCATCAAGCACCGGACTTCCAGATGCACCTTTTGTTTTCGCGACTCCGTTCAGTTTATCCTGGTCGCGCCCTGAAATAAGGCCGAAATCGCCAATAAGATTGGTTTGATCAGGTTTCAAAAAATTCAGTGCCAAGGCTCCGCTGGACAACACCATACTATGGCTAAGATTAGTCTTGTAAAGTTGGACAACTACCCTCGGCCTATCAGGAACTATAGATGCAGCCGAAATCGCAACTGCAATTTGTACATTGTCTTTTCCCTGCCAGTGGCTGGTCACTGCTGCAAGGGGTGACCATAGCGTTCGCATTATTGGTGCGATTTCTGAATAATCCACTACCTACATTCCTGTTTGTTACTTCCTATCGCAGCGTGCGGAGTGTAGCACCCAACCTGATTTAACGGCCAGGAAACTATAAGAGGCGGTTACCAGTCAGGCGAATAATCTTCAGCATCGTTGGTGGTCAATCTGCGTTGGTTGCCACCATCATTGTCCATCATGAAAATCTCTCCAGGGCCGTATAGATGGGAAACAAATGCTAAGTGGTCACCACCAGGAGACCAAACTGGCTCCAAATCGTCGGCCTCGTTGGTCGTCAGTCGCAAAGGGTTAGACCCATCCTCTTCCATTGTGTATATCTCTGCGTTTCCATCGCGATAAGATACAAAGGCAATAGTATTCCCGTCAGGTGACCATACAGGCGAATCGTTGTTGGCTTCGTGTTTAGTCAATCGGGTGAGTTCTGCATTATCCTGCCAGGTCCCGTCCTTGAGCCTACTAGCCAGAAATATGTCTAAACCACCATCGGTCGGGCCCGTCTGGCGAACAAAAACTATGTGCTTTCCGTCAGGCGACCAATTCGGGTTGTAATCATCTCCTTCGGTCAGATGGACCAAGTTCACGCCGTCGGGATTTCGTAACCAAAGGCCCTTTTCTTCCACCTCTCCAACTCGAGAGAATGCCAACCATTCTCCATCAGGAGACCAATCGCCCACACTGTCGTCTGGAGTTTTATCAGTGATACGTATCGGAAGCCCACCCTCGGTGGACATCAGGTAAACTTCGGCATTACCGTCTTGATTTGAGATAAACGCCAGGTCTTCACCATCGGGCGACCAACGGGGAGAATGGTCATCTCCTGGAATATTCGTCAGGCGGCTACCATGTTCACTCTTCCGGTCAAACAAACTTATTTCCAAATCCCCCGAACTGTCCGACACATAGAGTATCTGTTCTCCATCTGGAGACCAAACAGGATCAGTGTCCTGGCTGCGATTGTCGGTTAAAGACTCCGCAACGCCTGATTCTGGATCAACCTCATAAATCTCGGCATCACCGTCAACCTCAGATACAAAAACAATATTTTGGATATCTGAACCACATCCAACGACAAACGCCATTAGAAGCAACGAAACAAAAGTAAAGATTCTTGCCGTTAGTCTATGTCTCATCCGCCCATACCAAACAATCGGAATCACTCGCTGAACAACAAAAACTGTCTAATCTATCTAGCATGATATTCCGCGACGCTATGATTATAGCCAACGCCCAACTCTGGTTAGCCTCCAAAAAGTCGCCAGATTCAGAGAAAACATGACTTGGATGTAAACCTTGACACCGTAACTCAGCTTGTCTAGCATCAGGCCACTCTGCAATTAGTACGCGTTTACACCCACAAAATAGCGAGGTAAGCCATGAAAGCGTTACTCGGGGCTAACTTAATTGACGGTACTGGCGGGCCAGTGCTGGAAGACTCTGCAGTCTTGATCGACGGGGAGCGTATTACTGAAGTTGGCCCAAAGGCTGCGGTCACCTTGCCTCCTCAAACAGAAGAGATCGACCTGACGGGTCTGACCCTGCTTCCCGGCCTTATAGACACTCACGACCACCTTGCTCATAAGAATTACAGTCTGATCAGCAGGTGGGAGATAGAAGAACCCAACTCGCTCCACCATCTAAAGACAGCCCGAGCGATTGAAGACTCTTTAAAAGCCGGTTACACCTGTATACGAGATGCGGGCGGATTGGACGCCGGATTTAAATTTGCGGTCGAAGAAGGAATCCTAGAAGGTCCAAGGCTTCTATGCTCCGTAGCCATCGTATCACCCTCTGGGGGTATCGGCGACAGGGTCGCAGCTTCCGGGCACCGCAACACTTTTAACACCGACCCAATGCATCCGTCCGGTGTTGCAAACGGCCCAAACGACGTGCGCGCACTAGTTCGCGAATTGGTACGAGTCGGCGCGGATGTGATCAAATTCGCCACAACAGGCGGAGCCAGTTCACGGTCAGGACATGGGCCGATGGACATCGCATTTGGCCCGGACGAGGTCAAAGCCCTGGTGGCCGAGGCTAAAGCCCAGCAAAAATACACCATGTGTCACGCCGTGGGCGGACCTGGACTGCGGATGTGCATAGAGGCCGGTGTTAACTCGGTCGAGCACGGCTGCTATATCGCTGATGACCCCGACCTTGTGAACATTATGGCCGGGAACAACACCTTCTTGACACCAACCTTTGAGGTCTATGAATTCCACTCCACTATCAGCGCACCCCACGTCATCGCACGAACCAAAGAGTTGATGCAGGTCCATCAGGACAGCATGCAAATGGCAATCGCGGCAGGAGTGAAGATCTCATCAGGAACCGACGCCGGTGGTTTCGTCCATGGCGACAACGCCCGGGAAATCGAATTGATGGTAGAACGTGGTCTCACCAACATGCAAGCCATACAGACCGCCACCGGATGGGCAGCGGAATGCATAGGTAGAGAGAAGGACTTCGGCACCATCGCCAAGGGCAAGTACGCGGATTTCTTAGTTCTTGACGGCGATCCATTAAAGGACATTGGGGTCTTCCGAGCTGAGAACAGCATCCAGATGGTCATGAAGGGCGGCATCGCATATGTTGATAATCTACCTACCCAAGACGATAAGACCGTCTCAAAATAAATAGGCATCAAGGGAGACGGAGGATAAATTCGAAGGCCCACTGTAGATTGGTTAAACATCCCAAGTCAAGAGATATCCATTCTACTGGACCAATATGTTCAACCAATCTATCGAATAATCCGGTCTTTCTCAGACACAACTCACCGTTCACCTGCTATGACACAAGCGTCGTTTAGGTCTAACTTCAAAGTCCCCTGGTGTAATGGCCCGCTAATAATTGCCGGACAAATAGACCTTCACTCAGTCTGATGGCACCAATCCGAAACAGCCCAGTGGTTGATCCTTTGATTCTGGTTAGGCAAGTTGAGTACAAAGCTATTCGGTTAAGTTAACTCTCTGTCCAACATTTACGAAAACAAGCATTATCTACATCGATTGTTACCAGGTACATGTAAACGCCAATACTCGGACAACTAAGGTCCATATCGTCTGGTTTCCAAACCGCTCTTAGTACCGCCATCGTTACCACATATTTTCTTGTATCATTGACCTATGCGTTTTCATATCCTGACATTGTTTCCAGCCGCGTTCCGAGACCACTTGGAATACAGCATGCTAGGAAGAGCCGTCAAAAGCGGGATTGTTTCCATCGATGTAACGGATATTCGTGATTACGCTCATGACCCGCACCATACCGCAGATGACTACCAGTTCGGTGGCGGACACGGCATGATTATGAAACCCGATCCAGTATTCGAGGCCACTGAGGCGTCATTATCGAAATACACGGAGGCGGAGCGAACAGAGATTCCAATCATCTTTTTTACGCCCCAAGGTGAAAAACTGACACAAAAAATTGTCGAAGAACTAGCACAAGCCCCTGCACTCACCATGATCTGCGCCCATTACGCAGGCATAGATAACCGAGTACCCGAGTTTCTGGCCACTAGAGAGATTAGCTTGGGAGATTTTGTCTTGACAGGAGGGGAACTGCCAGCGATGGCGCTCATCGATGCGGTTTCCCGACTGGTGCCCGGCGTAATTGGTTCAATGGAGAATGTAACAGAGGATTCAATTTCATCTGGACTGCTACAGCACCCACTTTACACTCGACCAGCCGAATATCGGGGCATGGAGACTCCCGAAATATTACTCTCCGGGCATCACAGCAATATTGAAAGGTGGCGCAGAGAACAGTCCTTGCAACGGACACTGGAACGGCGACCGGATCTTCTGTTGACAGCCGAACTCAGTGCTACCGATCTCGAATATCTCAAAACATTGGGCTACGAACAAGTCAACGAAACGGAGTAGCGCTCAAGATATATGGCAAAACCCGATTTTAGGTTCAAGACTTCAGTCCGAGTACGGTGGATGGAATGTGACGCCCAAGGCATCGTCTACAACGGCGCTTATCTTGGCTATCTAGAGATTGGACAGGCCGAGTATTACCGGAACCTCGGATTTGCCATATACACCATCCCTGAGAGCGGTTACATAGACTTCGCGGTGGTCAAGAGCACCATTGAGTTCAAGTCTCCGGCCAAAGTTGATGAGATTATAGAACTTTACGTACGTGTGGCCAAAATCGGCAACACCAGCCTCACTTTAAACATGGAGATCTACCCAGAAGGGAGTGATCGCCTGCTGACCGACATTGAGACAATCTACGTTGGTTATGAAGCGGCGACCGAGTCCAGCAAACCAGTTCCAAAAGACATCCGTAAACTGATCAATACCTTCGAAGAGACTGGTGAGATTTTGCCCGTCGATCAGCTCCCCGACCTAGCCAGAGCCATAGCATTTAATAAGAATCACCTGAACCGTTGACGATATCCGTAACGCTGACTAGACTAAACTTCACCAAAAAACTTCCAAATCGCAGATATCTGACAGCTATTTGCAGAGAGCTAACCACTATAAATGGCCCGATTATTTGATCTCCATATCCACACTACTAAAGGCAGCAGCGATAGCAGCCTGACGCCCGAAGACATGATTCTGGAAGCGGACCGCCTGGGCCTCCGTGGACTTTGTCTCACCGAACATTCAGGACCCTGGGATCGTCACGAATTCAAACAGTTCGCCGCTCTCCACAACGTGGTGCTGATTCGCGCCATGGAAGTCGAGACTAACTATGGCCACATGCTGGCTTTCGGGATGGACCGTTATCAAGCGGGTTTCAATAAGGCAGATCAACTGCGGAAGGCTGCAACGGCCGCCGGTGGGTTCGTTATCTCAGCCCACCCGTTCCGTGGAGTATTAAGCGGCGGGCATCGTAGTCGAGCCCTGATCTACCAACAAATCGACGACCCATTGCCGGAAGCCCCCGAAGATGCTCTGGGACACCCGGTATTTAAGTTGGCCGACGCCATCGAAGTAGCCAACGGCGGTACGGTGGACAAAGAGAACGACTTTGCTATGGCTGTAGCCGGTCTTTTGAACATGCCCGTCACCGGCGGGAGCGACGCTCATTCGACCCACGGCCTTGGCAAGTTCCTCACCAAGTTCGATGACGAAGTCAACTCAGAAGCAGAATTCCTGAAAGCCCTCCATTCCAAGCAATACCACCCAGTAACCGGACTCCGACAAGGAAACCTTCAGCGCTACGTGATTTAGTCCACCAGAATTTCGCCAACAACAAAAAACCTTCGCGAATTCACAAATCCTATCTGGATCTTCAAACTCCACTTGCAAGACAGTAACTCCAACGTAGCCTTCTGATCTTTGGTGATCGGGTCTCAATCCATCTTAAAACTGTCACTCTGGGGTCGAATACGAGTCTTTCCCGTGCTAAACTGCTGCGGTCATGGTTGCGCGTTCATAAGTTATGACAAGTTGGATGTATGTGAGGTTGTGGCGGGAATCAGATGGTACTTTTTGATACAGAAATTTCCCCCTTTGATCAAGTCAATGTAGCCCTGGACCTTGAGACCACTGGCCTCGATTCCGATCGCCACCAGATCCTGGAGATTGGCGCGGTGCGTTTTCGCGGCGACGAGGTCATCGAAACCTACCAAACACTGGTAAACCCAGGAGTACCAATACCTGAGTTCATCCAACGGCTGACCCATATAACGCCTCAGCAAGTTAAACGGGCACCCTTCTTTTCTTCCGTAGCCTCTGAAATAGAGGAGTTCCTCGGAGCGGATCCAATCATTGGCCACAACATACAGTTTGATATCGGGTTTCTCGCCAACAACGGAGTACCTCTGAGTAACCCATCCTATGATACTTGGGATTTGGCATCGGTATTCTTGCCAGCATCCAGACAGTATTCACTCAAATACCTTTCAACTTTCTTTCAAGTCGAGCACAACGACGCCCATAGGGCTCTGGCCGATGCGATGGCCACTAAAAATGTATACATCAAATTACTTCGGTTGGCCGCAGAACAAGATGCCGGTATCTTAGGATATCTTTCCAATCTAGCCGCCCGAAGCCGCTGGTCAATCAGTGGACTCCTAGCTGGACTTGGTATAGAGGGAGAAACTCGTAAATCAATTGTAGGACTCACAGGTCTCGATCTTGAGCAACTATCGGCTCGACTATCCACGCCAGAAAAGCGTCGGGCCGATCCAAAATTAGCCGACCTCTCCGAAGATACCGTCTCAAAGCTTCTGTCCGTGAACGGTCCATTCTCCAAGGCTTTTTCGGGGTTTGAGCATAGACCTGAACAAGAACAAATGCTAGCCAGCGTGACTAGAGCGATGTACCGCAGCGAGCATCTGGTAGTTGAGGGAGGCACTGGAGTAGGTAAATCCATGTCCTATCTTCTACCTTCTGCGCTCTTTGCCCTATCCAAAGGACAACGAGTAGTGATATCTACCAACACCATAAACCTCCAAGAGCAGTTGATGAACAAAGATATTCCGGCATTGACCGGCGTACTTGAAGAATCCGGCTTGGTTGAGGAGGGTGTCCTGAAGGCTGCATTGCTGAAAGGTCGAAGCAATTATCTTTGTCTGAGGCGCTGGAACCATTTGGCTCGTAACGAATCCCCAACAATAGATGATGCCCGGCTGTTATCTAAGACATCGATCTGGATGCAGGAAACCGTAAACGGTGACCGTTCCGAGATCAACCTATCTGGACGAGATTTTAATTCCTGGGGTCAAATTTCTGCCGGTGAAAAAGGATTCTGCCCCGGTTTGCGCGACGGCTCGCCATGTTTCTTACGGGCTGCTCGAGAAAGAGCAGAACAGGCCCACATTGTCGTGGTCAACCACGCTCTACTACTTTCTGATCTAGCGAGAGGCGGCGGACTCATACCAGAGTACCAGCACCTGGTGATAGACGAGGCTCACAACCTTGAGGACGAGGCTACCAAACAACTGGGTTTCAGCGTGTCCCAAGACAAACTGGACGAGGTCTGGGAACCCAAAGTCAGGCTGCTTACCCAGATAAAGCAGGCAATAACCGCTGAGGGGTTCGCGTCTTCAGTTCGAAACGATGCCGAGACCGTAATGTCCGGAGTAGAATTAGAATCGACCAAGACAAACCAAATATGGTCTCGACTTTGGACAGAAATCGAACGTTTCCAAGCCAATCAGCGCGATTCCGAAAATAGCGGATCACAAATGCTGATTACCAAGAACACCCGGAACAGCCATAGCTGGGACGAACTGCATTTGGCCTGGGAAAACATCGACATAGGCTTACAACAGGCGGCTCAGAGTGTTGGGAAATTGCACCGATTCCTAGATTCAACCAAGCTGCCAGCGGCGACCGACCAGCCGGCCCTCATAATGGAAACGTCCAGCTTGATGGATGAAGTGGAAAAACTTCAAATGAACTGCAACGCAATTTTGGGTAATCCGGTTGAAGACGACATCCATTGGATCAGCAACGACCAGGTTCGAGGGCGATCCACTGTTTCCATAAATTCGGCCCCACTAGACATCAGCAGCACTCTGGCCTCAGACCTATTCCAGCACAAAGACAGTGTGGTACTGACCAGTGCCACACTAAGCACCGAGGGAAACTTTAACTACTTCAAGAGCAGGGTTGGAATAGGTGTCGACAGCGAAGAATTGCTAGTCGGTTCACCGTTTGACTACCAAAAAGCAGCGTTGCTCCTAATTCCAGAAGACATGCCCGCGCCGAATTCAGATCGCTATGTAGATGCCGTGGTCAGAGTGCTGACAGACCTTGGCACTGGAATGAAGGGACGGACCATGGCCCTTTTCACGTCATATTCTGCACTCAGGGCAGTAGCACAGCGACTCCGCGCGCCGTTGATGGCTGAGGGTGTTCAGGTCTTAGCACAAAGCGTTGATGGCTCGGCCCAACAGTTGATGACCCGATTTGCCGAAGAGCCCGATAGCGTCCTACTAGGAACAGCCAGTTTTTGGGAGGGTGTTGATATGCCTCCCGGATTGCTCAAAGCCTTAGTCCTAGCCCGTCTGCCATTTCAGGTTCCCACTGATCCAGTAGTTCGGGCACGTTCTGAACAATACGAAGAGCCATTCAGCCAGTTTTCAGTACCTCAAGCAGTTTTACGATTTAGGCAGGGTTTTGGACGTCTGATTCGAAACAAGGAAGACAAAGGTACTATCCTCATTATGGATAACCGCATAACCGCAAAGGGATACGGGTCTTCGTTCATGCGGTCGATACCGCCATGCACCATGCAGCCAAGCAGCCTGAGCACCGCAGGGAAACTGGCTACCCAATGGATAGGCTAGGGATTTATAAATAATCGTCACGTGTTCGCGTAGGAGTGAAGTGTGGAACTGACTATAGAGCAGCCTTTCGACCTGGGTTCCAGTTTGGAAAGCGGGCAGGCGCACCGTTGGAAAAAGTGCGACGATTGGTATTCCGGCGTCGTCCGTGGCGAGTTCATTCGAGTACGCCAAAAAGGCCAGATTGTCGAATTCCAATCCGGACCGTCATCGGAAACCAGAGCTGCCGCCATGTTAAGTGACTATTTCCGGTTGGACGACGATCTGAACCAGATATACATGGACATCAATCGGGACGACCGCGTTGCGGCCATGGTAAATAAATACCCCGGGCTCCGGATCCTTCGAACAGAACCATGGGAATGCCTAGTAGCTTTCATCTGCTCGGCCAACAACAATATTGCCCGTATTCACCAGTTGATGGAACGTATGTCAGCGGAATTTGGCAACCCAGTAACACTCAACGGGGAGACCAGGCACACCTTCCCTTCTCCCGCAGACCTGTCCGAAGCAGGGGAAGGGGAATTGCGGAGGTTAGGCCTAGGCTTCAGAGCGCCCTACGTTTGGGAGGCCTCCAACTCTGTGTTGGACGGCACCTTAGACCTACCAGCATTGGTCCAGATGCCATATGCGGAAGCGAAAGAAGCGCTCATGGAGATGAAAGGTATCGGCCCAAAGATAGCCGACTGTATTGCCATATTTTCTCTCGAAAAGTTAGAAGCCTTTCCAATCGATGTGTGGATCAGGCGGGCGCTTGCCGAGTGGTATTTTCCTAACCAAAAGACCCCGCCCGACAAGGTGATGCTAGAATGGGCGCAAGGCCATTTTGGCCGTTACGGTGGCTACGCCCAGCAATACCTTTTCCACGGGCAAAGGCTTCGTAAAAAAACAGACTAGCCAATCGTATTTACTGGGTCAGAATCAATTTTCCGAAGAAACTAGTCTCATCCATATACTGGTGGGCGACAGCAGCCTCCCGCAAAGGGAAAGTACGGTCAACAACCGGTTTGACCACCCCTTTATTCAGCAATTCCACGATTTCGCGCATATCTTCTTTGGTACCCATGAACGCGCCGTATATCTCTTTCTGTTGGCTGAACAGCAGACCCAGATGCAACTCCGTACGCAAACCAGTCGTAGCACCGCAGATGCCATAACGACCTCCGGGACGGAGAGAAGCGAAGGCCGGAGCAAAGAAATCAGCACCAACGTGATCAACGACGCAATCGACTCCTGCACCGCCGGTAATCTCCCGTACCCGTTCTCTAATGTCCTCATCTGTATAGTTGATAACAACATCGGCGCCCAGATCGGCTGCTTTGGCCGCTTTTTCTGCGCTACTAGTAGTTGCAATGACCTTAGCACCGATCACATCTTTAGCCACCTGGATGGCGGCGGCCCCAACTCCTGCGGAAGCAGAAAGTACCAACACACTCTGCCAAGATTTCAGTTCCAATCGACGAACGAGCATGTTCCATACAGGGAGGTAAGTAGTGGGGGCAGCAGCAGCTTGTTCAAAGGACACGTTGTCAGATATTACGTGGGCGTTGGCTGCGGGAATAGAAATAAATTCGGCATAACTACCATTGATGGCGCTACCCAAGAAACGCGATCGTCGACACTGGTCATCCTGACCAGCCAAACAAGCAGAACATTGCATACACGTAAGCCTAGGATTCACGACAACTCGATCTCCCACCTTCAGAGTGGCGACGCCACCACCCAACTCCACAACTTCACCGGCGCAGTCTCCTCCCAAGATGAGCGCTGGAGGGAACTCCCGTTCCAATCCACGACCGCCATCTCTGGTATAGAGATCCAAGCGGTTTAAAGCTGTCGCCTTAACCCGAATCTTTACATCACCGTGATCTGTTACCGGGTCAGGTTGGTCACCATACGTGAGGACTTCTGTTCCACCGTGGGCTTCTATATAGACCGATTTCATGGCCGTGTTCTCCATAAGAGTTCGAGCAAACAGATTTCTCCAATCAGCTCTTAGTTTTCTGCCGAACGTAGTAAGAAATAACCGTGACTTAGGGGCGGCGCCCATAGTAGCAGTCGTCGCAGAGAAATACGATGGCCAACGCATCTTCATGGCTGCCTATCCGTCCGCATTGAGGCACGCTACTGTCATGACTCCATGGTTGGTGGAACTTTCCGCCACACATCTGGCAGGAGGTCTCTTGAATACCATCCAGGGCATCACCGCAGATAACGCAGGATTCCTGTTCACCTTCGGGTGTTTCCGGATTATCTGGAACGCCAGTTTGTTCTGCCATCGTTATCCCGCCACCGCGAGAGAATCAATCCCCTCGCTGGATAATCTCACCAATTAGGGTGCGTTCATCCGCCATATTAGATACCAACCCGTCAAGAAGCGCCGAGCGCAGTTCCCGCAAGATTTTGCCAATTCTAGGCCCTGATGGAATACCCATATCCAACAGGTCATCGCCTGTCAAAAATCCCCTTAGCTGTCGCCATTCACGGAGATAACGGATTAATCTCTCAGATAGCAAAGGTTCCGAAGTAAAACGGACTGTTGCCTCTATGGCCCCAGGTTCCAGAGCATCCAAAATCCTACAAATCTCAGAAATTTTGACATCCGGTGCCGAAATCGAAGACTTCAATCCGCCCAAAGTAATGGTATCACGTACGATCCGCGTCAAATCACTAGGCATATTTAACCGCTGGGAAAGCGAGTCGCCGTCAACCGAGTTCATATTCGCCACCAAGGCTGAAATCAGATGACTTGAGGGAATTTCAGATTGCCCGAGCAGTTTATTAACTGCTCGGGCGTCAGTCAGAGCCGGATGGATTCCTTGAAGAATCCCAAGTTGCATCAATCGAATCAGGATCGGAACTGATTCGTATTCCCAAAATACCCTATAAAGCTCCTGTCTCCATCGGTCTCCGCTAACTGCGGAAATGTGCCCTCGGGAGATGGTCTGTCCCAATTCCAGCAATGTATCGACTGTAATATTGAATCCTAGTCTTTGTTCGTATCGGACCGCTCGCATCATTCGGGTCGGATCGTCAGCGAAACTATCTGAATGCAAGACCCTGATCAAGCCATCAGACAGATCTTTCAGCCCACCAAAAGGATCAATAATCTTGGGATTATTTCCAGATAAGGGCAGGGCCATCGCGTTAATAGAAAAATCCCTGCGGGCCAGGTCATCATCAAGGTCACTAGGCGAGGTTTCAGGAAGAGAGCCGGGAAAAGAATATGATTCCTTCCGTGCTGTCACTATGTCAACATGGTAGCCTTCGATGTAGACCGTTGCCGTTCCAAACCGAGAGTGAACCGTAAACTGTCCGCCAAGTCTATCCGCAATATCAGCCGCAAGTGCCGGAGCATCTCCAACCAGAACGAAGTCCAGATCGCGCACCGATATTTCAAGCACAGCATCCCGAACCTGGCCACCCACTAAAAAAACCGGCACGTTTTTTTCCGAGGCGAGTCGGCGCATCAGATTGAAAACCGACAGAAGACCTCCTGGAACTCCAGCTGAAATACGATCCAATGACAACGAAATTTCGTTAGATGCAGGCGTCAGGCGGCCTCCTTAGCAATATCATATTGAACTAAAAATAGAGCTGGAATTATAGCATGACAGGCACAAAACCCATGCTGATTTCGAATAAATTTTCGCTTCACAGAAACGTCTAATTAATCGACAGAACCTGCTTTACCGTGCTTTGACAACCTGTAGGTAGGTCGATACAATCCAAGCGCCAGTCCCATCCAAACTCAAACCAACTGAGGGATTACCTCACTTGGACCCGATTCAAGTGGCCATGAGGATGGGCAAACCGGCGAATTTTAGGGAGGTACCAGTATGGCCGACGCCCAATTCACCACCTTTTACGACTTCCGTTGACCATTTGTCTACAACGCGGCCGTGTGGCTGTCGAAAGTGGAAGAGGCAACCGGGGAGAAGATCAAGGTCGATTGGCAGCCGTTCTCTCTAGCTCAGGTCAACAGCGATAAGGAATCTGACGTCAAACTATGGGAACAGCCCGAAATGATTGACGGCACAGACAAAACTTTCCTAGCCCATATGTCCGGTTTGGCCGCGAAGCGTCAGGGAGAAGATGCTTTCCGGTCTTTCTTCATGGCATTATTACGAGCCAGACATGAAGACAAGAAAGACCTGTTGGATCCTGCTGTCATGGAAGAGGCAGCCGTAACTGCCGGTCTGGATATGGCTCGTTTCCGCGAGGATGCAGCCGACCCAGAACTTTTAAAAGACATCGGAGAGTCCCACACCATCGCTGTTGAACAACACGGAGCGTTCGGTGTGCCAACCTTCGTTTTCGGGGAGGATAAGGCAACTTTCCTGAAAATGTTCATACCCCCAGACGAACAAGCCGCCGAAATCTACGAGACAATGACCAAAGCCATGAGCGAATTTGCCCATGTCGGCGAATTCAAACGCCCTCAGCCCCCTTGGCCCCACGGTGTCATCTAGATATCGGACTATTTTAACCGGGGCCAACCTGAAAGGCCTTGAATCTACGCTGGGGTTCTCGTTCAAGGACCCCAGCATTTTACGGCTGGCCTTGATCCACCGTTCATTCTGTAATGAGAATGGATTAGACCACTTGGAATGCTACGAACGGTTGGAGTTCCTAGGAGACGCCGTCCTTGAATTGGCTGTGTCCACTGAGCTCTTCACCAAATTCCCGAACTCGGACGAAGGTCAACTTACCAAGACACGTTCCTCTTTAGTCTGCGGTGAGACCCTAGCTCAGGTTGCCCGGCGTATGAATTTGGGAAGTTACCTTTTCGTCGGAAAAGGTGTAGAGACCTCTCAAGGGAGAGATCAAGATTCCGTTTTAGCAGCCGCGTTTGAAGCTCTCATCGCCGCGGTGTACTTAGACCAAGGTAACGAGTTCACACGTAACCTGATTCTGAAGCTGTTAGACCCCGAGTTGAGCCAGATCCAACAGGCTGGCAGACCACCTGAAAACCCAAAATCTCTATTGCAAGAGATGGTCCAGAGCCAGGGAATGGAACCACCGGTCTACCAACTTGTAAGCAGCGACGGCCCAGACCACGGTCCGGTCTTCACCGTGGACGTTTTGGTTAATGGTCGGGTCGTCGGAACAGGAACAGGAGGTAAGAAATCAGAAGCAGAAGGTGACGCAGCTAGAGCTGCATTCGATTCCCTGTCAGGACGAGTATAATCCCGAGACCTCCATGTATCCCAATTTGATGCTCTTCTTATTCCAGGCTCACCCAACCCACAGGACATCAGATGCTTAAATTCTTCAAACGGAATCGCAAAGATAACATCGAACACACTCAAGATGCCGTGAAACCCACTCGGGACCGGTGGTTTGGGCGGATACTCAATGTGCTCCGGTCATCAAAACTGGACGATGCTCTCTGGGAAGAACTGGAAGAGATACTGATTTCCTCGGACGTCGGTGTCGAAACATCATTAAACATCATTGAAGAGCTGAAGATCACGGTAAAAGAGAAGCGTCTTGATACAGGGGATGATGTCTTTGAATCGCTGAAAAAATCTCTGGCCGCCGGCATGCAACACGAAAATTCCGAATCTCTCTGGCTCGACGAGACCGAGATAAACGGACCTTATGTGATACTGATGGTGGGTGTCAATGGAGTAGGAAAGACCACCAGCATTGCCAAACTGGCTCATCACTTCACCCTGGAAGGGAAAAAAGTGATTCTTGGGGCCGGTGATACCTTCCGTGCCGCCGCCGCCGAGCAGTTGGAAATTCTTGGCAATCAGATAGGTGTAGATGTAATCAGACACGAAGCCGGCAGCGACCCAGGTGCGGTTGCTTTCGACTCTTACCAGGCCGCCAAGGCCAGGGGCGCTGACGTATTGATCATAGACACCGCCGGCAGGCTGCACACCAAATCCAACCTAATGGAAGAGCTGCAAAAGGTCAACAGGGTCATCACCCGCCTGGAAGCGACCGCTCCTCATCAAGTCATCCTGACTCTCGACGCCACAACCGGACACAACGGTCTGGCCCAAGCCAAGTCATTCAAGGACGCGGTCGATTGCACAGGCATTTTCCTGGCCAAATTGGACGGAACCGCTCGAGGGGGAATCGTCATTGCCATCAAACAAGAACTACAAGTGCCGATCTTGTTCATCGGCACCGGCGAGGGCATCACGGATTTTGCGCCCTTCGACACACACGATTTTGTGGAATCACTCCTGAGCCCAGTTTAATCTTTCTAGTTGGTATTGCCCTTATCTCACTCATATCGATAGTCGCATCTAAGAAATGCTAGACGCCTTTATCTGGTACATCGCAATCCAAACATTGGGGATCCTGGCATTCCCAGCGACATTTTTGATTTTTAAACGTCTGCCCGATCGGGGATTCACTCTGATCAAACCTGCAGCGTTGATTTTTTTCTCATATGTACTTTGGATGTTGGGTCTATCCCATATCGCCCCTAACTCTCAAATAACACTCATAACTGTGCTTGTCGTGGCAGTCCCACCAAGTATTTTTCTACTCCGCAAAAACCTAACCGATATCAAGGACTTCATACGGCAAAACTGGTGCGTGCTTGCATCCGCTGAAATACTTTTCTTAGGATTTTTCCTTATCTGGTTGGCAATCATATCCGAGGTTCCTGCCATCAACCACACGGAAAAACCAATGGATTTTGCGTTCATGAACGCGGTGTTACAAAGCCGATATTTCCCTCCTGAAGACCCTTGGCTTTCAGGAAATGCTATTAGCTACTACTATTTCGGCCATTTCATAATGGCTTTTGTGACTCAATTATCCGGAGTATCCTCCAACATCGGTTACAACCTTTCTGTCGCCCTTGTTCCAGCATTGGTAGCTGTTGGAACATTCGGACTGATTTATAATCTGGTGCGTTTATCAGGAGGGACTCTTAAATCGGGAATCATATTTGGCAGTATTAGCCCGGTATTAATATTCTTGGCGGGCAACCTCGCGGGAGCCATGGAGTTTATCCATGTGCAAGATTGGGGCAGCGACGGTTTCTGGGAATGGATTGGCATCAAAGGATTAGACGGTTCGAATACAGGTTCGGGACTGTTTCCAGATAACCAATGGTGGTGGTTTAGGGCCAGTCGGGTGATAGATACTCTTTCAGATGGCCAGAGCCTGGATTACACCATCACAGAGTTCCCGATATTCAGTTTCATATTGGGCGACTTACACCCCCACATGATAAGTCTACCGTTTGTAGTCCTCGGTCTTGGGCTGATACTCAATCTATATCTGTCTAATGAAAAATTAGGCTTGGCATGGTTCCGTCACAACACTATTGAGGCAGCAGGACTTGCTATTTTCATTGGCTCATTGGCTTTCATAAACATTTGGGATCTCCCTGTAATAGCGGGCCTGCTATGTGGTGCGGCACTGATTAAAGCCTACGGGGATTATGGCGGAAACTTAACAGAGGCCCTGGTTAATACCGCAACCGCGGTGGGGCCAATATTGATTTTGGGAGTGATGCTGTTCCTTCCTTTCTACGGCGATTTCGAGGCCCAAACCTCAGGGATCCTACCGCTCCGCGACGTAAACACTCGGCCCATCTCGCTGTTTTTGGTTATGGGACTGTGGATATTATTAGCATCGTCATTTTTGATACGCCAAATTCCTGGATTAAGTCGTCCAAGCGAAGAAGACAATCCCGGTGCAATCTTAATCATGGTGATCATAGCCATTCCGCTCCTGATGTGGATTACCCTAGCGTTCGTCGCTACATGGATTGATGAAAGTGTAGCTTCTGCATTTGGAGAAGTAGGCAAGAGGATGATACTGGTAATTCCTGGACTCATTCTAGTGGCGGGATCTGGGTTCAGCGCTTTACAGCGCAGCAGACTAAAACCGGATTCAGCCGTCACCTTCACATTACTGCTGTCAGGAATGGCATTCTTTCTACTAGTAGGCGCAGAGACCTTCTATGTAATAGACCAGTTCGGTGGCGCCTTCCGTCGCATGAACACAGTATTTAAGTTTTACTACCAGGCTTGGCTACTCATGGGTATCGTCGGAGTCTACGGGATCTACTACATATGGTCAGCCCGGTCACCAGTCATGCCGACATTAAATATTCGACACTACTTAAGGGCTGGCAAATACTTATGGCTAATCACAACTACCATCCTAATCGTATCGTCCTTTTACTACCCAATCGGAGCAGTATTAGACCGGACTGGACTACTGAAAGAGGGCCACACACTATCAGACAACACTCTTGATGGCCTAAGCTTTCTGAAACGACCTGCTCCAGGTGAGTATAGCGCCATCCAATGGCTGCGAGACGACGCTCCCTGGGGCCGTATGGTGGAGGCTGTAGGAGACGATTACACGGAATTTGGCCGAATTTCTTCCAGCACAGGCCTGCCGACCATACTAGGTTGGAAGGGTCACGAACTCCAATGGCGAAGGTCGTCATCATTCCAGGGGCGTGAAGAAGACGTCAAAACAATCTTCAGCAATGGAGATCCCGGTGTCGTGCGTTCCTTGCTAGAAACCTATGATGTGCGCTACGTTTACGTCGGCTCAAGGGAGTTACAAACCTATGGAGCGGAAAACTTGGCCGTGTTCGCGGATAATGGCGAAAACACTAACCGAAATGCATTCCTCAGAACCGCATTTGAACAAGACGGCGTAATAATCTACGAGATGATACAGGCAAATTCAGAAAATAGATGAACCGCGAGAGTGCACAAAGCGAATTGAAAACGACCCTTTCACCAATGGGATTTACCCTACGTATATGGGGCGGCCGAAGATTTGGCTGGCTTGAAGCAGGCTTTTTGGCCGTTGTTATCATTGCCTTAGTGATGCGCCTCTGGGAATTAGGTGGCCGAACAGCCCACTATGACGAGGCCATCCACCTCCACTTTTCGTGGAAACTGGCAGAGAGCGGCGGAGCATTCCTAGGTTGGCCTTGGATATTTGGCACCGACTATTTCCACTCACCTTGGATGCACGGCCCTTTCCAAATCGAATTCACCGCGCTCATATTCCGAATATTTGGCGACACTGATGTCACCGCTCGATTGGGTTACGTATTATTTGGCACAGGTCTGGTGGCGGTGCCATTCTTCTTCAGGCATTACCTAGGTCGAACCGGCGCATTGATGGCCGCCGTAATGCTGACGTTTTCACCAACGATGCTATATTTCAGCCGGTTCGGCAGAAACGACATTATCATGGCGTTTTTCGCATCGACTCTCCTCATACTTATGTGGCGATACATAAATGATGGACACCGGCGTTATCTCTACCTGGCTTCCGGAATTCTTGCTCTCATGTTCGCCACCAAAGAAACAGCCTATCTGATCGTGGCTATATTCGGACTGATCCTATTCCTGGTTTCAATAGGCGACCTAGTGCCATGGGCTTTAGGCCGTACAAAACTCTCCCAAGTCAGCCACTCTGCTGGGTTTTTCTTACTACTTGTTAGCCTCAGTCTACCCCAATGGTCTGCGCTATCAGGTATATTCCAAAACGTCCTTGGCCTGACCCTAACCAACCCAGACCCTCAAACAGGCGCTAATATAGCCAACGTAGACGGTACTGTAGGGTTAGTTGGCGCACCGGCCTGGGAGGGGAAAACCTTACTGCTACCAGTGCACAACCTCCCCATTGAAGTCCATGCCTTGGTGATCGTTGCCGGGTTGTCAATATTAACCTGGCTTGTGTACCACGGAGGTTTGACCAGTAGGCGCATCGCATGTATTGGGGGAGCCCCGGTGGCCATCACCTTCGCTATAACCTTGCTGTTATACACTCCCATATCAAACGTGGTAGAAACCCGCGATGTCCCAGCCCTGGACCTCTCGCTGGCTGTACTGATGGGCACCGCAGCAATTTGTAGCTTGATTTACTACCGGTATCCGTTCCAGCGGGGCACCCTACTTTTATTTATTCCCATACTATTAACCACGCTCTACGCCGTCTTATTCACTCCTTTGTTAGATCTGGACGCAGTTGTTAATGGAATCCTACCTAGCCAGGTGACGATCGGCCCTGCTTCTAACGGCCTGCCACTAAATTATGTTGTAGCATTGGGAATTTTCTCTGGTACCATCATCCTCTCAGCCGCTTTGGGAATCCGATGGCTTGGCAGCACCTGGTTGATCTGCGCTGGTATCTTCTACTTTTTGTGGAGTGTTCTCTACACCACTTTCTTCACTAACATGGCAGGTGTGTTCAGCGGTTCATGGCAAGGAATGGGCTACTGGGTGGCCCAGCAGGATGTGGCTCGCGGCAATCAGCCTTGGTATTACTATTTTGTTGGCCTACCAGTCTATGAATTACTTCCTCTGGCCTTTGGGATAGCCGGAGGGCTCTATTTCTTCAAACGTGGTGACATCCTGGGTATGGCCCTTACATTATGGGCCGCTCTCACATTCCTGGCTTATACAATCGCCAGCGAGAAGATGCCATGGTTGCTGGTGAACATCACCCTTCCTCTGATTTTTTTATCGGCCAAGTTTCTGGGCGAATTGACCGAATCCGTACGTTGGAATGAAGCCATGCGACGTGGAGCGGCTGGTTCATTATTCCTTGCTCCGTTGGCATTACTAGGAGGACTCTATTTCCTTTACGGATACACCGATGGTAGCAAAGAAGGGGGAGGACTGGACCCCAAGCATTATGTGGTTTTGACTATATCAATCATTAACTTGATCTGTTCCGCCTACCTCGTCCGGAGAACCGCCTCAGCTAATGGAGGGGCTATTGCCACTATTGGATTAGCAGTCTTGCTTTTGGGATTTAGCACATGGGGAGCTATCAGGGCAGCTTATACATTTGACGATTCCAATCGCGAAATTTTAGTTTATGCCCAAGGTGGTTCAGATCTCCAATATACCTTCACCCAATTTAACGAACAGGTTTTTTCTCCAAAACACGACTCTTCTTTAGTAAAGGATATGGCTTCGCCCAGAAGAACCGTGGAAGTGGATTACGACGTCTGGTATCCATTCCAATGGTATGTAAGGAACGCCGAGGCTGACGGCCTCTTGCGGTTCGCTTGTTTCAAAAAGAAATCTGAAGACGGGTGGAACCCAAGTTGCAACTCGCTTGAAACACCACTCGATGATGACGCATTCAAGCCTACATCCATGATGCTCACAGCTGGTCATTCAAACCTGACATCCGGAGAGTTGCAAGAGTACCAAAAGAGCGAAAAATTACACAGTCTACTCTGGTTCCCTGAAACCTATCGGCGCCCAGGAGAATCACGGAAAGATGAGCCATGGAAAGATGAGTTCTCCAAGGATTTAGAGTTCTTTAAAGACGTGGTAACGAGTAAGGAGGCCTGGCGGAACGCACTGGGTTATTGGGTATTCAGAGACCTGGAACAGGACTGGTTCACAGGAGACTACTACACCTTCACCAGGTGATTCATCTTCCAAATCACTCATGGTTTATCCAAAGCCGATATTCAGACAGCGGACCCACGAGTATACTGAATTCAGTCAAAGTATCTCCTACAGAGCTTCAAGCATTTACTGATGCATAAGGATCCCATTTCTTGTTCTACAAAAAATGGCAGTTTTGGTTGGGTGGAATCGTCAGCGCCGCGCTGTTACTGCTTCTTCTGTACCAGATAGACCTCGGAGACCTAAAAAACGATCTCAGGGAAGCAAACTACTACCTATTGGTTCCTTCTATTGCAGTATATTTCGTTGCCGTTTTGTTCCGAGCAGCCCGTTGGCAATACCTCCTGATTCCCATAAAACGAATTCCAGTTGGCAGACTGTATTCAGTCGTTGTAATCGGCTACACGGCTAACAACTTGCTCCCGATGCGACTGGGAGAGCTGGTTCGTTCATATCACCTGGCCCATAGAGAAAATTTAAGCACCAGTTCGGCCCTGGCCACCATCGCCGTAGAGCGGGTTTACGATGGAATCACCCTTCTCGCCTTTGCTGCTCTCTCAGCTCCATTATTGTTGCTACTTGGAGAATTTGACGGTTCAGCCTCGGTGTCGCGCGCAACTGGAATCGTAATCATGGTGGTTGTGATCTCAGCATTCGCCATCCTACTAGCGTTGTTTACTTTGCTTGCTAGTTCTCCTGCCTTTGCGGCTCGGCTGGAAAGATGGCTGGACATCGTTCCAGCCGGCCCTAGGCCCAAGGTAGTAGGGATGTTCCGCACATTCGTGTCTGGCTTGGCTATACTAAATTCCCCAGGCAAGCACTGTGGCCTATTTCTATGGTCAATGCCGGTGTGGCTGCTTGAAGGGTCTATGTACTTCATGCTGGCCTACTCCTTTGGCATAGACGACCATTTTGATTCCGTAGGAGCTCTGGTGCTAATGGCGCTATTGCTCACTGCAACCTCCAATTTGGCCACCTCTGTGCCAAGCGCCATTGGTGGGATTGGCCCATTTGAGATTGTGGCCCAACAGACTTTGGTGGCACTGGGTGTCGGTGCCACTGTAGCCGGAGCCTACAGCGGATTCATCCACCTAGTTGCTTTATGGTTACCCGTCAACATAGTCGGACTGATACTATTGTGGAAGGGGAACCTATCTCTCCGCGATCTCAGTTTAACAAGCAGATCTGTAAATATTGAAACGGCAGCAGAGGACGACTGATGCGTGTGGGTATTATTGGAGGCGGCATAGCAGGTCTAGCCGCCGCCTACGAGTTAACTAAACAAGGCCACTTTGCTGAAGTCTTTGAATCCGCCCCGTTCCTTGGGGGCCAGGCCTCTACTTTTGACGTCCACGGAGGCCAGTTAGAACGCGGATACCACCATCTCTTCATCAGCGACACACATATCACTGCGTTGATCCACGAACTTGGCTTAGGAGACAAGCTAGAATGGCTGGTCTCCAGCGTTGGGTTCTATCACGGTGGTAAAATATGGGACTTTTCCAGCCCCAAAGACCTATTAAGATTTAAACCAATCCCATTCCTAGATCGGATAAGAGTCGGTCTCTGGACGTTCATCCTTCAACGGACCAAGTCGTATAAAAGATTTGAAGGTGTCACAGCCCAGACCTGGCTCACCAAGCATATGGGAAAGCGGGGATACGAGGTCATCTGGGAACCTTTGCTTCGAGGTAAGTTCGGGGAATTCTACGATAAGATTGGTATGACCTGGATATGGAACAAGGTCACCCTGCGGGTCGCGTCCCGAAAGGGCGCCGCACAAGTGGAACGGCTGGGTTACCCAATGGGAAGCTTCGGCCAAGTTATTGACGTGCTAGCTGACCGAATCGCCCAACATGGCGGCCGCCTTCACACTTCTTCGTCAGTAACCCAGATAGTCAAATCAGGTGGCAAATCCACGACTTTAGACGTAGAAATTGATGGCGGAACCAGCGTGCGGCGGGAATATGACGCCGTAATTGCCACGACACCTTCATATGTGTTCACCAAGATTGCTCCACCAATGCCCGATGATTATGTCGCGAAACTAGAAGGGATTGATTATTTGTCTGCGGTATTGATGGTCCTGGTGATGGATCGTCCGTTCACAGAGAAATATTGGATGAACATCGCAGACTCAGACATGCCATTTGTAGCCCTAATTGAGCACACCAACATGATTAATAAAGAGTTATACGGTGGCAAACACATACTCTACATCAGCAACTATCCAAGCCGTGATAGCCACTTGTACAGTATGTCTGGCAAAGATCTCATGGACCTGTTCGTACCGCATTTAAAGCAGATTAACCCAGATTTCGACCGTTCCTGGGTGTTGGAATACCACCACCACCGCTTGGACGGCGCTCAACCAATCGTTGGCACCCACTACGGTGCAAGTATTCCAGACCATCGCACCCCCCTCGATGGTTTATACCTGGCCAATACCACTCAAATATACCCTGAAGACCGAGGCACAAATTACTCAGTACGCATGGGAGTTCAAGTGGCGCAGATGGTCATGGACGATGCCCACACTACAAAGGAACCAGATAAAACCAGTTAAGACAGGTAATTTAACTCCACATGTAGTGTTGCAAATCCCCTCTCGTCTTGTACAATCTCTTTGTCCATAAAAATCCTTGGGGATACTAACGAATAATAGCCTTAGTTCAGGCTAAACAATAGGAGAAACCCTTGGCCAACCAGATTGATCCGCAGCGAAAATCCGGCCAAACACGCCGCAGCTTCCTGACTAAGATGGGTTTTGGCGCAGCAGCATTCGCACTAATTGGAGGCCCATTCGGTATATTTGGCCTCCGCGATAAACAAAAGAATTCTAAAATTCAAGACTTCCCCGGCGAAGATTCTATATTCCACCCGGCAAGAGACCCTCGCCAGGACCCCCGCCGCTCCTAAGCCTCCAAATGCTCCTTCAGCGCCGACCGAACTCGCGTTCTATATGCATCGAACTGAAATGAACCATGGTAGGCCGGCCGTGAGGGCATGTATGGGGGTTCGGAGTTGCCGCGAGTTGTTCCAACAAAGCCACCATCTCTAGCTCAGTCAATGATTTTCCCGCTCTGATCGCCCCGTGACACGCGATGGACGCTGCAGTCACATCCTCTTTCTGCCGGACCAACCCCTCAAATGCCGTCATATCCAGTACGTCCAATAGCGACTGGGCAGGGTCTCCATCCCTAAATATGGCTGGCACAGCACGTAGCAGATAACTTCTGTCCCCAAAATATTCGAACTGAAAGCCGTATTTGACAAGTTCTTCCTGGTTCGCCTTTAGTGCATCATCCTGAGCCGGAGTCAAATCAACTGAGACCACGTCCAAGATGGTCTGAGATGCGGATTCTTTCTGATTTCTTTCTTCGTAGATTTGGTCAAACAAAACCCTTTCATGAGCCGCGTGCTGATCCACCAGGAACATTCCAACAGAATTTTCAGCAACTATGTAGGTCTGTTTAAGTTGGCCAACAACATTCAACGGTGGAGCGGATAGCATGGAGTCAGTTAAACCAGGCGGCTCTCCAATACGGTTGGATGAGTAATCCGGCATTCCTCTGCCGTTCGGAACACCACTAAAAGTGCTTCTAAGGAGAAAGGGTGTCGGTATAGTCGACTGGGAATCCGAAGCATAAGGCGAGGCCAAAGACGGAACTGGAGAATCTGCCACCAGAGCACCTCGAACCGCCCGCTGTACGGTAGAAAACACCTGGTTCTCCTCTCGAAATCGCACTTCACGTTTGGACGGATGATAATTAACGTCCACATCTTGATATGGAATTATGATATTCAGCGCCACGAGGGGAAAACGTTTGACTTGCAAAAGCCCCATATACGCCTCCTCAACGGCGTAAGAGAGCATTCTACTCTGCACCCATCGTCGATTCACGAAGAAAGTCATATACCTGCGATTGGCTCTGGACAGGCTTGGGGCGCTGACAAAGCCGTCTACCTGGTAGCCAGTCTCCAAATCGTCGTCGTGTATCTCCAACATGGCTGTGGTAGCCTGATGCCCGTAAACAGCTAGTAATGCTTCTAAGGGCAAACCACTGCCCGTGCTAGTAAACGAGGTTCGGCCATCCACCACCAGTTGGAAACGGACACCGGGGAAAACCAGCGCGTACCGGCTGACCAGTTCTTGGATACGCGAAGCTTCAGCCGTAGAAGAGCGAAGGAACTTTCGACGGGCTGGAAGGTTACCGAATAAGTCCGAGACTTCAATGGAAGTACCGGGTGGGCAACCATGCACTCCGGAAGATTTCGGTTCTCCCCAGTGCCATTCCATTCGGAAACCAGCAGTGTTCAATGGCTGTCTGGTAAGGATTATAGTGCGGGATACTACCGAGATGCTTGGCAGGGCTTCTCCCCTAAAACCCAATGTGGCTATGGCATCCAGGTGATCTTGTGTATCGACCTTACTGGTGGCGTGACGTTGAAACGCAACGGCCACTTCGTCAGCAGGGATACCGTGTCCGTCGTCAATGACTTTGATCTGCTCCACACCGCCTGCCTTAATCTCAACGGTGATCTGACTAGCCCCCGCATCGATGGAGTTTTCGACCAGTTCTTTGACCACTGAGGCCGGACGCTCCACCACCTCACCAGCAGCAATCTTAGCGGACAAGTTTGGAGGGAGAACTTTAATCGTCATGAGGAAACCCAGGCCCTAGTCTGCTGATCCGTAAATGAGAAATATCCAGATCGGGCTGTAGCATACCTATAGTACCTAAAATAGGGGTACGATGGTTCCTTTCTTGCGGTATTGTTTGTCTTCCGATGTCCCGGTTTCGGCAAAGTCGCAGACGATACGATAAATCCGCTGCATTTCTTGATCCACGGACCTCTTGAAGAAGTAAGGAGGTACCCAAACCCCGCCAAATGCCGCGACAATCTCCGGATAATCGTCTATTACGAAATCGGGTTCGAATGGCACACCCAATTCCTCCAGACGCTCGTGGAAGTGATGTGTCGGTTTCTCGTAAACGCCACTTACGTATTGGTTCAATTCGAATTTGTTGACGACTTCCCAACGCTCACCCATCCCCGACCAAATATAGATTTTATGGTTTTCGTCTAATAATGCCTGGAAAGTTTCCTTGGTATCGGGCCTCAGGCTGTTGTCCAATCCAAGGATGGTGTAGTCCACATCGAAGAAGATATTCATTAGCTGGTAACAGGCCTCGTAGACCTTTATCTCATCAAATCCTTATTCCGAAATCAGTAATATAAATCTCAGAAATCTATATGATCATTCGGTAATATCAGTATAGGTACGTCGTTATAGGTACTTCGTTTCCAGTAAGCCGGTTATCAGCAATTTATTTAGCTTCTATGATTGCTGCTTCTACAGCGGCATTACTGCCACCGACCCACAGTTTATCGCCAACTTTGAGCAACGGACGTCGCACTAGTTTAGGTTCCTGCAGCATCAGATTAACCATCGCATCATCAGATAGCTCTTTATCTGCTAGACCCATTTTCTTCAAACTGGGACTCCGACGAGCAAATATATTCTCCGTGCCCACCATGGTGGCTAGGGTACGAATCTCATTGTCAGTAAATGTCTCTTGGAAGAAATCTCTTTCAGTTACTTCCAATCCGTTCTGCAAGAGTAACTCTCTCGCTTTACGGCAGGTTGATCAACGAGGCCACCAATAAAATTCAACGGTCTGGCTCAACTTGGCCTCCAACATGGCTGTAGTTTATTGAAATATTTCATCTAATTCCAGGACCGCCGGTTCATCTTATACCCGAAATAGTCTTATGAAAAGTGCAGTTTCAGTCGCCTTCCAATGCCTGTTTTTGCAGTTCATACAGCTTATTTATTGCCTGGAGAGGCGTGATATTCGGAATATCCAATTCCTTAAGTAATGCCTGCAATCTACCGCCGTCGTTAAACAACGCTATCTGTTGTGCCGGTTCTCCCTTTAATCGTCCGGCTGATTTCCGATTAGAACCAATATCTCCGTTGGTCTCGGATTCCAGGGCCGCAAGCACCTCCCAAGCTCGACTAATCACGCCCTGGGGCAACCCAGCCAATTGGGCGACGTGGACACCGTAACTCTTATCCGTCCCTCCCTGGACTATTTTATGCAGGAACACTACGCTGTCCCCGTCTTCGGTAACCGCCACACTACAGTTACGTACACCAGGTAAATTGGCCGAAAGTTGGGTCAATTCATGATAATGGGTGGCGAACAGGGTCTTACAACCAAGTCTTGGATCATTATGGATATGCTCTATGACCGAACGGGCAATGGCGAGGCCGTCATAAGTGCTGGTACCTCGACCTATCTCATCAAGTATCACCAGTGACCGGGGTGTAGCCTGGTTAAGTATAGCAGCGGTCTCAACCATCTCTACCATGAATGTAGATTGTCCGGTCGCTAGATCGTCCTGTAACCCCACTCTGGTGAATATGCGGTCAACCAACCCTATAGTGGCCTCAGACGCTGGAACAAAGGAGCCAATCTGGGCCATTAAAGTGATAATTGCCACCTGACGAATGTAAGTGGATTTGCCCGCCATATTAGGTCCAGTCAGTACCATCACACGAGTCTCTTCATTGGAGAGTTCAACATCGTTCGGCACGTATGTACCGGTATCCAATACGCGTTCCACAACCGGATGACGACCATTCACAACATGAATTGTATTCTCTTGATTCAATTTTGGCCTGATGTAACCACTCTCAACCGCGGTGTCAGCAAGACTTGAGAAAACATCCAATCTAGCGATCCCATCAGCGATACTGCTAATGGAACTGGCGGATTCTGCTAACTGGGCGCAAATCCTGAAATAGACGGATTTCTCTACTTCTTCCAACCGTTCCCTGGCGTTCAACACTAGAGCCTCGTACTCTTTCAATTCAGGCACTATGTACCGTTCGGCATTGGTCAGAGTCTGGCGACGTATGTAATCATCAGGAACCTTATCGATATTGACCTTGCTGACCTCGATATAATACCCAAAGACCTGGTTATAACCGACCTTGAGGCCTTTGACGCCAGTGCGGTCCCTCTCACGTTGTTCTAGTCCTGCGATGTATTTCCGGGCGTTAATAGAGGCATTTTTGAGGTCGTCTACCTCCGGTGCAAATCCTGGTTTGATGACGTTCCCATCACCAATCGCGCCTACCGGGTCTGGGGCAATCGAATCTTCAATCAATGAGCAGGTCTCAGGCATAGGTCGCAGTTGGGTTTTCAGCCAGTCCAGATCTGAAGAGTCGATTAGTGCGAGGAGTGTCGGCACCGAAGACAATCCGTCTTTCAGGGCGATGAGTTCTCTAGGATTGACCATACCGGAGACTATCTTACCCACGATGCGCTCAAGGTCGGAAACCTTACTCAGCGCCGAGATGACATTTGTCCGTTTAAGGCCATCTACATAAAAATGATCCACCGCGTCCAGGCGTTCTTCCAATTTCTCCAAGTCGAGTAAAGGTTGGCCGAGCCACTGACGCAGTAAACGGCCGCCCATAGGAGTCTTGGTACGGTCTAGAGCTGTTAGTAGCGAAAGCTCTTTGCTGTCAGTCCGGCCAGCAGAAAATAACTCCAAATTTCGGCGCGTCTGGGCATCCAAGGCCATGAAGCTGCCTGTGGCATAGATTGACAGGTTTTTCAATTGGAGTTTGGCTGATTTTTGCGTCCTGGTTAAATAATCAACGATAGCCCCTGCAGCTGCGATAACTAAATCCATCCCTTCACAGCCGAAAGACTCCAACGTCAAGATACCGAAATGTGACAACAACGCCCGACGAGCTTCTTCCAAATGAAAAGTTCTGGATTCCACAGGCGTGACTTCGTAATTACGTCCAACTATGTTGCTTCTGGACTCCGCCCAATCGGGTAGGTCATCAAAGTTAGAAACCAAGACTTCAGCGGCCTCGATACGTTCCAACTCCAAGGGCAACTCATCTAAAGATAGCTCAGTGGCTACAAATTCACCAGTAGAGATGTCCACATATGCTAGGCCGGCTCGTTCGCCTGAATCTGAAACGGCAGCCAAGAAGTTATTAGTTTTATGATCTAGGAGGGCCGATTCCACTACGGTACCCGGAGTAACAATCCTCACTACATCGCGGTCAACAAGACCTTTGGAAGTTATTGGGTCAGAGATTTGTTCGCAGATAGCGACCTTGTGGCCTTTCTTAATAAGTCGAGCAAGGTATGAATCCAAGGAATGGGCAGGTACGCCGGCAAGTGGAACCTTCAAGTCTTTGCCCATGCTTCTGGAGGTGAGAGTAATCTCGAGCTCCTTAGCGAAGAGCACAGCATCATCATCAAATGTTTCATAAAAGTCACCCATCCGGAACATCAGAATCGAATCAGGATGAGCGTTTTTGATATTGAGATATTGGCGGCGAATCGGAGTCAACTGCCCAACCCTTCCCAAATAATTACAACAGATCGTCTACATCGGCCATTCTACTACCAATGTCACGTCTTGGGAGCTCTCACAAGGGCAACGAATAGTAATATTCGTTGCCTGCTGTCAGGTAGGAAATTTGATTAGATCCCTACGGAGCCCAGAAGCGCTCTTCAGCAAAATTCCATCCTTTGGACGGCAATTTTGCTTTCACGTCTTCAATCATACCCGGGTGACCGCAAGCGTAAACCTTAGTGTCATCCTTGGGAAGATTAAATCTGGAAAGGTACTCCTCTACAATGTTGTTAACTCGACCGGTAACACCCTTCCATTCAGAATTTTGGGATTCGCTGGGCCGGCTTATAGTGGGAACGAATTTAACAATACTTGGGTGTCTCTCTGCCAACTCATTAAGTTCCAAATCATAAGTGAACTCGTCAACGTAGCTAGCGCCGTACATGACGTAAAAGACGTGTTCTTCTTGATTTACTCCATTTTTCAAGTCATGTAGGTATTGCCTAACCATGCTGATGGAAGGAGCAACACCGGTCACAGTGGAAATCATGAAGTGGTGATGAGCCTTGTTGTCTCGAACAAATAATCCCTTGGCTCGGGGTCGGATAGACATACTGTCACCGATTTTCAAGGCAAACATCTTGGGAGTCAGCTCGCCGTCGGGCACCAATTCCACAAAGATCTCGAGGTATTTCTCATAGGGAGCTGATGCGATAGAGTAGGCCCGTTCAATATTGCCAAGTCCAAGCGTGCAATACTGTCCGGGTTTGAAGTCAAATTTTTTGGAAATCTCCAACTTGATAACCATCAAGTCTTCGCAAGACTGTCGGCGTTCCACCAATGTCGCCAAGGGAAATTCAGGGTTGGGTGATAAATCTGGAGCGCCAGACTCCGCGGATGCCTCTACCATACGTACTCCTCGGCGGCTTTGTTTACTAGTCACTGATTATTGAGAATTGACTAATCGACCTTATTAACCCGAGCTCTACGGATATCTAGTCCTGGGACTTTGGTTGCAGGTTCCATTTCCTCGGAACTCTGCAGGTCCACAGCCAACTGACCAAAAAGCGAAGTTGAAGCAACGACACCTACCGGAACTGCTTCATTGATGCGAGCCATACCGGAAAGTCGTCCAATGGGCATTTCCACCACCACCTTGCCACCGTCTTCTATAGACATCGCAAAGGCGTCGGTCGGATTCAGTTCGACAAATTCATCCCGTTGTATGGTGTTGGCGCGGCCTTTGACGATTTTGATATCCCGTTCTTGCTGTAAGAGAACACGGCCCGGAACGAACCAAAGCGGGAAATCAGTGTCAAAGCCACCTTCAACCTCGGCAAAATCTGGGGTGATAGGTTCTGCCTTACGGGATTTAAACCCGTCTTCAAAAAGAATCGGAGTGCCGAACCCGTCTTTATCCACTGGCCACTGGAGTCCTCGATCTTCTCTACTGGCGTAGAGCATCTGGGTCGGCTGCGGACTCTTCAAGTCCGTCTTGAAGACCAATCCACCTTGGTTGGCCAGGGTCCGATATGAGACGTTAGTATATATCGGCGCCACGCGAGCTATTTCATCCATTATTTCAGAAGATGAACTCAGTAAAAATCCTGGAGCTCCCATCTTGCGAGCTACCTCACAGATTACCCGTCCCTCTGACCTGGCGCCTTCCTCAAGGAGTTCACGACCGGGTGTCAGGCGTTGTATCCGACGTTCCAAGTTTGTGAAGGTCCCATCTTTTTCGGCAAAAGTAGCTCTAGGCAGAACCACATCAGCTCGTTGGGCGGTAGCGCTTAAAAAAGTATCGCAGACAACTAAGAATTCAAGGTTGTCCAATGCAGCCAGTCCGTCACCCAATTTTCCGTTACTAAAATTCGCACTGTCTCCGATTAAAAACAGTGACTTCACCTCACCCGCTGCTGCCGCTTCCACAATCTTGGCAAGACCCAAACCAGGCATCTCGGGTATTGATGTATCCCACAGAAGCTCAAGGGCCTCGCGATCTTCCATATTGGAGACTCGGCGGTATCCAGGCAAGCGATCAGGAACACAACCGACGTCTGATGCCCCTTGTTCATTAGCCCCAGGCCGCATCGGATAGATTCCTGCGCCTGGTTTACCTAAATTCCCAGTGACCAAAACAAGGTTTACCAAGGACAGGACGCAATCTCTAGACTGCGATTGTTGGATATTATCTAGGGCATAGACTAGGGCGCTGGCCCCAGCTTCACCGTATAGCCTTGCAGCAAGCATGATATCGGATATGCTCACCTGGGTCACCCGGGATATATACCCTAGGTCCAAGGAGGAGAGTGTGTATATTAGTGTGGCCGGGCTTTCACAATTCTCAGTCAGCCAATCGCCTTCCTGGAATCCTTGTTCAACCACCGACTTTAACAACCCTCCCAACAATAGCAGTTCGGTACCAGGCGTCGGCCTCAGCCAAACGTGGGCGTAGCGAGTCAGCTCAACCTCCCTAGAATCTATGACTACAAGCTTGGTACTCTTCCGTGCTGCCCGCTTGATGGGCACTCCTACCACGTTGTGCTCTTCTGTGACATTGCTGTTGAAGACCAAGATGCAGTCCGCCTGCTCCAGATCCCAGATGGGGTTGGTTGACCCGGCGTAACCCAGAGATTGTTCTAACGCCAGTGTCAGTCCTGGTTGAGTGTTAGAAGTCTGGTCTACGTTGTTGGACTTCATCGCAGTCCTAGTGAATTTCTGCGCTAAATAGTGTTCCTCATTGGTGCTATTGGGTGAAGTTAAAAATGCAAATGATTCACCTGAGTAATCAGCGAGTTTGGTAGCAACCACATCCAAGGCTTCATTCCAGCTGACTTCAACCAGATGACCGTCCCGGCGAACCAAGGGTGTCTGAATCCGCGTTTTGTCATTGACGAACTGAAGGCCAAATTTCCCTTTGAAACAAGCCTGTCCGTGGTTAGCCGGAGAATTCAATTCCGGTACGGCTCGAATCAAGATACCGTCTCCGTCGTATTCCACGTTCATCTGGCAGCCCACCGGGCAGAGAGGGCAAATAGTCCGTTCAACCTTCCGAGGTTTGTCCCATTTATGGTCTCTCTCCACTAATGCACCTACGGGGCAAACATCGATGCAAGCACCGCAAAACTCGCAACCAGATTCCAATAAAGAAGTGCCAAAAGACGTTCCTACTAGAGTTTGTCCACTTCGCTCCACCAACCCTATAGCGTCGTCGCCTCTTAGTTCTTCACAGGCACGAACACAACGAGCGCAGACGATGCAGAGGTTATAGTCGCGATCATAAAACGGGTCGGCAACTTCCAGTGGAATTTGCCGATATTTGTAGTTCAGCGGAGATTCCAGATTCATACCCAGATAACGCACGGTATCTTTGAGCTCACAGCGTTCGTTCTTGGGACAAGTGACACAGCGGTCATTTACTGACACGTGACGCAGGCAGATGTCGGTAGGTCCGCAAATATCTACGCGATGGCAGGTGAGGCAACCGTTAGGGTGCTCAGCAATGAGCATCTCCATTACCGACTTCCTAAGGTCGTTGACCTCACCCGATTCGGTCTGGACCTTCATACCATCGGCGGCGGGTAGGGTGCAGGAGGCGGGAAATCCTCGTTGGCCTTCAACGCTGACAACACACATGCGACAAGCGCCATATGACTTCATGCCAGGGTGGTAACATAGATATGGAACGTAGATTCCAGCGTCGATAGCCGCTTCTAGGACCATCTTGCCTTGAGTGGTTTTGACCTCTTGGCCATCAAATGTGATTGTGATTTCGTCAGCCATTCGGCAGCCTCAATGTCTCATCAACGCCGGAGTCGTTCCTGAGATCGTAGAAATTCAGATTTGGTTAGCGGCGGGAGGCCGCTGGGGAGTATCTAGAGTCTAAACAGGTACCGGTAGGACAGGAATGATCGTTGATGTGGGTATCGAATTCAGGCCCAAAATATCTAAGGGCAGAAGATACAGGGTTGAAACCCAATTGACCGTGCCCGCACAGGGACCCGGCCTGCATATTCACTCCAATATTCTGCATCAAAGCCAAGTCTTCCGGTGTGCCTTCCAATCGACAAAGACGCTCCAAAACCTCTAGAAGATGGCTCATACCCATCCGGCAGGGAAAGCACTTGCCGCAAGACTCGTACTGGCAGAAAGCAATGAGAGATCGTGTCAGGTCAACGATACAGGTGCTATCGTCAGCTGCTATCAATCCTCCTGACCCAACAATGGCGCCAGCGGCGCGCAATACTTCAAAATCCAGAAGCACGTCTATGTTGTCTGCTCCAAGCACGCCTCCCAACGGGCCTCCCGTCTGGAGGAATTTAAGCACTTTGCCGTCTTTCATCCCCCCTGCGACGTCGTAGATCACATCCTTCAGGTTCATTCCTAACGGCACTTCAATCATGCCTGTATATTTCAGGTTACCTGAAAGGCAGAGAATGACAGTGCCAGTACTTGTATCGTGGCCGATATTAGAGAACCACTCTCCTCCCTTGGATACGATCTCTGGAACGTAGGATAGAGTTTTTACGTTGTTGATGTTAGTAGGTTTACCAAACAGTCCGAATTGCGCGGGAAATGGAGGTCGGAACCTCGGCATTGACCGCTTGCCTTCGATTGCTTCCATCAACGCTGACTCTTCACCAGCCACGTAAGAATCCCCGGTGAGTGCAATCTCAATTTCGTAGCTGAAATCCGACCCCATGATATTCTCGCCTAGAAAACCCAACTCGCGGGCTTGATTTATAGCGGCGCGGCACCGTTCGATAGGACCGTCGTGGCCATGACGAATAAAAATATATCCCTTATTGGCTCCAGTTGCGTAACCTGCGATGATCACCCCTTCTACTAGGGTATTGGGATCACTCTCCAAAATATTCTTATCGTTGAATGCGCCTGGGTCGCCCTCCTCACAGTTGCAGAGTACGTATTTGTCTGCAGCAGCGTTTCCAGCTAAAAAGCTCCATTTGGTAGCGGTTGGGAAAGCAGCCCCCCCGCGGCCTCTTAGTCCTGAAGCCTTGACCTCTTCCAAGGTTTCTTCACGATTGAGCTCAGTCAAAGATTTATATAAAGCCTGATAGCCACCGTTGGCGATGTACTGGTAAATGTCTAGCGGGTCTATGTTACCAGCGTTCCTAAGGGCAATGCGGTTCTCACGGGCTTTCATGGAATGTTGTTTGAGGTCTGGTATCCCCTCTGGGGGCGGCGCTAGACTGGTCTCTTCGGCAAGGTAGCCTAAGGCTTTCGAGACGATTGGAGTACCACCGGCAACATGAACCGATACGATTTCACTCACACTTTCGGCATCAACATTGCCATAGAACACACGATGCCCGCCTGGAAGCTGCACATCCAGAAGCGGTTCGGCGAAGCATAGACCCAAGCAACCAACCCGGCTAACCTCAGCAGATACACTCTGATCAGCTAGGGCCATCTCCAAAGCGTCTGCCACCTCAAATGCCCCTGCAGCCTCACCACATAGAGCAGTCCCAATACGGATCCAAGGCCGTTGACCTGCGGTTAGCTCCTGCCAGCGACTGTCGGCTTCCAGTCCAATTTCTACGAAGCTAAGGACCATGACCGTCGCGTTCCAGCAGCCGGGATACGTTCTCTGCGGCAGACTCAGGGTTGACCCGGCCGGCCAAATGATGGTCCAAAGCCATCACAGGAGCCTGAGAGCAAGCTCCAAGGCAGGAGTTGAATTTCACCGTCAATCTCTTGTCCAAAGTGTCGCCTTCACTATCGAGACCTGCAACTTCTAGCACCGATTTAAAGATACTCATAGCGCCCACTAAGTGGCAGGACGCCCCCCAACAAACGTCAACTGTATGTTCTGCCGGAGGTTCGAAGCGAAAATTCGGGTAGAAAGACGCAACAGCCCAGACATCATTTATAGTGGCATTGGAAAATCCAGCCACGAATTCGACAGCCTCTTTAGGGATGTACCCCAATTCATCTTCCACAGCAAGCAGAGATGAAAGCACCGTGACGGTCGGTTGAGTTTGACCGCGAACCGCATCCTGTATCCGTTGTTCTAGCCCACTCATGGTTTGGGCTCCTGATCGATTGGACTTGGGAAGGTTTCTAGTGAACCTATAATCACACTTGCTTTACAGGCTCCCAAAATGCGTATAGATAGTTCGTGAAATCAGTAACAATCGTTACCAAAATCGTACCACACGCCTGCTAGTGATTCAACAAGAGTTGGTGTCACAGATTTTTGATTGCAATAGTTCTAGAAACAATTTCATAGGTTGATATGTTGCTATACACCTCACCGTCTCAACCCTGAGTTCCTTTCCAAGACCGTCGTGACTACCATCAAGCAATTCATCCCACGATTTGAACAGACTTGCTTAATAAAGCTTTGGATAGTAAACAACCGAATTATTAAAAGTAACTAAAAATGGGGCGAGAGAATCCCGCCCCATTTTTAGTTACTCTCGGTTACCAATGTGGTTGTTTAATCAGATTTAGCTGCAGAGCTCCCAACTAGGATACGTTCAACTTCGGGGAACAGGGCCTCGGCCCGCTCCTGACACTGTTCGTCGGTCAGGCTAGAAAGGGGGTGTTCAGCCACAATGTACTCGAAGTCGGGCACACCCATCATACGGGTCATAGCTTTGGCCGTGTTGTTAAATACGTGGGTGATAATCGACGCAGTGGGCAGGCCCAGGCGTTCCATCTCTATTCCATCGTGCACACTGCACGAACTGCAGGAACCTCAATCCCCTATCCCGGTAATCAGAATGTCCACTTCATTAAGCATGTTCTGAACCACGTCCGGCTTGGTGGGAAGCGACGCCGAGTGTTTGTTGTAATAAACAATATCTTTCAGGTCATACTTATCATTTAGCATCTGGCCTAAAATGTGTAGAACTTTATCCGAATTGGCCTTGGAGTTTTCCAGTAGACCGAGTGTCTTGCCCGATAATGTATCGGGGCGCTCATTCAACCTAAAATCGCCGGACGATAACGAAGTTCCGGTAGGGTTAACCAATCTCATGTTTCTAACTTCTACGGTCTCAGCCATGATTCCTCCCAGACTTTTTCCTAAACATTAACTAGCATGGATAAGGATTGGGTTCCTGTAATAATACACCAGATGATGCATTATACAAGGTTCCAAAGCCGTTATTTATAACTAAGTGATTTGTTCTCACGTCCAATGCGTAGTTTTAGGTTTGCGATTACGTCCCAATCTTGCGGGTCCTAATTTTATAGCGAGTAGTGTCAATGATGGCGCTGTTTCGCCCACCTGTACCTCCACCCATCAAAACCAGGATGTCCTCAGGATCTTGGGCGCAACGGCGGATAATCTTATCATCGCCGTCCCGTTCCGGCCCCTGAGCTATGCCTAGGCGAATCAGCTCGCTCTGCGGGCGGGCGGCATTCTCCATCATGTATTCCTGAATGTCTTTACGAGTCCAGCCATCCTCGTTCAGAGTGATGGCATGTTCTGGGCCAATGACTAGAACCCACTGGGAAGGATACCTAAATGCCATAGAAGCCGACTTTAGAGTGTCAGCAATAGCCATCAGCACTGATTCACCAGTGTGCCCGTAAGCTGCGTTGACGTTGACTGGATTATAGGCCACGGCCACTGTTACGGTGCTATCATCCTCGTTGAAGCCGCGAGCAACGTGCATTGGCTCCCAAGGCGAGTCCTCTTCATTTTCAGCAAAACAAAGAGTGTATTTCGCTGGATTACCGAGCGTACCTCGGTCCAGGGTTCCAGGTCGAGCGTCGAAGCCGTTCATGAAACAAAGCCTGATAGCGCGACCTAGAACGGCATTAGCCCGGTTACCTGGTCCAAGGAGTCCGTCTTTGTAGTTAGCGTTAATCTGATCTCTAATCGGCCCGTTCAACACCATAAGAATCGCTGGTGAACTCGTTGAAGCCGAAGCCATATGAACGAAGTTCTTCTCCTCCTCAAGGGCTTTAAGCGTGGTGGTCAAAACAGGGAAATAATCGGGCAGACAACCGGCCATAACGGCGTTGGCAGCCACGTTCTCTGAGGTAAGCACTCGGTTACGCATCTCTAAGGAGATGATCTCTTCTTCGCCAGTCATGCCACTGGATTCCAGCATTTCCCGGACTTTATAATCCACTGGCGGGACAACGGGCAGACCATCACTCCAGCCCATCCGGTAGCATTCTTCAATAGCTTCAATTGTGTCACTCGACTCCACTATTTTGGAGCGTTCCATATCATTGGTAGTCATCCGTAACCCTCTCAATTAAAGGTCCCCTATAAAATTCCGATGCAAGGCCTTTGAACACATGTATGTCATAGATCCCGAGATCATTGAGACAATTATTTGTCTAGTTATGTAAACGGAGTTGGATACCTGATTTTTCTTCCTGAATCTTGGCTACAGCGTCTGAGTCCTCTGGTCCATAACCCCTAAAAAGCGCCTCAACATGCCGTTGGTCTACCAAGTTAGACAATTCCATTGGGATACCGTACTCCCGCCCCAAGTCGGTGGCCAGCCTGACATCTTTTGCAGCCAATGCAGTAGCAAAGCCCGGCTCGAAATTACCCTGGAACAAAAACAAAGGAAACTTATCCTTGAGTCGTTTGGATCCGCCAGTACTATTATTGATGACATCCGCCAAGGTATCCAAGTCTACACCGGCCTTGACCCCCAGTGTGAGGGCTTCCGCCAACAGAACTCCGGTGCCCATGCTCATTAGGTTATTACAAATCTTACAAACGGATCCATTACCAATGTCTCCGCAATAGACCACGTGGGTGCCGATGGCCTCGAGGGTTGGCTTGAATCTATCAAAAGTTGGCTTGTCGCCACCAACCATTACCGCCAGCGTCCCCGCCGAAGCGCCGTAGGTTCCTCCGCTGACCGGAGAATCAAGCAAGGTCACGCCTCTGGCAGCACATTCTTCATGAAGCCGCCGAATCATGGTCGGAGAGTTTGTAGAAAGGTCAAATAAGACCTGCCCTTCACTTGCTCCTTCCAGGATTCCGTTTTCTCCCAACACCACTGCTTCCACGTCTCTGGGTACTGGAAGTGACGTTAGAACCACTTCGTTGCCCGGGACGGCCGCCTTTGGGCTGTCCGCCCAGTTTGCGCCCATCTCTAGAAGGTTGGTGGCGGCCTCCCGTCGAAGGTCGTGAACGGTTAGTTGATGACCTGCTTTGATCAGATTGGCGGCCATTGGATTCCCCATGTTGCCGGTCCCGATGAAACCTATTTTCATCGCGCTCTCTCCTATTCATATCGGATGGACGCTGATACGGCCGTTCGGCCGTCATTGGTGGTTGTTCTGTTGGTTTATACCGTGGCAGGTGACCATAATTGGCCGCGGTCTCTTCTAGTTCGGGTTGGGGAGACGGTACACTCCCGTACGCTGGATCATCGTCTTTATACCGTACGGCGTTGTCTGCCTCTCGCCGTACGATTCGCCGCGCTTCGGCATCCTCCGGAGTTAATCCGTCTAGAGCTTCATCAAAGGCCTCTTTCGCCATTCTGAATGCATTTACAGCTGCTGGCATACCACCGTAGAAGACCATTTGGGCAATTATTTCTGAAATCTCGTCTCTAGAAACGCCTATGTGTAATGCGCCAGAGATGTGGCGTTTGATCATTTGAGGGCTGTGGCCAAGGACTACGAGGGCCGCAATCGTGCAAAGACTCCGTGTTCTTAAGTCCACCGCAGGTCTGTTGTAAATCTCGCCATAGATCACCGCGTCCACCAAACGCATAACTTCTGGCGCAAGTTCTGCCATAGCGGCCGGCGGCGCTGGATTATTATCTGGACCGTAATACGCCTGCCTAAAATCAAGCGCCGCCTGATTTAGGTCTTTAACACCCTCTTGTGGATCTCCTTCTGGATGATTTTCAGAGCTCAAGGTTTCTCCTGAAAGACATGAGATCACTCACTAACTGATTACTTGCCAAAACCGTTTACCTTCCATCGTAATTACTTTCCCGATGTGGTCGTCCGGATGGAAATGGCCGGCAGCAATGACAATATCTTCAGATTCAGCCCTGTCTAAGATCATTTTCCTGTTCTTTTGGCTGGCCTCTTTATCTGTGTCCACGCCTGCTGTCCATTCCGGACGTTCTACTTGAACCCGACTATGTAGTAGGTCTCCCACCACCATGGCCTTTTTCCCTTGGGAAGTGATGTCAAAGACCATGTGTCCAGGTGTATGGCCGGGGGTTGATATGGCCTTTATCTCATCGCTGACCGCGTAGCCGTCACCGATCAGTTCAAGTAGGCCCATTTCCTCTAACGGTAGGATATTCTCAGCCACCCACGGAGCGTCCTTTGCGAACTCAGGCTTGGTAAAATGATCCCAATCGAGCTGAGGCGCCAGATAACGGGCATTAGGAAATGTCGGTTTTGGTTCAGACCCGGAATAGTCCACATTCCAGCCTACATGATCAATGTGCATATGGGTGATTAACACCAGATCGACATCTTCCGGATTCACTCCAGAATTCTTGAGCTGGTTCAGCATATCACCGGTTCGGTTCGCCCGACTTGGATGAGGACCGGGGCCCATGCCTGTGTCTACCATAATGGTCTGCCCTCCAGTGCGGAGGTAAAAATGTCCGTAATAGAGTTGCAGTTGGCAATCTTCCAACGCATCGTGATACGGCTCCCAATCATGGGCGTCAGTTGTCGGGAACATTGCAGACGGATCCCGGGGCGGTGGGAGCATATCCAAAACAAATTTAATCTCAACGTTGCCTACAGTAATTTGGTTGGCCATGAATAGCTCCCCTTTTATATAGGTTATTGGTTCTGGCGAGGATTATACCTAGCAGGATAGTCGCTGATAATAAAAGAATCAGAGAACTAAACCTGGTTCGGTCAGTATTGAATCATTGAAAAGACGTTGTAGGCGGAGAGGTTCTTACGTCCTTCCAAGAAAGACAGCTCAATAATTACCCCAATCTCAGATACGTATCCGCCGGCCATCTCAACTAACTTGGCAGAGGCAGCCAAGGTGCCTCCGGTGGCAAGCAAGTCGTCTATGATCAAGACTTTTTGGCCATTCTCCACACCGTCAACATGGATTTCCATAGTATTGGTGCCATATTCTAATTCATAGTCAGTTGAGAGAGTTTCAAAAGGCAATTTACCGGGTTTACGTACGGGCACAATTGCTTTGCCGAGATTGCGGGCTAGAGGGGCACCGAACAGAAACCCACGGGACTCAACTGGAACAATCACGTCAAAATCAGCGTTCTTGTACCTATCCACCAATTGAGCGATGGTGAAATCAAAGGCACCTACATCACCTAGCAGTGGCGTGATGTCCTTGAATAGAATGCCTGGCTCTGGAAAATCAGGAACGTCTCTAATAAATTTTTTGATGTCCATGGGTTGTGCACTACCGAATCTGAAATTGAAGGTCAGTATTTCGGCCTTTAGACCGAATTTTGCGGCCAGGCCTGGGTCGATTATGGCATTATGCCGTGCCTGGGAGTGTAGATTACGGCACACTCGGCGTCAAGATAACGGGCCTACTTACACAACGACGTCGGATTTCGTCAATTCGGGCGTGTATTCGATTGACTTTCTCCAGTCGGATTTATATAATTCTTCTTAGTTTCCTGAGTAGAAAATGGCCCCACGAACGCGGGGTCATTTTCTAGTGGGCGAAGAACTATCATAAAACTAAGAGCTAGGAGCTTCTAGTTCCAATCCGGAATTTATAATATTCAGTCTCGCTGGCACCATTCCCAGCGGCACTTATCACGGTTAGGCTTGGTACATCGTAGCGAGCTATGCAAACTCTGGCTAAGATTGCACGACAGCTGTGAATTGTGCGAAGATTTCTATGCCTGGAGGGGTGGGTGAGTGGTTAAAGCCACCAGACTGTAAATCTGGCGTCCGGAAGGGCTTCGCAGGTTCGAATCCTGCCCCCTCCACCATCCATTATGGACTCCGGCCTAACGGTCGGTTTAATTACCCAGACATGCAACAGGGACAAGATAAAGGCAGCCGTTAATCTATCAGCCCAGATAGCTCAGCGGCAGAGCGCGTTCTTGGTAAGAACGAGGTCGGCGGTTCAATCCCGCCTCTGGGCTCCAGTTAAGAATTCGGCCAAATCATAAGGGACCGAGAAGAGTATCAGGGAGGACACCTAAAAAAGATGGCTAAACAAGCATTTGACAGAACTAAAGATCACTTAAACGTAGGCACGATTGGCCACGTGGACCACGGCAAAACTACATTGACTTCAGCCATCACAAAGGTTTTGGCAGACCAGGGTTTGGCCAACTACCTGGATATGGACAGCATCGATAACGCTCCAGAAGAAAAGTCTCGAGGCGTAACCATCGCTATCGCCCACGTAGAGTATGAGTCTGCGGGTCGGCACTACGCACACGTAGACTGCCCTGGCCACGCCGACTACATCAAGAACATGATTACCGGTGCTGCCCAGATGGACGGAGCGGTCTTAGTAGTGAGTGCACCGGATGGACCCATGCCACAAACTCGGGAGCACATCCTATTGGCCCGCCAGGTTGAAGTTCCCAAAATACTAGTCGCACTTAACAAATGTGACATGATGGATGACGAAGAACTTCTTGAACTGGTGGAGCTTGAGGTACGCGAGCTGCTCAGCCGCTACGGATACCCTGGTGACGACACCCCCATCGTCCGAGTTAGTGGTCTTAAAGCCATAGAAGGGGATCCAGATGCAGTAACCGGAGTCCTAAATCTGGTTGAAGCCATGGATGACTACATCCCAGTCCCTGAACGTGTGACTGACCGTCCATTCCTAATGCCGATTGAAGACGTATTCGGCATCAAAGGGCGTGGTACCGTGGTAACCGGTAGGGTGGAACGTGGCACGTTAAATGTCGGTTCAGCTGTTGAGATCATACGCTGGGGTGACGTCCGCGAGACCGTCGCCACAGGTTTGGAAATGTTCCATAAAAACTTGGAAACTACTCAGGCTGGAGACGCAGTCGGGATCCTTCTACGCGGTGTTGATCGGGAAGAAGTAGAACGTGGTCAGGTTCTAGTAGCGCCCGGCACCATGAGTCCGTACACGAAAGCTGAAGCTGAGGTTTACATCCTTAGTCGCGATGAAGGTGGACGGCACACTCCGTTCTTCTCCGGCTACAAACCTCAATTCTACATAAGGACCTCTGATATAACGGGATCCTGCACGTTGCCCGACGGTGTTGAGATGGTCATGCCTGGCGACAATGTAAAGATGGAAATAGAACTGATGAGTCCAGTACCACTAGAAGAGCAGATGCGCTTTGCTATCCGCGAAGGCGGCCGCACTGTGGGATCAGGAGTCATCACCAAGGTTGTGGAGTAACTCATGGCCAGGAAAACAGCCGACGTCAGGCAGATCATAACGCTACAATGCGGCGACTGCCGCGAGCGTAACTACACTTCTATGAAAAACCGGCGCAACGACCCCAACAGGATGGAATTACGAAAGTATTGCTCAAGGTGTCGTACGCACAAGACTCATCGTGAAGTGAGGTAGCGACCCATGGCTAGGGCATCATCACGCAGCCAACGCGTTGTAACTCCAGCCAGTGGAGGACGTGTTGGACCAGTATCTTTTCTCAGGGAAACCTATTCGGAATTACAGAAATCCGTCTGGCCCAGCAGGGAAGAGACTTCACGGTTGACCATGGTGGTCATTGTGTTGGCGATCGCAGCAGGATTCTTCCTAGGCGGCTTAGACCGAGTTTTCGCAGAGGTCTTTGCTCGGTTGATATTTTAAAAGAACAGGCCGGAGAGCAGATAAATAAACGCTACAAGGTAAGGAAATGGGGCTCGTTTTAACGTAGCCCCTTTCTGCTTGACCTGAAACTGGATACAGCATTATGACGACAAAAAATACATCAGAATCCCAAGAGACTCAGGATTCTCGTTGGTATATCGTCCACACCTACTCAGGTCAAGAAGACCTCGTGGAGAAGAACCTTCGCTTGCGCATTCAAAGTTTGGACATGCAAGACCGCATCAACTCGGTCTTGGTCCCCACAGAAGAAGAAGTTATCTTCAAAGATGGAGAAAGGCGATCTGAGCGTAAAAAACTATTCCCAGGCTACATCTTGGTACAAATGATAATGGACGATGAAAGCTGGTATGCAGTTCGCAACACCCCTGGCGTTACAGGGTTTGTCTCCACTGAAGATGAACACGACAAGCGCCCCAAACCGGTCCCGCTCGAAGATAAACAAATTGAAGACATCCTGAAGCAGGTCGACTCTGATCCTAGTCGCGTAAGCATTGGTCTGGAACGTGGTGAGACAGTTCGCATCACTGAAGGTCCATTCGTGGACTTCATCGGTTCAATCAACGATGTGGATGATAGTAAGGGTAAAGTCAGAGTTATGGTATCCTTCTTCGGGCGCGAAACTCCAGTGGAACTGGATTTCCTACAAGTAGAAAGAATCTAAAGTTCAAAAGTCCAAAGATTATTAGCCTGGTTAAAACACACCAATAAAGTAACTGAAGGAGCCCCCGTTGGCGAAGAAAGTTAGAGCCATCATCAAACTGCAGTTGGAAGCCGGCAAAGCCACACCAGCGCCACCCGTGGGCCCTGCGCTAGGCCAGCACGGCGTTAATATCATGGGCTTCGTCAAGGAATATAACGCCAAGACAGCCAACCAAGCTGGCACGATAGTGCCGGTTCACTTGACCGTTTACGAGGACCGTTCCTTTACCTTCGTGACTCGCACTCCTCCGGCTTCGGACATGCTCCGTAAAGCCGCAGGAGTAGAAAAAGGCAGTTCTGAATTCCGTGCAGGAAGCGTAGGCAAGATTAGCAAACAGCAACTGAAAGAAATCGCCGAATCAAAGCTGGCGGATCTAAACGCTGGAGGCGTTGATGAAGCAATGGCCATCATTGCCGGGACTGCCCGCAGCATGGGCATCGACGTAGGAGAATAGCGACCATGGTCAAGCGAAGTCGGCGTTTCAGCGCCGTCGCAGAAAGAATAGACATAGAAAAAACCTATGAGCCGAAGGAGGCCATGGAACTTCTAAAAGAGGTCTCCACCGCCAAATTCGATGAAACAGTTGAACTTCACATTAGGACCAATGTCGACCCACGTCACGCCGACCAGATGATCCGCGGCGTTTGTCGCCTTCCACATGGTTTGGGTAAAGTAATCCGCGTGGTGGTTTTCGCTGGAGTTGAGGGTGCAGAGGAAGCCCGGGCCGCCGGAGCCGACTTTGTTGGTGAAGACGACCTCATCGAGAAAATCGAAGCTGGCTGGGACGACTTTGAAGTTGGACTTGCTACTCCTCAAATCATGCCCAAGATAGGTAAACTAGGCCGTATTCTAGGAAGAAAAGGCCTTATGCCCAACCCTCGCTCTGGCACAATGGTTCAGCCACAGGATATGGGACGAGCCGTTGAAGAAGCCAAAGGCGGAAGAACCGAATACAGGACTGACCGCACTGCGATCATCCACTCATCCGTCGGAAAAGTCAGCTTTAGTGCCGACCAACTCGTGGACAATCTCTCGTCCATTGCGAGCGCTATCGTTAGGGAACGACCAGATAGTCTCAAAGGACCGTTTTTTCGATCCGCTTACGTCACCTCGACCATGGGACCCAGCGTCCAACTGGAACTGTCGTCCTTGATGTCATTGGAGTCGCCTGAGTAACCCATCCCTGAGATAGATTGCCAGTCACAATTTAGTCTATAATTTAGTTAGTAACACGCCAAAGACAGCGGGCCCCTCAAAGGGATAAATGCAAAAGCAGCCTGCCGAGGCGCGACGAACAGTTATTCGGATAACCGAATCCCTACGCCGCGTTGTTTGGTGTAGGGATTTTTTAATCTTGCCGTAAAATCAACCAAACCTTGAATAGTACTTAATAAACAAAATTGGTCAACATCAGGTTTGAAAACGGACATGGAGGAATAAATTGCCCACCCAGCAGAAGATAGACCGAGTCCAAGACATTAAGGACCGGTTAGAGCGCAGCAGCATAACAATGACCGCCAGTTATTCGGGCATCACAGTTAACGAGATGATCGAACTAAGAAGGGCCATGCGGGCCGGTGGAATTGACTTCACCATAGTCAAGAACACTCTGCTAAACCTGGCCGCCACAGAGGCAAACAAGCCCCAAATTAAAGAGATTATCAATGGCCCCACTGCCGTTGCTATCGCATACGACGACCCAGCAGCAGCAGCCAAGACGCTGGCTGATTTCATTCGGGACGGCGGAACGTCCCTGGCAATCTTAGGGGCTGTCATGGGCGACGGCGCTCCCATGGCCTCTGGGGATGTAACAAAACTTGCATCACTACCGCCCAAACCTGTCTTGCTAGCCATGCTTTTAGGCCAGATGCAGACACCTATCGCCCGACTAGCAACCGTAATGAACGGCCCTATCCAAGCATTAGACAACGTACTCCAAGCAAGGGTACGTCAAATGATGGAATCGAACCCTGTGCCTGCCGAATCTCCGAACAGCACCACAGAAACTGCAGTACCTGTAGGAGTTCCAGAATCGACTGCCGAAGAGGCAACAGGCGACGAAGAAGATACCACCGAATCCGAAGGGAGCACGGACGGACTGGAATCCGAAGCCACTGTTAAAGAAAATACCGCCGAAGAAACGTCGGAATGATAAATCCAGAATCCCACTTAATCCAATGAATTAAAAGCCTTAAAGGCATAAAAAGGAGACATCATGACTAAAGACGAGCTTATAGAAGCAATCAAAGGAATGAACGTGGTCGAACTGGCCGACGTCGTCAAGGCACTTGAAGAAGAGTTTGGCGTCAGCGCAGCCGCACCAGTAGCCGTCGCCGCTGCACCCGCAGCCGGTGCAGCACCTGCTGAAGGCGGAGCGGCCGCTGCTTCCGATGATCAGGATTCGTTCGCCGTCAGCCTAAAAGACATCGGCCCCAATAAAATTAACGTTATTAAGGCTGTACGCGAGGTCACCGCTCTTGGACTGCGCGAGGCCAAAGAACTAGTCGAGTCGGCTCCAACCGCCATCAAGGAAGGAGTTGCCAAAGACGAGGCCGACGATATTAAGAGCAAGCTAGAAGAAGCCGGCGCAGTGGTTGAGTTAGGTTAACTCAACATTCTGTCAATCCAGGTCACGGGTATGATCCGGAAATGAAAGAGGCCTCTTGCAATGAAGGATCCTCTTTCGTTTCCAAACATCTTAATCTGTTACGGACCAGCTACCGGAATGGCGGTAGCTGACCATCCAGAAATTCGTAGGCACGGTTAAACTGACTCTCTCTACCGTACCCTTCGTTCTCTGGGACTGATTCGACTGTCACGTCTGGCGCCAATCCAGTCCGCATCAAGAGCTGGCCTGAATGGGAATATCGCCTAGACACTGGAAGATAAATAGCCGACCCATCACTCAATTCCATAAATTCATAGCCTGAGACATCACCCCTAGTTGCTACTCCAAAAAGAGTGGCCCGATGAGTCTCCTGTAGGGCCGACGCCAGCATTTCGGATTCGCGTGCCGTCTGGCCATTGACCAACACTGCAACCAGCAAACCATCCATGTCCAACCGGTTGTCATTCGATCCGATGACTATCTCTGTTCGCCTCCCATCTTTAACCTCCTCGAAGCCAAAAGTCGAGCCACTGGGCAAAAAGTGACCGGCTGTCTCGACTGCTGCGTCCAAAGACCCTCCAGGGTTAGTCCTCAGATCCATAACCAAAGCCAGCAAATCAAGCTGGTTCCAGGCCTCCAAAGCAGAGAATACCTGTTCACCTGTGTTATGTCGGAACCTAGATATCCGGATGTAGCCCACACCACCTGGAATCAACTGACTAGCCACGGACTGCAATTCAACATCACCACGGTATACCTCCACCGCCAGAGGTACACTCTCACCAGCCCTAACCACATCCAAAACTATTTTCGTTCCTTTGGGTCCACCTACCTGGTCAACGACATCTTGTACACTCTGGTCAACCACAGGATTTCCGGCCACGGCCATCAGGACATCACCAGGCAAAATTCCTGCCTTCTCAGAAGGAGATCCGGCGAAGGGGAACAACACGACCTTGCCGTCCTGCTTAACAACCCTAGATCCGATGCCCAAATAGCTGCCTTCTACTCCTTCGGCCAAACTCTCCTTTGCTAAGGGGTATTGCTCAGCATCCAAGTAGACAGCGGAGGGGTCTCCAAGTCCATACATCAATCCAGCGACAATGGATTCAGCAACGGTTGAAGGGTCAAAATCTGGGTTCGCAACGTTGTATTTGGTAACCGCGCGCCACAGGTCAACCAACTCCCCAGGAATGTGGGCCGGGGCTTGACCACGAATGCGCCCTATCTCAGTTAAAAACGGATATGCCTCTACGTCGATTTTAGACATCAAGCTGTTCATGGCCCCGGAAACAATGGAGTCATGATCAAGAGGATCAGAACTAGCGTATCGTTTATTTATATGCTCCCAAGATTCCCAGACCAACGCCAATCTATCAGCATCTTCATTGGCATCGTTTTTTCCTGAGTCGGAAGAATCGGAACACGCAACAAATACGAACAAGGTAAATAAAAATATCGTAATAACGAGAAGACGGGAGACTCTAGGTGGAAGAACAGGTAATTTATAAAACATTTTTTAGAATATTCGATTGCCAACACAGTGGATTTCCTGAGATCGCTCCCTTCCGAATCATTGTATCAGAAGGATTTTCGCTTTCATGATGGGTTATAAGGGATACAATAAAGGGTCTCCATTGCCAGTGTACATTGCTACGAGTACACTGAGTCGGCATGATCCTGTTTCGGTCTAACATGAATCGTTTCAAAGAATTAGGAGCCGGGCTATGATTAAAGTAACCGTCTTATACCCCAACGATGAAGGCAAAAATTTTGACCATGTGTATTGGAGTACCACTCATCTAAAACTGGTACAAAACCTGCTAGGTCCCATGGGCCTGGTGAACGGAGAAATGGAGAAAGGCGTGTCCGGAACCGATCCAAATTCCCCAGCACCCTTTATTGCTATAGCTCACCTATATTTCAATACAGTCGAGGAAGTCCATACGGCATTCATCGCCCATGCCGGAGCAATTATGGGAGACATTTCCAACTACACTGACATTAAACCTCAGTTCCAAATCAGTGAGACTATGCTCTAAACGACGATAACAACCAATCAGCGAAGGCGGTCCAATATGGATCGCCTTTTTTGATTTTAGGAGAAACATGGTGAAGTTAGAAATATCTTCAGTTTTCCAAGAGCTATCAAAGAAACTAATCAAAGAATACTGGGATTTTTACCCTACGAATGGATCTCGCATCGGCCAACACGAGTACGACGGTAACCTGCCAGACCTATCCCCGTATCAGACCTCTCGTCGGGAACGGGAGTTGCAACGCGGTATCGCAGAACTGCATTCAATAGACGTGAATAACTTGAATGTACAAAGTAGGATGGGCTACCAGATGATGGAATTATTCCTACGTCGTGAATTATTTGTCTCCAAAGATCTTAAACCTTTGGAAAACAACCCTATGCGCCACGTCGGGCACTTAAATGTCAGCGGATACATCCGCCGGAACTATGCTCCATTGGAAGACCGACTCCGGTCAGCCACAAAAATCATGACACAAGCACCGGACTTCCTAGACGTATTAAACAGACGCCTCATAGACAATCTCTCTTCTCACGTGATGGATATGAGCTCCGAAAGTTACTCTGGCATGGCACGATTCTACAGAGTAGATCTAGCAGACGCCACAAAGGGAATTAAAGACTCAGAGATTATTACTGGATTCGATAATGCGAGGATGAAGGCAGCTACGGAATTAGATAAATTTGCGAACCGGCTAAAGGCACGGGGTGCTAGTGGGCCAGAGGGATTTGCCATCGGGCCGGATCTTTATTCTGGTATGTTGGCCACTGGAGAAGGTCTAGACGTTCCTCTAAGCAGAATCGCGGCCATTGGACAAGAAAACCTCATCGACAACCTAACTCAGTTAAAAGATGTGGCCCAACGTCTATATCCGGGCCGTTCTGTGCCGGATATAGTGCATGAAATCGGACGGAATCATCCCAAGACCCACGACGTCATACCTGAAACGAGAAAAATGCTGGAAGAGATACGACAATTCCTAATAGATTTCGATGTGCTCAGTATACCTTCCGAGGACCGCTGTCAGGTGATGGAAACCCCAACGTATATGCGTTACGCCTTCGCGGCAATGGACAGTGCTGGCGCGTTGGAGAGCAACGCCACCGAGTCTTACTATTACGTAACTCCCGTAGAAGACGGCTGGAACATCAGGCAAAAAGAAGAATGGCTTTCCAACTTCAACTATGACACACTCAAAATCATTTCAATACATGAGGTCTACCCGGGACACTTCGTTCATCACCTGCACAATCGTTATGGCGTAGAGCTACCTTTGGTCAACCGCGTGGCAACGGCCTACTCATTCACTGAGGGATGGGCACACTATACCGAGCAGATGATGCTCGAGAGCAAATACGGAGAAGGCCAACCTAGATTACTGCTTACACAGTTGCTTGAAGCCTTAGTACGCAATTGCCGCTATATGTGTTCCTTACGGATGCATACGGAAAGCATGGATTTGGATGAAGCCACGAAGTTCTTCATGGAGAACGCTTACTTGGCGGAATTACCGGCGCGTAGGGAGGCTCTGCGGGGCACGTTTGATCCAGGGTATCTGAATTACACCCTCGGAAAATTAATGATTCTCAAACTGAAGAGCGACTACCAAAAAGAAAATGGTAGCGCTTACACGCTCAAAGAATTCCACGATCGGCTACTCTCATTCGGTGGACCGGCATTGCCGCTCCTGCGCCCAGCTCTATTAAAGAACCCTGGCAACGACGCACTCTAGTGTCAAAATGGAGTGGGTTTAAACCCGAAAAGTGACCTTCCGAAATTCTTCTATATATTCCATACCAGAGCCGCCTTCTTCAACCTTAGCCCGTTGACGGACGTAATCCTCAATCTCTTTTGGATTCCGACCTTCCATCTGGCTCTTATGGGCCGCAACTGCTTTGAATTTGATCTCCAACGAACCAGAAATGTCTATCTTGGTATCGGCGTTTTCTGTCCCCCAAAACAGTATGGTCGGGGTTTTGTGAGGTTCCAATCCTTCATCTCGCCACAGTTCGACAAAATGGAGGTGGTCACGGGCGCACGGGAAAACAGCATCCAACGCGACCTGGCCAGCGATCCGGTGGTCTCGATGCCATGCAAGATTCTTCCGGTACGGCTCAGGACAAAGAACGACATCCGGCTGTACTTGTCTAATCTGCCGAACCAATTCCCTGCGAAATACATCACTGTCCTCAAGAGATCCATCGGGATGATGCAATAACACCAATTCTTGAACTCCCAGAGCCTCTACTGCATCTGCCTGTTCTTGCTCTCTGATCTTCGAAAGATCCGCTGAAGAAATATTAGGATCAGTTGTTCCTTTACCACCATCAGTGCACAGAACGTATCGCACCGTCGCACCATCTCCAAGCCATTTAGCAACAGTTCCAGAACACCAAAAATCGGCGTCGTCGGGATGGGGTGTTATAACCAGGACTTTGTTGGGAGTTTCTTCCATTTGTACGAGGCCTCCTTGGTTATACGGGTTTAATTACCCTTGAAAAACGGTGTCAAACCTATCGAATCCGTGATGACCGTTTTGAAAATATCGATGTTGGTTTTCATTAAGAATTAACGTATTCCCAATGAAGATTCCCTAATACTTACAGAACGAATAAGCGTTGTTCGAGGCAATATACTCTGCTACAATCTGCCAAGTTCACCGAACTCGGCCCCTTGCATGGATTTAACCGAGTTGGAACATAGATTTTTCGGCTACCTCGAGAATCAGCGTCGGAATCCGTACGCGAAACCCTCAGGTACTTAAGTTTAGAGTTTATCAGCCTGGAAGTCCCCATTGCCAGTCGTTAACTACACAAACAAGCACCGTACCGCCCTATTTGACTTCGTCGCTTCCAACAATAGCCTCAACACCGAACTACAAGAACTCACCCGGCGTACATTTCAAGGCGTATTGTGCCAACCTGGGGTTGAGCCCGCGAAAAATTGTTTAGTTCTGGAAGAGGAAGGGCGCATTTCCGGATTGGCCATCGTCTTTCGTGAGTTTCCAATCAACCGATCAATCATCGAAGTAATGGCCGCGCCAGGCCTGGTCGGTGGTACAGAAGAACTGGAATTGATTAGGCAAGCAGTAATTGTGGCAAAATCGGAACTTCCCAGCGTTGTGCACATGTGCGTGAGTCCGGATACTGGCCGCGGTAAACTTCTGCGGAAGTTGGGGTTTACCCAAGTACGAACTTACCTAGATATGCTCTGGAGTGAAGAGTCATTACCAGAAGCAGATCTTCCAGCAAAGTATTCTCTACGATCGTTTCATGAAGAGGACAGTGCTCTTCTTACCAAGATTCAGAACGACGCCTTCACTGGAAGTTGGGGATTCTGCCCAAACACTGACGAGCAAATCAAGTACCGAACCCGGATGCCTAACACGTCCAAAACAGGAATACTATTTTTATTGGACGGGGGTCTACCTGCTGGATACTGTTGGACGTTAATGGTTCCATCAGAGAATGGCCTCCGTGGAGCCATAGGGATGATTGGCGTGATGCCGGACTATCGCGGTCAAGGTGTTAGTCGACACATTTTGCATGCCGGAATGCGGTATCTACATTCCATTGGGATATCGGAAGTAGGCTTAGAAGTTGACGGGAACAACGCCCCGGCCATCCGGCTGTACACTTCCACCGGATTCAAGAAAATAGGAGAGCGTCACTGGTTCGAGCTTGATCTCCCAGGTAAATGAAAGCCAGATGATCGGAATACGGAATCTAGGTGAATCCCTCCAGAAATAACCGCTCTCATGGCATCCTCAACTCTTATTTCCGTCCTTATTACTTCAGATGCTCTAGCGATTACTAAGAAACCGGATGAGGGTATTGGCGTAGTGGGAACGTAAATGGATAATACCTCTTCCCCATCGGTGTCCATCATGCTAGACGTAATCAACCCGATAGATTTTGTCCCCAATCTTGGGAAATCTAACAATACTACGCCATGATATTCTGTTTCCCCGTCTGAATTACCGTTACTGTTTCTGCTGTGAGAGAGAATTTCTACGGCCATACGGGTTGTTCCGTAAATGCCCTTTACAACAGGTATCACTTCCATCACTCTATGGCCAAATCCAATCAAGCGACGCCCCACTACCAAGGCAGCAAAGAGGCCTAACAAGTAGACCAACACCATCAGCGCGATTATCCCTGTGCCAGTTACAGAGCGTCCAGGAAACATATCCACAATGGGCTTCAGTACCGGGTCTAAGAGATCGAAAAAGAACTTTAAAACCAGTACGGTGATACCGATAGGCATGATAACCAAGATGCCAGCGCCTAGGGTTCGCTGGATATGGCCGAGCGGTCGACGAAGAGGGCCGAGGGGCAGTCTACGAGAGCCTAATCCGTCAGATTCTGGAGTCAAAGTCTTCTCCGAAGCATCCAGCCTTACGAATAAGACTCCACTCATGATCAGGGGCGATGAACCTGATATCAACGTCGAACCAGAAGTGTGTCAAAAGTTAATCTGGACCTGGCTACCGATTGACTAGCCTGAGATCCCAGGCCAATCAGTCACTATTATCCCCGTACGTCGTACTACTGGTCAATGCGGAATATTCAACAGAAATCAAAGCGGCGGCATTATCCCATCCCATACCCTCAGCGCGTTTTCGAGCTGCTTCGCCCATACTCTGTTGGAGACCGTTACTGGAGATGATCATCTCTACCGAGTTGGCAAACGCTTCAGGACATCGCCAAGATTTAAGGTACCCAGTACGGCCATGATGGATGATCGTGGAAAGACCGCCTACACGGGTAGCAACCACAGGGGTTCCGCAGGCCATAGATTCCAGAGCTACTAAGCCAAAACTTTCATAGTACGACGGTACTACACATACGTCTGCCGCGTTGTAATATAGGGGCAGATCGTCATGGTCGACTTGGCCAACAAAATCAATCTTGTCTTCAAGATCTTTCTCCCTCGCCAACTGTCTCACCCTGTCCATCTCCCGATCACCATTGACATCAGCTCCGACCACTATCATCCGGACTCCGTCTTCAGAGTCCATTTGCGCGGCCGTTTCTACCAGCAAATCTAGACCTTTTATGGGCTCGACACGGCCAACGTAAAGCAAAATCTTCTCGCCATTGAGACCCAGTGAAGAGCGCACAGCTTTCTGGTTCAATGGTCGGAACACTTCCAAGTCAACACCGCATGGAACCAATGTAATCTTGTTGGCATCTGCAGCATACAACCGGGCCATAGCATCTCGTTCGTGAGGACTAAAAGCAATGATTCGATCAGCAGTAGCAATAACTTTAGTTTCGATTACAGACCTTTCTGACTGTTCCTCTTCACCCGCACGAGACTGCATTTTGATCAGGCTCAGAGTGTGGAACGTGACGACATGGGGAATCGCTAATTCCTGGGACAATTCGCGGCCGACCCAGGACGACAGCCAGTAATGGGAATGGACTACGTCGTATTCCAGCCCTTCTTCTTCTCTAAATTTGTTCAGTTGCTCAAGGAAATCCGGAAGCAGGTCATATAGCTCGTCCAGATGCGCGTCTGGCTCACCTACATTGATGTGGATGACCCGCACATTAGACCCTATGGTCTCGACACGATTGGCTACATCTGAATGTTCACGCGTGAAGATATCTATCTTCATCCCCAGTTCGCCCAAAGCCGACGCCAACTGTCGTACATACACGTTCATGCCGCCAGACTTACCCCTTCCGGGTGCCGCCAGGGGACAGGCGTGGAGAGTAATAAATGCCGCTCGCTCCACGCTCAACTCTTAGTAACCACCATTTGATATAGGTTCCTCTGTTGGCCGCCCAGATGCGCCTTATACGGTTCTGGACCACGCAGGAAGTCGAAATAGGTCAATCCCTGTTCAATCGCGTCCTTCAGACACATAGCATTTAGCAGCAGTCCTACACTGTAGTAGGCATACTCGGGATCGTAGCCGCTATTGTATAACAGACGAGAGCCCCCGTAGTCAAAACATAAGCTAGTCGCGACCGTAACGCCGTCCATATGAAGGAAATAAAGCTGAAGCAGTCCAAGTTCCGACATTCGCTGGGTGATGTTGTAAAAGAAGCGCTCCCGTTCAGGCGTCATGAACTCATCTTTGTCGGCGCGACTCTGACGCATCAATTTTATGAACTCGCCCAAGCGTTCATTGACTTCAGTGGGCTCGGTCAAGCTATACCATTTCCAGTCCGTCTGTGAATCCATACGCCGAATTTTTCGGCGGAGTTCATGCCGATCTTTCTTATTAAGCAGGCTCAGGTATTCATCCCAGGTGCTAGGCAGTCCGATACCTGAGGTTACGTCCTCTTCTTTTACTTCCACCGTATAACCATGTTTACGAGCCAAATCTGGAAGAATCTGTAAAGTCGGTGAAGTCTCTCTGAGAGAGACCAAGCGGAGCATACCGAATTTCTGTTCTTCCATACAATCCAATAGGGTTTGATAGAAGCCAACTTCGTGCCCAGGTCTGATCAGGAAGTCATTATAATCAAACGTATCTTCACTCCCGATGAATGACACGGTATCGCCAGACTTAGCCAACGAGGCAATGGCAGAAATTTCGTTCGACTCAGGGTAGGTGAACCCACACATCGTATGGCCTTCACCAAAGGTATCCCACCAAACTTTCTGCCATTGAGATGTTAGGAATAGTGTGTTTTCAGGACTGTCCCTAAGGACAGATTCCCATTCATTCTCGATCTCTTGGAACGATACGATCGGTGTATTTGTCACGGTTTACCTGCCATTGACGACTGCCTCCCTCCGAGCTAGCTACTGTGCATCAGCCCTATGAGACCTTCCCGCCCTGATGGATAATTATTAAATCCACCGCGCGTCGCTGACGTAAGGACACGAGTTCCTGGTTTCTTGACGCCTCGCATCGCCATACAAAGATGCTCAGCTTCCAATTCCACCACAACCCCTTCCGGCTTAAGAACGCTGAAAATTGCGTTCGCCACATCAGCTGTTAAACGTTCTTGAACTTGAGGGCGGTGTGCGGAAATTTCCAACGCCCGTGCAAGTTTGCTGATTCCAGCAATTTTCCCATCGGGAACATAACCGATGCGGGCTTCGCCAAAAAAGGGCAACAGATGATGTTCGCACACAGAATAAAATCCCAGGCTTCGAACTATCACTGGGTCTTGATTATCAGCTTCGAACACGGTATCGATCGCGTCAACGGTGTTGACGCCGATGCCGGAAAACAAGCCTTCATACATACGAGCGACACGGTCGGGTGTATTTAACAATCCTTCACGATTAGGGTCGTCGCCAATAGCAACCAATAATTCAGCCACTGCCACTTTTATACGTTGCTGCTGAAGTGCTTCCATACCACTTAACTTTCTGATCCAATGGTAACGGCCTCTAAGGCCTCTATATTCGCTGGAACTTCTATAGTCTGGCCACCAGAGCTACTAACGGCGAGGTCAGGATCTTTCAGGCCGTTTCCGGTGCAGATACAGACGATTCTCTTATCGCTCAAATCCATACCCTGACGATGCATTTTCATCAACCCGGCGAACGATGCAGCAGAAGCCGGCTCACAAAAGATACCTTCTTTGTTTGCCAAAAGTCGATAGGCTTCTAGTATCTCGTCATCAGATACCGCATCAATCACACCACCGGAACCGTCTCTGGCTTCAATTGCCCCATTCCAAGTGGCAGGGTTGCCAATACGGATTGCGGATGCAATAGTCTGGGGTCTAGCCACGGGCTCACCTCTCACAATGGGAGCTGCTCCCTCTGCCTGAAAACCCATCATTCTCGGCAACGCTTGGCTGCGACCAAGATCCTGGTATTCTCGAAAGCCTTTCCAATAAGCAGTAATATTCCCCGCGTTTCCAACTGGAATAAATAACATGTCCGGAGCACCGCCTAGTTTATCCACTATTTCAAAAGCGGCGGTCTTTTGGCCTTCTATTCTGTGAGGGTTTACTGAATTTACCAGAGTCACATCGTTACGTTGGGTGAATTCTCTGACCATTCCTAGAGCAGCATCAAAATTGCCGTTGATCATTATGACTTTGGCACCATAAATCATGGCCTGGGCCAGCTTACCCATGGCCACTTCACCTTTTGGAATCAGAACGAATGTGGGAATATCACAGTAGGCGCCAAACGCAGCGGCTGACGCGCTGGTGTTGCCTGTAGAAGCACACATTATAGCTTTGGTGCCCTCTTCCAATGCTTTAGCAATAGCCATAACCATGCCACGGTCTTTAAATGATCCGGTGGGGTTGCAACCTTCCAACTTAAAATATAACTCTGTACAGCCCAATTCACGACCTAGGCGGTTGGACCTGACCAAGGGAGTATCTCCTTCTCCCATGGTTATTATCGGAGTTGCACTTGTCACCGGAAGCAGATCCGGGTAAGTATTTAATACCCCTGCACCCATACGTTTACCTGATTCTCCTACTTCTCGACTCTTGTTCCGGAGAGAATTTATCCTACTACGGTTTCGCCTATCTGTTTGACCCGAAATGACATCAGTTGGTTCGGCTTACTCTTCTATGCGGAGAGTATTGCTGACTTTTTTTACCTGGGAAAGATTCTCCATCCTTCGTAAGGCCATTTGCATGGAGTCTTCCCTAGCGGGATGGGTGGTGATTACTATCTCCGCACTATCAGTCTCTGGGTGTGTGTCCCGCTGCAGTACTGCTGCGATGCTGATCTGGCCATCGCCCAGGAGTTGAGCTATCTGTGCCAATACACCTGGGTGGTCGGCAACTTCCAGACGCACGTAATATCTGGACCTGAGTTCGCCGATGGGCTTGACCTTCAGTTCCGGACCATTGCGTGGCATCAATGCTGGTGAATGATTACCTATCTTGCAGGCCGCCTCAATAATATCGCCCACAACAGCGCTGGTAGTGGGTTCTCTCCCCGCGCCAGCACCATGAACGAGCACCTGGCCACAAAGACTACCCTCTACTTCAACGGCATTGTACACTCCATCAACTTTGGCAAGCATATGTTCTGCAGGAACTAAAGCAGGATAAACACGAAGTTGCACTGCTTCTTCATCTAGATTGGCAATAGCCAGGGATTTTATTGCGTAGCCCAACTCTTCAGCGTACCTAAAATCCTGGGGTTCAAGTTTGGAAATTCCCTCGCGGTAGATGTCCGAAGGTTGGAACGACCTTCGATAGGCCAACGAGGCGAGGATTGTCAGTTTATAAGCTGCATCGATGCCTTCTATATCATTGGTCGGATCTGATTCGGCATAACCCAGGCCTTGAGCTTCGACAAGAGCTTGTTCGAATCCGGTTCGCTCTTGCGCCATCTTGGTGAGAATGTAGTTGGTTGTCCCATTAATAATGCTACGGATTGAACGAATATCGTTGGCGGCCAATTCGTTCATCATACATCCAACTATGGGTATACCACCTCCCACGCTCGCCTCGAATAGAAGATTGGCATTGTTATCTCTGGCCAGGGTCATCAGTTCGGAACCTGACTTTGCCATCACCTCTTTGTTAGCTGTAACTATGTGTTTGCCGGCCGCCAAAGCCTGTTTGAGGTAATCTTCAGCAGGATATGTGCCACCCATAACCTCCACTACAATGTCGATATCAGGATCAGACAAGATATCTTCGGCATTAGTAGTCAGTACTCCTTCAGGTAGTTCTACATCTCTTACGCGAAATCTGTCACGAACAAGGACCTTCTTAAGGTTTACTGTACGTCCAGTCAGGCCTAAAAGCGATGACCCGTTACTTAGAATGTGTGCGGCAACACCCGCTCCAACGACGCCTAGGCCCATCAGGCCGACGTTAATCCCATCAGAGATATCAGGTGATACTTCGAAATCTGCTGGCATGTGCCTTCACCAATCTCTTTATGGTCCCGAAGGAGGGAGTATCTGGCTTGGGTCTGGAATGGGCGTAGGTCGTTCGACTCGAGGCGCGGTGATAAATACTTGTTCTGTTACCCATTCATAAAGCCTGCTATTGAAATTCATCTTTACTGTCCCGGCTTGAGTCCCAGCAAGGAGAGTCTGGCGCTGCCACTTCTCCACAGTCTCTTGAAGGAGCTTGGTACCCATTACTCTGGACAATGGGCGTACCTCAGCAGCGGACAGTGTCTTGATCAAGTAATAGGATTCATTGGTGAAAATGGCATCACTTAGGGTATCCGGATCAATGGGTTGGATACCTCTAGCTTCATCACCAAACAGGGTCTCATCAAGTTCAGGAAAAGCTCCTTCGGGCACCCAACCTACGTAACCGTTACCATCGGCGAACTGACTTGTAGCATTCAATTCTTGAGCAATCCTGGTAAAGTCTTCATTCACCAAGCGTGTTTCGACTTCGTTTATTAGAATATCACCGTCAACTGGAATTTGTATCCACTGAACTTCTACGTGAGGTTGCTCTTCTTCGATGTTCTGGGAAAGTAGCGCCGCTAAAGCTCGGAGCGAAAGCTGTTCTTTGACAATTACCTTAAAATCTCCATCTGAAAGTCCGGTAGCTGTCAAGTAAGAAGAATAATTTTCCTTGAATTCCTTTTCCAACTGGCCAGGGTCAGTTTCCTGGCCTACTTCTGCGGTCGGGGTAAATTGACGACGCAATTCCTTATCTATGTCCTCCTCATCAATCACTATACCCAATTCAGATGATTGCTGACGTAATATTTCCGCGTGAACCAAATTCTGGAGATACTCGAACGGCACGGTACTCAAATTTACTTGGCCGCCTTGGTAGCGGTTAACACCTTGAAGAACTCGAATCCGTGATACAAGGTCACCCATATTGAATTCAACGTCGCGAACCGAGCCAGCCCAAACTCTCGGAGGTTGGTAGAACTCTTTGTAATAGCCGAACACCGTTATACCAAAGACGACTAGAATCAGAAAAGCTCCCACGCCAAAGCCGACTCGTTGTTGTTTACGGTCGACTGGGGCGTTAGGCGGTTTCTGAAGATCTTCGTTTGGGTTTTGCTGTCTGGCTCGACTCATGCGGCGGCGCTCGGCTCTGCTCGAATCTGCAGAGCCAAACAACCGGAGCCTGGGAAATGGCATTATTTAACCTCGGCGAGCCTTTGGTGGAGTAGGTAAACTTAGGCGGCAAGCCATGTTGGCTAAGCCGACAGTTGGTATTCTAGATTCTAGAGTCGAACCAGCATGATCAGCGTCGAACGCCGCCTGAATACGCGTGATAAGCCACGAAAGGCACTAATGCAATCTGTCGGGCTCTCTGGATAGCCATTCTCAGTGCACGTTGATGTTTGGCGCACACGCCAGTGCGTCGGCGGGGCTCAATTTTGGCGCGTTCTGAAACAAATCGACGAATCTTATCAATCTCTTTGTAGTCGATATGCGTTACGTGTTCTGCACAAAAGGCGCATACTTTACGGCGACGTACGAAGCGGCCTCGTGGACGTCCGCCGGGGCGTCCGCCTCCTGCGCCTGGTCGCCCGCCGCCACCACCAAATCTTGGTGGTGGTCCGCCTGGTCCTCTAGGGGCTTCAGTGGTCATTCTAGTTCAAGTCCTTCCTATTTTGCTGCCTAATTAAAATGGTAAATCGTCTACCGAATCCATCCCGGGGCCTTCGTTAACTATGGCCCCAACACCGGAATCGTATTGGTCCGAAGTAGGACCACTGCCGTCCCCGCCTCTACCCAAGAACTGAACGTCGTTCAAAGTTACATCAATGGAGACTCGAGTCGTGCCGTCGCGGCCTTCATAGGTTCGGCTACTCATCCGGCCTTCTATATAAACCTGCTGGCCTTTTGTTAAGTACTGGTTACAAGTCTCGCCTAGCTTCCCCCAGGCACTGACATTGAACCATTCTGTTTCTTCTCTTTGTTCTCCTGTACCCGTAGTGTACCGACGGCTCGAAGCCACACTAAATGAGGTCACCGCTTGACCATTCGGAGTGTAGCGCATCTCGGGGTCTCTTCCTAGATGCCCAATGACTATGATCTTATTCACGACTTCCTCCCTTCGACCTAACTCCGTTTTCCTAAGCTTCGTTATTATCCGAATCAACCGTCTCTATTGTCAGATTTCCTCCCTCTTCGGGGACATCTGGTTCGCTTTCAGTTTCGACTACTGGTTCTGTTGTTTCTTGAGGTACCTCAGATACCGAGCCATCCGCCGGATCAGACACTAAAGCATCTTCGGCCGGAGCTTCCTCAACGAGCTCAGGTATTCCTTCAGTTACTATCGCATCAGAAGGATTTGTACCTTCAGCGGGGGGCGCAGAAGGGATAGGTACGCCGTCTGGACCGACTGGCGCAGGGCGTGGAGGGGGAGTCCTGATGGCCCGCGCTGCTGCCGCTGCCTGGGCAGCTAATTCCTCTTCGGGTAAGGTTACAGTTACCAACGATCGGAGTATTTCTTCATCAACTTTGAGAAAATTCTCCAAATCTTTGTTAAAAGCTCTCTCAGTTGCGAACCGGGTCAGGTGGTAGCTCCCTTCTAAAAACCGATGTTGGCCTTTCCGGATCGGATAAGCCAAGCGGCGGGTTCCCCACTGCTCTTCGTGGCTAATCTCAGCCTCGCGGGTAGTTATGAATCCTTTTATCTTGTCCCAGGTTTCAGTCACCTGTTCTTGGTTCAACATCGGGCTGAGGACAACTACAAGTTCGTAATGGCGCAAATGGTACCCCTTGGAAGGTTAAACACGGATGTGTTGCGTATTCTGTAGAACACAACTAGTGAGATTATAGCATCGGCTCTTTCCTCTCTCAACTAGTCTACTTCAATTATCTATGCCTGGAACACTAAATTGGGATGTTAAGGACTTAACTTCAACTGCTACGTTAATATGCGCTTCTTTATCCTCCAAGTCAGACAACACCTTAATCAACATAGCCGCAATTCTCTTGACCTCTGGCTCCTTCATACCTCGGCTGGTGATTGCCGGCGTACCCAAGCGAAGTCCACTGGTCACCCGGGGAGGCCGAGGGTCAAAAGGGATCGCGTTCTTATTGGTGATGATACCAACATCCTCGAGAGCGCGTTCTGCTTGCTGACCGGTAATGCCTAATGGCGTAACATCAACCAGCACCATGTGGTTTTCGGTACCGCCTGAAACCAGTCGGATTCCAGCATCGGAAAGATCAGAGGCAAGAGTTTTGCAATTGGACACTAATTGGTGCGCGTATATAGAAAACTCGGGTTTAAGTGCCTTTCCAAAACAAACAGCCTTGCCAGCAATGGCCTGCATCAACGGACCACCCTGGCTAAACGGGAACACGGCGAAATCAACTTTCCTGGCTAACTCCTTGTCGCATAGTATAAAACCGCCTCGAGGGCCTCGTAGGCTCTTTTGCGTGGTTGATGTAACGATGTTGGCGTAAGGAAGCGGTGAAGGATGGGCGCCTCCAGCAATCAATCCAGATATATGGGCCATATCCACCATCAGTAAAGCGCCCACGCTATCTGCGATAGCCCGGAATCGAGGGAAGTCTAAAATCCGAGGATAGGCGCTACAGCCTGCCACGATTAATTTGGGTTTGTGCTCTTTAGCTTGACGCTCCACAGCGTCGTAGTCGATAGTCTCAGTATCTTTATTCAAGCCATAGGGCACAAAATTATAAAGTTTGCCTGAGAAGTTCACCGACGCTCCGTGTGTCAAGTGGCCTCCATGATCCAACTGCATTCCCAACACAGTATCTCCGGGTTCAAGCACCGCGAAATAAGCCGCCATATTGGCCTGAGCCCCGCTGTGGGGCTGCACGTTTGCGTGCTCCGCACCGAACAGTTCTTTAACCCGGTCTATCGCCAAACTCTCTACAGTATCTGAATGCTCGCAACCGCCATAATAGCGTCGCCCCGGATAACCTTCAGCATATTTATTGCTAATCACACTTGACCCGGGTTCCAAAACAGCCTTGCTAGCATAGTTCTCAGAAGCAATCAAGACGATGCAATCGCGCTGGCGTTGGTCTTCCAACTCGAGGGCACGCGCTACATCTGGGTCTTCATTAGCTAAAACAGACATATATATCTCCTGAACCGCGATACAGCGGTAGGTTTGGGCTAAATAACAAAGAAAATCCCGAGGGAGAGGCCTTCAAGGAGAGGCCAGTAGTAACGATACGCTTCCCGTCCGTCCCTCACACGTCTGGCTAATTCCCCACCCAGGCGGGCTGTAAACGGTAGTGTACGATGGGGTTTCAAGGGTGTCAACGAACCGAGAAGTCAACCGATTGCGACGTCTAAGCCTCTCATGTAAAGTAACTTAGACACGGTTCCACAGATATGGAGTTAGTAGCATAGATGTCCACTGAATCAAGCCACCCAGACATGCCATCAACCGTGGCGCGGATGCTGCATCCAGAACGCTCCCAAAGGCTAGATCCATTCCGCATCATGGCACACTGCCCAATCACGCCTCAGGACATTGTCGCAGATGTCGGATGCGGGCCGGGTTATTTCACACTACCGTTGGCGAAATTCCTTATCAAGGGCAGAGTTTTCGCAATGGATACTTCCGACGAGATGATTGAGGCCTGCCAAGGCCGAGTGAATCAGGCTCGTTTGGGCAACGTGCAAGTTCTAAAATGCGACGATTACAAGTTTCCCGTGGAATCCGGGGCGTTAGACGGCTTATTCATAGCTTTTGTGGTACACCACCCTGAAGATCGAGTGCGATTCCTGACCGCTGCAAAGGAAATGCTACGCCCAGGCGGCTGGTGCTTCATCCTGGAATGGCACAAGACAGAGACCGAATCAGGGCCGCCTCAGACAGCAAGAATAAACCCTGATGAACTCCGTGAGCTATGCGAGATGGCTGGCTTCAGATACCAGGAATCAGGGGATGTAAATAACGAGAACTACCGAATGACTGTGATTAAAAGTCGGTTATCCTAACCTTAATTTCAGTTTGGGATAACCGGTAGCAGCAAATGGGAATCTCGATATTGGTCATGGTAGACACTATTCAAAGCAGTGACCCTGACCGGTGAAATCCCTGGATTCTCACCAGTGTTACCGTTCACATCGAATCTAGGGAAATTACTAGATGAAATATCCAATCTGATCCGATGTCCTCTTACGAATAGATTAGAGACCGGCAATAACTTCAATCGCAACTGGTACACCTGCCCAGGTTCCATTAATTCAGGCTCGACCCAGGAATTTCTAAACTTCGCCCTTAAAATGCCGTCGGTCAGATTCAAGGCATACCCCTCAGGGTAATCAGCCGACGGCGGATATACGTCTATAAGCTTGGCCGTGAAGTCAGTGTCCATCGCGCTAGAAGAAATCCATAACTGCACTGATATTGGCCCAGTAACTTCAACGTCCTTTCCCAAGAGTTCAGTTTGGAAGACCAACACGTCAGGCCGCGATGCTAGCGGTAGGTACGGCTCACATGAACCGAAGAATTTCCCTGACTCCTTCTGATCAAACCCTCCTGCAGACATCACAGGTTGTCCTGACGAAATATTGCCGCCTATTGTCGGGACCGGGTGATTAGGGTCGAAGAGGAAAGTGCTGGGTGGTTCATCAATTGGCGCAGTCTGAGATGAAAGGTCACCGTTGTGGCGCAGATAGAACTTAGTGTCAATAGAACGGGACAAAGGCCATTCATTCTCACTCCGCCACTCTCCACCATGTTCCAAGCGCGACTCCGAATTTTTCCGACCTGATCCACCGCCCATAACAAACAATCTAACAGATGCTGCATCTTTAGAATCATTATTTTGATCCTTCATCCAACGATCGAAAAATCGAAGTCTCAGGTGATTAAAATCGACTGAAAGGTTTCCATCTATCGCCGATGTGGGTCCGAAGTCGACATTACCAGCGTAAGTCACTGCCCGTTGGCCGTGAGTCCATGGCCCCAACAGCAGGGTTACTGGCCCTTTTTTCAATGCACTCAACGCCACATAATTATCGGATGCTGTCCTGGAATATGGATCGTACCAGCCGCTCATATGAACCTGGGGAACATCGGAGAAGGTATCGTAATATTCCTCAGCGCAAAGTCCGACTTGACGCCAATATTCATCAAAACATTCTCTGGACCAAATATCCATCAGGTAATCTTCATAATCAGGTACCCACTGCAACGGAGAGTGACCTTTCTTCCAGGGCAGTCGCTTGAACCAATCGAATATATCCTGAGACTCTATTGCTGCTTTGACGGTGTCAAGGTTGGAATTGGCCTCACGGCTTTCAACAGCTTCTTTGTAAGCCCAAGTCAGTTGACGCAATTCAAATGCCCCACCATTGCGGCAGGCGTTGAGAAAAGCGTTAGAAAATCCACCGGAATCCAGCCACATACAAGCCAAGTTTGGCGGATTCAGACAAGCCGCAGCTGCTTGGGTATGAGCTGAGTATGAGAGGCCATATGTACCGATTTTACCGCCGAACCACTTTTGTTGGGAGATCCATGCCATTGTGTCAAATCCGTCTTCGCCCTCGCCCACATACTTGGTGAATTCTCCTTCGGACTGGTAACGACCCCGAGTGTCTTGCAAAACCGATGCATAACCATGAGAAGCAAAAAACTTTGCATCTCTGACTAGGTCATCCCGTCCCTTACTGTACGGCGTACTGGAGAACAACACCGGAAATCGTCCATCGCCCGTGCTGCCGTAACTAGTCGGCAGATAAATGTCGCAAGCCAATTTGATGCCATCGCGCATTGAGACAGTGACATTCGAGTTTATATGGACTCCATTCAGATCGGGGCGTATTTCGATTCGATCATCATCAGGCATATGTCGTTCTCGATTGGTTTTTGTTTTGGCTACTAACAGTAACTAGACGGGTAGGAAAACAATTTTATTTGCGCGTCCATCAGACCGCAAGCAGATGAACAATGGTGCCAAATTAGATTGACATGAAATATGGGCCAACCTATAGTGAAATCAATATTGGAATCAGACCGTCTGTTCAAGCTCGCCGATCTCGTTATCGGATTTCCTCTCTCACTGGCTATCGATCCCGTAAGGCAACCCTCAACATTTAAAAAACGAACCTCGGAGGCCCCTTATTTTGGCAGACAATTACGACGTTTTGATTGTCGGTGGAGGCGTGGCAGGAATGACCGCTGCAATGTACGCAGCACGCCACGGAATGCGAACCGGCATCATTGAAAAAATGATGGGTGGTGCGTCCATCATCAATATAGAAAAGATAGACAACTTCCCCGGATTCCCAGATGGTATCTCCGGCGCAGAATTGGGCCCGGCAGTACAAGAACAAGCCATGAATGCCGGGGCCGATTTCATCATGGGAGACACCACCAAAATAACCACGGATGGCGACTACCGAGTGGTTTCCAGCGATGCTGGAGAATCGCGTGCCAAGGCGGTAATCATTGCCGCTGGTTCCACATTGCGACAATTGGGAATACCAGGGGAAGAAGAATATTTTGGGCGGGGAGTTTCCCAGTGTGCCACTTGCGATGGGCCGCTGTATATGAACCAAATAGTCGCCGTAGCTGGAGGTGGCGATTCGGCCGCAGACGAAGCCATAACGCTAACCGAGTACGCCGAGAAAGTATTGCTTGTGCACCGTCGCGACTCCCTTAGATCGCAACAAGCCCTCATAGACCAAGTGGCCTCTAATCGCAAGATTGAGGTGCTCTGGAATACCGTTGTCGAAGAAGTCCTGGGGACTGATACAGTGTCTGGCCTAAAGATTCGCAATACCGTGACTAATCTTGATAACGCCATCGAGCTATCAGGCTTGTTCGTCTACATAGGACTTGAGCCAAATTCCGCCTTCACCAACGGTCTCTTAAAGACAGACAACGCCGGTCACATCCCAGTGAACATATCAATGGAAACAGAAGTCCAGGGAGTCTACGCGATCGGAGATGTTAGGCAGAACTCATCTTCTCAGTTAGTCTCTGTCGCCGGTGATGGGGCCACTGCGGCCATAGCCGCATTTAAATACATCTCTAGCAAGAACTGGTAATCGACCTTAGTACATAGGGAGGCGTTTTGGACTTAGTCGATCAACAACTACAAAACAGCAAGACCATCGCCGTGGTTGGCTTGTCTGGGGATCCGGATCGAATCAGTTTCCGAGTTTCCCGCTACATGCAGGAACAAGGTTACCGCATCATTCCGGTCAACCCGATGATTGACGAGGCGTTGGGCGAAAAAAGCTACCCCGACCTCAAATCGGTCCCAGAGGCCATTGATATGGTTAACATTTTCCGAAGATCTGAGTTGGTAGGTCCGGTGGTAGAACAGGCTATAGAGGTCGGTGCCAAATACATATGGATGCAAGACGGTGTGATTGACGAAGACGGGGCCGCCAAGGCGGAGGCCGCAGGAATACCAGTCATCATGGACGATTGAACTCTACGACAGCATCGCCGCCGGTTCGGCGGCTAACGATCTGCACCTAGCGAACGCTAGCTTAATAGAATTACAATTAGACAACCTAGTCTCGAAGTATCTTATTACGCCGTACATAACCTTATTAATGTAATATTTGAATACTGCTGTAATAGTATCCGGATTCGCTACCACATAATGGTCTAGGTCCGACTCTAATCAGGATTCCTAAGAAAGTTGCCAATTGACAAATTTCAGTGATGGCAGAAAAGATCTGGATTACTTTCGCTCACTCAACGTCGACTCTTAGCAGGTATTATTAAATTGACCACACAGGACGAACTGGGATCCCACTTGAAGACAATGGGCATCAGGCTAACACCCCAGCGATTAGCAATCGCAGAAGTGGTGGTGAATTCAGGAGACCACCCGTCTGTAAAAGAAATATTCAGTCGCGTGAAAGAGTTCTTCCCTTACGTAACCCTGGCCACGGTCTACTCGACATTGACCGTACTAGAGAAAGTCGGGATAGTTCGTGAACTACCGTTCCAAAAGCAATCCCGATACGATGCCAACTTGTCACCCCATGCCAACCTCGTGTGTGTCGGCTGCGGCAGCGTACATGACGCTGATGTAGGCCAAAGCATGGTTGCTGACCTTAGGGACAAACTCGAAGTGTCATCCAATTTCGAATTCGCAGGTCAACGGGTGGACTTCTACGGCTGGTGCCCTAACTGCGCCAACCGTCGCAACCACCAAACAGAATCACCCAGCTAAATAATCGCCCCAATATACCTGAGATTATAAAACAAAGTCATAGTACCCCCATGCTTATGTAATCGTTTTGGTGTTTCTCATCCTATGCGCTTATATCGATTAAGTCGAAACCCACACATTAATCTCCAAAACTAATTAGGTCTTTTCAATCAAGCTGCTAGAGTGCTCCGTTGACCATGATTTAATTCATTCCACCGGTACTTCTGACGGCAGTCTTAGAAGCCGATCATGCGGGCAGATTGAATATCTCCACTGACTCGATCTGGTCGGCCAAATCAAACCCGAACACCTTGGAATAAAAGTAAAGTTCAGCTTCCAGAGCCCGCTTAATATTCTCAGATCGCCTGAACCCGTGCTGCTCACCTTCAAACGAAATGTATGCCGTGGGAATGCCCTTGCCTCGAACGGCGTCGAACATCATTTCAGACTGATTGGGTGGCACAATCTGGTCCTCAAGGCCTTGGAACAGAATGAGTGGGCACGAAAGCATTTCCGTGTGGTTGACGGGTGATCTCTCTTTATAGATATCTTGAGATTCCGGGTAAGCTCCCACCAAGCCATCCAAATACCGTGATTCAAATTTGTGGGTTTCTTTAGCAAGTGCTTCCAAATCACTGACCCCATAGTGACTGGCTCCAGCCTTGAAAACCTGTTTAAAGGTCAACGCTGCCAAAGTAGTGTATCCGCCTGCACTACCACCGTCGATCGCCAGACGGTTCGGATCCGCCTTTCCTTGGGCGACCATATGCAAAGCGGCATTACAACAGTCATCAACATCAACAATACCCCAGGAGCCATCCAAGCGCTTTCGGTATTCCCTCCCATATCCGGTACTCCCACCATAATTAACGTCCAAAACTCCAATACCTCTGCTGGTCCAAAACTGTATTCCTAAATCCAATGCAGTCGACGCTGAACCAGTCGGACCTCCGTGACTCTTGACCAATAACGGCGGAGTTTCACCTACATGTCCTATGAAATCAAGGTTCATCGGTGGGTAATAAAAAGCGTGGGCCGTCTGGCCATTTTCGGTAGGAAATTCCACCGGTTGGGCGGTAGAAAGATAACCTTCATCTATTTGAAGATCATTAGACTTTTTGAGTTCCCACCATTTACTGGAGGCCAGGTCAATCTGGACCACAGACATCGGCAAAGAAGGAGCCCCACCAACGAAAACGATCTTACCGTCACCGACTTTCAGGTCGCCTCGCCCCATCTCAGAATAAGGAGTATCTATGCCTAAAAGCATCTTTGACGGTATGTGGAACATGGCAATTTTCCAGGCGTCGTTGTCCGTATAGCAGCAAGCGATCAGATCTTCTGAAGCAAAGGAGTATGTTCCTGATCCGAAGGCCCACTGCGGTTTACCAAACTCGCTCTGTCTACTCGTCAATTGCCAGAGTTGGCCATTTTCAGCTCGCCATAGATTCCACCAACCAGTTCGGTCCGATACAAAGTGAAGGACGCTTTCCGGTGACCATTCTGGCTGGAAGACAGACTCATTAGCGTTCCCAGCTACTAAATGTGGTTCTCCAAGTCTCCCTTGTTCATTGAATCTAGCGACGTAGAGTTCAGTTCCGTCCCACGGCATGTTGGGGTGGTTCCAAGTCAGCCAACACAATGACCGTCCATCCGGACTAACCCTGGGATTGGAACAAAAGTCAGAACCTTGATATATAACATCTTGTTCGCACTTTCCTGTTGCATCCACTGCAACGATGGCATTGACTGGCTCACCAACTTCGGTATGATCTTCTCGAACACAAATGATGCGGTTTCTCGTTACGTCAAAACAGCCGTCGGCATAACGCATCTCAACTTCTGGAGTGATTGGTTGTGGCTTTAAACCAGGGTCTTGTCGATAAATACGCTGGTCAAAGAAATTAGAAAAATAAACCACCCCTTCGTTCACCAAATAAGCTCCACCGCCGTACTCGTGAACCAATGTACGGACGCTAAACCCCTCTGGAGTCACGTCAACAGGCTCTGGCTGAGAATCAGTTTCAGTTTCAGGGCTTTGCTTTACAATGACCATCCTCCCACCTTCTGAAGGTCTCATCTCCAACCAGTAAATATCTTCATCATCCAACACCACCTGGCCCAAACCGATGGCTCCGGATAGGATTAGTTCGGTAGTAATTGGCGACTTCCAAGAGCCGTAGGCAGCAATATCAGGCATCGGCCGTCTCCTAATCAGTTGGTCTATGTTATGTAAGCTCTTTACAAGGAAATTATAGCGGCGGCTCGAACCACGTTAAAAGACTCTGACAACCTGTTGACCGTCACCTTGACTGCTACTATATTTGTTCCAAATTCGCCTGGATCCATCCTCTATGTATCTCAAAAGGACACTTACATGAGAAAGTCCCACGCCCATAACACAGCTCAACTTCCTGTACCCACAATGGAGGAAGTCAGCCCGGGCATCTATGCCTATGTCCAACTTGACGGCAGCTGGGGGTTGAACAATACGGGTTTCATCAAGGGCCAAAACGGACTGACCATGATTGATACCTGTTTTACAGAAGCCCGTACAAAGTCATACCTGGACTCAGTGCGACGCGTATCGTTATTACCTATGAATACCCTAGTCAACACCCATCACCATGGCGACCACACCCATGGCAACTACTTGATTAAAAATTCAGCAATCATCGGCCATGAGCTGTGCAGAGAAACAGTTATCGCCACTGGCTTACAGTCACTTCATCCCTTGTTCCCCAACGTTACGTGGGGAAATCTCGAACTGGCCCCGCCAACTATCACCTTCAAAGAACAGTTGGACATCTACGCTGGAGACAATGACGAACTTAAGATTGAGCTAATCTACATGGGGCCAGCCCATACCACCAACGACATCGTAGCCTGGATCCCTGAACGCAAACTGCTTTTCTCCGGAGACCTGATATTCAACCAGGGCACACCATTCGTGGCCATGGGGTCTGTATCCGGTTCGCTACAAGCAATCAAGCGGTTGCGGCTGTTAGGTGCTGAGAATATCATCCCCGGTCACGGATCAGTGTGCGGCCCAGAAGTGATGAACGACATCGAAGATTACCTGACCCTGGTTCAAGACACGGCTCGCCAAGCCTTTGAAGCTGGGATTACTCCATTGGAGGCATCGCGTCAAGTGGACTTGGGGAGGTTCGCCCATTGGCACGATTCAGAGCGGATCGCTGGAAACCTTCACCGAGCTTATTCAGAACTACGTTCGGAGCCTATCGGGAGCGTATTGGATCTTAGGCAGATCGTCTCGGACATGGTTAGCCTAAACGAAGGCCGACCTGTGCGGTGTTTGGCCTAAGCTTCAACGAAAGAGCTCATCTACCTTTCGCTTTTTCTCCTCTTCCGAGTCTCCACCACCTTCGATAGTCTCGTAAAAAGAGGTCCCGTAATCTCGAATACGAACCACTACCGGAAGCGGCAGTGCGTGGCCAAACACCAGCGCCTGCTGCTTAGACTCCAACCGAGACAGCACTGACCTAAGCGCACGACTTCCTGATGTCCCAGAAAGTACCGCGTCGATATCACGTTCATTGTCAAGCAGGCAGCTAAACCGAGTGCCAACCTGGCTCAGAACTTCTGAGTCGATGCCACTGGGCCGCTGATCGATGACCATTAGCGTCACGTTGTACTTCCGAAGCTCTCGGGCAATTATTCCAAAGATGGTCTGGGACGCCACGCTGGAATTCAAGAACTTATGGGCTTCTTCGATTACAATTACCAGCGGTCGCGGCTCCTTCCCAGCCCCGCCCATAGCCGTCTCTTTCGCCTCCACGTATTTGCGATGAATACGCCTTGTCAATAGATTACTAACTAGGATGTAGGCTGCCTCATCGTCACCGTATCGGCCAAATTCCAGTACCACATGCTGTCCACGTTCCAAGTGCTCAATCATTAGAGCCGCAGTGTCTACTCTACTATGCTCCACCATGAAGCCATGCCTAGTAAAACGACCCATGCGGTTATACAGCGCACGCAAGGCCCCGGGGTTGACCTGCAACTCATCAGCAAGTTCCAACAAGGACCCGTTTCTCCCCGAATCCAAAAACTCTTTAAGCCAACTTTCTTCGCCATATTTTTCCCTCAGGTTATAAGCGCATGAGGCGGCGACATCTGACAAGTTCAACGACTCCCTTAATAATTCCACATCCTCAGGCTCGATGTGGTTCAATCCTAGTTTCACGGTTTCGTCGGTGGATAAGCCCCGGCGTCGAGAGTGGTCATCGTCCAGGGTGAACGTTGACACCTTAGCACCGAACAATTGCTTCAAGCCTTTAACATTCACGCCTTTGTCGGCATCCTGTCCCTGCCAACCGTATTCGCTGTGCATGTCAAAGATTAAAGACGAAGCCTGGGCGTTCTGGACGATTCCAGCCAACAGCAGTCGGGTGAGGAATGTCTTCCCAGTGCCGCTTTTGCCAAACACGCCCATAGATCGTTTAACCAATTCACCCAAATCAAGACAGAGTTTGGTCTCCATATCTAGAGGGCTGCCTAACCAAAAATTACCGTCTTTCTCGCTCCCAAAGACTGTTTCAACATCCTCCTGAGAGGAGATGTACGCTCGGGAGAAGTGATCGGGTATGCTCTTAGCAGCTGCAGGCCCTTGCTCATCACCTAGCACATCCGGCAGAGTCAGTTGGGGCAAGACAGACACCATACCAAAGGCGACTGTCCCCTGCAGAGCTTGAATCACGAAAACGTCGTCAGTCGGAATCGAAGCGTATTTCATTCGGGGGTCTGTACTGCCCAAAGCAATATCTGTGACCACGCCAAAGAACCGGTTATTAGAACCTTGAAGGGTCACAAACGTGCCGACTTTTATCCGTTCCACTGACACATCAGAATCAAGTCGTACTTCGACACCATTGGTTACCGATCCATCGACGACCATACCCAAGGGTTGTCCTTGTCGCGCAGCAAACTTACCGTTAGCCATCTCATTAGCATCCCCTATTGGATGGTCAAACAATGTCACGGCGAAATTCTCCGTAGTATTGAGTTCAATCGAGGTACGTCTGCAGAGAGTTCAACGGCCAACGTCCGACAGGCTTGCGAAATGAAATATTTTGGCTGGTCATGCGAAGCTGCTGCTTGTCGGATACACGCACTTACTATTTCATCTGAATGTGAAGCTCCGGAATTCAACAGCAGTCGGAGTAGGTCCAGGTGTCTCGTAAACTCAACCACCTCATCAGCGCTACAAGAATAGATAAACGAGTGAACCCGTGGCGGTCGAGGTGGTAAATATTGGCGAGTGACGTTCTTGTCCACATAACCGGCTATAAAAACTTCAAAGCGTGAAGTCAATAATCGGGACAATTGGGGATTATCGCGTATGATATCCCCTTCTGAGACCGCGGCTTCGCCTCTAGCCAGTACTGGTCTGGCCGAGTCTAGTGGTTCAGTGGTCACAGTGCCCACAACACCATAAATCTCTGGTAAGTCAGTCCGCACCAATTCCCCGAGTGCTGGGGCCATTTCAAGTTGGTAGCATTGAGCAACGAATGAGGTCGAAGAAGAAACTACTACCTCTCCCAGTCTGCGTTTCATTAACGGACTAGGGTTACTTCCGGTAGAAACTGTCATCTGGCAAGCCAATTTGCATCCAACATGCGACCCTTCCTCACCCCTTCCTCAAGGATTCCATTAGTCTAACAGCCTGGTTTCAGTAACCAGTCCGACTCGAAATCAAGTAATTCCAGACGTCGCCCGCAATGTTATCACGATAGGTAACCCGGCACCTGCTGTCAATGATAGGAAGAGCCGGTTTTGCAATTCATTAATCGAAAGTAGCCTGTTCTATGGCTTTAGTTAATTTAGGGAGACAGGCATGTTCTTAATGGAACGAAAGGTAATGCTGGGTTGGTATTCCATCTCGTTAGTTTGCAACTGCAGTTTGGGATACCGTTCGGCTAGAGCTGCAAATACTTCCTGGCCTTCTACACGAGCTATTGTTGCTCCTAAACAATGGTGGACACCGGATCCAAATGCAACATGGGGATTAGGCCAACGGGTAATATCCATAGTATTGGGGTTCTCAAACTTGTTAGGATCCCTGTTGGCCGAAGAGATAAACCAGCGAAGACGATCATCTTTCTTGATCTGTTTCCCATGTAATTCTACGTCTCCTGCGGCAATGCGTGTTATGGACTTGACCGGAGAGTCGTACCGCAAAGCTTCCTCCGTTGCCCTGACCATCAGTCCTCTGGGGTTAGATTTCAGTAGGTCCCACTGGTCGCGATTATTCATGAAAGAAAGAGTACCGTTGCAGATCAGGTTGATGGTAGTCTCATGGCCGGCCAGCAGTAGTAACGCGGTGTTGACCAGAACCTGCTCTCGAGTGAATACACCAGTTTTCTCCCCACCAGCTAACACCGAAATAAAATCGTCTTTGGGGTTTTGAATCCTTTCTTCCACCATTGGGGTTACATATTCGTCCATGCCTTTCATCCCATCAGAAAGATGCCGCATTCGGTCGGGTTCACCCCGACCAATGTTCAACAGTTTCTCAGCCAATAGCCTAATCTGTCGACGCTCCGTCTCGGGCACCCCCATCATCTCGGCAATAACTAAAACCGGTAAAGGCACGGCCAGATCCCGCATAAGATCCACATCGCCCTTGGCTTCCGCTTCATCGAGTAACTCGACAATGGCCGATCTCACCAATGGCCGCCACTCTTCCATCGACTTTGGGGTGAAGAAAGAATGCAGGACTTTCCGCATTTCCAGATGTTCTGGTCGGTCATGTTGGATGAACATCTTACTTTGGTAGTTTTTTACGTAGTCGTAAAGTTCAGTATCGGACTCATATATTGCCGGGTAGGCTGGCCGTGGATCGTTGGCCATCACTTGGCTAGAGAATTGCTCGTGATTTCTCGTTAACCAAACCAGGTCATCATGCCTAGTAACCACCCATAGCTCGTACAACTCGTTCCAGTGAACCGGGTCCTCATCCCGAAGGCGGCCGTAGTATTCATAGGGATCCTGAATAACGTCTGCGGTGAACATATCATCGTTAATCGTCGTTACCAATTTGCCCTCACAAAAGTGCTGAATCGAGCCTGAAAAACAATGCCCAAACCCTAATTCAATAATGATTATTTGTCAATAAAATGCACATCGAATCACTAAGTAGTTTAACGTGCCGTCTCCCATTAAAAGCGGATATTGTTAGAAGGCTTGCAACGTATTCATACTGGATTCAATGTGAAACTATTTCGTAACCAAATCGAGCGAAAACATTTATATCCACCCAAATACCAGCCTCTGGTACTAGCCAAAAATTTGCTGTTGTTATGACATCCTGAAAAAGGTAACAATTAATCTTTGTAATTAAGGATGTTACCAGGGATAATTGACTCATATATTCCGGTATTCGTCCGGCCAACAATGTTAAATATGCGGGGAGAACGGGATGCGCGTCTTACTAATTGCCACCAACCGCCACAATCGATACCAAAGTAGATTAAATGCCCAGCCTATGCCGATAGGCCTCGCCTACATCGCCGGTCACCTGGACCACGAACGACACGAAGTCAAAGTCCTCGATCTTATGTTTTCCGACGACTACCTAGCTGACGTGGAAGCTGCTGTTAAAGAATTCAATCCACAAATGATCGGCATGTCCGTCAGAAATCTGAGTAACCACAGTTATCTGAACACAGTCTGGGCCCTTCCCATCAGCAAAGAGGTCATCGACAAAATCCGCACATTAAGTGACGCAGTCATCGTATGCGGTGGCCCAGCATTCAGCATCATGCCAAAAGAATGCTTCGAGTATCTAAGGTGTGACATCGGTCTGGCCGGCGACGCTGGTGAGACCTTTGCCACGTTGGCTGAGAGATTAGAGATCGGGGAGCCTAGCTATTTTAACTTGCCCGGCCTGGTCTACACGAAGGGCGGTCAGACCGTCTCTAATGAAGGCTACTGCACATCGGAATTTGCCAAGCCACCCCGCTTAGAAGATCTCGATATGGACCGGTACAACAAAGCTGGTTTCGGCATCGGAGTCCTAACAAAACTCGGCGGATTCTATTACCCAACTAACGCTTCTCAATCACAGATCAACGAGTCAGGATGGCGGGTCATCCGTCCGATAGATGAAGTGGTCGCCGAAGTCAAAGATCTTAAACGACGCTTTGGCATGAAAAAAGTATTCTTTGTCGACAACGGGTTCAACCTGCCCCTGGATCACGCTAAGTCGCTCTGCAACACAATAATCGAATCTGACCTAAACATCCGATGGAACACATGTCTGGCGCCGTTCAACTGCGACACAGAGCTGATTGGAATGATGAAGGAAGCTGGATGCGGGTTGGTGATGATGGTCAACCGCAGCGGTAACCCAGGCGATATGGACAGTATGGTCGAAGAGAATGATGCTCTCGCGGAGGTATGCAGAATGTGCGACGAGGGCGACCTTCATTACAATTTGGGCAAGCAGTTTGGGGAGCCCGGAGAAACCCGGGAGAGCGTGGATAACAAGTTGGACTTCCTCCGCAGTGTGAATCCCGCTCTGGCCAATCTACGTGTTGGCGTCAGCATAATGCCGGGAACGGAAGTGGCGGCAATCGCTAAGCAGGAAGGCCTGATCACAGATGAAAGCGAGTTGGTAAAACCCACTTTTTATATTGCCGGCGAGGTCAAAGACTGGATAGTTGACTACCTTAAGGAACAAAGTGCAAAAGAACCTAGGTGGAACCTCAGCTAGCCCGCGATTAATCAACTTAAAAGGATCCTTCTTTCTCGGCCGCATAGGAAGGGTCCTTTTACAGATTTTCGTAATGAAGACGTAGGTTAGTTACTGGCTTGCTCCCTAGGGGTTTGAATGTCTATCTCGGGTGCTCCTTTTCGCACAACGCCAAACCAAACGGTCACCAACAACGTCGCTCCAGCTGCCACCGTTATCGCCGCTTCCCAACCAAATTGCCCTGCGAGCAAAGTCAACGGATATGCACCAAGGAAATGGAACCCGGGCGTAAACTGAAGTATTCCCATAACCCTTCCCTTCATTTCAACCGGCGATTCAACCTGAACCAGGGAAGTCGCCAAAGGCCACACGGAACCTAGGCCAAACAGCCCTACCAACAAAAACAGAAACCAAGAGAGCCAAAACCAACTTGACCACGAGAACAGAGACAAAAAGATAGAGAAAAGGACTAGGTTTATTAGCAGCGACCGGTATATCCGAACGTTTCCGATAATCGGCAACAGTATGTTGCCCAGGAAAGACCCGATACCAGATGCCAGAAATAGTAGGCCCACGCCGGCTGCACCAGTTCCGAGCACATCTTTTGCCATGGCTGGAATCACTTGCTGATGGGACATGCCAAACCCACCAAAAGAACAGGTGATTACGATCGCTGTTAGAACGATCCGGTTGCTTCTGATGTAGGCAAAACCATCGGTGAAGTTCTTGAAGACCGATACTTCTGAGGCGCGAGTGATTTGGTTAGTCTCGCCTATCCTGCCGATACAAGCCATACTTACAATATAGCAACCCGCAATAACAAAGAGACTAGTCCCGATACCCCAAAGCTCTATGACTAACCCTAGCACCGGTGGTCCGATCATCCTGCCAGCGTGAACCGCAGCATTTTGCATAGCGACAGCGTCCAATATAGAAGCTTTCGCCACTATGTCAGAGACCATAGTCGTCCGGGCAGGCATGTTGAGGGACTGCACTATTCCTAGCACAAACGCCGCGATATAAATATTCCAGATTGCAACTGCATCAAAGAGTTCCAATATACCTAGGGTGGCAACTAGAAATCCTACTCCAGTCTGGGTCAACATTAGGACGTGGCGGCGGTCAAACCGGTCGGCGACGATTCCCGCCACCAACAGGAACGCTACGTTTGGGACACCATAGAGGAATATCACCAAACCCAACTCAGTGGCGGAGCCGGTCACTTCCAGGACAAGCCACCCAATCACCAGGAATTGGGTGGCTTGTCCTATCGCCTGAGTAGAACTGCCCAACCAAAACCAACGGAACGCCGGCTTGCGAAGTAGTTTGAAGACACGACTCCAATAGGAATCTGAATCAAGGTCGATCGCGCCATCCATAGAGTTCAAATGTAAGATCCCGATCCGTTAGACAGAGCGGATGTTCCGACATCCGACCGAGCCTGATAGGCTATGACACGCTATTAGCAATTAGAAGATGTTCCCAGGTCGTGCGGCGACGCTTGAGAATTCGGGGCCGGTAGCCTTTTGGCAATAGGCTCACCCCGGTCCGCCGATATGGTTGTCTCCATTGCCTTAATAGCGACTTCAATCTGGGAATCGTCAGGTTCTCTGGTAGTCAGCTTTTGCAACCATAGTCCAGGGCCGGCAATCATTTTCCCAAACCAGGCATCCTGGTGTCTTCCACTAAACCTCAAAAATTCATAGCTAACTGCAGCGATAACTGGCAGTAAGAATATTCGAGAAGCGATACGCCATTCCAGAGGTGGCCCCATGAGCAACGCAAATACCACCACTGAAACCACAACCACCGTTAATAGAAAAGCCGTCCCGCAGCGGGCATGTGGAGTACCAAACTTACGCACATTTTCCACAGTGAGCGATAAATTAGCCTCTAGAGCATGCACTGTCATGTGCTCAGCGCCATGATAGGCAAACACACGCTTAACATCATTCAACCTCCCGATTATGACGATATAACTCAAAAGGAAGGCCATGCGAATCACGCCCTCAACTATCTCGCTAAGCAAATCGGAGTTCAACCAAGGGTGCAAGGACCAGGCAATCAACAGCGGGGCTATAAAGAACAACCCAATGCCAAAGGCTAGAGAGATACTCAAAGTTGTAGCCATAACCCAGGCTGGAATTCCTTTCTCCTCATCAGGATCGCGATCAATAGCGGCCATATTTGCGGAGAGTTGCAAGGTCTTAATACCTAGTAGCATGGTCTCCAGCAAGGTGAGGAATCCTCTAACCAACGGCCAACGTCGGGCACGCCCATTATACAAAGAGCTTAAGGGTTCGTGATGGAGTTCAATTGAACCGTCTTCGCGTCTTACCGCCAAACCAAAGTAGTCGCGGCCACGAATCATAACTCCTTCGATTACGGCTTGTCCGCCGTACATATGCATGGGCTTCTCTGCCAACTTATTTCCTCAATCTAGTAAGCGTCCAGCCCGCTATAAATCTAGATTCGATTTAGTGAATTAAAACTATCCTGGAAATATAAAGAAAAATCGAGGGTGTATTGCCCTCGATTTCCTTTTCGTTTGATAATTTCTGCCAGTCTGAGAGGGTTGTAATTAACTAAGACTGTAGCGACGTTTCATCCGTTCAATTCGGCCTTGAGTGTCAACTACCCGCTGTTCGCCAGTATAGAATGGGTGACATTTGCTGCACACCTCAACACGGACCGTAGGCCGAGTCCCGCCCGTTTGGAACACGTTACCGCACGAGCAGGTAACCGTCGAATTGTAAAAATAGGGATGGATTTCTTCTTTCATATTTTATTGTTCTATATTTTTTATAGTTTAATATCAATCATTCGTCTTATTTGACGAAGATTCAAACTTGATTAGGCGGCTTCCATTGGATATACACTGACCTTACGGCGGCCTTTTGCAGCCCATTCAAACTTCACTTGTCCGTCAATCACTGCGAAGATAGTGTAATCTTTTCCCAAGCCGACGTTGGTGCCAGGTTTGATACGGGTGCCACGCTGTCTGACTATTATGGAACCGCTTTTCACGCTTTCACCACCGTATCGCTTCACGCCCAGCCTTTTAGAATTACTATCTCGGCCGTTATTTGTGCTTCCACCAGCTTTCTTATGGGCCATTAGTTACTCCCTTCCCCATCTGCCTGTGTCGCAGTGGGTGCAGATCTCCGCCTTGACGCACGAGGTTTAGTCAATTCTATATTCTGAATGCGCAACCTAGTGTAAGTCTGACGGTGCCCACGCTTGCGGCGGTAACGGTTCTTGGCTTTGATTTTAAAGACCATCAGCTTACGGTCCTTGTAGTGGGAAACGACCTGAGCTGTGACCTTGGCACCTGATACTAGCGGCGCCCCAATGGTGACCTCTCCGCCGTCAGAGAGAGCTAATACTTCATCGAATTCGGCAATCGAATTTACTTCGTTGGGAATGAGTTCGACATCGAGCGTGTCTCCAGGTTGAACTCGGTACTGTTTCCCACCTGTTTTAAATACTGCGTAATCCATTATATTCCTCGACCTGTAATACTACTTGAGCCATATTACCCTGTCAAGGAAATTCGTGCCCATTCCAGACTGGTATAATCAAGGCGGAACCCACGTATACCACCAGGGTTTAACCTTATAATAATCCACAACAATTAACTCTTATTTCCCATCTAACTTGAACCTCTCTAATCTAACCTCAACTAAGAATACGGTTCTAACCACAGATAATGTCTGTATCCATGAGATATAATTGCCCAAACACGCGTGACCTACTGCAAACGTAACGCCCATAAACTGGCTCTTTAAAAAGCAAGCGACGGGTTAAGCATGGACAAATTACTGGGACATGACCTCAAAATCGCATTTTCCTCAGCCACTGGTCGACTAGAAGAATTCCGAGACGCCATCAACTCCCTCAATGTATTTCCTGTGCCCGACGGCGACACTGGAACAAATATGCTGCTGACAATGCGTTCTGCGGTACAGGCTACAAAAGATGCTTGTCTTGAAGACCAAGACTACTCCGCATCTGAGGTTATTTCGGCCTTGGCCAACGGCGCCTTTTTCGGCGCCAGAGGGAACAGTGGGGTGATCCTCTCTCAAATTCTAAAAGGATTCTCTGATGGTCTGAGAGGCAAAGAGGTACTGACGGCAAATGAATTGAAATCTGCATTCAACCAAGCCTCTGCCGAGGCATACAGCTCGGTTGGAAACCCAGCAGAAGGTACGATGCTATCAGTAATCCGAGCAGCGGCCGAAGGTATCCAGGGATTACAGGCCGATTTGGAAACTCTTTGGAGAACTGCTTACCAAGCAGCGCAAGATGCGCTTGAAAGAACCCCACAACAATTGCCAGTCCTCAAAGAAGCCGGCGTGGTGGATGCTGGCGGTTTGGGTGTGGTGGTGTTAATCGGTGGACTGCTTCAGTCAATCACCCGATCTGAAACAGATGGATCGAGCTGCCTGATTGGCTTGTCTCGATTTTATGGAAATGCCAACAGAGGAGGTATAAACACTGAGTATCTTAATACCACCGTGGAAGAAGAATGGGGTTTCTGTACCCAGTTCATCATCAATCAAGCGGATGGCAGAAACCTGGACTTAAATAGCGTTCGTACCCATTTTCAAAAAACAGCACTATCCACGGTCGTAGTAGGCACTGAGAAGAACATACGAGTCCACATCCACGTCAACGATACAACCTCCGCCATCAAATATGCAGAGTCACTGGGATCATTATCTGATGTCAAGATCGAAGACATGGATTCTCAAAACAATGCATTTGCTTCCGATAATCACGGACGCCCAGGCGACGGGGCTGCCCTGGCGTTACTGCCAGTGACCCAAGGAGAAGGGTTGGCCCGTCTGTTCTTAGACTCAGGTTGTGACTCAGTCATTGAAGGCGGCCAGACTATGAACCCCAGCATACAGCAGATAATGGACGCCGCCCGTGCCACCGCCGCCGACGACGTTATTTTATTGCCCAATAACGGCAACGTTATCTTGGCTGCGGAACAAATAGCGGCGTCTGATTCATCAATCCACGTGGTTCCAACCAGAAGTATCCCTCAAGGAGTGGCTGCATTGTTATCTTTCAATCCAGAAGCGCCCTGGCAAGAAAACATTCAGTCAATGACTAACTCATTGTCCAATGTAACCTCCATAGAAGTAGCGGCCGCAGTTCGAAGCACTAAAATCGGCAAAGTGGAGGTACAAAAAGGCCAGTACATCGGGATTCTTGAGGGGGAATTAGTCATAGCTGACAACAATCCAGAGCAGGCTCTACTACTAACTTTAGGCCTAACCAATATAAACACCGACTCGATAGTCAGCATTTATTATGGAAACCACAAAACCCCAGTCGACGCCCAGTCGGTAGCATCTAAGTTGGAAAAGGAATTTCCAGATATCCAAATCGACGTAATAGATGGTGGGCAACCTCATTTTCAATACTTAGCGTCTATTGAATAAACCTAAAAGGCTACTGACAAAAAGGAATATGAGCGTACGTATAGTTACAGACAGTTCCGCCGACCTCCCGCGATACTTGATTGACCAACATCAAATCACTGTCCTACCATGTTACGTGGTGGTCGATGATCAAACGCTCAAAGACGGGATAGAAATCCAACCTGATGCTTTCTATACCCGTCTCCAAGCAGAAGGTCGAACTCCTACGACAGCCCAGCCGACAGTGGCTGACTTCCAAAAGGTCTACCGTGACCTGGTAAAACAAGGTCACCAGGTAATCTCCATACATGTTTCGGCTAAATTAAGTGGAACATTAAACTCCGCCGAACAGGCTAAAGCCTCTTTGAATGATGGTTCCCAAGTCGAAATCATTGACTCTAAGCTCGCGTCCATACCGTTGGGTTTGGTGGTCCTAGAAGCCGTTTCCATATTGGAGAATGGAGCCGATTCTCATGAAGCTGCCGTTGAAATCCGAAAAAATCTAGACCTACACCACGGTTTGTTCTCATTGGACACCCTGGAATACCTTCAGAAAGGAGGGCGTATTGGCAAAGCACGAGCTTTCATGGGATCTATCCTAAACGTAAAACCAATACTAAGGCTCCAGGACGGAGAAGCACACCCTGTAGAACGACCCAGGAACTTACAACGCGCCACAAAGCGGTTAGTGGAACTAGTCCACGACCTTGCTCCGGTGCAAAGATTGGCGGTGATCTACAGTACCGACCCCACACGATCAGCAACGCTGAAGCAAGAATTGACTGCCCTTCTACCCGCCGAAAAAATTATCGAAACCAGATTTGGTTCCACTTTGGGCACTTACATCGGACCACATGCCCTAGGCGTGGCAATTACCCAGGTGCGACGTTAGATGCGGAATGGGCATGATTACATTGAATAAATGTAAACGAACCGTAGGCATACCAGGACGATTAAATTCGTTAAACCTTACTCCCCAAATCCAGACGATTAAGCATTTTAGAGTATCCAAATAATGGCCATTGACCGAACTGACTCATCCTCTTGGGCCGATAAATTCCATAACATCCTCACACTTGAGGAGACCCGAGGCTTCGACAACAAGGCCGTGGTGGGCGGTCTGGACAAGTTCGTTGCCCGTTTCTCCGAACGGATGGCAGCCCAAGATATCAGCGACAGAGAGTTCATGCTTCAGGAGCCTTACGGCTCCATGTCAACTAAATTGAGGGCCCAGTGGGTAACCCAATGGCGTGAGGCTTTGAGTGAACTTCCTCACCCAAAGCAGAAACCCAGGCATAATACATTATCCACCAGGGCCCCAAAATCTGCTTCCAACTCAACAGCGGAGAAAATGCCTACGGGGGAAAAGCCTGCCACAAAAAAGAAACCTGCCTACAAAATGCCTCCAGTAGAAATCACTGTCGACGCCCCAGTTGACCGGCTCAAGGGCGTGGACACCAAATTGACAGCCCGTCTCGAACGACTAGAAGTCAAGACCATAAGGGACCTGCTGTACCTATTTCCACGTCGCCATGAGGACTATTCAACGGCAGTAAAAATAGCGGACTTGGAGCCCGGCAAAGAATGCACCGTAGTGGCTACTGTATGGGAGGCACGAGAGGTGGCCAAGGGCCCAAAGGGTGGCCGTCGAGATACGGAAGTTGTACTCAGTGATGACTCAGGAAACCTGCGTGCTATCTGGTTCGGCCAGAGATTCCTGGCACGAACACTGAAGCCAGGTAGCCGCATCGCGATTAGCGGTAAAGCGTCTGTCTTCAGGGGGCAACTCGTCTTCGAAAACCCCGAGCATGAATCGTTAGACGCCACCGGAGTTAGCGTCCATACCGGCCGAGTAGTACCCATATACCCTTTAACCGAAGGCCTCACTCGACGCAATATGCGCCGGCTGACTTGGCAGGCAGTCCAAGATTGGTTAGGCGGCCTGAACGATCCCCTTCCTAACACCATTATAAGTCGCACAAAATTGATGCCCCTTTTGGATGCGGTATACCAAGTCCACTATCCTAAGAATATGGAATCTTGGGAGTTAGCCCGCCGCAGGATAGCTTTTGACGAGTTATTCACCCTTCAGCTAGCAGTGCTGACCCGACGCAGGTTACAGCGTGACGACGTGAAAGGCATTGAACTTGTAGCTCCTGCCGACGTAATCGACGGCTTTTACAAAACCCTTCCGTTTCCATTGACTGATGCTCAGAAACGGTGCATCGATGAGATCAAGATAGATATGCGTGGTGGAACCCCTCCGATGAGTCGTCTGTTGCAAGGTGAGGTTGGCAGTGGAAAGACTGTGGTCGCCCTGTCAGCGCTTCTGTCGGCGGCCGCGGCCGGATACCAAGGTGCCATGATGGTACCGACAGAAGTACTTGCCGAGCAGCACTTCCTAAGCATTAGCAACCTGCTGAGTGGATTGGATCGTCCGGTGCAAGAACCTCACTTGATTACCGTTTACCTGGAGCATATGGATCGTCCCGTCTCCATCGGTCTACTTACGGGCAGCTCTCGAGCTCCTGTAAAACGGGAACTGGCCAAACGTGCCGCCGACGGTACATTAGACATTTTGATCGGAACCCAAGCGCTAATCCAAGAAGGTATCTCCATTCCGAAACTAGCACTGGCGGTAGCCGATGAACAGCATCGTTTCGGTGTCCTGCAACGCTCCGCATTGCAGGAACGAGGCAAGGAAAATCCCCACACACTAATTATGTCTGCTACGCCGATTCCTAGAACGTTATCACTAACCGTGTTCGGCGATCTTGACATATCAACCATTAACGAAATGCCAGCTGGGCGGCAGGAAGTGGCCACGAAATGGTTGGAACCAGAACAGCGCGAAACGGCTTATGGATTCATCCGAAAACAAATCGAAGAAGGAAGACAGGCATTCGTTGTCTGCCCTTTGGTAGATGAGTCGGAGACAATAGAATCTAAAGCAGCCACAGAAGAGCACCAACGCCTCTCAGAAAGTATATATCCAGACTTGTCACTGGGGTTGCTTCACGGTCGCATGTCCCCCAAAGACAAGGACAAGGTTATGCGACAGTTCCGAGACGGCGAGTTGGACATTTTGGTAACTACGCCCGTGGTAGAAGTGGGAATCGATGTGCCAAACGCTACCGTGATGATGATTGATGGAGCAGACCGATTTGGATTAGCCCAATTGCATCAATTCAGAGGTCGCGTTGGTCGTGGTAAGCATAAGAGCTACTGCATGCTTCTTTCCGACACGGCGTCAGAAACCGCTAAAGAACGACTTTCGGCTCTTGCCGACATACATGACGGATTCCAACTAGCTGAAGTAGATCTTAAACTGCGTGGTCCTGGTGATTTTTTTGGCACTCGTCAAAGTGGTCTGCCCAGTTTAAAAATGGCCCACATCACTGATCGTGAATTGTTAGAGATGGCCCGGTACGAGGCGACTAAATTAATGGAAAACGACCCTGAACTCAAGGCTCCTGACCACGCGGCCATCGCTGCGCAAGTAGCACGCTTCATTGACCGAGCCAGTGCCAACGTCACCTGATCAATGCACGGTTTTTCGTTCCCTTCGCATTCATTCGTCGACCTACACTTCTCGCCCAGCAGTAGCTAACGATCAGATATCAGCATACCGTATGAGTGTTACATGTATGACATCAGATTAATTAAACTTAGTAGACCGTTCACCCTCGACGATATAATGCAGAACCTTCGACCGGTCAAGTAATCTCTTCAAAAACTTGGGCCTCGTGTTGGACGACAGACTCATTCCTGAAAAATCCCCGCAGGATTGCTAGCTGTCTTGAACAGTTTTCCCATCCGTAGGACACATGCTCCGGTCAGGTCTTAGTCGACTGAGTTTTTAACTGCCTTTCGGTATTTGAACAAGGCCGGCTCCACGTAGGCACTTGGAGATGTTAAAGCGTCGTCGATAATCTGCAGAACAGCTGCGATGGCCGGCTCTTCCAGCAATGTGGCCATCTTCTCCACAGTATCTGTCATTGGTATGTAGTCGGACTTGTCATTATTTTGCTGATCGAGTATCTCTGTCGCCTTTTTGATAGCTTCTTCAATCTCCGTTTGGCTGACAACGCCGTGGAGTTTCCAGTTAGCGATGATCGCCCCATCTATTCTCTCAGTTGCCCGATCTTTCATCTCTTCAATCTGACTGAAATTAGGAACGCCACTACATCCAATACCGCGGTGCACCCACGGTTCCACGTAAGCAACCATGCTATGAGCATAGCTAAGTAGAAGCGTTTCTTTAATTTCGGCATCGCTGACCTTATCGGAATCCAATAAAGGAAAATTCAAGAGGTCTGTCCTAGATATGCCATGGTATGGGGAATCTTCCATCAACCTCTGCACTTGGTCTACGTCAGTCATGTGGTAGTGCATAGAGTGAAGGTGGCTCGGATTCGGAGCAGGTACCCAGGCAGTGTTTCCACCGCTCTTAGGGTGATTAATCTTAAGCTCCATCATTTCTGCCATGGCCCGATTCTTAACCTGCATACCCTTTCCAATCTTGCCTTGTGTATGAACTCCAGCTCGGAGGCTCACGTCAACGTTGTGCAGTTCATAACTGGTGTTGAATACTGCCCTGGTCAAGTCATCCCGAAGGTCAACAGGGCCCGCTTGAGTCTGGACTCTAATTTGAGACCCTGTGCGATCTAAGAACCCTGTATTAGTGAAAAACACGCGACTCTGGGCAGCTTTGAGCGAATCTGCGAGTTGCAGTGTCATTCCTAATTCTTCATTCATGATCCCAAGAAGTATAGTGTTCCGCGTTAGACCTAAACTATCTTCAACAGCTTCAAAGAAACGCACCTGTTCAGTTACTTCCTCCGCCGATTGCAGTTTAGGGGTAACCTGATAAACATACCCCTTGATGCTATTTGGTTGACGCACTGGCAGGCCCCCGGAGCCTGACGAGCCTTTGTCATGGGCCGTGGCTATCAATGTAGTCAGCAGCACCCCGAGCATTCTTTCAGAGATTTCCTGGCCGTCTAACTTCACCATGTCCGTGTACATATGCAGGGATACATTGCGAACGGACATCAAACTAGACCCCTTAACCGTGCGGGCAAGACCGTCTACCCCTATAAAGTTTATGTCCGAGTTCATGGTCTTAAGTGACCCTCTAGAGCCATAAGCCTGAATGTCACCCCTAATCAATCCTAGGTAGTTCCGTAGAGCCAATGCCATATCTTCTCCATCGACAATAGCTACGGCATCTTCGAAATCCACTATATTGGTGATTGCTGACTCGACGAATAAATCTCTGAATTGTCCGTTCTCTTTATTGACAGTTCCACCCTCATAAAGTTGGAACTGTATTTTGAGGTTGTTATCTTCCAAAAAGAACTCGGTTAATTGATCTTCACTCTTATTGAAACCGACAAATTTATCAGGGTCCAGCAGCCTAACCTCTGAGCTATCTACCGTAAGCCCTATAAGCTCCTGTTTACCATTACAATTAGGTCGTACGACATAAGACATCATGTCGCTGAAACTTCGGCCGTCCTCCCACTGAGCGACATGTTCATCTAAGTACTGGTTGGTGCAATCCACGACCATCTGCAAACGCTGTACGCGGTTTAAATCACGGTCGATTTCGGAGTGGATATCGCTGAGGAAGTAGGCGTCATAAAGGCTGCCCCATCGGGCGTTCGCCCCACCGACCGCCATGCTGGCTATGTTCACTGGAGTGACCAACTCTGGCCCGTTTTGAGACATCTCAAAGTCCAGTTCAGGAGTGGTCATGTTGAAGGTACGAGGATCTGCAGAAGAGGCTTCTGATTCAAGGAAACCTTCTGAAACCAGGAATTGACCTAAATCTGAGGCATCTTTCATTCCGGATTCGACAGAGGGTTCCCATCCTGCTTTTCTCTTGTTCACATAGTATTCATCTATTTTAGCCTGCCTGGCTGTGCGTTTTTCCAGCAATTCCAAGTTCTTTGGTTCGAACTCCAACACTAAAGCACCGAGGATACTAAACACTTCATCCACAGTTTTTCCCGTACCAGGAGTTAGTCCATCTCTCACGAACGCGTAGAGGGCGTCTTCGATCTCCAAAGAATTTCCAGATGGCAGTTTTACGGTCGTCATATTTGGCTCCGAACTAATAGCTCATGTTTACTTTGCTAGCCGTTAGCACGCTCGAATTCCTTCATAAATGACACCAGCGCATCTACGCCGTCTTTGGGAAAGGCATTGTAGATAGACGCTCGAATTCCACCCACCGAACGGTGGCCTTTTAATTCGACTAGACCCTCTGTAGTGGCTTCGGCGGCGAATTGGGTTTCTAACTCCGGAGTGGGCAAATTGAATGTCACATTCATGCGGGACCGGTTGCCCTTGATAGCGTGCCCTCGGTAGAACTCCGAAGCATCCAATTGATTATAAATAACTTCTGCCTTCTCTTCGTTCTGTGCCGCCATCTGATCGAGACCACCCTTATGGGCCAACCATTTTATAACCAGACCCAAAACGTAGATGGAGAACACTGGTGGGGTGTTATAAGCAGAATGCCCCTTGCAATGGGTGTTGTAATTCAACATAGATGGCAGGGTATCCGGACTTCGGGATAGCAGGTCATCCCGCACAAGAACCAGCGTTACCCCGGCTGCACCAAGATTCTTCTGGGCCCCTGCGTATATCAATCCGTATTTAGAGACGTCTATAGGTTTGCTAAAAATATTGGAAGAGAGGTCCGCCACCAGAGGAACGTTACCCACCTCCGGTTCTGCAGGCCATTCTGTGCCGTAAATAGTGTTGTTACCGGTAAAATGTACATAGTCAGCATCTGGGTCTAGATTCAGTTCATCCTGAGTAGGAATCCGATCATAATTGGTGCTTTCAGTTGATCCCGCAACGCGAACGTCTCCTATTTTCTGGGCGTCTATCAATGCCAAATTTGCAAAATTCCCCGTCACTAAATGGTCTGCTTTACCCCCCGAAGTAAGCAGATTCATGGGAACCATGGAGAACTGGGATGAAGCGCCGCCCTGCAAAAATAAAATATGATAATTATCGGGAATCCCAGCCAGCACCCGAATTTCATCTTCAGCGGCCTGGATCATGTCCTGAACCGGTTTAGATCGGTGGCTCATTTCAAGTAGCGAAATACCCGAACCGGGATAAGAGACAAGATCCTCCTGGGCTTCTTGAAGCACGGGAGCCGGCAGTATTGCCGGACCTGCAGCAAAATTATAGATAGTCATTAGCAAAACCTTATTAGCATTTAATTATTCTAACCAATATTTCATGCTAACTAACCCGGATTGATTTGGCAATTAAGACCTGCCAACAACTTGCCTGATTTCCCGAGATTGATTCAGGTCCTCTTTTTAATGGTTCACCGGGGCCCCGTGGTCATTGTCTAATTAAACCGGTTCTCTGAATCGGTATCCCACGTTCCAAATGGTTTCAACAATGGAGTAACCAGTGGATTCCAACTTAGAGCGGAGTCTCCGAATGTGTACATCCACCGTCCTGGTACCCCCCAAATAATCGTACCCCCAGATCTGACTGAGCAGCGTTTCTCTGGTGTAGACCCGGCCTGGATTAGAAGCCAGCAAGACCAATAGTTGGAACTCTTTATAAGTCAGAGCCGCTCTTCTTCCTGAAACGGTGACTTCATACCGTTCCAAGTCTATGGAGAGCTCTCCTACCTTGAGTAATTTGGGGCCGGAGGGGCCGGCCACACGGTATATTGCCAATTTCACCCGGGTAGTCAATTCAGACTCAGAAACAGGACTTACAACCACTTCATCAGGGTTTAAAGATGGGTCGTAAGCATGCAGAACATCCCTCGGCACCACGGCAAGCACTGGGAGTTTCCTGTCCTGACATTCTTCGATGACATGCCGAACCTCAATTTGCTCCAAAGAAGATAGATCGACCAGCACAGCATCGGGAGGTGTTTTTCCGTTATCGTCTATCTGATTAATATCCAGCCCAACCTCACACGACATACCTCCGCGATCAATCGTCTCGGCCAACAGACCTGGTACTATTCCATAACTGGTCAACACAAAAAGGTGATACAAGGGTCGGGAGAATCTCCGGTACGCCTATTCAATACCTACAAAAGTATATCAAACCGAGTATTCTTCACACCTGCCGGTATCTCAAAATTCTTGGACCTGATCACCATTGCATCCCTAGCCATGCCTGAATATTGACGCTTGACAGGGGTACAATTATCATGACCTTACCCTCGTACCTGCTGATTTCCAAGGACAAGGTTAGGTTACTCAGCGTTTATCTGATTCGCGACCACAAGGGAGTGAAATAATGGCCACCCAGACCATTACCGGTTCCGCCCAGGAAGTTCGACAGAAGATTCGCTCCAACGACTGGCGAGGCATCACCTCCGGCGTTGCGCCGGGCCACGTCCAGGCCAACTTAGCCATTCTCCCCAAAGAACTGGCCTTCGATTTTCTGCTCTTTTGTCAGAGGAATCCGAAGCCATGCCCACTGCTTGAGGTCATAGAACCAGGTCAGGTGGAACCGGTTCTCACTTCAGGTGGCGCCGACATTCGAACTGACGCCTCCGGCTATATGATATACGAGAACGGACAGCTGACCGCCGAAGTGGACACGATCGAGCCGTATTGGCGCGACGATTTGGTCTCTTTCTTGTTGGGATGCAGCTTTTCTTTTGAAACAGCGATGGTTGACGCGGGGATCCCCCTTCGTCATCAACAGACCGGAAACAACGTGGCTATGTACATCACCAACATCGCAACCTCACCTGCTGGTATTTTCTCAGGACCAATGGTGGTGAGCATGCGTCCTGTTAAAAGAAGTCAGGTGGTCCGTGCTGTTCAGGTTACTTCCAGGTTCCCGGCAACCCACGGCGCTCCGGTTCATATAGGGACTCCCATCGACATTGGTATCCAAGATATCTCCAGGCCCGACTTTGGAGACGCCGTTGAGATCAAAGATGATGAGGAACCAGTTTTCTGGGCCTGTGGAGTGACTCCCCAAGCGGTGGCCTTGAATTGCAAACCACCTTTAATGATTACCCACGCCCCTGGCCGTATGTTCATCACCAACAAGATGGATTCCGACTATTCGATCCTATAAAAGCCGGTTATCAATTAAAGGACAGGTGTGAGGAATCAGTGGAAGCTTCCGAAACCATAGAGGACATCATATTGTCCCAGGACAAACGGGGAATGCTGGCGCTACGGCCCTATCTTCCCGATGATTATTGCTCCCAAGCCGCCCAATTTATAATGGACAACCCCGGACACGTCATCATAGTCACTGGGTTCTACGTTGTAATGTCCGGGACACCAGAGACCGATGGCCCTCCTGGAGCGATTGCCATCGGTGAAGCTCTTAAAGCACTCGGACGAAAAATCACTTACATAAGCGACGTATACACCACACCAGTTCTCCGTAAATTCGGGAATGGTTCCCCCGTAATCGAATTTCCCATCGATAGTGTGCCTCAGAGCAAGATGCAAGCCAAGGCCATCTTGGACGAGATCAAGCCCTCACTACTTATTTCTATTGAACGCTGCGGTAGAACCATGGAAGGTACATATCGAAATATGCGCTATGTGGACATATCTCCATATACCGCCAGATTGGATTATCTATTTGATTCTGCTGTTCCTTCGGTTGGCATCGGCGATGGTGGCAACGAGATTGGCATGGGCAACCTAGCCGATGTCATCCCTCAAATTGACTCCTTGCCGAATGATCCCGCCGTGAACCAGGTAGACAGATTAGTCATATCAAGCGTGTCCAATTGGGGCGGATATGGCTTAGTGGCAGGCATGTCTCGAATCGCCGGAAAGAACTTGCTGCCATTGGTTGGCGCTGAGACCGACCTACTTCACGGAATGGTCGAATCTGGAGTGGTGGACGGGACAACAGGAAATGGCGTACCAACGGTAGACAACTTTTCCGCTGAGGAAAACGGCGAACTGCTGGCTCGTTTACACCGAGCGGTGAATGCTAGCTAGCGCCATGGTTTGTCATATACCTGATACCGCTTACGGATTATCTATAAATTGAAAGGCCAAAAATATGCTGATTGTAGACGCACAAGTGCATCTTTGGGCAAACAACCTCCCATCAAACCCAGGGCACCGGCAAATCCCAAACTTCTTAACCAATGACCTTCTCAATGAGATGGACGCGAGCGGCGTTGATGCGGCGATCATTCACCCACCAAGCTGGGATCCGAATTCCGACGACCTAGCACTAGAAGCGGCCATGGAACATCCAGATCGACTTTCTATCTTAGGCAAAATCCCACTGGAAAAACCGGAAAGTCGCTCACTTGTCGCCGATTGGAAAGACCAGCCAGGAATGCTTGGTTTTCGGTTCAGCTTTACCCAACCGCACCAAAAGTCATGGCCTACAGATGGCACCATGGATTGGTTGTGGCCCGCAGCTGAAAAGGCGGAAATACCAGTCGCTCTAATGGCTTCCGGGTTCGTATCATGGGTTGGCGAGATTGCTGAACGCCACCCAGGATTAAAGCTAATCGTTGACCATTTAGGAAGACTGAGCGGTACGACAGATTCCGAGGCGTTTTCATCTCTGCCAGATATGCTGGCATTGGCCAAATACCCCAACATAGCTATTAAAGCCACTGGAGCACCCAGCTACTCGAGCGGGACTTATCCATTTAACAGCATCCATGATTACCTTCACCAGATATTCGACACATTTGGTCCAAATCGCATGTTCTGGGGCACCGACATCACCCGCATGCCCTGCTCTTGGAAGCAATGTATAACCTTATTCACAGAGGAACTACCCTGGCTCACCGGGGAAGACCTAGAGTTGGTCATGGGCAAGGCTGTCTGTACGTTCTTGGGCTGGGATATCAAACAGTCGCAAACCAACTGACCTACCTGCTATTAGTCACTCTGATCGTTGTAGAGAAGAAGAAGAGGCTATCTCGTCACCCCTAAAAGCCTTATAAACGACTAGAAGGTTATTTCCCGTTTAACAGATCTCAGGGCGACAAACATCCGAGATAATTTATGGCTTAAACCATGCTGTTTTTTTGTTTGTATGGTAACAATACCAATATAGATCAAACTTATGCCGATTACGCTTCCGGAACTGCAAGCTCTTCCGGCGTTAGGCCTACAGGACCTATTATTTTTTCTTCCAAAGCCAATAACCGGCGTAACTCGAAGATTTCGTCTCTGAACTGAGCTGCCTTCTCGAATTGAAGGTTTTTAGCCGATTCTTTCATCTGACTTTCTAAGTCCTTAACTACCTTGAACATATCCGTACGGGACATCTCCTTGTGCACCACGTTGTTGCGATTGCGGTTATCAGCAAGTGCCTTGATGCCTTCGGTTATATCATGGACCTCTTTCTGGATACTCATAGGCTCGATTCCGTGCTGCCTGTTATGGTCACCTTGAATGGACCGACGGCGGTTAGTTTCGTCAATGGCTTTCTGCATCGAATCGGTCACGCGATCAGCATACATTATCACGTGACCACCCGAATGTCGGGCGGCCCTCCCGATGGTCTGTACCATGGATGTCTCAGAACGAAGATACCCTTCTTTATCAGCGTCAAGGATTGCCACTAGGCTTACCTCCGGCAGGTCCAAACCCTCTCGGAGAAGGTTGATCCCCACAATAACGTCATATACGCCCATGCGAAGGTCTCGCAATATCTCAATTCGGTCCAGCGTCTGAATGTCCGAGTGAAGATAGGTGTTTCTAATACCCATTTCTGAGAGATAATCGGCCAGTTCTTCGGCCATGCGTTTGGTGAGAGTCGTCACCAATATTCTTTCAGATTTTTCTACCCGCACCCTAATTTCCTGAAGCAAGTCATCAATCTGACCTTCGGTGGGTTTAACTTCCACTGTTGGGTCTAGTAGCCCTGTGGGTCTGATCACTTGCTCCACCACGGTACTGCTACTCTGCAATTCAAAGGGGCCAGGCGTGGCGGATACATAAACAACCTGGTTGATGTGTTCTTCATATTCTTCAAAATTCAACGGTCGATTATCCAGCGCCGAGGGAAGTCGAAATCCAAAGTCCACCAATGTGGATTTTCTGGACATATCGCCTCGATACATTCCCCGGACCTGAGGCAGAGTCATGTGGGACTCATCCACAAACATTAAGTAGTCTTTCGGAAAATAGTCCAACAGTGTCCATGGGGCACTTCCGGCAGGACGCTGAGAAAGGTGACGGGCATAGTTTTCCACTCCCGAGCAGAATCCAGTCTCCTGAAGCATTTCAAGGTCATAGTGAGTCCGGCTCTCCAGTCGTGCAGCCTCAAGTATTTTCCCTGCTGCTTTCAGTTCCTGTAACCGCACAATCAGTTCTTCTCTAATCCCGTTTACTGCTAAGTCAAGCTTCTCTTTCGAGGTGACAAAATGGTTTGCCGGGTAGATTGAAACCTGGGTTAGATCATCAAGCAGTTCACCAGTCAGTGGGTCAAGCCTAACTATGCGTTCTACATCGTCGCCGAAGAACTGGATGCGTACTGCCGCCTCTTCGTAAGCAGGAACCAATTCTAGTGTGTCCCCTCTGATGCGGAACTTGGCTCGGGACAGATCCATATCGTTGCGTTCGTATTGCATATCCACTAATTGTCGAACCAACTGTGTGCGGCTCCTAGTCTCTCCGACTTTGATCTGGGCTACCAAGTTGAAATAATCATTAGGGTCGCCAAGACCGTAGATACACGAAACGGAAGCTACAATCAGAACATCACGTCGGGTCAACAACGACGTTGTGGATGATAGCCGGAGCTTGTCCAATTCCTCGTTCACGCTGGAGTCTTTTTCTATATAGGTATCTGACTGGGGGACATAGGCCTCAGGCTGGTAATAATCATAATATGAAACAAAGTACTCTACTGCGTTATGTGGGAAAAACTCTTTGAACTCTGAGGCAAGTTGGGCGGCTAAAGTTTTGTTGTGAGCCATCACCAACGTGGGGCGCTGGACCTGCTGAACGATATTGGCCATAGTAAAGGTCTTACCACTTCCGGTAACACCTAACATGGTCTGCCGAGAAGCGCCTTTTTCCACGCCTTCGGAAAGTCGAGCAACGGCAGCTGGTTGATCACCCGTCATCGCAAATTCAGAAACTAATTCAAACCTTCTGTCTTCGGGCTGGATGTTTGAATTCCAAGTCTTCTTTATGTATTTACCAGCATCATCCGATTTTTCTTCGCGTGAGTAGGTGGCCATATCCTAGCGATTCCATTTGTCTATAATTAGTAAAGCTAGTATATAAGCAGATTCGGCGAGACGCACGTTTGGGGTGTTGAGATCCCTCACTACTCTAAAGCTATACCATTTCCAAAATCGGACGTTTAGTTCCTATCACCGATTTGCGAATTGCTGTAGTGCAACTCGAATGCGATCGTCCACTTCGGTCTCTGCCATTACTGCCGGCGCTCCCGCAGCTGCCCGGGCCTCAGCGGGAGAATAACCCAAAGCCGTTAGCGCAGAAATCACCTGGCCATCAGTGCCTTCAAACGTCCCAATATCAGCAAACTCTGCATTTTCAAGCTTATCTTTCAGGTCCAACACGATCCGATTGGCCGTACGGTTCCCCACTCCTTGAGCCGATGTCAGAGCCGCGACATCTCCAGTGACTATGGCCGTCTGTAGCCTGGCCGTATCCAGACTGGAAAGTAAGGCAAGAGCAGTCCTTGGCCCGACTCCCGAAACAGCAGTGAGCATCTCAAACAAACCCAAGGCGGCAGCGTCAGTAAATCCGAATAGTACTGGCTCGTCATCCCGAATACGGAGGTGTGTATGTAGGCTGACCGGCGAGCCAACGGGGCCCAGTCCTCCAACAGAATTCGCCGGTATTGAAACACTTAAGGTTACTCCGCCAACACGGATGTGTACCCAATCGGTACCGGTCGATTCCAGAGTCCCATGTATGCCTACTATCATTTACCCGCCTTTCAAAGTCCGTGCGTGGTCTATACTGCCATGTGTCAGCGTTCTTGTCCGGGTATGATGATTCGATCCAAAGCCGAATCTGACTGTTGTTGGATTAAGTGGCAGAGTCCTACAGCTAGGGCATCAGCTGCATCAGAAGCTGGAATTTCATCAAGTCGCAAAGTTGCAAAAACGATTTGACGCATTTGCTCTTTTGTGGCTGCCCCATAATCGGCCACGGCGCTTTTTACCTGGGCGGGAGTGTATTTATAGATAGGGATCCCCTGACTTGCAGCTCCGATGAACACTGCTGCTTGAGCCTGTCCGACAGCCAAAGCAGAAGTAGGGAATGCGCGTTCACCCTTACCCATGAATGGCTGTTCCACGGCAACTGCATTAGGATGAAATATGGCGATAAGGTTAAGGATATGTGTGTGGAGTTGATAAAGCCGTTGTTCCAACGGCATCTTCCTGGGTAGAGCAATCACACCGTAGTCATCGGCATGAGGTCCTTCGCCAATCACAGCGTACCCCATCTTGAGCGTCCCTGGGTCAATCCCTAATATTCCCATCACACACCGCCAGTCTGGTATCCAAGTTCAGCACTACACTCAGGTCAAATCGTCTAATTGAGTGCCAACTACGCCGACTGGTAACGGTCCAATACCTCAGAGGAGAAATCTGCGTTGGTGTAGGCCTTCTGCACGTCGTCCAAGTCCTCCAATGTGTCCAAAAGGCGGAGAGTTTGTTCCGCCTGTTTATCGTCCAGGGCAATAGTGGTCTTGGGAACCATGGAAAATTGTCCGGCTTCTGGTGGAACTCCTTCATCTGCCAATACCTTTTGCACATTTTGCAGTTGGTCAATAGCGGTGACGATCTCCAGATACTCATCTTCGAACTTCACATCGTCTGCACCGGCATCGATAGCAATCATACTTAGTTCTTCCCCGCGTTCGATGTCCTTCATCTCCAAGCCAATCACGCCCAAATGGTCAAAGTTCCAAGCGACACATCCGCTCTCACCAAGGTTACCCCCACCTCGACTGAAGGCAGACCGGACGTCAGAAGCAGTGCGGTTACGGTTTGTAGTCAAAGCTTGGAGTAATATGGCTCCACCTCCAGGACCGTAACCTTCATATGTAATCTCCTCCAATACTTCGCCGTCGTTACTCTCTCCGGAGCCCCGTTTCACGGCCCTGGAGATACTGTCTTGAGGCATGTTGGCGGATTTCGCCTTTTCCAGTACCAGGCGCAAGTGGAAATTCATATCTGGATCTGGCCCACCGCCATTCTTGACAGCAACAGCCAGTTCACGACTGATTTTGGTAAATAACACACCACGTTTGGCGTCCGCCGCGCCCTTCTGATGTTTAATAGTTGACCATTTAGAGTGACCTGACATTTCACATTCCTCCTGGAAACCTCGACGATCGATAAGCAGAACAATTCTTCCACGGGCATCTGGACGTTTAAGATATATCTAATTGTTAGGCATCAAGCTCATTCCTATCAGACTCGATTCTAGCATCAGCCCGAAGCGAGGGTCAAAGAGATTTCAGCGCAGACCTTCGGGTAAATCCACAACCATCAAACCTGTATCTATGTCAATTTCGCGTACAACGGTTCTTAAGGCAGGCACTAAAAGGTTTTTATCGCCACCAGTTATCACGTAGACGTCATTGGCACCGGTTTCTAATATCTCAGCAAGTTCGCCGAGATCCTCCCCGTCAACGGTTCGCACCAAAAGACCGAGAAGCTGGTAGTGGAAATACTCGCCTTCATCTGCTATAGGAACCTCAGATTCTGTGACACATAGCCAGTATCCGGTCAGTCTAATCGCCAGATCCCGATCGAATAAATCTTCAAAACCAATGATCAGTTCAACAGAACCTTTACTAACTGTGGACCGGCTCTTGGAAATCTGGTAGGTCTGATCTTCAGCCACTACCCCATCCTTAGAGAGCATTAGGATTCTACCTTCATCGAAACGCCCAAGCACGTCACTAATGGGTCTAACACGAATCTCTCCAGCACGACCATGGGCACCAAGAATTCGGCCAACAGATATTAGGTCGTTCGCGGGCGGATTGGATGGATAATCAGACATCGTGGAGTCCGAGAGATGGTGAAATCCCAGACAGCGGAGGAGAGTAAGTTATACGATTTCCAAGACGGCTTGGCTACCGTCTTTCACTGCGGCTACCCGTAAGAGCACTCGAATTGCCTGAGCCACACGACCCTGGCGCCCAATAACTTTTCCTTTGTCTTCATCGGCGACCTGCAGACGAAAAATGATACGTCCATCCTCTACGGACTCGGTTACCACCACCGCGTCAGGGTCGCTGGCGAGTGATCGGGCTATGTACTCAATCAATTCTTTCATAGGGTATTTAAAATCTGAGGGAAACTGTTTTGGACAATGAGGGGGCAGGAGCTGTTATTCAGCAGGCGCCTCTCCATTGCCGGATTCTTCTACGGCCTGCGCTTCTTCTACTTCAGTTTCCTCTGATGGACCATCATCTGTTGGTGCCACGACCGCGGCAGGCGCTCCGCCACTGGATGTGTCAGCGTTCTTCTTCGTGGCAGTCTTCTGGGTCTGTGTCCGCTCTATTAAACCATTTTGATCCATGATCCTAGCCACGGCGTCAGACGGAACAGCTCCCATACTAAGCCAATGAGAAGCACGTTCATTTTTTAATGTCACTAAAGGTGGGTCTGCCATCGGATCGTAGTTGCCAATCCATTCCAGATAAGAACCATCTCGTGGCGCGGTAATATCCGCTACTACAATTCTGTAAGAAGGTCGGCCTTTCTTGCCGACTCTAGCGAGGCGAATCCGAATCATTTAACTCTCTATTCTCCTGGGTACCGTCATTGCAGCACCCGTGCGTGGCGATTTTACGGCGAGGTCGGTTTATTGTCAAACAAGCGACGCCTAAATCCTGGCTAAAATATGAATGACCGGCGTATGGAAGCAATCAGTTGCCACTTAATAGCAAAGCGCGACTTTGCCGGTTCTCAGATAATTAAAAATGGCCGGGCCCGTCTTTTTTTCTGATGAATTCGCCAGACAAAAAGACGGGCCCGGCCAACTCTGGGTTATTGTGCTCGCCCTTAGGTACAAACCGGGGTCAAGGGGCGATGGTAGACATTGGCCTGGGCCCGACGTACGGGATAACTTATTTCGAGCTGTCCGCTACGAAACAATCACCTCGTCGTGTCCAGACTGATGCCTACCATCGCCCCTGCGTATTAAACTATCATCCATATACCTTCACCTCCTTCAAAAATTCCCGCTAAGCGGTTAAGGTATTCTAACAATAGGGATTTTTCAGTGTCAATAGAATTTCTCCGTTATAGCGTGGTTTTTATCTCGTGTTAACCGGGGTTGAGGCGTTAAAAAGTTGGCTCAGGGTTATTTATTCAATGCGTATAGTTTTCATGGGAACTCCATCCTTCGCAGTCCCGGTACTCACCAATTTAACGAGTATAAGCGATAGCCAGGTCGTCGGCGTTTACACACCCCCGGACCGTCCATCCGGACGCGGCCGTCGATCTCAATCCTCGCCGGTCAAAGAGTACGCTCTTAAACACGGCCTGCAAATTTTCCAACCAAATAATTTTCGATCTCCAGACATACAGAATCAGTTAGCAGAATTAAGACCTGACGTAATCGTCGTCGCCGCATATGGGAAACTACTTCCCAAACCAATTCTTGATCTGGCACCCTTGGGCTGCCTCAACATCCACCCATCTATACTCCCGAGGTACCGAGGCCCGTCTCCTGTGGCCACATGCCTTTTGAGTGGCGACCTGATTACAGGAGTCACCATTATGCTGTTGGACGACGGTATGGATACAGGAGCACTCATTGCCCAGCATGAATACTTCTTAAAAGGTGATGAGACAGCCGAACGACTGACAGTAGAATTGTTCGAACTCGGCGGAGAGTTGTTAAAAGAGACCCTGCCCAAGTGGCAGTCGGGAGAATTGTTATCAGAACCCCAAGATGAGTCTAAAGCTTCTGTCACTAAAAAATTCGAGCGGTCAGACGGCCTAGCTGACTGGTCGTTAAGTGCGACAGAACTCGAACGCCGAGCGAGAGCGTTCACACCCTGGCCAGGGCTATTTACGAACTGGAATAATAGTATTCTCAAGATTATTGAAGTTTCCACAATTCATTCGTCGTCAACAGAATTTGTGCCAGGAACTGTAGTTGGAACCAATCACCGTGATGTCGCAGCAGCGGTAGCAACAAGCGAGGGATTTCTGGGACTGCACAAAGTCCAGATCGAAGGAAAGCGAGCACTAGACGCCAGAGCTTTCCTGAACGGTTCACCGTCTTTCATTGGCTCACAATTGTAGTAATTAACCAAAATCACGCCCCAAGCATTGTTATCTCATTTCACCCAGCAAATTTAAGAGACGCAGACAAACGAGGAAAACCAATGACACAGCCAAATACTCGACAAATACCCGATGAGGCCCAGGTGTTGGACTGGATGGAATCTCTCAGCAACTGGGGCCGATGGGGTGAAGACGACCAACTTGGGTGTTTGAACCTGATTACTCAGAAAAAACGGATACAGGCCGCAGCTTTGGTCCAAGACGGTATTCCGGTAAGTTGTGCCCGCCCTATCAGCACTGACATGAACGCCGATGTCACGTTCCAGGTTCAACGGTTTATGGTGGACAGTGGTGAAGGTCGGATGGAAGATTCACCAGAGCGTCAGTACACTCGACGAGGCGCTGCTGAGTTCATTGGCATGGTCTTCCACGGACAGAGCATCACCCATATCGACGCTATGTCCCACTATTCTTGGAAAGGAAACCTGTACAATGGCAAGCCCGCAAATTTGATCACATCGCGACAGGGCGCACAGACTCACTCCATCGAAGCTGCCTACTCAGGAATAATCACTAAAGGTATCCTGCTGGACCTGCCAAAACTCAGGGGCGTGGAGTATCTGGATCCGAACGAGCCAGTGATGCCATTGGATTTGCTGGAAGCGGAGGAGGCCCAAGGGGTCAAGATAGAAGAGGGTGACATACTCCTCGTACGAACCGGCAACTACAAAATGAGGCTCGCTAATCCGCCAGCTCAATCAGGTGAGCCCATGACTGCCTGTCAGGTAGCATGCACTCCATTATTCAAAGAGCGCGGTATCGCTATGCTAGGGACTGATACATCCAATGATTTCAGACCGTCCCATTACAGTACTGTTGGTTCTCCGTTGCACACAATGTGTCTCGTAACAATGGGTCTGTGGTTGATAGACAACGCGAATCTGGAAGAACTTTCAGAAGCCTGCGCCCGTAGGAACCGCTACGAGTTCATGCTTACCCTCGCACCACTGAGACTGCGCAACGTAACTGGTTCTCCGGTAAGCCCTATCGCGTTATTCTAATGACTACGCGGTACTCACAGACACGAGGAGTCGAGAGTGAATCCAAGCCCCTTTTTGCGTTTTGTGGTGCCTGCCATCGACTACTTCAAGACAGGTATGAACCGTTTCAGTATGATTGAGGAAAATGATGTGCTCAACAGAATGACCCCAAAAGTCAGCATAGTAATAGACGGGGCCACAAACCCATCAGTCAACTGAGAACCGAAAGATACCAGAATATCCGTCCCTAAGTCGGTCACCGCCGGTGGAACATCGGAAACCCTGTCTGCACTGGTCTCCCAAGCGTCGGACAACGCTTCCGGGACTTTGGATTGAGCTATCTTTCCAACCGCGAAGAAAAACCCACCGGTGATGATAAGGGTGGTTCCTGGCCAACGTAACATTCCACTCAAGGTTGGAAAGAATATCAGTCCCATGATAGCAGTCCCACCAATCACCATAACCAATGAAGTCATATCTCCAAAGTTACTGGCCTTGGATATCCAGTCTCGTCCACCAGCCAGATCTGCCCTGAGCTGCGACTCAGTGCGGTCGCCATCCCACTCTACTATCTGACTTATCAAATCGAACTGGCCTGTCCCTGTCAAGTTCTCTCGAACGCCATCAATGGCCGTATCAATCTTAGGTTCAGCCAACAATCGAGCAGAAACCTTTAGGACCTGAATCGTGTCTCCATTTTCAAATGGCGCACGCAGGTCCTCTTTACTGTTCTCGAGAATCGCGGATGTTGACTCGTTCAAACCAGCCCCGTCAATCAAACTGCCATAGGCCAGCTCGAAAATAATCACACGACAGACTGGCTTAATCTCTTCCAATGAGGGCGCCGATTTGGGAACAACACCTCCCGCTAACTGATCGAACATAACTCTGAAGGTGTCGGCAACACTTTGTGCAGCATTAAGAGAACAACCGCTAAAGTCAGAATCTTCCACTTCTAATTCGAGTATTCGTTTATCGATATAATTGATCATTACCGGTTTGACGTTATTTAACGGTAGGTTCAGGTCGATATACAGTCCCAAATTTTCCGCATCTTCGTTAAAGTAGTCGACTGTTCGCCCAATTGCGCCTTCAACCTCAGATTGGATGTATTCCGGCGGCATAATTTCCCGGAGGAGCTCAACGACTTCTTGATGGCTTGCAATCTGGATATCGCCGAGTAATCGTCCCGTGGTTTGTTCCAATTCGCCATCCAGTAAGACGTCGTTGTAGATACGATTGTAAGTGTCCTCTGATTCTAAAGTGTTGGTATAGAAATCTGCGCTAAGGAGTTTACCGGCAACATTGTTCACAATTAGGTAAGAGAGAAAACCGACAAAGATAATTACAAAAAGCACCAATGCGACAAAAGCTCGGAATAGAGGAATTAAACAGCCCATGTCAATTTACTAACCGATAGATAGACCCGGTACCCGGATGACTCCGGTGCATTCAATGTGGCTAATAATAAGTTATTTAGCATGTGGGAGCCTTAGAGCTTATTAATCAACTGCAAAATCGGATGAGAATACAAAGGCCAGATTCATTCAATCTCGAAGTGTTTACCGAAATTATCAGGTGGTCTAGAAATTGGGTTTGATGTCCTGCAGGCGTCTGATTCGTTCTGCCATGGGAGGGTGGGTCGAAAAAATCTTGGACATACTGGCTCCGCTCAGTGGATTCACTATGAAGAGATGAGAAGCTCCCTCAGCAACCTTCATCGGACGTGTTTGAGAAGCCCTCTCCAATTTTTGAAGAGCGCTAGCCAGGGCCAACGGATCTCCAGACGTATGGGCTCCAGTGGCGTCTGCCTGGTACTCCCTCGTGCGAGAAATTGCCGCACGAACCACTCCGGCGGCCAAGGGCATGACAAAGGCCACTAGCAACAATCCTATGATGTTGCCTCCCCCACCCCGGCGTCCACCCATACCCCCGAACATGGCAGAAATCTGAGCAAACATTGCCAGCATGGAAATCGCGCCTGCAATAGTAGCCACCATAGCCATAATTAAGGTGTCCCGGTTGCCGACATGTGCCATTTCATGGGCTAGGACACCACCCAATTCCTGTTTGTTAAGTATCCGTCGAATCCCGGTCGTCACTGCCACAGTGGCATGATTGGGGTTTCGGCCAGTGGCAAAGGCGTTAGGCGATTCAGACTCAATCTCAAAGACCTGCGGCATTGGCAACCCAGCCAATGACGCCTGCTCGCGTACTATGCTATAAAGCTCTGGATCGTCAGATTCCGTGACAGCAGTAGCGTGGGTCATCTTCAAAGCTATCCGGTCAGAGAACCAATAGGCTCCAAAGTTCATAGCAATGGCAATGATCAGGGCAATTATAATACCGCCAATACCTCCCAACATTGCACCCACCAACAGTAACAATGCCGACATAGTTATCATCAAAAAGAATGTTTTTACTGTGTTCATTTTAAATTAGACCTCTTGAATAAGACCCCTTCAATATACGACATATGACCAAACATCATTATTTGACGGTTGTCGAGTCTCCTTATTGAATCGCTTGTAACCTTTTCTACAATTGTAGCATTTTGAACGTTGAGTATTATGTTAAAACTCTTGCCTGGCCAGTCTCGGTTTCAATTGACACTCGGAGGGCTGAGTGATATGTTTCACAAAGGGCTAGGCAGACTCGTTTCCGGACTATTGATGGGCGGCCCGCGGCGACATTAGGAGAGCTATGGCTATCAAAATAGGCGTTCTAGCAAAACAGGTGATTGACCCGGAAATGCCCATGGCGGCATTCAAGATAGACGACGGTTCAAAAAAAGTAGTGCCACCGCCCAATATCCCGCCCGTCGTGAACGGCTTCGATGAGAACGCAGTAGAAGCCGCTCTAATGATTAAAGATGCCCAAGAAGCAACAGTAACCGTAATTTCCACCGGAACAGAATTTGCCTTAGATGTGATGAAAAAACCGCTGTCTATGGGAGCCGACGAGCTGGTGCTTCTAGAGGACTCCATCCTCGAAAACACCATTGATAGCTTTTTGACCGCCCAGTACTTAGCGGCGGCGATTCGCAAACTCGGTGGATTTGACCTGATAATCTGCGGACGCCAGGCATCTGACTGGGACAATGCCCAAGTTCCCCTTGGTGTAGCGGAGATTCTCGGAATGGCATCCGTATCACTGGGTAAAAAAGTTGATGTAACCGACGGCAAGGTCAGGGTGGAGCGAATCATCCCTGACGGCTACGAGGTGGTTGAAGCCCCCCTACCATCTCTAGTCACCGTGAGTAACGAACTAGGCCAGCCCAGATATCCCACTCTACGTGGCATCATGGCTGCAACTAGGAAAAAACCGACCATATGGAGCGCATCTGACCTAGACTTAGATTCTTCCCAATCGTCGGCAAAGGTAAGTCTGCGAGATCTCTTCGTTCCGGTCAGTGACCAAGATTGCGAAATCATTGAAGGTGACGACCCCGGGGACTCGGGACGGCTACTCGCACTGAAACTACGGGAAGACAAGGTAATTTAGTTAACTTCCTTTCGAACCCAGAATCGATAGGCGAGCTTAAAACTGGCGGCCCGCATGGCTTGTCAGTATTATTCCAAAAGCACGGGAGGCCGTGATGGCTGAAGGAACCGGAGTACTGATCATTGGCGACACTTCAGGCGGAGAACTGGGCAGCACAACCCTTGAGTTGCTCGCCGCCGGACAGGCAGTCGCAACTGAACTTGGAGAAGAACTGGCAGTCGCCCTTTTAGGTGACACCGTAGATGTACCAGCCCAACAGGCCATAGCTCACGGTTCTCAAAAGGTCTATGCGGTGAATCACCCCCTGCTGGCTCAATACCAGATTGATTTCCAATTGACAGCGGTGGAAGCTCTTTGCAATGAGATCAGCCCGCGTGTAATCCTAGTGGCTCGTACTAACGAGGGCCGAGACTTGGCTCCCCGTCTCGCGTTCAGATTAGGGGTGGGACTAGCTCAGGACTGCTTGGAGGTCTCCATAGACCCCGCAGAGAAGAAACTTCTTGCCAACCGTCCGGTATATGGCGGCAACGCAATCGCCGTCGTCAGCTGCGAAGAGACTCCACAGATCGCAGCTATTAGACCCAAGGCCTACGAGCCAACAGAGGCAGATCACTCACGTCAGGGTGAAATAGTTTCATTCCCTGTGGAACTAGACACATCGATGGCCAGAACTCAAGTGGTTGACACTGTAATCGAAGAGGCTGAAGGCATCAAACTAGAAGATGCCCACATTGTAATATCTGGCGGACGCGGCCTAGGCGGGCCAGAGCCATTTGCTCACCTCGAAGAACTGGCGAAAGTTGTGGGCGGGACAGTTGGTGCATCCAGGGCAGCAGTCGACTCGGGATGGGTGCCTGCGAGCTACCAGGTTGGGTTAACTGGCAAAACCATCACTCCTGACCTGTACATAATGGTTGCCATCTCCGGCGCTAGCCAGCACATGGCCGGCTGCTCCGGATCGAAAGTCATCGTGGCCATTAACAAAGACGCCGAAGCGAACATATTCAAAGAAGCCCGCTATGGGGTAGTCGGAGATTGGGAAACAGTTCTCCCTGCACTGACTGCAGCCCTTAAAGAACTAACGCAAGCTTAAGAATCCTTGATAAAAGAAAGGCAGTTCCTCCGTAACCTCACGACGTGAGATGACCATGCCGTATGAAGTTGTAGCTTGCGTCGGAATCCGCAATTGAGGCACCCGTTTCGCGTAAGGTGATTTTTCTTAGATAGTAAACCTACTCCAAGACAATATTGTCTATAAGTCGAACTGCGCCCATCCATACCGCCGCAGAGACCATCACTCGGCTCTCTACCACTTGTAATTCATCCAACGTCGACATATCGGCCACACTGACGTAATCTATCGTTTCCACCGCAGGCTCTGATTTCAAAATCATCCCTGCAGCATCACGCAACACATTGGCGTCGCGTTCTCCTCCAGACCATAATAGATACATCTGACACAGAGCCCGATATAGCACCGGCGCCGCGAATCTTTGTTCGGGAGAAAGTTGGTCGTTGCGGCTACTCATGGCTAGACCATCGGCGTCACGGATGGTTGGCATCACCACCACCTCGACTCCCATAGCCAGATCAACCGTCAGTCTTTGAATCACCACGGCTTGCTGCCCATCTTTCTGCCCAAAGTAAGCACGAGTAGGGCGCGTCAAGTTGAACAACTTTGAAACTACGGTTGCCACCCCCCGGAAGTGTTCCGGCCGATGAAGACCTTCTAGTTTGGAAGCCAACGGGCCCACATCCACCCAAGTGTTGAACCCTTCGGGATAGACCTCTCCCACCGATGGTGCATAGACCAAGTCCACACCATGACGGCGCAGCAACTCTAGGTCATTTTCCATGTCTCTGGGGTATTTATCGAGGTCTTTCTTATCACCAAACTGAGATGGGTTAACAAATATACTAACGGCAACCGTGGAGTTATCCGTGCGAGCTTGATTAATCAAGCTTAAGTGTCCCGCATGAAGAGCTCCCATAGTCGGCACCAGGGCAACCGGCTTTGCTGCTTCACGACAAGCCTGAGACATCTCTTCGTTGGTGGTGATTACCCGCATGCTATGCGGAATCGCCTGCGCCATCTGATTTCACCTAATTCTCTATTCAATGTTGTCGATTCAGTCGCTGATAAATAACTAACACTTCAGTTCATGTAGTGATGGGATACCACCCAATCCGGTTGCTTGTTGGATCGCACGAATCACGGCTTGAGCCGTCACTTCAACCGCAGCCGCGCCCATTGAAGTCAAATCTAGTTTAGACTCATTGCGGCCGGTCGCCACAGCAAACATAGTATCTCCATCCCGAACGGTATGGCATGGCCGAATTGTCAAGGCCAGACCGTCATGGCTCACACCAGCCAGGTAATTGGTATCTTCTTTACTGAGTTTGGCATCAGTGGCCACCAATCCGATGGTGGTATTGACTGGACCTGAAGGTGAGTCATCCAGGCCTCTTATCAGCATTGCGACTGGGTCCTCAAAGCTGCCATCAGTCCGCCTTGGGCCGGCCAGCAATTTTCCGCTTTTGTAGTCCCAGACTCCACCCACCGCATTAACAGCTACTGCCGCTGCCACCGTTTGACCAGTCGAGAGGGTAATTGCAGCGGTTCCGATACCACCTTTAACGCTTCTGTTAAAGCCTCCGCTTTTGGCCACAGTCGCTCCGGTTCCAGCGCCAACACTTCCTTCAGGCATAGGTTCCGAACTCGCAGCAAGACAAGCATTCTTGCCGTCTTCAGCGCTAGGCCTGGCCTCTGAAGTAATAACGCCAAGGTCATAGAGAATAGCAGATGAAACTATAGGCACGATTGCAGAACCAACTTTGAAGCCGATACCCCGGGATTCCAGGTAGGCCACCACCCCAGACGCAGCGTCTAGCCCGTAGGCGCTGCCACCACTAAGTATTACAGCATGGATTTGATCGACGCGGTGTACCGGCCGTAGCAGGTCGGTCTCTCTGGTTCCAGGAGAACCACCCCGGACATCCACACCGCCCACAGTGCCCTCAGTAAACAGAAAAACAGTACACCCAGTGGCGTTTTTGGAGTCGGTATAATGACCAACGTCAAGGCCATCAACAGCAGTGATGGTATGGTTCATCGGAGCCTCAGGCAACTGTGGGAGGGCCTTTTTCGAGCCAAGCACGCGCCCCAAAACATGGGGGCGTATTTGAAGTACAATATCGACTTTAAGGCCGTCTCGGTCATATCAGATCCCAGCGGCAATCCTGTGACTAAGCTCTAGTTCCGGTCATGCCTAGCGCTCACCCCCTCTAAAGGTAGATGGCGGCTTAATTCTAAGCCGGACCCAAATCGGTGTCAAACAAATCAAACCATCTATAAAACACTGAAAATCTACGCCGTATCAGGTTTATCTAGCCGATAATTGGGGAACGGTATAACAGAAATAATCACCGCAGATACAATGGTTAAAATGCCCACGTAGTAAAAAATTGCCCCATACCCGCCCATATTTTCGATTATAAACGCCGCTATAAACGGAGACCCAAACCCTAGGAATCCGTTAACTCCAAATATCAGACCGGAAGCAGTAGCTTCGGTACCCTTTGGAACCACGTCTAGCAAAGCGGCGAGAATAATTTGCTGTAGGGCAAAGCTAAACAGCCCAACTCCGCCCATCAATACTGCCAACATCAGGCTGTCCCCAGCGCTAACAACAAACAGTGTCAACAAAGCAGCTATCGCCAGTCCTGGAACCAGCACCTGTTTTCTGCCAAACCTATCAGACAAATAACCCAGGATAGGGGCAGATACTATGCCCATCCCCGTTAACAGAGACAGGTGAACACCGGCGGCGAAGTAACTCATATCCAATCCACCGTCGGTAGCGTTCTTCAGATAGAAGGGAGACCACTGAAAGAGTGCATTATTTGCCACACCTCGGATAGCTGCCGCGAGCACCAGTGTAGTGACCACCGGGTTTTTGAACATGACCAGGCCTTCACGATAGGCACCGACCACGTTTCGCTGCGGACTCTCCTGTCCTTCGTCACCGTCTTCTTTTCCGAGATCTCGTAAAGACCACCATACGAAAACAGCCATCACTGCCGCGGGAACAGCGTATATCAGAAGAATGTGCCGCCAAAGCATGAACATCAACAGTCCTCCGGCCACTGCCGGAGCAAGAACATTGCCAACGTTAGATCCGAACCCATGCATGGATATGGCAAATCCACGCCGGTCAGGGAAACGCCGAGAAAGGGCAGCGGTCGAAGGTAGATGCCAAAGTGCGCCAGGAATGGAAACTATGATTACCGCGATTGTCAAAACAAAGAGGTTTGGGGATGCCGCAAGAACCAAGAATCCGAGCGCTGCCCAGATCATGCAGCCGATTAGGATTGGCCCCCAACTGGCTTTCATCTGGTCAACAATCGCTCCGCCAATCAAGTTGACGGCACCGAACCCACCTTGGCGAATGCCCAACATAAATGCAACCTGAAAGTTGGAGAGGCCCATAGCCGATTGGATTGCAGGCATGAAAACAGGAAAACCCTGATCGTAAAGGTGGGATATCCCGTGACCAAAGGAAAGACTTCCTAAGATGAAGTTCCGGTTCTGCCTACGATTCCTTGGTTTTTGTATCGCTTCCGCCATAGATCCCTTAATATTTAGACTACAAATTACGAAACCTCAAAGACACGGCTGATTCTAAAGTCTGTATGTAGACCATGCAAGCATCATAGTATTCAGTTACGGCCACTCATCAATCTTTTACAGGCGTCTCCAAGCTCAACGGCGGTATGCTATGCTACGGTCAATTTACTGCCATACGATGCAGCCACATTCGGGTAAAACCTAGAAATAAAATAATCTGATTGAATTACTTCGGAGGAACCGGAATGCCTTATGAAGGACTGAATCTGAATGGTCAAACCGCGTTGGTAACCGGATCCGGGCGAGGTATCGGTGCGGCGTTGGCGCTAGGCCTTGCCCAAGCAGGGGCCGACGTTGCAGTGTCAGACAGAGCCGACAGGATGAATCTCGCAGAAGAGACCAGGGCCAAGGTCGAAGCTGAGGGCGTAAAGACCGCGGCATATTCGTTAGATGTTCTAGACCTTGCCGGTATCCCAAAGACTATTGACCAGATAGTAAAGGACTTTGGACGGCTGGATATCCTGGTCAATAACGCGGGCATCCGAATACCCAAGCCAGCCTTAGAAGTCACCGAGGAAGATTGGGACGCGACAATTGACATTAACCTCAAGGGTGTATTCTTCTGCGCTCAAGCGGCAGGGCGCCACATGGTAGCTCAAGGTTATGGCAGGATCATCAATCTTGGATCTCAACTCTCTGAAGTAGCGTCTCGAGGGCGTTCCTCTTATTGCGCCAGCAAATTCGGTGTTGCTGGCATAACCAAAGTCATGGCCGTAGAGTGGGCACCGCACGGAGTAAACGTCAACGCCATCGGACCAGGCCCCACCAGCACTCCAGGTATGCTTGCCGCCAGCACTCGCACCGATGAAGAGGTGCAAGCCGACCTGGACGCACATCTACCTCTCGGACGACGCATGGACCCGTCGGAAATGGTCGGCGCTGTTATCTACTTGGCTAGCAAGTCATCGGCCGGCACCACAGGTCATCTGCTGATGGTCGATGGCGGGTGGACAGCGATTTAAGTCAGTGAGCAGGAGCGACTTTATGGATCTTGCAAGTCTGGAACGGCGCATCAAAGTACTAGAAGATAAAGAAGAGATTAAACAGCTGAAGCACCGTTACTGTTGCCTCTGTGATAACACCTACGACGCAGATGCCTTGGCAGAACTCTTCACCGAAGACGCAGTCTGGGATGGCAAGGAGCGCGGGAAAAATAACGGAAGGGAGGCCATCAGAGAATTCTTCCGAAACGCTCCCAACCGGCTGCCCTTCGCCATCCACATGGTAATGAACCCGATAATAGAAGTCATGGGAGACCGGGCCACAGGCATTTGGTATTTGTTCCAACCATGCACATACGCCGAAGGGAACCAAGCCGTATGGGGATCGGCCCGCTACGACGAGGAATACGTTCGAATAAATGGCCAATGGATGTTCCAAAACCTCACACTCACATCGAATTTTTGGACACCGTTTGATGAGGGTTGGGCTGAAACCCAATTTGCCTAATTGGACCAACTGATGCAAAAGATTCACACGAATAAGATGGAAGGGATGGTGGCCATAGTTACAGGTGCTAGCAGGGGGCTAGGCCGGGCCATCGCCAAGGAATTCGCAGCAGAGGGCGCGAATGTTGTGGTGTCTGCACGCCGCGGCTCGCCCACTGGATTATCTGGTACGGCGGCGGAAACGGCACAACAGATTAGAGCCGATGGAGGAGAAGCATTAGGCCTAACCTGTGACGTTTCAGATGAAGAACAGGTCATGGCTATGGTGGGTCAGACCATAGATGTTTACGGACGGATTGATGTACTAGTGAACAATGCAGGCATCATGGTTCTAGGAGAGACACTTATGGACATATTACCGTTCACTTGGGATCAGAGCATAGCAGCGAACCTAAAAGGGCCTTACCTATGTTCTCGAGCAGTGCTACCAACCATGATCGAGCAGCAGAGCGGGAGCATCATCAACATAGGCTCCAGAATGGGCAGCGACCATAATCAAGGTGGCGGAGTCCTCTACAGTTCTACCAAGGCCGCCGTACACATGTTCAGCTTTTGTTTAGCAGAAGAGGTCAAGGAGCACGGCATTGCTGTGAATGTTCTGTCACCAGGGGGGCTGAAAACTGAAGGTTCTGCGGCGATACCCTGGACCCAACGAGATTGGGAACAAAGGGTGGAACCGGAGGCCGTGGGCCCAAGCGCAGTTTACCTAGCTTGTCAGACCGCAAGCACGTTCACTGGCCGATTAGTCCTGCGGGCAGAGTTCGGGGAGACTTGGGGCGCTTAGGTACCTTACGGGTAGGGATTCGCTGTAACGCTTCCATACACGTCCTTTTTAACACAGTCAGCTGTCGAGACAGGGTCCATCGGATGATTTCAATTGGTCTACACAGATCAAGCCCAGGAACAACGATATTCCTGACTTTACGCTTTGGAGAAATATTTAGAAAGGCATTCCAACCCAGATGGATATCTTTTAGAAGCTAACAGTTGACTGCTTTCTGCCCAAAGCGATTGAAAGACGTCACATCCTCAGATGGAATTCGATCAGTGGGGCCAAAGTTGCCCTTTGGGTAGCCAAGAGGTGTTAAACACAGCGTTTCCACATGATCCGGTATGCCCAACCAATCTTTAACTTTTTGTTCATCACGTAAGTGCGTAGTGGTTATTCGCGTTCCTAGCCCAAGGGATTGAGCTGCCAGGAACATGTTCTGTATCGCCAGCCATACAGACGATGCATACCGACCGCGCTCGATGGGTGCACCAACGGTGTATGGTTGCCCACCTTTAGTGTGGTCTGCGCAGACCAGAATCATCGCAGGGACCTCTGGCATATGATTAGCTAGGTAACGGGCAGAACGATATGCCGGAGACTCATCGGCAGGGGCTGTGGCACCCATTGCACCCAACCACAAATCTCGATATAGGCCACCGATTTTCTCAATCAAGTCTCGATTCGTTATCGCTATGAAATGCCACGGCTGTTTATTCCCGCCGCTGGGCGCCTTGGTTGCAGCATCTAGTATCTTTTTTATATCGTGGAGCGGGACTGCGTCCGGTTTATATCGGGTGAACTGCCGCTGATTGTATATGGCTTCAAATACACCAATATCGTCCATGCCCTTTACCTCGCGGAAATCGCTGCCAAGTTTTATCCCTTTGGTTCAGCTAGGAATACTTTAATAACTCTGCTGGTCTTGTTCTGATATTCCGTATAAGGGGGAAATGCTTCTACGGCAATGGCCCAAAGTCGGTTTCGTTCTTCCGTATCGATCACTTCCCGAACGCGCATGGACTGTACGATAGTGCCGTCGCGAATCTCTACATTCGGCTCCGCCGTCAGGTTATAAACCCAAACCGGATGTTTGGGGGCACCGCCCTGAGAACCTACAAGAACGTAGTTATCACCATCAACCACCCTCATCAGAGGAGTCTTTCGTATGGCACCAGTTTTGGCGCCCGTATTAGTGACGATAATCACTGGCAGGCCGGTATCACGCAAAGTCAACCCTTCGGTTCCCTGGCTTCCCTCGTACAACTCAACTTGTTCAGCTACCCAATCCCTAGTGCTTGGAATATATTCGGCCATAATTATTTCCTTTTTGAACTATCTTACAAATACTTGACAGCACGGATTCGGCAGGTCAGTCATCAGGTAGTTCGGCAATCAGATGCCCGTCTTCGACGGTTACTGGAAAACCAACCAATTTGGCATTGGGACCATTCACGCAAACGCCTTCAGAGTATTCGAATCGCCATCCATGAGCCGGACACATGAAACATCCGGACCAGTCGACCACTTCCACTGCCTGGTGCGGGCATATATTGGACAGCATCTGGTAAACACCTTTCTTACTGCGGACCAAGAAATAGGACCAGTCACCAATCTTGATCTCTTTGGGAAGTTTAGTAAACCCAGACTGTAATCCCAGGTCAACGTTGATGGTTTTATACGTAGCCATAGGTTTAATTACTTCCTAACATAATTAGGTCTGCGATTCCGGCCAGTATAGCCGATGCAGGTTGACGCCTCAAGGACGCCTGATCGTCTTATAGACAGCCTTGACGCCGGAAACTTTATACCGCAGTATGTGATCATTCAAATAGGGAATAGGGTGAGTCTTGATGGCTGATTTAAGCAAGGATGATATTCGTTCCATGGGAAAGGCCGTTGGCCTGGACATAAACGAGCCGGAATTGACAGAGGTAATGTATAGCCTGAACGCTCTTCTGGAATCCCTTGACGCCATAAACCCGCCTGGTCTAAACGACGTGGAACCGCTACCGATTATCCTACCACCGGTGTAAGAATAGACTCTCCTCCACAAATCGGATGCAGCTCGCATTGATTTCCCTGCACTCTACGTCCCGGCGTCCACCCACGATTTTCCCATATGACAACATCACCCATGGTCGATTTCAAATTAATCGGTCAACCCTGACAGTTGCGGATGATTACGCGAGTTCGTATTCTCGTTCACCCCGTCTACGAATCAGTGCGAGAAGGATTCCAATAAAGGCCCATAGCTCGACTGGAAATACAGGTCCAGACCAATGACCTAAGTTTAAGGGTTTTAATCGTCCGGTTACTTGCCAATACTAGCCATGTAGATGGTACGGTGCCTATGGGCATGGCGATACGTTCGGACCATCTGGGAAAAGAGTCATATCCATCACTCCAATTAACCTGTTGGAGTTTTTAAACGAAGCTCAATTGGTCGGAACCGACCTCCAATGGAAGGTTGTCGGGAATTGAGTCGACGCCCATTTTGAACCTTACGGCTTAGCCTTTGTTGAAAATCGAAGAAATCCGAACGGTTCTCCAATCGATGGATAGAAATTGCGAGCATCGATCTTGGATGTAGGCTCATATCCTTCACTAATCTCTAGGGTGTAGGTGATCCGGTTCAAGAGCCTGCAGGCCGTCTGGAGCGTTTACTCGTGAGAAATCTCTAGAGACGTTGATTCCAGAGATTCTTGTCAAATCCTGACTACCGGTGTCCAAGCTAGTAACGAATTATCGTCCGAGCCACTTCCCCTTGGTCTAGTGCTTCAAACGCTGAATTAATGTCTTCTAATTTCAAAGTGGCACTGATTAATTCATCCAGTTTCAACCTGCGGGCCATGTACATGTCTATCAGCATGGGCATGTCAGCCCTAGGATAACAGGAGCCGTAGGTGCAACCCATCAGAACCCGATCAAGATGTAAAAAGTCAGGATCGATAGTAAGTTCAGCTCCGGCGGGAGTCACTCCCACAACCACGGTGGTACCCCCGCGCTTGGTTGTGGCTAAGGCTTGATTGATGGCCGCTGTGGATCCAATTACCTCAAAGGCATAATCCGCCATATCACCACGGGTGATATCACGAACGCGCTCAATCACATCTTCCCCCGATGCGTCTACCATATGGGTGGCTCCAAATTGCAATGCGTTCTCCAGCTTGTTGCCATAGATATCCACCGCAATGATGGACTCAGCGCCGGCTAGGACCGCACCCTGAACCACGTTCAACCCAACACCACCAGCGCCTAACACCACCACACTACTGCCGGGTTTGACCTTCGCCGTGTTGATTACCGCTCCCACGCCAGTGGGGACTCCACAACCAATCAAAGCAACTCGGTCTAAAGGAGCGTCCTCCCGTATCTTCACGAGGCTGTCTTCAGGTACAACGGCGTATTCTCCAAAAGTCGAGAGACCATTGAAATGATGTATTTCCTGACTGCCGCTTCTCAGTCGAGTCGTACCGTCCAGCATTTTGCCTCGTAGTTGGTAGCGAGCATCGCAAAGATTCTGGCGACCTCTCACGCAATAGTTGCATTGGCCACAGGTGGGAACAAAGGACAAAACCACGTGGTCACCGGTCTGTACGTAGCTGACGCCAGAACCAGTCTCTTCAACTACCCCGGCGCCCTCATGGCCTAAAACAACCGGCATTGGGTGTTCCCGATCTCCCTTTATGTAGTGTAAGTCGCTGTGGCATACGCCACTAGCAGTTAGCTTTATCAGCACCTCATGATCTTTCGGCCCTTCCAACTCCAGGTTTTCTACAACCAATGGTTGGAAATTTTCATATAGGACGGCTGCTTTCATTTTGTCTCTCTGATTAGTTCTAGGAAACCCTAATAAGGATACATATCAGCTTCCAGCGCATCCTTCCAATCTACGTCTTTGGATAAAATGGCGTCGATCGCTCTTACTCTGTAATAAGATTCTCCGATGCCAGGAGGATCACCACCATCGGCAACAGTGCTGGCGGCGCTAATGAGCATACGCCTGGCTACAACGATAGCGATGTCACTTGCGGATAGATTCTCTAAGGTACGATCCACGATAGGACCCATGCTCTCTTGGATCGCCTGATCCTGGGTATTAATGCCCTCGATACCCGTGAATGTTTCATTCTTCTGAACCTCTCGATCAATCATCCAGTCGTTAGATTTATTCCGTCTGGTTCGAAAATCGGCGAGCATCTCACCTGGGCCACGTCCCAATTGGACTTCCTCTTCGCGATCAGCATCGGTCAAAGGTTGACCGGCGTAGTTATAGACCCAGTTGTAAATCATACAGTTTTCATCATCCATTGGCACCCAAACATGTCCAGCAATGAGCTGTCTAGGCTCCTGGCCTTGCAGGCCAAATTGAAGAGGGCGAAGTTGATGGAACGGCATGACATAGTGGTATCCACGTATCAGGTTACCCTTGTCCCCAACATCCCTAATGCCGGCATAGCGGTATCCATAGTCGGTTCGGTCTACTTCCACCTTAGGAGGTTCTCCCCTCACCAGACTGGTGTTTATGGAAATACCTGGCCTGGTGGTGGTCTCACTAATCCGCCGGTGTAGGATTGGAGCGTGCGCGGTATCGATACCACCTTCCAGTGCCTGTAGCCAATTGCACTCCTGCCAGACTTTGGTAACCAGCCTGTGGCTCTCTGGAACTTGTGTCCATTCGAATTTAGGATAAGGAGGTTGTTTTTCCACCGGGCCCAGGTAGGCCCATATAACGCCCCCCATCTCTACAACTGGGTATGAAGTGATCTTAATCTTGCTAGGGTAATCACTGTGCGGGGGTTCATTCATCATGTCCATGCAGTTGCCGGACACATCGAATTTCCAACCATGGTAAACACAACGCAGGCCACCCTCTTCGTTCCTCCCGAAGAACATCGAGGTCAATCGGTGAGGACAAAATTCGCTTAGAAGGCCAACACGATTCTGAGTATCTCGGAAGGCCACCAACTCCTCGCCCAAAAGCTTCACCCTAACTGGCGGACAATCAGGTTCTGGAAGCTCGCTGGACAGCAGCGCGGGCATCCAATAGCGCCTTATAACGTCACCCATAGGTGTGCCTTGGCCTATACGGGTTAAGGTCTCGTTGTCTTCTCTGGTTAACAAGGTAGAACCTCCAAATCACGCCAGATTACTCTTAAGGCCAGCCGTTAATGGGCCAATATTATCATCTTGTCAGAAATCATGTACTGCTAGACCTATAGCGTATGAAATATATGCTAAGCACAGCGATTTAGGACGAAATCATAAATAATATACATAAGGAGAATCTTAGATGAGCTGATTTAAACATTGCCACGTTGTAAAAATTACAAAAGTACACCATACGTAATCGGTTGACACGACATAGGCGTGGCTCTACAATCGGTCACACTTCAAGCCTGATCTGCTATCAACAGGTAAAATGGCCTTAAAATGTGCCATTTACCCGAGACAATCAGACAGCCACCGTTAAATCAATTGCTCACCGACCCACAATTGCCAAAACTGTAAGCGGATTGATAGGTATTTATCAGATGAAACGCACCCCGGTTAGCACCGCACTAGGGATCGCATATCCGGTATTACAAGCGGGACTACCCTGGGTTTCGAACCCAGAGCTGGTTGCGGCAGTCTCCAATGCTGGTGGATTGGGCATACTACATCCTACAGCCGGCGTTGAGGAAGGTAGCGAGCCCATAGCTGACCTACATGCGGTGATTCGCCGCGTGCAAAGACTCACCACAAAGCCTTTTGGCCTATCACTCTATCTTGCTCATCCTCAGATTGAACAGCTAATTGAAGCGGCGGCGCAAGAGGGCATAACCATTGCCATAACCTACGGTGGCAGTCCAGCTCTCTATACCGGAACGTTGAAAGAGCACAACATGACCGTAATTCACCAGATATCCACTGTTCGTCAGGCCCGGGGTGCGGAAGCCCAAGGAGTGGATATGGTGATTGCAGAGGGATTTGAAGGCGGCGGGTTACGGGGACCTGACAAAGTCTCCACAATGGTATTGGTCCCTCAAGTGGTGGGGTCGATAGCCATCCCGGTGATTGCATCTGGCGGTATTGTAGACTCGCGGGGCTACGTGGCGGCAACAGCCCTTGGGGCTATGGGGGTGCAAATGGGTTCCAGATTCGTAGCTACCAAAGAATGCGTCTCTCACCAGAATTATAAAACTGCGATGATTGCGGCCATAGACAGCGGAACGATTGTCGTTGGCGGCGACAAATGGCCAACCCGCATTCTCAAACAGGGTCTCGCCATTGAAATGAAAGAATCCGGCATGGAATCCGGTGAAGACTCAACGGCGTGGGAACAAGAATTAGGTATAGACCGCACCAAAGTTGCTTTCTTGGACGGTGATTTCAACTCAGGTGTCGCCTACACTGGGGCCGGAGCAGGTCTGATATCAGAGATTCTGACCGTTCAGGAAGTATTCAAGGATCTGGTGGACGGCAGCCATTCACTTGCCCGCAAGCTGGTTTAGATTAGCCCATTTCCTTGTCGTCGGGTTCCCTGAGGACTAAGCAGTCTCTTCCTCTTCTACTGAATCTTGTGCAATCAGTTCCTCAGCTTTCCTCATAATTTTCTCCCTTCGGTCTCCATCGATTTTTTTGCTATCTAGATAAATGCCCAATGCCTGCATCGGCTGTAGATTTTCACCTTCTGTTGATGAGATTCGTGTCCTCCTAGCACCTTGTATCTCGCGTGAAATCGAGGATATGAAGTGCGCAGGCTCCAAGGCATCCCTGATTTCGTTTTCCCGCAAGTGAGCGTCGGATTCCGCCGTAAGAGTGATGCGAACCCGCACCACCGCATCTGCGATTTCCTTGCGTTTTATAGCCCGGATTACAGATGCAGTCGGATCGACATCCAGAGGGTCTATAGACACGTCTACAGTGACAAAGCTCCTTGCATCAAGTTTGTGAAACGCAAAATTGGTCATCCGATTCCCTTGGGACGCGTCCTGATCTAGGTCTACAACACAAAAACCTTTTTCGTCATCTTCTTCACTGAAATCAACTCTTTGCAAGCTTCCTGAATAAACGACCATCGGTGGATCCGAGCGAAGAACCTGGTGCTTGTGGATATGTCCCAACGCAACATATTCCACTTGGGGACGATTCAGAGCGCTAACCAACAGTACATGGTCCTGTCCCAGCATCATGGAGCGTTCTGTCCCAACAGTCGCTCCATTCACTGTTACGTGGGCGGTGATAATGGCAGGTATATTGGGGTCTAGTTCATTAGCTTCCCGTTCTATCCCATCAGTCAACCTGTCCTCCAAAGCTTGCCTCACCTGTTCAATGGACATACCGCGTGAGGCTTCACGGCTTAGAATGGCACTTCGCCTGGGCCACGGCACGGCTAATACCTGTATTCGACCCGAAGGGGTATCAATCTTGTAGGTCTCAAGGTTGTTACCCACGTGGACATTGGCCACCTCGAGAGTCGGGAATATGTCCACGGCCGTGGCCCTACTGGAAGCCGCCGGAAGGTCATGGTTGCCAACCAACAAAAACGATGGGATCCCTGCTTGGGATAGACGGTTCAACCGCTTGGCGAATTCCCGTTGGTGCGTTTGACTTGGGTCTCGTCCCTTGTATGCGTCACCCGCTAGGAGAACCAAGTCGACCCCCTCAGACAATGAAAATTCAACAACCTGATCTAGGGAGTCCAAAAAATCTCCCAGACGAGTTGAAAGACCGGTCTCTGGATCTATGCGACCGTAATTCTCTACCCCAATGTGCAAGTCAGAAAAGTGAAGTACTCTCATTTCAGAATCAAAATGTGCCTTTTACCTAATCAACTGTTTAACCAGCTCGGGTTTCTATAATTTTACAGAACAGTTTCCATCGAAATGGATTATGTCGTTTAGTATGTGGCAGAAACAAGTGGCAATGTCGTAACAATTAAGGCCAGGAATCGAATTTTATATGATCCATTAATTCAACGAGTAATGAAAAATTTGACAATAAGCAATTCCGTTTCTAGAATCTGAGGTGATGTGACGGTGGGTATTGGACGGCTGGAACTCATGGAATATTTTCAAGGACGGCATGAATGACTACCGTTAGGCAGATGTTTGCACTTCAAGAATTGGACATCATCTTGGATCGCGTGCAAGATGATGAAAATAAGACCCAGAACGAGCTCAATAATGGCGACGGCATCGGCGATTTAGAGTCCGCTCTGCAGCGAGATTCTGAACTGCTTCAGGAATCCGAGTTGCAACAACGAGCAACCAAATTAGAGGCAGAAACTCAGAAAGAACGGTCCGAGACCCTCAACTCTCAACTATACGGCGGGGAGATAACCAACCCCAGAGATTTGGAAAGTCTCGAACATGAGCATTCCAACGTACTCAAGTTGATTGAACAACACGAAGCTGCTTTGGACAACATCGCCGATAAAGTGGCCGTTGCCCAGTTCAAGAAAAGTGAATTGGAAGACAAGCTCGACGAAGCCAGAGCTGCTTGGCAAATTCGCCAAACAGAGTTACAAGATTCACTAAAGGAATTGGTCAAAGAACGCGAGGAAATCGAGTTGCAGCGGTCCAAATTGACCGAAGTTCTGGACCCCGTTTCTCTCCAACAATACGAGCTCCTTAGAAAGTCTAAGGGCGGCTTGGCGGTGGCAAAAGTACACAGAGGTCTTTGCCAAGGTTGCAAGATGTCATTGCCCACACATCAGCAACAGCGTGTGCGAAGCGGGAGACAAACAGTCCTTTGTAGCAGCTGTGGCAGGATGCTATTTCTAGTCTGATACTTCAAAATCCAATCTGTACGCATAAAACAAAGAATGGCCGGTTTACGCCGGCCATTTTTTGTTTTCCAAATCATTGCCCCGGATAAATAGCCTCCAATTGACCCTCGTATATGCCTGTGCTAGAGTCCGACTGGAGGGTCATGCAGGCTGGGTGATCGCCGTTCTTCTATTGTGGAAGGAGGGAGGAAAGTCCGGGCTCCTCTGGGCAGGGTGCTGGGTAACGCCCAGGCTTCTAGCGTCTGCGGTAACGCTCCGTTAGGAGACGGAAAGTGGCACAGAAACATACCGTCCTTCTATCTCTAGAAGGATAAGGGTGAAATCGGACGGTAAGAGCGTCCGACCGTTTGCGGCGACGCAACGGTGGCTAAACCCCACCTGGAGCAAGGCCAAATAGGGGGACATAGGCGCCTGGCCAGTCCCCGGGTTGGCCGCTTGACTGCGACGGTAACGTCGTTCCGCCAAAAGCGGACATACGCCGGCTTAACCACCGGCGTTTGGGCTAGATAGATGATCACCACCTTCCCCTTGCGGGGAGGATACAGAACCCGGCTTACAGGTCTGCAGAACCCCTCCAGCCGCATGCCCAGGGCAGCACTTTGGAAACCCCGGTATTGAGCTTTAAATAGTTGATGAATTCTGCGGCAACTATTATGATTGAGTCAACACTCTTGCCAAGTAGTTGAATTGGCATCAGGCACCATCGCCAATTCTAAACGTTCGAAGTAACCAAACTACCTAGGCAACTTTCAGAACAGAGGAACTCCACAACTTGTACCTGGACATGCACAGCCATTCCGTGTCGTCCGACGACTCCCGTGCCACCGTTGAACAGTATGTAAAATGGATCCAAGTACTGCGAAAGCGGGGACACATTGTCGACGGCATAGTTCTTACAGAGCACCGTAAATTCGACTTCGATAAAAACTACTCAGACCTGGCCAGCCAATACGACGTGTTGATTTTAAAAGGTTCCGAACTGGATACCCGATACGGTCACTTCCTCGTATACGGCGTCACTAAACAACTGACCGAAGCCATAGATTTCGGCGATACACGGATGGATTCCAGAGAATTGATGAAGGCTGCTCGACAATACGACGCATTTGCCTTGCCAGCCCATCCAGGGCGCTTCGGAATTGGACTAACCGATTATATTTCCCAAGGCGAGACCTTCGAAGATGTGTCCATCGTTGAACGCTTTAACGGCGGCAGTAGACCCGGTGAGAACGAACGGGCTGACGAATTATGTGAAAGTCACGGCCTGTTAGGCATCGGCGGCAGCGACGCCCATCTAACTAGCCATATCGCCACCTGTATGACCAATTTCAATACGACGATTAGAAAAGAGGGTGACGTGGTAGATGCACTACTAAGTAAAGATTTTCATCCAGTTTGGCTCAAGGACACCATCAACGGAGCCTCTCCCACATAAACCGCGTTAACTGCCCGTCTTACCTAAGGAGGAATGCCATGGCAATGGAAATTGAATATGATCGGTCGCTCTACGGGGTAGAGCACAAAGCCGGCCCCTTCGAAATCAGCGATTACACCATCGACCGAGCCAACCAGAGCACCGGAGAGTTAGGACCAGCATTTACTTCGGACGAAGGTGCAAAAGCAGCAGGATATAAAGGAAGGATTGCTCCTCCAACGCTATGTTGCATCCTCGTTCGCCAAGTGGCGCTGCCGGATGTAAAGGTTCAGTTCGGTAAAACGTCAATGCATGCGGGGCAACGAGTCGAACCTAAAGCTCCGGTGTACGCTGGAGACCGATTAACCGCCTCCTCCCATCTAAAAGATGTGTACGCAAAGACTGGGCGTTCCGGCACCATGGTCTTTGTTGTCTGGGAAACTACATTCTCTAATCAGGACGGCCAGATTGTTGCAGAAGTACAAGAGTCTTTTGCCAGAAGAGAGTGATTGGGGAATATACCAATCCGCTGAAACCCGTCCATCAATAAACTACCTGGGGGAACTTTGCCTTACTACGACGAGATAGAACTGGGTGACGAGATCGGACCTGTAGAGAAAGTCGCCACTGACGACGAGGTGTCCAGTTTCTGCGAGGTTTGGGGAACATCCAGTCCCAACCGTTTTACTGATGCCGAAACAGCAGCCAAATCTGGAATGAAAGGCGGGCCCATTGTTCCTGGCATCATGACCATGGCAATGATGGCTCAACTGCTCACCGATTGGGGAGGCCCGGGTTCCATAAAAGATTTGGACTTAGTATTTCGTCAGCCGGTCCCACACAATCGCGCACTGACCCTAGCCGCCACAATCACAGACATAAGGGAAGAGGACGGCGAAAATCTGGCCGAGTGCGACATCCTAATGACCGGTACTGAAGGCGAACGTTACATAGGCGGCAAGGCGATAGTCACTCTCCAATCCCGCTAGGGGGTAATACAACCCAGTTTAGGTTCAACACCTTGTCTCAGCGTAAAGATTCAAGTACGACTAAGTAGATATAGAGATGCTAAAACGATTGCGGCAAGTGGCTTTCTTAGTCAATGACCTGGAAGATGGTCAGGATCTTTACCGAAAGCATTTAGGCATGGAAACCTGCTATTCTGGGGATCCCAGTCGCTACGACCTCAAAAATGCTATCCTACCTGCAGGCAATGAGACTTTTGTTGAACTACTACAGCCAACCACACCTGATTCCTCGGCTAGCAATCACCTAAAACGTCGAGGCGAGTCCCCTTACATCCTAATCTTCGAGACCAGTGATTACGACCGACTCATTCTGCACTTGAACTCCATGGGCGTACGTCTATCTGAGGAACCTTCACTAGGGGAATATCGGCATGCTTTCATCCACCCATCTTCGACCAACGGTGCGCTCCTTGAAATAGTCGAAGTCAACGATGCGAACAACTCGTGGCCTGCAGCTGGTCCAGATTGGGATTCTTTAAGTCACAAACCTTTAACCAAACAAATACGGCAGACAGCAGTGTTGGTTTATGACTTAGACACCGCAGTTAAAAGCTGGGAAGAGATGTTTGGCATAACCGCTACCAAGCGGTTCCACGTGAGTTTCACAGACTTGGAGATAGCAATTCTTCCACTAGCAGGGAAGGACACATTCATAGAACTAGCTCAACCCACCGGAGACGATGTCCCCTCTGGGAGGTTTTTAAAACGCTACGGGGAGGGTATCTACTTGACCATATACGAGATTGAAGACTCGTTATATATGGATGGCTATCTCAAAGAACAAAAAGCCCGCTATACGTCGTCACGGGTTACCAATAATTATGTGAACTTGGGCTTCAACAGCATCTGGCTACACCCGGCTGGCATGAAAGGCGCCTTCACTCAGCTATCGGAAGTCCTAGTTGATGACAACCCTTGGCCCCCAGCAGGTGATACCTGGTACCTAAAATAAATTAGCCTCTGCGTGAACGATCTCGAAATTGACTGTCCTAAAACCCTATGATAGAGTCATAGATAATGAAAAGATACTAGGTATCAATATTCGCCTAAGCAATACTTTAGTAAGCAGGAATCGCATGCGCAAACGAATAAATGCTCTGGCGGAGCAGCTACTCGATACACTGGAACAAAAGGGTTACCGTTCCACTGAACCACGCAGGGCGATGGCCCAGGTCATTGCCAACCAAGATAAGCACTTTACCGCCGAAGATCTGCGCAAGCAGCTACCTTCCTTGGGAAGGGCAACCATATTTCGCTCTCTTAAACTACTGGTTGAGACCGGCATGGTCTGTCGAGTTCTACTGGAAGACGGAGATCTCCATTACCAGTTAAGCCACCGTGGACACCATCATCATTTGCTGTGCGTCGAATGCGGATCGTCCCAGGACTTGTTGGGATGTGACATAGAAGATTTACTGCAGCAGACTTCTGCCAGACATGGATTTGAGCTAAGCGGTCACTGGCTAGAAGTGTATGGCCGCTGCAATGCCTGCAGAAACGTGGAGCAGACAGTAGAATTAGCTAACGCTTAATTTAGTCTCTTTTTAGATTTATTGATACTAACTCTCATAAAATCAGATGAACTGATACAAACTACCATCAATCAATGTTTTACCCTGCCGGCACAGGTATTTAATGAATTACTGTGTTAATCGCGTCGAAGCGACCGTTTGTGTAGACAATATCCTATTCAACCCCAAAGAGCGGGCTAGACTATCCTAATAGGAAGCCCGCAACCAAAAACCAATGATTACAGAAAAAATAACAAACAGTAGCAGAACCTCACCGGCAATGTCCGTCCGTGACCTTTGGGCCGGATACGATGGCAACGCCGTATTAGAAGCTGTCAACCTTGAGATTGACCGTGGGGATATGGTTGGAATTATTGGCCCAAACGGTTCTGGAAAGTCTACGCTCATCAAAACAGCCTTGGGATTAATAAAACCAATAAAAGGCGAAATTTCTATTCTCGGAGCTAAGGGCTCATTGGAACGCCATTTAGTCGGATACATACCACAGGCGGAGTTAGTCGACTGGGATTTTCCAGTAACAGTTGCTGACGTCGCCCTAATGGGACGCTATTCTCTTCGTGGCCTGTTTCGCCGTACCACAAAAGAAGACCGAGAAGCCGCCGACTCCTCCCTTGAACTGGTTAAGATGTTTGAACTTCGAAACCGGCTGATTGGAGAGTTATCCGGTGGACAACGTCGCAGAGTGCTACTAGCGAGAGCCATGGCTCACAGCCCGGAACTTCTCCTTCTAGATGAACCCATGGCTGGCCTTGACGCCACAACCCAACACCAATTGCTAGACCTTCTAGACCAATTGCGTAGCAATGGAGCTACCGTGGTGCTAAGCACCCATGACCTATCGTGTGTATCTTCGCGATGTGATAAAGCATGCTGTCTGAATCGGAAACAGATCGCATTCGGCAAGCCATCGGATGTCTTGAACGAGCAGGTCTTGGGAGACACCTTCGGCACTCACCTACTCATGGTACATCTGGATGGCCAGGCTTACGCATACCAGCACCATACCCATTCTGACGAGCACTCTGAACCCGAACGACTACCAGGCAATGGTCATTCCAATGATTGATTTCCTGTTGGACCCTTGGGAATTCGCATTCATGCAGCGAGCCCTGCTCGCTGCATGTCTCGCTGCGTTGGTATGCTCTGTGATCGGGGTTTTTGTCGTTCTGCGCGGAATGGGGTTCATGGGGGATGCCGTTGCCCACTCATCACTGGCGGGTATGTCTGTCGCCTATTTCTTTGGTGGAAGTGTGTTTTGGGGTGCGTTTGCTTGGGCGGTGCCTGCCTCACTAGCCATCACCTTCATTAGCCGTAAGGCCAAAGTCAAGGTGGACACTGCCATCGGAATCATATTTGCCAGCGGATTTGCGATAGGAATCATCCTAATGAGCCAGGTCAACAACTACACTGCAGACCTTTTCGCATTACTCTTTGGCAACGTCCTTGCTGTTTCATGGGAAGAGGTTTTCTTGGTTGCCCTGATAAGTGGCGGCATCCTGTTGGTGATCATAATGTTCTACAAGGAATTACTGTTCACCACTTATGACGCTACCATGTCGGCTGCTTCAGGAATCCCCGTACGTTTCCTCCAATATCTCCTGCCCGTATTGGTTGGAGTCACAACTGTGGCATCACTGAGGGCAGTGGGCATCGTCCTGGTGATAGCTCTGTTGATCACGCCAGCCGCCACCGCAGCGCTCTTAGCTCGTAGGTTACCTGCTATTATGGTCTTCAGCGTTCTAGTAGGCCTCATATCCAGCGTAGCAGGTCTATACCTGTCGTTCCATGCAGACCTGCCCACCGGCCCCAGTATCGTGGTTGTGGCGACAGGTATATTCCTGGCCGCTCTATTATTTTCCCCAAGCAATGGTCTGATATGGCAGGCGAGGCGGTAGACTCCCCTCTTCACCAGTGTCTAATCTGTATGTTCATCACAGTCATTCTGTCATACTCACGGAACCACTGGCACAGCACCTCCCCATTCGCTAAACTGCATTAGCATCAGAAGCTTCAAAATTTTGAGAGGAAAATAATGTACGACCTTTCCGGAAAAGTTGCCTTGGTAACAGGAGCAGGTGGAAGACACGGCATAGGACGCAGTATTGCTCTACGTTTAGCTGATGAGGGAGCAGATGTGATTGTCACCGACGTCGAAGCCAGTGCCACGGCCATTCGTGCCGAAGACCGGGCTACAGGTTGGAACGGATTGCGTAGCGTTGTTGAGGAGATAGAGGCCAAGGGACGCCAGTCCCTTGGCTTATTTTCTGACGTCTCCGACAGCGTGCAAGTGGCAGACATGGTGGCCAAAAGCCTAGATCAGTTCGGCAAAATAGACATCCTCGTGAACAACGCCGGATCTAGGCCAGGTAAAGACCGCGTGTTGATTTTAGAATTGGAAGAGGAAGCTTTTGACGAGGTGCAACGAGTCAATGTACGTGGCACGTATCTTGTCTCAAAGGCGGTTGCCACTCACATGGTCAATCGAGGTGGTGGCGGCAAGATAATTAACATCTCATCAGGGGCAGGTAAAAAAGGTATTGCGAAGTACGCAGCATATTGCGCCTCAAAATTCGCAGTAGTGGGATGGACTCAGGCGATGGCCCAGGAAATGGCGGAGCACAAAATCAACGTTAACGCCATCTGCCCAGGCTTGGTTGATACTGAGAGAGTGGACTTTATTGCTGGAGCCCTAGCACCTGAAGGAGAGTCTGGTGAGGAGTTTAGGGCTGATATGGTCCGCGAACGGGCCTTCCGCGTGCCCATGGGTCGGATTGCCCAGGGTGACGACATCGCGCGAATGGCAGCCTTCTTGGCTTCTGCAGAATCTGATTACGTGACCGGACTCTCTATCAGTGTTTCCGGTGGCTCGGAAATGAACTAGCTCCGCCGGCTCAAACCAGCAGTCAGTAACCGCGACTAAGCTGGTGGAATGTTTGCCTCGGCGATCTCTCTTATAGGACGCCGAGGCGGTTTCGCGACAAACATCAAGACTGCAGAAACAAAGTATGCCGCAGCCATTGCTATATATAACGGGTAAAAATCCCCAGCCAACGATCTGGCAGTTGATGCCAATGCCGGCCCCAGTCCTAACGCAACCATCTGAAGGGGAGAGAAAACCCCAAGGATGGTTCCATAAGACTCACGCCCAAAATACTCCGCCAACACCATATTCTCCAACGAACCCAACCCCCCGGAAAATACGCCCCATAACACAGCAAACAACAGGGCTTGGCTAACCGAATTGACTGTCATTAGATATATCATCATAACGCCTGCTCCGATCATCATAACAATCAAACATCGGCGCGGCGTGATCCGGTCCGCCAGATACCCCCAGAACAGGTTGGCCACCGCCAGGAACGTAGCAAAGCTCAGTACCCCCGCCGCGGATGCGGTGGACAAACTTGCATCTTGAACCAAATACGGCACCATGCTAAAGCCTGTGGCGGCTGAGGCTAATGTTCCCAAAGCGGTAATGATCAATAAAATCCAAAATGCACGGGTTTTTACGGCTTCTCGCGCAGTCCAACTAAACTCTGGAGTAAACGATCTAGCTCTAGAGACACTTGTAGTTTCTTGAGCCTGATCAGCGCGTGCACCGTCTGGTAGGAGTCCAATATCTTCAGGTTGGCGCCTAACGAAAAGAACCACTGGTAGGATTATGAGGAGACTTAAAACACCTAGGTAGCGATACGCGGCACGCCAGCCCTGATGTCTTGCAATCAAAGAGATTATCTGGATGTTTACAGCACCAGCAGTGGGTCTGAAAATTGAAACCAAAGCCAGCGCCATATTGCGCCGTTGCCGGAAAAAGTTCACGGCAGCCGTCCTGGGAACCAATCCGACTAGAACCGGATTACTGACCGCCCTACCAATCACATAACCACCATAGAACTGCCAGACCGCATTAGATCCGGCAATAACAAAAAATGCCCCGCTGGCAACAACCAGCCCAAAAGGCATCAGCCAACGGGGGCCAAATCTGTCTGCTAAGCGACCAATAAACGGCGCGATCATACCAGAAGTCCAAGTGCCTATAGAAGCAGCGTACGCCAGACTCCCCTCATCCCAGCCGCTCTCATCAGTGATATAGACCTGGACACCGCCTAGGACCACCTGTGTGAGGCCGCTGGCAGCAAAGGTAGCTAAAGCTGTTATGCCCAGAACCAACCACCCATAATAAAAGGGCGTCCGTAGACGCCAGTTAAATATCGATCGAAGCATGCTTACCAAAGGTTTCAAGCCTTAAACATTCTTAAACTCTTCATGGAAGATATTTCATCCATCAGAGGAACCGCCCAATGATACATTAACTAACGTCGAGGTAACACGGTCAACCCCCGGGAAAACCGAACTTCTCCGAAACCGACTTTAAGAGCTTTCAACCTAAGATTTCCACTCCGAACATAACGGCAAGTAAACTGTGAACTGTGAAATCCTCAGTGATGTTCTATTACCGAAGCATCTAGGTTACAAACGCTTAATTAGCAACGACGATAGCGACAGCATAAGCCGAACCAGTGTTTTTAGCACCGTCCGTATCTGAATGAGATATCCAACCGTTCTTTTGGTGATTTCCGTCGACATTCTGCGTATAGTTATTGTGGCGACAAAACCAGTCTTCTGCAGCCTGTTGGATAGAGTTGAACGTAAAATAGATTATGTCAAGCAATCGGTGCGAGATACAGCCGGAATAACCAAGGTTGCAAAGGTGCTGATCCATTGGCCTAACCATAAAATTCGGGTGAAATGCCCAGCCCTCTTAGACCTTTAGCTTGACCTTTCGGTGGGGAAAGGCCATTAAATAGACGTGGAAGTGAAACGCCAACTCCAATATCTGCCAATGCAACAGTACGAATGCCTCCGATAACTCAGTAGAATTAGAGAATCACGGTCACGGCTCAGAAAACAATAACCCCAGCATGGAAGATAAAGAATAGACCAAATAATACCGTGGCCATTCGCACGCGTAGATTGCATATCAAAACCCTTGCTTAAACAAACGAGGTTCCGGCATGCCGTTAGAACGATCAGAAGTAAAACACATTGCATCCTTAGCACGGATTGGTCTCACTGAAGATGAGATTATGATGTTTGGCGACCAGCTTTCCCAAATCCTAGAACAGTTTGAAGTGCTGAATGAACTGGACACCACCGGTGTAACTCCCACTGGACACGCAGGTGGTCTGCAAACAGTGATGCGTGATGACCAGGCACAAGATTCACTAGATCACGACGATGTGCTGAAAAACGCACCGCGCCGAGAGGGAGAATTCTTCCGTGTTAACTCGGTGTTGGAGGAATAGGGGCATTGGAGAAACTAAATTGGCTTAGTATCCAAGAAGCTCACGACCAGCTAACGTCCAAGCAAATTAGTTCGGTCGAACTGACTCAGGCCTGCTTGGATCGCATAAATGCAGTCGAGGATGAAGTCCAATCTTTCTTGACCATAACTCCGGAGATTGCGCTGTCTCAAGCTGCCCATGCAGACCGTCTACTGGCGGCCGGGGACAGCCTCCCTTTAACTGGCATTCCAGTACAAATCAAGGATGTTTTATGCACCGAGGGAGTGCCGACCACCTGCGCCTCACGGATGTTGGAGAATTTCATCCCAGTCTACAACGCCACAGTGGTGGAAAAATTGTCCAATCAAGGCGCGGTAATGCTAGGTAAAGGCAACATGGACGAATTCGCTATGGGGTCATCCTGTGAAAACTCTGCATTCCACCCCACCCGAAACCCCTGGGATCTAGAACGAGTCCCCGGAGGAAGCAGCGGAGGTGCTGCTGCTTCCGTAGCCTCCGGCGAGACCATTTTTTCCTTAGGCTCAGACACCGGAGGAAGCGTTAGACAACCAGCTTCCCTCTGCGGAGTGGTAGGCCTGAAACCCACATATGGGCTTGTCAGTAGATACGGGTTGGTCGCATTTGCTTCGTCGTTGGATCAGGTCGGCCCAGTTGGAAGATCAGTCAAAGACTGCGCTTTCGTTTTGAACGCAATCGCCGGACATGACGCAAAAGATGCGACATCAGTAGTCCGGGAACAGAAAGATTACACGTCTAACCTGGGTCAAGAGATTAATGGCCTCAAGTTAGGAATACCAGAAGAGTATTTCGTCGACGGCATGGAATCAGGCGTCCGTCAAGTGATTGATGAGGCGATAGCCAAACTAGAAGAACTCGGCGCTTCCATACATCCAGTCTCGCTACCCACCACCCGCTACGCCCTCGCCTGCTATTACATCATCGCTCCATCAGAATGCTCAGCCAACCTGGCGCGTTATGACGGCGTCAAATACGGATATTCCTACCAGGGCACCAATGACCTTTGGGAAGCCCTGGAGAAAACCCGCGAGTTCGGGTTTGGCCCCGAAGTCACACGCAGGGTAATGCTAGGCACATATGCCCTGTCCACTGGATATTACGATGCCTACTACCTTAAAGCCCAACAGGCTCGGACTCTGATCAGGCAGGATTTTGATCAGGTGTTCCGCGAAGTAGATGCATTGATTACGCCCACCTCTCCGGTCACAGCCTTCAAAATCGGTGAGAAAGTTGGTGACCCCGTACAAATGTATCTGATTGACGCTTGCACATTACCGGTGAACATAGCCGGCCTGCCAGGGTTATCCATCCCTTGTGGTTTCTCAGATGGATTACCGGTTGGTATGCAATTCATCGGCCCCCATTTTTCTGAAGAAACCCTACTCAAAGCCGCCCATGCCTACGAAATCGCTACAGATTGGAACAAATCCCGGCCCACTCTTTAACCATTGCTCCGAAAACAAAAGGTTCTCACTGTTGGTTACCACTGAGGATTGAAACCCGACCTCACAAGAGATACCAAGCGAAACATCTTTATATCTGTCTTGCTATACCTCTTATCGCATATCTGGCTGCCATTTCTTTAAAAGATTATGGAGTTAAATTTACCCGTAGATTTCCCCAAACGGTTATACTAACGAAGTAGCAAGGCTCGTTTTCGAGGAGAAATGGGCCTGCGTGACAAGGTGTTGCATTGTATCGGAATCCAAGCGATCCACAGATATATCGAGATATATACTACCTGTCAATAGCTTCTGGCATTCCTAACACCTAATCGTCAAGATAAGCTTTCATAAGTTTTGAAATAAACTCTGAAACTACCAGGAGGCGCTGATGCAGCGCTCCAAAATCAAAGAAATTCTCACTCAGAAAAAGCCTGATGACGAAGTTTTAGTCCAAGGTTGGGTAAAAACCCGTCGGTCATCCAAATCGGTTACATTCGTCCAAATTACCGACGGGTCAACCCTCCAGGACCTGCAAATAGTCGTGGACGAGACAAATCCTGGCCACGACGCCGCGGCAACACTTACCACAGGCTGCAGTGTTAGTGTTCAAGGGGTCTTGGTAGAGTCTCCGGGACAAGGACAGAAGTTTGAAATACAAGCCAATACACTGACCGTCTTGGGTGAATCCGACCCCGATTCTTATCCTCTGCAGAAAAAACGACACTCCCCTGAATTTCTGCGTGAAATTGCCCACCTTCGGCCACGGACCAACACCTTCGGTGCTATGGCCAGGGTACGGAACTCATTAGCCTACGCGATTCACACCTTCTTCCAGGAGCGTGGATTCCAATTCATTCAAACACCAATCATCACCGCCAGTGACGCGGAGGGTGCAGGTTCCATGTTCCAGGTGACAACGCTAAACCTTAATGACGTTCCCAAAGATAACGGCGCGGTCAAACATGAAGACGATTTTTTTGGCCGGCCCACATTCCTAACTGTAAGCGGTCAGCTTGAGGCGGAAATATTCGCTATGGCCCTTTCCGATGTCTATACTTTTGGGCCAACTTTCCGTGCTGAGAATTCAAACACTTCCCGTCATCTAGCCGAGTTCTGGATGGTCGAACCAGAGGTAGCCTTCTGCCAGTTAGACGGACTATCCGAGTTGGCAGAAGACTTTTTAAAACGCCTGTGCAGCCATGTGCTAGCGAACTGCCTTGAAGACATGGAATTTTTCAACAAATGGTACGATAACAGTACCATATCCACCTTAGATAGCATCGCTAACTCACAGTTTGAACGCTTAACATACACTGAGGCTGTCGACCTACTTAAGAAGTCAAGCCAGACATTCGAATATCCAGTCGATTGGGGCATCGACCTCCAATCCGAGCACGAGCGATATTTGACTGAAACCATGATACAACGTCCGGTAATTGTTACTGACTACCCAAAAGACATTAAGGCATTCTACATGCGATTGAACGATGATGGGGAAACTGTCCGTGCCATGGACGTTTTGGTCCCGCGGATCGGTGAGATTATCGGCGGCAGTCAGCGCGAAGAACGCCGTGAGATACTGGAAGGCCGAATGAACGAATCAGGTATATCCCACGACGAATACTCCTGGTATCTGGACTTGAGGAGTTACGGAACGGTTCCCCATTCTGGATTTGGATTGGGTTTTGAGCGCACGGTCCAGTTTATAACTGGTGTGTCCAACATCAGAGATGTCATACCATTCCCCAGAACACCCAAAAGTGCGGAGTTCTAAACTGGCCTCCTCTCTACCCAACCAAGACCATCCTGGATCTGGCGCCATAGAAGATGCATTTGGCCCAAACAGTTCTATATTTAATGAGACCACTGAACGACTCACATCTATCTACCAACAAGCCAACCATGTACCGTCGGTAGCAGCCAGATTTCGGGAATGGCAGCGGTTCCGGCGTCTAACTTCCGTAGAACTGACCACAGATGAGTCCAGTTTCACAAACCAGACTTACCTCGCTTTATTAGCCCGTATAACCGCCCGCTGTTTCGTCGCTCCGGCTAGTCCTATCTTCGATAATGAAGAACTGCTAGAAATAGTGAACTCCGATTATTTCACCCGCCGTGGAATCAGTAATTTCGGAGAGGGCGACATTTTTTCCTGGCTACTAAGTGAAAGTATATGGGAATTGAATCTGGGTGAACTCGTCTTGGAAACCATCCAAAATTTGGCTGACGCGGCGGAACGGTACAATTTCAACGATGCATACCCTGGTGCTTTAGATTCAATATTCCAGCAACTAGCTCCGGCGCGGCAAACAATACCACGATGGTTAGCCGAGTACATTGTCAAACATGAATTAGGTCTGGCTGACCAATCAAATCTGTCTTTGCTAGACACGGCTTGTGGCACCGGTGCATTTCTTTGCGCGGCGATTGAAACTATGGCTCACGATATTGCATCTTCCGACGGTGACCCGATGGACACCATATTTAAAGCTCCAGACCAGATTCGAGGAATGGACTCTGACCCGCTTTCTGTTGCCCTAGCACGCTTCAACTACCTGCTTGCTTTCGGAAAGCTGGTTCAGCAGGATCACCCGTCTTTCTTGATACCCATATACCTTGCCAACGGACACATAGACAATTCAAACGCAGCTATTCAAAAACCATTGTCCACAGACGTAGGTACTTTCCCGCTACCAGAACCCGTCATTGAAAACCCGCTGATGCTGGACTGGCTGCTGGGGCGGATCACAAACTACATGGATGGGGCACAACTGCGGTTGCACGTGCAACCTGAGGAAGTCGCCATCCAAGAGGTACTGAACGCTTACTACAACTACCTAACAGCCCCAAAACCCAGGACACCGATACCAGAGGCATTGACTTCAGAACAGGCAGACACGCTTTTGGAGACAGCACGCAATCTGATTCAATTACACATCCAAGGTGAAGGAACCCTTTGGTTGCATCTGGTTCAGAATATGGCTGCTCCGATGATTTTCGCCAAACGCGGGTTCGACCGAATCACGGGCCTCTCCTCAAGCACAGACTTGGATTTCGTCACCAATTACTATCTCAGTCCCGATGGACACGCAGCAATAATCAATTCATTAGAAAAAGCGTTGTCTGCAACCGATTGCCGTTTGGTTGATTTAGTGAATGTGCTGCCAGATCAAGCATTATTGGTCACACCAGGAGAAGGGTCTGTTCGGATAGAGTTAGCGGCTGAGAATATACCGGATAGTAAACCGTGGAACGAAGCCAAAAAAGATATCCGAATCGTAGAATAAGTTTAGCGCGCTGATTTGACTCATTTTCCCGTGTGGAATTATAATGCAGCGTCCTCATTCCACAGCTATATTAACGAGGTGGACTGGGCCAAGTCTGCCGGGTACTCCAAGGTCTTCAGCTTTGACAGTCTAGAAGATATGACCAGCGGTATCGACGTAGCATTAACCACAGATGGAGCGATATTCGTACACCTCTTAATCGAACCTCAGATCAAAGATACTCTGGATTATTTCGGCCCGCCCACCGGTAGGACTGCCCACCCGGTCATCGCCGACATGCCCGAGGCATTGGGCAAAGCACTAGTCCTTAATCTAAACGGCACAACCGAATCTCAAACCGGGGTAAAGTGATTTTGTCTGCCCCGGTTTATTTTTATACGAACTGGAAGTGGTTAGGGCGTACGGTCACCAACTACAGTAACCAAGGATGGCTCAGCGTATTATGAAAGGTGGATTGTTTCCCAGAATTGGTGCCTATGCCGTTATGGCTCTTGGATTCTGGCTCCTGTTTCAGGCGTTTGAAACGTCTAATATCCTGACTGGGATTCTAGGTGGAGCCATCATCATAGTAGGAATGTATCTGATGACCGGAGTTTGGCGGGATATGTTCGCCAAGTTCGGTGGTAACTACCAAATACGGAAGGAGAACAGCTCCAGTGACGACACGTCGAAGGAAAAGATCGAGGGGGCCGGTAATCTCATCGATGGAAGCGACCAAGGCGGTGAACTTCCACCGAAGTGAAGCACTAGTCGTCTCCACCTCATCTGCTCTACGAGACTGGAGTCAGGTATCAAGCCGGCGAGACCTGGACGTTGACCTATCTGATTGCATGGACCGTGCCCCTGCGGTGGGGTTGGGGTTGGCCTTGGCCCAGCCGGAAGGCAAAGTTTTAGTTTTGGATTGTGATTCTACCCTTAGAACCAATCTCGGTGGTCTGGCGACTATCGGGGAGTCAAATCCAAAAAACCTGGTTCACTTTGTATTCGATGACGTCGCAAGTTCTTCTACATCAGGAATCCCCATCAAGGAAATGGACAATATGGACCTGGCTCAGATAGCAATGAGTTCAGGTTACGCCAAATCTTACGAGTTCGATAAGTTAGAAGAGTTACTCATCGGCCTGGAAGACGTGATGCGCCAGAAGGGTCCGGTTTTCGTGCGGATAAAGGTATTCCGGGAGAGTAAACAAAATCCGTATCCGGAACGCACTATGGCGCAAGGCTGGGCTTTAGTCAAAGAAACTCTCTCTCCTACCGTAACAGAATACAAATAGTTCTCCTAAATGTACCTGGACTAACAGCAAAATCTCTAATGCAGGAGTAATGCGTTGCCTCAGGACAACAACATCCTCAGGGTTATCTTACCGGGCAAACTGATAGACGGAATCGGCACCCAACCTCAAGAGGGAAAGGCGGTAGCTATTCAAGGTAATTCTATCAAGTGGGTCGGCTCCGCAGCAGATGCCGACAACCTGGATTCAAACGGCGCGACCAAGGAAATAATGGAATTTCCTGGCGGCACGTTGCTGGCCGGATTGTTCGATATCCACACTCACACCAACATGCCCGGTGACGGCAGGACCGGCGAACAAATAAACCTAGACGACAACGATGAAATCCGTCTCCTTCGGTCAGCACGTAACGCGGCAACTGCAATCGCATCTGGCGTTACCACCATGTGCGACTGCGGTTCTTGGAACCGGACCGGCTTTGCTCTAAAAGAAGGCCTGTCGGCGGGCCTGGTTGAAGGCCCTAGGGTACTAGTATCGGGCCCTCCTCTCACGGTGACCGGAGGGCATCTCTACTACATGGGTGGCGAGGCTGACGGAGTCGCCGAAGTTAGAAAAATGGTCCGGAATTTAGTAAAACAAGGAGCCGACTTCATCAAGATTGCCGCTTCTGGTGGGAGCACCTCTACAAGCGACCCGTACCGTGCTGCCTATTCAGTAGATGAGTTAAAGGCCATCGTGTACGAATCCCACAACCGTGGCCGACCCGTTCTGGCCCACTGCCGTTGCACTGATGCAATTAACGCGGCATTGGATGCAGACGTAGATGCCATTTTGCACTGCTCTTTCTATGACAATGACGGCCAATACCGATATGACCAGGAAACCGCCGAACGGCTTGCGGCCTCTGAGGTTTACCTAAACCCGACCATGGGCCTAGGCCAGGCCAACCGCGACCGACTGATTCGAATCAAGAACGAGCGAGGATTGACTGAGGACGAGAATCAGAGGCTCGAACGCTCCAGGGTTTCCGGCGAGAATTCCAGAGCACAGTTCAGAGCCCTAATAGAAGCTGGAGTAAAGTTGGTCGGAGGCTCAGACTGTGGGTGGAGTTATTATCCTTTCGGTGACTTCCAAGGAGAAGTCATGTCACTCCACAGGGCAGGGTTATCTAGGATTGACGCAATCCATGCCAGCACACGCAGCCCTGCTTTAGCCCTTGGGATTGCCGATTCCATTGGCACAGTGGAAGCTGGGAAACAAGCCGATCTGCTGGTAGTAAACGGAGACCCGGCACAAGACTTGGAAAACCTCCGTAACGTAGACGTAGTATTCAAGGGCGGTGCCAGACTTGCCACAACTAACGAACGTACGGTTTCAGACTAGATAATATGCACCATTGGGAAATAGGCGGGCCCATAAGCATCGGGTGGCCCGATCACGACGTTCCGGAACGTGAATACACAATTGTCGAAGTGGAGAAGCTCGGCCAGGTGTTTCGCAGTCGAGTGAGCGACGGCAAAAAAGAAGGTGGCTTCCTAGTCGTGTTTGACTGTCCAGATGTCGTCCTTGAAATGCTGGCTGAAAAAGCAACCCAACGTCTCGGTTTCAAGGTCATCGTATCTAATCTGAGATGCAGCATTGAAGGCAACGTACTCCGAAGTTTTGACTACGAATGGTACCCTACACCAGAATTTGCCAATCGCCCAAGCGACCTGTCCCGGACCATAGCCGAGTCACTTGAAGATATGCGAAGAGCAGGTTGAACAGAAACCTCTCCTGGCAGACATTTTGAAGTGGACTTACTCCAGAGTCGAATGTATTATTATGATCGGTAAATTTCCCCACCACAGGCAGATCAGTAAGAGGAGGAATCAATGAAAAAAGTAACAATGAGCAGCGTAGCAAGGACCAAAGCCGAGATGAATGACCTAGGCAGCGGGGGTCTTATGACTGGAACTCAAGTCTGGCGGCAGTCCATCTTGAATCCAGAAGACAGCAACAATTTCAACTTCGCGATCGTAGCATTTGACGCTGGTTCGAGGAACAAATTCCACAAGCATTCTGGCGACCAGATATTGATTGTGACTGAGGGCACCGGTACCGTCGCCAACGACACCGAATCCCTGACCGTCACTGAGGGAGATGTGGTCGTAATCCCCGCTGGTGAGAACCATTGGCACGGCGCACCTGACTCTACTTCCATGGCCCACATCACCGTCACTGTAAAGGGAAGCGAGACTGAACAAACCGAAGCCTAAGTGCTTCCGGTCCAGGCCACTGAGCTTAAAAAGTCACGTAGTAGTTTTACGACTTCGTGACTTTTTTATTTGGTCTATTAAAATCAGCCAGGCGTCTAGATTAGGTGCGAAGCCCTAACTCTAGCAATAGCAAGTCATTGGACTTACACAAGGGCCGTATGTATGATTGTAACCGTTAATTTCCCCAGCCCCGTCTGGGTCAACAGCAGGAGTAAGCCGTGAAGAAAGTCACCATGAGCAGTGTAAGGAAGACGAAAGCGGAGATGAGTGCCCTGGGCAGCGGCGGTCTAATGACCGGCACCCAGGTCTGGGCCCAAGAAATCTTGGAATCAGGCGATAGCAACGACTTCACCTTCGGTATCAGGAGCTTTGATGCCGGAGCACGGACCAAGTTCCATAAGCATTCCGGAGACCAGATCCTGATCATCACCGAAGGCGTCGGATCTGTCGGTACAGACAACGAAACCTTAAGCATAGTTGAAGGTGATGTCGTTCTAATTCCCGCCGGCGAAAACCACTTCCACGGCGCACCCGATGCTACTTCTATGGCCCATATCACAATCCAGAAGAAAGGCAGCGTAACCGAACAAACCGAAGCCTAAATCCCCTTCTACCAAGCTTAGAAAATTAAAGAGACCCTGCGGAGATTAACGCCGCAGGGTCTCTTTAATTTTCTAGTGATAACCCAATATTTCCAAATATCCCTTTTGGTGTAACTATTTCCCAAGGATTCCCGGCAACCGGTCTCCGAGCATAGTTGCCTGCTCAAATGCATTTGCTAGCTGAAGTACGCCGTAGTCATCGTGGTGACGTCCAACTATTTGTAAACCAACTGGAAGGCCTTCGGGAGTAAAACCACATGGCACAGATAAAGCAGGATGACCGAGCGCACTGATGTAGTAGCATGATTTCATCCAATCAATATACGACTCCATCAGTACTCCATTTATCTCGGTTGGATACTCCGTTGTGGCATCAAATGGAGGTACTTGATTAACAGGCATAATCATGAATTCATAGGTATCCATGAAAGCATTTACTCTGTCGAAATAAGCGGTTCTCATCTTTTCGGCTTGACCCACATCGCTTGCTGTTAACTTCAGTCCGCTCTCAATCTCACCGATTATCGTACCTTTGATCAAATCTCTGTGCTGTTCCAGTAATTCAGACCTTAAAGATGCCGTACCCCAGGCTCGGAGGGTTTTAAACACTTCGTCAGCATTGCTAAAATCGGGGGCTGTCTCGTCTACAACACAACCAAGAGATTCAAGAACTCCTACACTGGTCCTAATTATCGAGGTTACTTTCGGGTCGACTGGGAGACCGCCAACATCACTCACGTATGCAATACGAACTCCAGCGAAATCCCGCTCCAATATCCTAGCAAAGCTGATTCCGGGCTGTTCGATGGATATCGGAGAACGATTGTCAGGTCCAGCAATTGCACTTAAATGTAGCGCCAAATCCGCCACAGTACGCGCCATTGGTCCTTGTACAGCCAGAGTACTCCACCCCAGCGGCGAAACCCCTGGGACTCTACCGGGTGAAGGCCGTAAACCGACCACGTTGTTAAAATTGGCCGGGTTACGCAATGAGCCACCTAGATCGGTTCCGTCAGCTATAGGCAACATCCTGCAAGCTAATGAAACTCCAGCCCCTCCGCTGCTGCCACCGCATGTCTTGGAAATGTCATAAGGGTTAAGTGTCGCGCCGAATACGGGATTAAATGTATTGGAGCCGGCACCAAACTCGGGCGTATTCGTTTTACCGATGATAATTGCCCCGGCTTTTTTGATCCGCTCGACGATAATCGCATCTTTATCTGGAACGTTGTCTTTATATATCGGTGACCCGAATGTCGTCCGAATACCCTTGGTCAACGTCAGATCCTTCACAGCTGTGGGGAGTCCATGAAGCGGTCCTAAATCGTCCCCTTTAGAAATCGCATCATCCGCGGCTTTGGCCCCTTCGATCGCCACATCAGGAAGAAGGGTGACGATTGCATTAACAGTCGGATTCACCTTCTCAATTTGAGTCAGATGTGCTTCCATAACTTCGACAGCTGACAGGCTGCGGTCGCGGATATTATCGCGTATTTCCGTAGCCGTCAGAAAACAAATATCATTGCCAATCATCTAAATATCCCTTTATAGCCAACGTATAGTATTGTTCAAAGGTAGAATGGTCTCGTCTGTACTTATTTGACCTCAGCAAAACTACACGAAATACTGTTTTTGTTAAGCAGCTTACTGATTACATTAAATTTAGTTCTGCGTATCCGCTTTCAACAACTTCGTTGCAACGTTGTCGATAAGAAGTTTGTGTACCGCTATAACGAGCAATAATCCTTTTCTGTCTGCCATCCAGATTACTGTTTACACCGGTCATCCAAGAGTCGATCTGATTAGCCAAAAGTCCTTCTCCCTGTTCCAATACGTGTTGGTACCAACTTTCAACCGCTTCAGCTGTCGCTTCTGCTCGGGTAAGATTTCGTGCCGTCATATGGCCAATCAGATCAGTTATCCACTCAACATTGAATTCAATACTTCGGGGGTTGTTACCCAACAGCGCATGGGGGCCAAGAATCATAAATAGGTTGGGGAAGTTATTAATTTGGATTCCGAGGAAAGTGGATAATTCGTCATCCCATTGATCTTTTAATCTACGACCATGGACGCCCGAAATCTCTATCTTGTTATAACTACCTAATATTGCATCGAACCCTGTCGCGTAGATTATAAGATCAAATTCAAATGACCTATCTGTAGTAACGATCCCGTCGGGAGTGACTTTTTCAATCGGTGTATCAATGATATCGACCAATTCAACGTTGTCCCGGTTGTATGATTCGTAATATCTCGTTTCCAAAGGCACTCGCCTTGTCCCAAATCCATGATCTTTAGGAATCAATTTCTCTGCGGTATCAGGGTCTTCTACACGTTGACGAATTTTGTTCGCAACGAACTCTGACATCGCTTCGTTTGCCTTTGGATCGATTAAGACGTCTTTGAAATTACCCTGCCAGATACCGAACCCTTTACTGGCGTATAGATTCTCCCAAAACTCGTATCGCTCATCTGCTGAAACCTCGAACGTAGAACGTGAGTCAGCAGTGTGTAAAAACCCCGCAGCCGTTTGGTTGCAAGTTTCAAAGATCTCTTCGTAACCGGCCCGTATCTCTTTCATCTCATCGGGTTCGATCTTTGCGTTGTGTAGCGGAGCGCACCAATTAGGCCGACGTTGAAATACCGTTAGATGGCCGACGTCCTTGCAGATCTCTTGAATAGTTTGTACGCCGGTGGCGCCAGTTCCAATCACTGCCACTCTCTTACCCGAGTAGCTCACGGATTCATGCGGCCACCGTGAAGTGTGAAACGACTGACCTTTAAAAGAATCTATCCCAGGAATTTTAGGTAACGTCGGTTGAGAGAGTAGCCCGATTCCCGTAATTAGGAACCTACATTTGAATTTGCTACCATCTTGCAGCTGGATTTCCCAGCTCCTTGTATCGTCTCTATAAGTCGCTGACTTTACCTCACTAGAGAATTGGATGTCTTTGTACAAATCAAATTTGTCCGCGACATGTTGAAGGTAACGAAGAATTTCGGGTTGTGATGCAAAATGTTCGGACCAGTCCCATTCGTCAAGAAGTTCTTGTGAAAAAGAATATCCGTACGAATAACTTTCCGAATCGAATCGAGCGCCAGGGTAGCGATTCCAATACCAGGTCCCACCCACTCCTGTACCCGCCTCGAACAACTGAACCCTCATACCGAGATTCCGTAATCTATAAAGCTGATAAAGGCCTGCCACACCGGCTCCGATTACGATCGCGTCGAAATCAAGATTGGCTTCAGGAATAAGGGCTCTCGAGTTTGTCGCGGTTTGAGTCATTTTTCTCTCTGGTGTATATAGATATAAACGAATATACCAATGAGTATCTCATCAGGCAATGACAAAAATTTACCGCTAATCACATTACTAAAACAGAAACATCGACAGTTCACCGGGTGATTCACGAATAGCGGACTTCGGTTTCCTTCGTAAGATAAATCGAGTCGCATTCCAGAGAACCGGACAAAAATATATGTGGATATGACCTCGCACAGTCCAAAATCAGTGGTGGAGAAATTGTTTTTACATGGCTTTTATACTCAACCAAATTCATTTCGGTAAATGAGCAATCCATAAACCAGATTTATAGTATGTTCATGTAGAGAGAGTAGATAGACCCCGGCGTTGTATCAGAATAACGATTAAGGGAGACGTACTCCGTTCACCAAATCTCTTCGCTGGAGATAAAGTTCCGAACGCGGCTCTACTTCCACGATTTCGCAGCTGAACAGAGGTCAGTTCCCTGCTGCTTCCGCTATTATGCGGATGGTCTCTGCCAAGTCACGGTTTCTGTCCCTAGTTTCTGGGTTTTCATCACCCAGAGAGGTTGCACCGATCATTCGATACATATCAGCCACGCCTTTAAAGATATTCGGAGTTAAACCCAATTCTCGGAACGTGGCTTCAATCTCTTCCATCTCACTGACCCAACGGCGAGACTTAGCGGGCATCGATGGAATCCAACTCTCCATACGATCGACCACCGGTTTATGGCCACTAGAAAATTCGACCATGAGTTCTTCACTAAGGCCCATTTTCTCAGCAGCTATCATAAGCTCCGTGTGCAAAGCAGCAGTACCCTTGGTCATCGCTGCGTAGCACATCTTGATACCAGAAGCGCGACCTAATTGGCCTCCGAGGTTACGGACGTCCAGCCCATATTCACGAAGTTGTTCCATATCACCAGAGTTATCGCCCGAGACATACAGTCTAGGGCTAGAACCGTTACGAGGTGGCCCCCCAATGATTGAAGCGTCCACGTAACGCGCTCCTCCTTCATTCAACACATTTTTCATTTCAGCACTCAACGAAGGAGCAATGGCGTTGCATTCTGCGAACAGAAGATTAGTACCAGTGGCTTTCACTGAGTCAGCTATCTCATGGCAAAGCCCGGGCACAGCTCCAGAGACAGTAACAGACATTAAAACGTCTGACTCTTCTACCAATGCATTTAGATTCGGTAAGTTTTCAATTCCGGCCTTTTCAGAAAGTTCTTTCGTCCGAGTACTACGGCCAGACAAACAGGTCAAAACCCGCATTTCATGTTCTTTGAGTAGTTGTCCTATAGCATGCCCCATGTCTCCAGGGCTAAGGATGGCAACTGATTCTATAGACAAAGGAAACTCCCTTCACAATCACATTTTGCATTTAATCACTATTTCCATCTTAGACACTAATCAATCCGCGCTATTGATGCAAGTTGTCTGACGATGCCAGGCAATACCACGAAAGTCCAGACTCCTCAGCCTCCTTGACGATGTTACCTCAAACCAAATAGTGCAGATGTCATTTAGATTAAAGGTGTCAAACATAGCGAAAATAAAATAACCTTTACCATTTAATCTTCGGTTATAGAGCTGAAATACTCGAAAAAGCGATCCCAGCATCGCAGTACGCCAGCCCCGCTGTTTTGGGATGGTCTTGGCTGTGACGTACCTGTTCGTTACTCCAACCGACGTCAAATCCATGATGTTTAGCTAGCACGTAGCAGTTTCGATGACGCCCATCCGTGATTTATGAACATTGTCCAATAATCTGATTCTAATGAAGCAACCAGATGCCAATTTGATGTGCCAGATCAAACCCCTCGTGGGATTGGAATAGCCATTGGTATGCATAACTCCGGTGACGTCATGAGGTCCGACCCAGCCGACCTTATTACCATTGTGTTCGAAGACCAATATGGGACAAGTTATATGCCGTTATGGTCATAACTTAAAGTCCAATTTCTCCACCACTGCTAACCCAATTCACAGTTGCTAAGTTAGCCAACGCTAAGGCCGTGGGCGTCTTGAACTGGACTAGGAACTCGCCTTGGCCGGAGATTCGTGTAGGCCATAACCATAGAAAACACCGCGGCCTCAACCAACACAACCGACGCTCCTGAGGAAACATCTATGAAGAAGCTAAGGTATATCCCCACGAATCCGCATATAGCCCCCAAGCCCGTCGAAAGTAGCAACACATTTGAGAACCGATCACTCAACATACGAGCCGACACAGGCGGAATCACAGTGGCACCAGCAATTAGCAGCACTCCCAAAACTTGCATAGACACTACGATCGTGGCTGCTAAAACCAACGAAAATAGAGTCTCTACCCATCCGGTAGGCACGCCATAAAATTGAGCCACCTCTCCGTCGAATGTAGCGAACAGAAAAAACTTATAGACCATGAAAAGAACGGCAATAGTAGCCAAAGCCACTACAACAATGGCCACTAGGTCTCCCACGCTCACTCCCAATATGTTCCCGAATAGAGCAGCTTCAAAGTCGCGAGTGAAGGACTTGTAACGGCTTATCAGTACGATACCTAAGGCAAAACTTGCTGTGGTTATCACTCCAATCGCGGCATCAGCAGCGATCTTACGTTTTTTGGCCGTCAGAGCGATAAGCTGAGCGCAGAAGAAACCCCAGACGGTTGCCCCAATAAAAAAGTTGATGGACAGAACGAAGCTGACTACTGCTCCACCAAGTACAGCATGTGACAGGCCATGTCCTATATATGACATGCGCTTCAACACAATATAAACACCGATCATTCCGCAGAGGCCACCAACCAAGGTTGCCGCAATCATCCCACGTACAAAAAACTGATAATCGAATGGCTCAAACATTTTTTTCCTTTCCGCACGAATCCATTTCGTGTCCATGCGGACAATCCGCATCACTCGGGCGACGAGCCATATGTTCATGGTCGTGATTGACATCGGACCCCGGCTCGTTTCGATGAACTCGTACGTGTCGGGCCTCTATCTCCGGGTCGAACCCCTGTCGGCGGAGGTGTCCGATCTCTTCTTTAGGGTTGCCTCCTGGCTCATGAACATGAACCGGAGGGACCTCTGTAATACCATTGTCCCAACCGGTCCGGCCGTAAGAATGCGGGCTCTCTGCCACGATGGTCATACCGTCATAGTGGATCACCGGCATCTCAGCGCCATAGGTCAGGCTTAACACCTCTGTTGTTATCACTTCAGACGGCGGCCCTTCCGCAAGAATTCGGCCAGCGAGGCACACAACCCAAGGAAGGTGCACCGCAACAGCATTAATCTCATGAGTGGTGATAATAATTGTCACGCCGTCATGGTTGAGGTCGTGGAGAAGGTGCATGACATCATCTCTTGTTTTGATGTCAACTCCTGAAGTTGGCTCGTCCAATAGCAACAACTCGGGGTTGCTGATAAGGGCACGAGCCAGAAACGCCCGCTGCTGCTGACCGCCAGACAACTCGCGGATATGGCGGTTGGCTAGCTCCACGATACCAAGACGACCCATCATCTCAAATGCAAGTTCCCTCTCCTCTTTCCTATACCAAGGGAAGAGTCGATTCTCCATTGTCCGCCCCATCATCACCACCTCTTGAACAGTTACTGGGAAGTTCCAGTCGACGGTCTCCAATTGTGGCACATAACCCACTCGTGGGCGTTTCTTAGATGTAGCAATGCCCTTTATGAGGACTTCCCCATCATAGAGATCGACAGCACCTAACACCGTCCGCAAAAGGGTAGTTTTTCCAGAGCCGCTAGGTCCCAGCAAGCCCACAAAATCACCAGGCATTACCTTCAGACTGACGTCGGTCAGTACCTGTTGTTTCTCATAACCGCAGGTGACTGAATTGATTTCAACAATGGGCTCCCCTTGCCCGTGGCGGTGTGGCATTGGATGTAGCATGGTTTTCCTTATCTATGAGTTTTACGGTGGACTTTACGTCAATTATGTTTTAATCATTTAGTTGCCTATCCATTATTTTATTGCGGGTAAACGGCGCCACTATTCCCGTCAAACACGTTTCCGATGTCAATTACAGAAATCGCATCCGCATCTCCACCAAGGGCTGGAATCATCAGCTCCATATTCTTTTTCATAAGGCCTAGGTAAGTGTGTTCAAAGTCGCCCGGTTGGCCGGGCAGATCATCATCAGCAAGATCATCTATGAACTCAGCGTCGGCTTCATTGGCTATCGATTCCAACACATCGCTAGGGAACACTTCCGAGCCAAACACGGCTGGTAAGTCTAGGTCTTTCACCTGGTCTATCAGAGCTGCGACTTCTCTTGATGACGGCTGTGAGAAATTTGACGGCTGTACCGCCCCTATGACTTCCATGCCGTACTGCTGTGCAAAATAAGCCCAGGAGTCATGGTACGTCAGCAATTTTCGGTTACCTTCGGGGATTGTAGCCACTGCGGTCCTAATCGCCTGATCCATCTGAGTGACTTTGACCTGAAAGTGATCCAAGTTCGCTGAATAATAATCGGTGTTCCCAGGGTCTAAAATAACCAGTTGATCGTAAACCAGACGGGCGTAACTCAACCCCAAATTTGGGTCTGGCCAGAGATGAGGATTAGGATGACCACCAGCTTTAGGAAAGCTGAAGTCGAATTTCCATTGCTCTGGGGTAACAGCTAATTCTCCCAATGACAATATCACCGCATCCGACTTCTTGTTTGACTCAGCCAATGCCAAAGTTGGCTCTTCTAAGAACAGGCCGTTGAGAATAATCAAATCCGCCTGCGCCATCAATCGAGCCATGGACGGGGCGGGTTCAAAAGTATGAGAGTTCACACCCTCAGGAACCACTCCCTCAAGCCTAATCCGAGTGCCTCCGATGTTCTCTACAATGTTGGTGATCGGTGACACCGTTGTCACAACGGACAAGCGAGTTTCACTTGGTACTGCGGCCTGCTCCGATTCTATGTTTTCGCCGCCACAGGCACTGATTACCACAGCCAGGATAAAAACTGCCCAGTATTTTGTGCTAATGGAAATAAGCTGCATCTATTATTCAGTCCCGTTAGTTTTTTCTTCTTGGCAACCCGCGCAGACACCAGTGACCGCAAAGTGTTCCAGATCAGGTTCGAAACCAAATTCTTTGTTTAAAGTGTCGTGAAACTCCGCTAAGTAATGTGGACTCAAGTTAAAGGCACCGTTACAGGACCGGCAGACCATATGGTGATGGTGGCCGTCAGGGTCGGTGAATTCAAAATGAAGCCGATCCCCAATAGCAACTTCAGTCACGACACCAAGTTCCTTGAACAAGTGCAATGTTCGGTAAACCGTGGCAATGTCCATATAGGGATAAGATTTTTTGGCTGCCTGAAACACCTCATCAACGCCCATGTGCCCACTGCTAGAAGAAATGATAGACAGGACAATCAAGCGTTGCGGGGTTAAACGATGGCCCTTCAATCGCAAAGTCTCAATGGCAATTTCGTGATTGATCATGGCTCTCATCTTCGTCGCCCTTCGACCAATTATTTATGCGAAAAAAAGTTATTGCAATTAATTGTAACTACTGAGTGTAAAATTTTGCTACGGAAAGTCAATCGCATTTTGAACTAGGTTAAGCGGTTAAGATATTCCGAAAAACGTTGATTAAGAAGATTCTTGCACACGATATAAGGCCTCGCCTGCATTTTAATGGTATGCCAACCCATCGTCAGACTTTGACCCGAGAGATCATTGCCGCGGAAACAACCCGGGTAACAGCCATAGCGATGAAAACGATAGGCCAAGGGCTTCCCGCCATGTCCAATACCGCTGCGAATATCAAAGCCTGTGCCCCAGCGTAAGCGTAGCCATGGGCATCTAGCACACCGGAGGCCGTTCCCGACATTCTTCTGCCAGCGATGTCTACAGCGACGGTTGACATGGGAGACATACCCATAGAAAGACCGCCAATCAGCAACAGCAACGCTCCCAGAGTAACGTTAACCGGTGGAGCCATTGCGATGCCCACCAGAACCAGGGCGCTAACCATGCAGGAAAAAATGACCATTGGCTGGCGGCGGCTGTCCAGATAGCGGTCGGAAATTATCCCTGATATTGGTGGAGCAAACAGATAACCCAGGGGCAACAGTACGGTAAGGACAACGGTGGACTCTATCGATAATCCACCTTCTTCGAAATAATATATGGGAACCCAGGTTGTCAGACCGTATCGGACTATGTTCTCCAAGCCTTTCACATGGCAAGCCAGTAAGAATCTTGAGTTGCCCAGTAGAACCCTGTAGGGACCCAAACCTTTTAGGCGCTTCGGGTCGATGGCCTCCGGCGTAGCCGAGACCTGGTCATCTTCTACATACTCGGGCAGTCCGACATCCGTAGGTCGATCTCGCGCAATAAAGTAAAAGGCGATTCCTAAAACTGCAATGATCAACGGAGGATAGCGAAATGAAGCACGCCAGCCCCATTCTGCACCAACATAGCCGGAGATCCACCACATGGTTACCATTGCTCCGCCAGCGGCCGTGCCCACAATTCCCAAAGCCATACCCCGGTTCCGACGAGGCCACCATTGAGAGATCATACTGATCCCAGGAGCCCAACAAGCAGCATTCACGAAACCAGCAATTCCCCAGGGTATGGCCATAGTCACTGCAGATGTAGCAAAACTGGTGATTAGGTTGAATACGGTGGTGAGGATAGCCCCAATCATCACCCATAAACGGAGGCCAAAAGTCTCAGCAAGTCTGCCATGGACCAGGTCGCCCAAGCCAAATCCCCAAAGAAGCAGTGCATTTACAAGACCGACCTCAAAATTGCTAAGACTAAGATCCTCTTTAACCAACGGCGCAACGGGCCAAAAATTGAACCGGCCAAGATAAAGAAACAGGTAGAAACCAGCGAATGCCAGCAGAACCCGCCACTTAAATATATGATAACTGTTGGGTAAGTCTTCATACTGAGCTGTTCGGAAACTGCTCATGAAATATGATCCGAAGAGGGTACTAGAAGGTGATGTTGAAGGGTGAACATACTAAATAGAAAATACTAACCTTGCTTCAATATCCAATGTAGTTATGTATTACCGATTAATCCAAACTTCCTTTTTAACGATTTTTCAGTAACGTGTAGTTTGGAACACTAGCTTGCCATTTGGTGGACATTCTGACGTTGAATACTTGAAACTAATAAGGCCGAAAGGCGGACCAATTGTTTTCAATTAAAGCGGCACGCCTTTCGGCCTTATTATTAGACAGTACTGTTCCTGTGAGGTGCTATGCGCCTGCGGGTATACGGGCCTTAGCGATAGCCTCAAGTTCTTCATTGGTTTGAGCCATGATGTCGATGGCATCTCCCAGAGGCTGGGGTACATCATATGGAGTCCGGACGTATAGCTCAATCCGATTCCCCTCTGGATCAAAGAAATACATACCAAAGGCTATACCGTGACTAACAATCCGATCTATCTCAACTCCAGGTTCGGCTACCAATCTGGTATGAAATTCCCTCAGGTCCTCAAGAGTAGGAACGATGAATGAGATCTGTTGAATAACTTTGGCGTCGTCACGGGTGACACGCCCCTTCATCAACACGAATTCGTGGTGCTCGCGCTCTTTGTCAGCGGTGAAGAAAGTCATTCCTCGTTCTTCTAAATCCTCATCCGAGATTGTGAGACCCAATACACGGCTGTAAAAGTCCCGCATCATCATCAGGTCTTCAGCATAGATTCCAACGTGTCCTAGGGATTCAATCTTTGGCATGCCTGCCTCCTATATGATTATCTGGTGTTTTAGATTTAAGAGCCTTGGTCATTAGTTACGGGGATTATACACCAAGGATCACGTCTCAGATGTCTCTCGCATCGCTCTAAATAGTTTCTCTGAACTCACGGGTATCTCAGATATGCTCACTCCAGTAGCATCCAGGATAGCGTTAATGATGGCCGGCGCTACAGAGCTGATGCCCTGTTCACCAATGGCCTTGCCCCCGTATGGAGAAGGACCGCCGCTCTCGCTGGCAACAAGAACAGTCCGCAGCTCCGGCATATCGGGCATGGAAGGAATCTTATATTCACCCATGGACAGGGTGGTAACGTGTCCCTCATCGTATTGTAAGTCCTCGGTCAAAGCGTACCCGATTCCCTGCATAACCGCGCCGTCAATCTGACCTTGGTGTCCTAACGGATTCAAAATGGCACCGACATCGTGTGCAGAGGTGAATTTGGTCAATAGGACCTGGCCAGTCTCTATATCCACCTCCACTTCCGCGATTTGAACGCAAAAGACTGTAATGTCCTCATCACGCTCAGAATCGTAAGTGTGATCAGCCTCCATAAGTCCACCGGCAAGCGTTACCAGGGCACCCAAGCTCATAGGAGTCTTGCCAGGAGAGATTACCTCGCCCTGCGAGAATCCGGTTTCGTCCTCCGGCCAACCGAACATATCCGCAGACATGGCAATCAACTGTCGGCGCAACTCCTGGGCGGCGCGGAAGACAGCCTGTCCAGCAACGTGGGTAACACGGCTGCCGCCAACTCCGGTCTCGAAAGCCACGTCATCAGTGCTCCAGTTCTCCAATTTGATCTGGTCGTAGGCCACACCTAATTCCTGACCAAGTATCTGACGGAGCACAGTGTAGAAACCGGAGCCTGTATCGGGAAGCGCAGTGTACAACGTGACTAACCCCTCGGCATCGATGGTTATCTTTACGGTGGAACTGCCCGCCCCGACATGTCGCTCACAGAGGGCAACGCCCCGACCGGTCAATTTACCTGCTATCTGAGGTTTGGGCTGATTATATTCAGCTTCTCCCACCGCAGCATCAAGAGTCTTCACTCCCATGATGTCCTTCCAGTAATGGCCAAGTGGAGATGCATCACCGTCTTGAACTAAGTTCTTTAAACGAAATTGCACCGGGTCCATTTTCAGTTCACGGGCAATCAAATCAATTTGCGCCTCGGCGGCAAAGATAGACTGCGGGTCCCCTGGTGCGCGCATACTTCCGCAAGGCACTTGATTCGTATAGACAACGTCAGAGTCGATGTGGGCGTTGGGAATCTTATATGGTCCGAGGCAACGGTATCCGTATGTGACTCCCCTGGCGGGTTTAAAGGCCGCATACCCGCCACTGTCGTAGACTAGATGGGCCTGTCGAGCAGTTATCGACCCGTCTTTCATAACTCCGGTCTTGAATGTCATAACCGCCGGGTGTCGAGGGTTACCAGCCATCAATTCCTCGATATAGGTCATAGTCATGCGTACAGGGCGACCAGTGGCCTTGGATAGCCAGAAACCCAGATGGGTGTCCATGAACCCACCTTTACCGCCAAAGTCCCCGCCGATGGTAGTGGCGTTGACCCGAATCTGGTCTGTCGGCATGTCTATGCCTTCAGATAATTGCTGGCGGACCTGGAAAGGCATCTTGCTATTCACCCATGTCTGTACCCTACCGCTGTTGTCCAAATAGACCACCGATGCGTGGGGTTCTATATAGGCCTGGTGCTGGTGGTTCGTCTTAAAAGTATGTTCAAAAACCAAATCTGCTTCGGCAAAACCTTGCTCAACGTCACCGTTGCTCCAACTGGCATGACCAGCGGAGTTGGGATGGACTTGGTCGCCATCTGGAATCCCGAGGTAATCCATAAAATCAGGATGTAAAATCGGGGCGTCCGGTTTGAGTGAGTCATTTGGATCGAGGATCGGTTCTAGCTCGTCGTACTCGATCTGTATCAGATTCAGAGCAACCTCAGCTATGTCATCATCCTCAGCAGCAACTGCAACTACTTTTTGCCCCGCGAACCTGACCACATCGCGGGCGAGGATAGGCATATCACGAAGCATCCGACCCACCAAGTGAGAAGGAATATCATCTGATGTCAACACCGCATGAACACCAGGTACTCTCCGCGCATTGGCTACAGAGTCAGCATCTATAGATACAATTTTGGCGTAAGGGAAAGGGCTACGCAAACACTTACCAACCAAGATGCCTGGCAGGTTCACGTCTGCTGGAAATATAGCCTTGCCGGTGACTTTTGCCGGCCCTTCAGCACGGCCTACTGGCCTGCCAATGGTCTCGTATGAGCTGGTCATAGAAGATCTCCGTTACTTGGATTTGGATTTCAGAGTCACTGTAGCCGTCGGGGATATGCACTTATTTTAAATTTATTGAACATTAGGCACCGGCTTCCGGCCACCCGACCTAGCCCAATCAATCACTTGGTTTAGAATCGGTTGGATGTTCTGCGACGAATCCACGGCGTAATGTTCCCGTTGAACCGGCTCCTCAACAGGAACCATGCGAGTATAAATCAGCCATCCGGCATCAGAGTAGGTGTTCGAATAGCGATTAGCTTTCCGCTCTTTCAAACGACGTCTAACCGTGTTTTTGGGCGCTGTGACATGAACGATAGCCAACGGTGCCGCGGTGGTCTCTGATATGTCATAAATATGAGACCGAAAATCCTCATTCAGGTTGGTGGCATCAAATAAAACACTGTAACCGTTGACGAGGTAATACACTATCAATTGATAGCAGGAATTAAACACCCGGCGGTGTTCTTGGGTAGTGTACTTGGGATGCGGCACTATGACTTTCCGCAGTCTGTCCGTCTCCATGATAAGGAAAGGGACTTCCTCACTCAGCTTGGATGCGAAATGTGATTTCCCGGTGCCTGGAAGTCCGCACATTGCTACTAACAACGGTTGTGATGGCATCCGAGGTTGAGCTATGACTAAATCTTCATCCAACGCCTCGCGCATGGATCTTATATCTTTCTGAAGCTGGTTTTCCAAATTCGAATCCAATTACCGGATTTTATTGCAACCAAGTCTGTCAGTTAGAGCGTTGCATCGACAACTCTTCGTAGAAAAATAAGAAAAATCAAAACGGCCATGGGACTAAAATCTAAACCGCCAAAGCTTGGCAAACTTCGCCGGACTGGCCCTAGAATGGGTTCGGTGATTTGATTAACGAACGTAATTATAGTAATTAGAGTTGGATGGGGCCTGCCGCCAGTCATAGGTATCACGAGCGATAGTATTACCCTGGCAAAGATTGCAAATGTGAAGAGGGTTATTACCGCATTGATTAAACCTGCCAAATTAACTTCCCTGTCCCAATTGAATAGACTTACGGAAGGCTGCATCCACAGCGCTTACGATAGCTGCTGGAACACCTTCGTCCTCAAGCACTCGTAGAGCTTCAGCAGTGGTCCCCCCCGGAGAAACTACCATATCTTTCAACACAGCAGGATGCATATCGGTATCCATTACTAGTTTGGTACTACCAAACACTGTCTGCAACGCCAGAGTTCGGGCCATATCCCTGGGCATACCGACGTAAACACCCGCGTCGATCATGGCCTCAATTATTAGGAATACATAGGCTGGACCACTTGCGCTCAATGCAGTAGCCATGTCCATGTATTTTTCATCTGAAACGTATATTTCCTGCCCAATCGTTCCTAAAACAGCTTTAATCAACTCACGTTTGGAGAAGTCCACACCATCTGAACAGGTCCAGAGCGTCATGCCTTCCCTAATCTGCGCTGGGGTGTTGGGCATCACACGCACTACGGACGGATGCTCCAGCCCATTAGAAAGGGTATGCATCGTGGCACCGGCGACTATTGACAGAGCAGTCTGCTTCGGATCAAGCTTACCTTTCAATTGCGCCATGACCGTCGCTAAGTCTTGAGGTTTGATAGCGAATACAACCAGGTCTGCTTCTTGAACCGACTTGAGATTATCGTTATCAACCAAGATGCCGAACTTACGGGAGAGGTACTCACGTCGCTCCGGAATCGGTTCACCTACACTGATATCATCAGGCGCAGCCAATTTACTGGACAATACGCCGCCTAAGATCGCTTCGGCCATTTTGCCGCCACCAATAAAAGCAGCTTTCATTTTATTGATCTGTTCCTTACCTGTGGTTGATTCACATACAAGCGAATATTAGCCTGATTTACATGCCCCGAAAGGCGCAGCGTATTATATCATCGGGGTTGGTAATCAGCCTGAACACAGGATTCCGAGTCAAAGTATTTTATGCTGCGAACTCAGACATTCCGTCTCCCTTGGCGAGAGCTATCGCCAAGCGTATGGACTCCAGCATACTCTCATGAAAAGCTATTCCTTGGCCTGCAATATCAAATGCTGTGCCATGATCGACCGATGTCCTGATGAATGGAAGACCCAGATTGGCTGTGATGCTTTCTTCGAACCCGTAAACCTTAACCGGAATGTGTCCCTGATCATGATACATGCAGAGCACCACATCGTATTGGCCTTGAATTGCTTGGTGGAATATGATGTCAGCTGGAACAGGCCCAACGGCATTTATACCTTGAGACTGCGCCGCCTTAACCGCAGGCATAATTTCAGCCGATTCTTCGTTGCCCATGATTCCGCCATCACTACCGTGAGGATTGAGGGCAGCTGTGCCAATCCTTGGGTTCTTGAAACCGTACCGCACAAAGCTTTCATGAGTGAGCTCCAGGTATTCCAATATCCGGTCTTTTTTCACTAGGTCACAAGCATGACTCAGAGACCGATGGGTGCTCAAATGGACTACTCTTAGGTTCTTGGCCATAAGCATCGTAGCTACCAATTTGCTCTTGGATAATTCCTGCAACAGTTCCATGTGCCCGATGGACTTATATCCAGCAAGACTGGCTGCTTCTTTGTTTAGCGGCGCCGTGGCCAGGGCATCGACCACTCCAGCTAATGCTAACTGACCTGCTTTGGTCACCCATTCCATAGCCGCTTTGCCGCAAACCGGGTTTATCTCTCCCACGGTGATGTCTTCCGGGTTCAAATTGTGAATGTCCACAACTTCAATGACACCAGGCTCATCTCCGGGAAGAGTGAGATCATTTACTTCTTTGATCTTCACAGGCAGTCCTGTTAGTGCAACTGCCTGCTCCATTGCGAAAACATTTCCAACCACCAACGGACGACACGTGGCATAGACCTGTGGGTCTGCCAAGGCTTTCACCACAACCTCAGGTCCGATTCCACATGGATCACCCATTGTTATTCCGATTGCGGGTTTTATTGATTTTTCTGTTGAAGCCATTACGTTTTCCTCGGTCTTTATCAAGCGTCTTAGGTGGCAAAAAACCGTTATACTACGAATTTCGTTAGAATTTATTCAGTTATGTAATCAAGCGTTTCAAACGCGCCGAAATTATAGCATGGTTAGGGTTTTATGGCTTTTGATTTGTATGGTATGGTTAGGACTCTTTGAAGAGATTTAAATAAACGAACAAAAAAGAGTCCCCGACATTGGCCGCCGGGGACTCTGGAAAGACAGCCTGGCTGGTTCAGGAACCGCACCGCACATGAGACTCGATTAGCCGCAGCAGCAGTCGGCCTCCACACAACCCCACCTGTACTGGCCAGGCCTGCCTAAAATTTCTTTCAAAGGTGTTCTTACCTGTCTCGTCCTCTTCCTAAATTAAAACAGATCTGGGCTTGGCCTTTTTTAGTCACACTTGTTCCAACTGCACGCAACACATTTCATGCATCCTTCTTCGAATATGACCGGGGTGTTGCACTCTGGACACTTCCGGGCATTTGAGGTCCCGTTTGGGTTACTCTTTCCGTTCCCATTACCGTTACCGTTCTTCACAGCAACCACGTCTTGCGTAAACTTCAATTGAAGATCACTAGTTCCAGCCAGGTCACCATGGCTATCTATTCCAGCCGTATGCCGCTCCAACGCCAAGGCAACAGCATCGGGTCCAGACCGAACCAATGTACCTTCATCCCAGGCTGGGCAACAAGTGATTCCACGTAGCTGATCTATGACTGTCCCCGGTTCAATACCTGAGCGCAGTGCCAATGACACCAGCCTGGAAATTGCTTCCAGCTGGGCGGAGTCACAGCCGCCGGCCTTACCCAAATTCCCGAACAACTCAAATGGGGTATCTGCCTCATCAAAGTTAATAGTCACATACATGTTCCCGTGCCCGGTTCGAACCCGCTCAGTCACACCCTTAATTGCCTGAGGTCGTTTGCGAGGGGTCAATATATCGTCTTCTTCACTCTCGCTTGCGCCTGTTTGACCCGTACTAAGTACTTGGCCATCTTTGCTGCCATCGCGGTAGACGGTAATTCCCTTACAGCCCAACTCGTAGGCCAGCATGTAAGCGCCAGCGATTTCATCTTCCGAAGCGTCATGAGGAAAGTTGATGGTCTTGGAGACCGAGTTGTCGACATACTCCTGAACGGCTCCTTGCATCTTTACATGCCATTCAGGCGCGATGTCGTGGGAGACGCGGAACACGTCCTTAACCCACGTGGGTATATCAAGTGTCTCCAGACTTCCAGTCTGGGCTAACTCAGTCATGAGTGCTTCAGAGTAAAACCCTTCCTGTCGCGCGACTGCTTCGAAGTAGGGGTTCCCTTCTACCATCCTAGTGTTATCCATAACAGTACGAACATAGCTAAGCGCGAACAATGGCTCTATGCCACTAGACGCGCCCGCGATGATGCTGATGGTTCCGGTAGGCGCGATGGTCGTCGGAGCTGAATTTCGCATGGGGCGGACGATTCCATCTGCACCGGGTCGGCTGTATATACTGCCATCCCAGGCTGGGAACGAGCCTCTGACTTGGGCCAATTCAGAAGACGCCTGATGGGTACGCTCTTGAATACGACGCATAACATCACCCGCAGTCTGCAGACCTTCTTCGGAATCGTACCTGATCCCTAGTTCGATCAGCAGATCAGAAAAGCCCATAACGCCAAGACCAATACGTCTAGTCTTTTTACTCATCTCTTCAATTTCAGGGATGGGATAATTATTCATATCGATTACATTGTCCAATAGATGGACAGCTATATCGACTGTTTCATCTAGTCGTTCCCAGTCAATGATAGTGTCACCGTTAGCAATATGAACCATGCGGGCAACGTTGATAGAAGCCAGGTTGCAAGATTCATGTGGCAACAATGGCTGCTCACCGCACGGGTTAGTGCTTTCTATCTGCCCTAATTGCGGATTGGGATTATCCCGGTTGATAACGTCCAAGAAGATTAATCCCGGATCTCCAGTCTTCCACGCCATGTGAGTGAGTTTGTCGAAAATCTCTTTGGCGTTACGCTGACCCGTAATATGGCCAGTACGGGGATTGACCAGGTCAAACTCCTGTCCGGCCTTCACTCTCTCCATGAAATCTTTGTTGACGGCAATGGATACGTTAAAGTTACTTAGATTCTTGCCATCTTCCTTAGCGGCGATGAACTTCTCAACGTCCGGATGGTTGACATTCAAAATGCCCATATTCGCACCACGACGAGTGCCTCCTTGCTTTACAACATCCGTTGCAGCGTCAAATGCACGAATGAAGCTGACCGGGCCGCTAGCAATCCCTCCGGTTGACCCGACAACATCACCTTCTGGACGTAATCGATTGAATGAGAATCCTGTTCCTCCGCCACTCTTATGAATCAAGGCAGTCTGCTTGACCTTGTCAAAAATGGAGCCAAGATTATCCTCGATTGGCAGAACAAAACAAGCCGACAATTGCTGAAGCTCTCTGCCGGCGTTCATCAATGTGGGGGAATTTGGTAGGAGTTCCAGACGTTGCATTGCCAAGAAGAACTTATCTTCAGTGGCTTGCCGTTGTTCTTCAGTGGCACCGTAGTTTCGATCAGCCTGTGAAAGGTTCTCAGCAACTCTGCGGAACATCCCCACAGAGTCTTCAAGTACATTTCCCTCACGATCTTTAGAAAGATAGCGGCGTTCCAGTACAACCTGGGCGTTAGTACTTAATTCCGTGGAGCGATTATTTGTCTGTTGAGCTATTCCTGCAGCCTCAAGCGCCGTTGATATGCGTCGGCGCCTTTCGCGTATCTCCGAACTAGTGCTAGTTTGCGTTGTTGGGCCCTCATGAGTTGCGGTCATGTCGATTTCCCTCGTATATGATAGCGGCGGAGGACATTACTAGGGTGTTGTCCTCTATTTTGTAGCACTGACGACCCGGATAATCGCCACCTATTTGTCATCTCCTGGCGGGAGTTAAACACACTTTACAGTGTTATCAAGTAAGTACTATTTAACCCCTAACACTGCCGGTAATATACCAGATACAAGAGTCATAGTTATGTTGTGTACTACAACATGATGTGGTCAGTGTTTCTTGAGCTACAAAAAGTAGTAGGCGAATTCTAGCTCTTAGATTTTGCCGAAGTCAATAGAATTTAGGGGAATATTGTTAGGTGAAAACAACTGTTTAACATTGGGCCATCAAGAGCTACCGTGAGGAACCTAGGCGAGGATAAAGCCGATGCGGCAAGCTTTTGCTTTTCGTATGTTTATATGTGAGGTGGGGGTGAGGGAATAGTTTGAGCTAGCAAAACTGCAAATTAAATACTATGAAATCTAATTGAGCAGTTCGATCGGCAACAGACAAAAAAGAGTCGCAGGGATACGAGGATACAATCCATTCGGCTTACTCCACACTAGAGGAGAGATCGGCCGTTTTCAGTGACCGGGCCAACAAGATCAATAGTAAATCAGCTAACTTATTCTAGAGGAGCATATCCAAAATTAACCTCAGGCAATAACGTCCATCTACGTAAGATTCAGAACCCCGGTGGGATTGATTATATCGTCCGGTCCGTCCAAATTTTAAGAGTTAATATGAGTAGCCGTAGAGATTAGAGCTCATACTCTTCTTCTTCGTCTGAGTTACTCAACCAGCAGGTGGCCAAGCTGGCGCGGATAGCCTGATCGATTTCGTCTTGGATTTCCGCTATACGGCTACCGGATACCGCTTGATCAGAAACCGCTAAACCCATAACACTCAGTGGGACTGATTCAGTTAACATCCGGCTCTCGAGATCATGCACCTGATTATTAAGGGTCAATAGTCTGGTCAACGCTGAATATTGCAAGCTGCCGTTCATTACTTAGGACTCCTTGAAAAAGTGATTGAAATAATGCTTTCGGTATTAAAATTACCTTGTATCTATACCTTAATATTGCTATTCCTGATAAATCAGGCTCTGTTAAGGGTTTTCGCTTAATCGATTACTCTGATTTTTCCCGTTAATCCCTTTGTGACGAGAGGAGTGAAATTCCGCTTCGCGTTCCAATGTTCGCTTGCGTCCTTTTTTAAGTAGAGGAGGAGGCATGTCTAAAAGTGGTAACTGCGCCTCATCTCTTAAGTCCCTAACTGCTTCTTCAAAACTCTCTATATCCTGGAATGCTCGATAAACGCTTGCGTAACGAATGTAAGCTACCCGATCCATCTCTCTAAGCCGTTCCATGACCATCGAGCCAAGAGCTGTTGTTGTAACCTCGATATTACCCAGGTGTTGTAGTTCCGTCTCAATATCATCGACCATTTTGTCAATGGTCCTCGAGGGAACTGGCCTTTTAGTACAGGCTTTCCTTATCCCTGAGACGAGTTTTTCACGGTTGAATTCCTCTCGTCGATTATCCTGTTTGGACACCATCAGCGAGGCGGACTGGACTCGTTCATAGGTCGTGAACCGGAGTTCACAGCTCTGGCATTCACGCCTTCGCCGAATTCCGCTGTCCACCACCCGAGAATCGGTTACTTTTGAATGTGGATTTCCGCAGAATGGGCAATACATTTTTTGTTATTTATATTTTTATATTAATTTAAGAATAAGGTTAAACACTACATATAGTGTTATGGTTAACTAAAACTACTATCTAACCCGCATGTAGTGTATGGTCCGATTATTATATTGTCAATCCTTAACGAATTTCGTAATAGGCATGCGGCTTTCCAATTTGTTTATCAATAGGGATAAAAAAACCGCCCTCCAATAATGAAGAGCGGTCTAAAATTGATTCTCGGCACCTGATTTGAATGCTAATATAAGGGAGATTAGTGCGCTAAGGCCTCCGAGAATATTACTCAGTTTTTAAGGGGCTCCCGATCACATCTTGCGTTGCTGCAATGTAGCGTTTCCGTCTATTTAGCTTAACATGTCCTTTGATTTCGGGAGCCTTTGCTTCATTAGCGAATTTTAACGGAAAAAGCCTCTATTCTTGTTAGCTGTCCGCCCGCGCAAATAAGTCGGAACGTCCATATCTTCTTCCGATTGAGGGATGACATCTTTCAGCAGAGCCTCGAGTTCGTCTTCTCTCAGTTGCTGATTCTCAGCCATTACAGGGAACGATGCAGCAACCATTGTAATTTTAACTTCGTCATCCAACTTAGCGTCCCTGCACGTACCGAAAATAATATTCGCGTCAGGATCTGAAAGATCTTGGATAACCCTGGCCGAGTCCTGCACTTCTTGTAACGTCAGAGTCGGCCCACCGGATATGACGAACAAAATCCTCTTGGCACCGTCCATCGATATGTCTAACAGCGGACTCTTGGTTGCTTGACGGGCTGCGTCTACTGCCCTGCTTTCACCTTTACCCCGTCCGATAGCTAACCAAGCCGGACCAGCATTATTTAATATAGTTCGAACATCGGCAAAGTCCACGTTAATCTCACCAGGTACAGTCACCACTTCAGCAATAGCTTGGATTCCTTGCTGCAAAACCGAGTCCGCCATCTTCAAGGCGTCTTCCCAAGTGTAAGTTTGATCACCTTGTGAATTCAATTGCAATAGACGATCATTATCAATAACAATCAACGTATCAACATTGTCTTTAAGGCGAGCGATACCCTCATCTGCGTTTTTCTTCCGCATACTCGCTTCAAATGAGAAGGGCTTACTCACTACCGCTACAGTTAGGGCACCAGATTCCTTAGCGATCTGAGCAATTACAGGTGAAGCCCCAGTACCGGTTCCACCCCCCATACCAACAGCTAAGAAAACCATATCTGCGCCTTCCAGTGCTTTTTCAATATCATGGCGGCTTTCTTCGGCGGCCTGCCTTCCTAGGTCAGGGTTAGCACCGGAACCCAGGCCACGGGTTAAGTTCTGTCCGATCGCCAATCTATGGGAAACATCACATCGGAAGAGATGCTGGGCATCTGTGTTGACGCTGAAGTATTCAACAACGGGCAATTTGTCTTTGAACATGCGGCTAACCGCATTGCTACCGCCTCCGCCAACGCCCATCACTTTTATGTTAGGAGATCCTGCATTAATCTCCTGCACCATTTCAAAGGTGTTATCTGTATCCTTGCTAGGCTCCCAGGCTGCTGAATTATCTTGTACCATCTTAGGTCCTCCACAACATCATCATCGATTTATATTTGGAGCCACACTGGACTCCCTAATGTGCCTTATTGGCTTTTGGCCGTTCTTGCTGGATCCTTTATCCGAGGTGTCCCCGAGTATCCGCACGCTAATTCAACGTCGACGGCTTGCAATTGCTACCTAACTGCGGCTGCTTTCTTTCTACCCAACCCCCATCGCCAAGATTTACTACCTACTATTGATCGGCCGCCATTCATATAAGACCGTGTTTCACCCTGGTGTTTTATACCCCAAAGGAGCAGACCCACAGAAGCAGAGAAAGCCGGTTTTCTGAGCTGCGCTGGCAAACCGGCTATCCCCCCCGGATGAGCGATACGTACTTGTCCGCCCAAGGTTTTCCGAACAAGTTCCGCAAGTCCGGTAATCTCCGATCCACCACCGGTCAGCACCAAGCCGCCAGCTGGGAATTCCCTGAGTCCGGACTGTCTCACTTTCAATACAATTAATTTGATGATTTCCATCATTCTGGCTTCCAACGGTTCACACAGAATCTTGCGGGATAGCGCATGTTTGGGCTGGCCTTGAAAACTGGGAATAACCACCTCATCATCAGATGCAACCATCTCAGGAAAGACACATCCCCATTTTACTTTCATCTCTTCAGTCATATACAGAGGTGTCTTTAAAGATACCGATAAATCTTTTGTCAATTGGCTACCACCAATCGGTATTACCGACGTGTACCAGGGTTGGCCATGCCTGTAAATCGCTAAGTCCGTGGTACCACCACCAATGTCCACCAGCACCACACCCATCTCTTTTTCATCGCCAGTTAAAGTGGCTTCCGCAGAGGCCAAAGAATGCAACACCATGCTCTTCACTGTGGTTTTGTTAGCCTCGATAGCTTTGATAGTATTTTTCAAAATCACTGAGTCGCCCATGACCACGTGTGCCTCCACTTCTACAAGGTTGCCGTGGAGACCCACAGGATTTCGAATGCCGGACATCCCGTCCACGTGATAGTCAATTGGGATCACATGCAGGACTTCCTGATTTGGGCCAACGTCCGGGAAAGAACCACGCAACAGCCGGTCTAGGAGTTTGCTGGTAATGTCGCCTACATCATTTGGATTGCCAACTTCTTCTCTGGTATTAAGAGAAGTCAAATGACTTCCGCTAACGGAAGCGTAAACACCGGTAGGCACTCCATTACCGATGTANCGTTTAGCTTCGTCCAGCGACGCAGCAACNGCCTCCTGAACTTCTACAATATTCTCAATACGTCCTTTCAGAATACCCTGAGAAGTAACAACTCCGGTGCCCAGGACCTTCAGCTCCCCCTCAGTGCCTACGCGGGCCATGATGGAGGTAATTTTATCAGTGCCTATGTCAACTGCTGTGTAGAAAGTATCTCTTGCCAAGCTACCACCTTCCTTAATGTTGCCCTATTACTGATGCTCTATTTTGACTGTGCAGTTTTGTTAGATTTTTTGGATTACCCGTAACCTAGCGCTACGGCTCCGAGGATTCGACTTAACCTCTTCGTTTGATGGTTTGATTACCCGCCGATTAACGATATTAATCCGCGGTATCTGACCGCAAACGCATAGAGGCAGACCGGCAGGACAGACACAAGTGGCTGCCTCATGCTTGAAAAATAACTTAACTATCCTGTCTTCCAAGCTGTGGTAACTAATTACGGCCATCCGGCCTCCACTAACCAGAAGGCTTATAGCCACACTCAGACCACGCTCCACATTAGAAAGTTCTTGATTCACAGCTATTCGTAACGCCTGAAATGTCTTGGTGGCGGGGTTAACTTTCTGTCCAGGCCTACGACCCAGTACCTCATGCACTATCGACGCTAATTGAGCCGTGGTATTCACCGGCCTTCCCTTGACGACCGCCTTGGCGATACTCATACCTCGAGATTCCTCCCCGAATCGTCGAATCAGCTGGCCGAGATCTCGTTCACTGTAGGTGTTAACAATCTCTGCAGCAGTTACGTCTCCATTAAGGTCATACCGCATGTCCAATGGTTCATCTGCCTGAAAACTCAACCCGTAACCAGGATTCTCAACTTGCCTAGACGAGAAACCTAAATCTAATAAGACACCGTTTACCTCAGTGATTCCTCGGTCTGCTGCCAACTCGGACATGTCTGCATAATTACCGTGAATGGATACGAATCGCTGGCCAAACTCGGCCAACAAAGACCGTGACGCTGCCATGGATCTAGCATCACAATCAATTCCCAAAACAGTCTTAACTGATGGTTGCGCCTGTAGGATTGCTTGAGAATGGCCACCGTCTCCGGTGGTGCCGTCCACATACACTCCATCTTCTTCCAACATAAGATGCTCGACGACCTCCGCTCGGAGCACCGGAAGATGTATAACCCTAAAAGCGCCTTCGGATTCATGACCTGCGTGGACCATATTCTCCATCAGCCTGGGTTCTGTTAGCCCTAGCGCATTTGTTATCGTAGCCGATACCACAGTTGCTCCGATCCGCCGGCTCATTTTGGCGACCACATCACTTTTTATCGGCAAGAACTCCTTGTAAACCAATTAAATTTCCATTCATCACGTCATTTAGGGGAATTGGAGTAATTGATTGCCGATACGATTTCATCTGACATTATCAACTTGTAAACATAACAGTCAACGATTTTTGATATCAATTTTAGTTAATTTTTATATTTGTATAATTTTAGCTGTAATCAGAAATGCGTGTATTAATTTTTGAGAACATAAAACGCTCGATATGATGGAAGTTAATCGTCCAGCGAGGTAACAGAATGAAAGGGAATAGCGGAATTTCGGAACAGGAAGATTATGAATCAACCGTTCAAAATAACTCGACAAGAGGTGGTTGATTTTACCGACCAATTGAGACGCTGTCCGTGGAGACCGTAAAACCGAGTAGATACCGAGTAGATACCGAGTAGATACCGAGTAGATACCGAGTAGATAGCGGTATGTATGTTATAATTCCCACTATCCGGACACGCTTGGAACTACCTCTGCGGCTGACGTTTAATCAGCCCTTCCCGCCTTCCATCTCACCTTGAGTTAGTTCCACAGATTGGTTGACAGATTATCTGGCCGAGCCGAATCGGTCTAGGCATATAACGGAGAGTAAAGACGTTGAACGTCACTAAGGAATCAGTTACAAACACGGAAGTCACCCTGACAATCGCTATGGACGCAGATGATGAAGAGCCATTTCTAAATCGATCTTACAGGAGAGTGGCGAGTCGCGTGCGAATCCCAGGATTCCGACCTGGCAAAGCCCCTCGTTCGGTCATAGAGAACCATATGGGCCGAGAAGCTCTCGTCCACGAAGCTTTAGAATTCATGATCCCTGAATCGCTGGATCAGGTATTGAAGGACGAAGAAATCCAGGCTTTCATGGAACCACGTTTGGAAGTCCTTGGCATGGAACCGGTTTCTTATAAAGCGGTTGTGCCTTTAGAACCGGTCGTCGACCTGGGAGATTTCCAAGGCATTCGCCTTGATCGAGAATTAGTCGAAGTCACAGAAGATCAGGTCAGCGAGGTCATGGAAAACCTGCGGTCTGAAGCAGCTCCCTGGGAACCAGTGGAGCGCCCGTTAAGTTACGGAGACCTAGTTTCCATGAACGTCAAGGGCATCATCGAAGAGGAAGAGGTCATTAATGACCAGGGTATCGATTTCATACCTCAAGAGGACAATAATCTACCCTTCCCTGGTTTCTCTGCACAACTGGAAGGCATGCAGGAAGGGGACTCCAAGTTATTCACGCTAAATGTCCCCGACGATTACCCTCAGGAAAATTACGCTGGTAAAGAATGCCAATTCAACGTGGAAATACTCTCTCTGAAAGAGAAAAATCTAGCTGAGCTGGACGACGAATTTGCTAAAGGGGTACGTGAAGGATTCGAGAGTCTGGCCGCCCTTACAGAGCACGTTCGGCAGCGCCTTAGTGACGAAGGTGAGGCCAATGAAACCCGACGTCTAGAACAGTCTAGCCTCGAAGAGCTTAAAAAACTGGCTAAAATTGAGGCCTCAGAACTGGTCTACCAACGTGAATTAGATTTAATGTACGAGGAGCGTGAAAGATCCCTGCAAAATCAGCGCATGAACATGGAGCTTTATCTTAGTTATGTCGGACAGACTGAGGAAGAACTAAGAGAACAGATGAAACCTCAAGCCGAAGACCGACTGAACACGATGTTGATTCTTCGCAAACTGGCTGATGTAGAAGAAATCGAAATAGAAGACGAAGATGTTGAAGAGGAAATTACCAGCCTCATATCTTCAACCGGTGGTGAATCCGATGCCGCAATGAGACAGGCATTAAGCACTCAAAATGCTAAGGATTCCATCCGTTCCACCCTCATAAATCGAAAAATAATGGCCCGGTTGGTAGATATATCCCAGGGAAAGGAATCTTCCAAAACCGGTCAGGATTCAACAGAAATTAACCCAGAATCGGGGTCGGAAGCAGAAACTGTAGAAGATTCCTTACCGACCGAAGAAGCAAGTGAATAAGGAGCGCACGTAGATGCAAGACCTTCCCAACACCAACGGATTATTCGTTCCTCAATCCATGGTCCCCATGGTCATTGAAACTAGTCCCAGAGGCGAGCGGGCATTCGATATTTATTCCCTTTTATTGAAGGAACGTATCATTTTCCTAGGCACACCCATTAACGACCAAGTTGCCAACCTGATCATTGCCCAATTGCTGTTCCTGGAGCGGGAAGATCCCGACAAGGGCATCAACCTCTACATCAACAGCCCCGGTGGTGTCATCAGCGCAGGTTTGGCAATATACGACACCATGCACCTCATTGCACCAGAAGTCTCCACCATCTGCCTGGGGATGGCAGCAAGTATGGCCACGATCCTCTTATCCGGTGGTGAGAAGGGAAAACGTTACATCCTTCCCAATTCAACAGTCCACATGCACCAACCTCTAGGAGGAGCACAGGGCCAGGCCTCTGATATTGAGATCGCGGCCAGAGAGATCATACGATTGCAGGACAAGGTCCGCATTATGCTATCTGAGAATACCGGTCAGACCTACGACAAAATTGCCAGAGATACGGACCGGGACTACTACATGACCGCAGAACAGGCAGTTGAGTACTCTCTTGTGGATGAAATTCTTGGCGCGAAACAGCCTGAAGACTCAAATTCCTAGGTGACACACATATAGGCCTAGCGCAAGGTTCAAGGGGTGAGTGTGGCTAACGGTAGAAGTGGAACCAAACTGACGGAATGTTCATTCTGTGAGAAACCCCAACCCCGGTCAGATATGGTAATTGCCGGGGAAGGGAAAGCGGCGGTTTGTTACGACTGCATCAGGGTACTTGGTCAGGTGGTGGAAGAAGAATCCCCGATCCCAACCAAGAAGTACGAACCAACCAAACCGCTGCCTCCTCGGGAGATATTTGCCCAGCTGGACGCCTACGTAGTCGGCCAGGACAAGGCGAAGAAAGCATTAAGCGTTGCGGTTTATAACCATTACAAGAGGATTTGGAACGGTCACAAACGCTCCGGGTCGGACATTGAACTCCAAAAGACAAATATTTTACTGGTCGGACCCACTGGCTGCGGTAAGACCTTGTTGGCGGAGACACTTGCACGCACCCTTGACGTACCATTTGCCGTATGTGACGCCACTTCTCTCACCGAATCCGGCTATGTTGGTGAAGACGTAGAAAACATCCTTCTCAGACTCATACAAGCCGCCGACTGGGATGTGCACCGGTCTGAGAACGGTATCATCTACATCGATGAGCTTGACAAAATCGCCCGCAAAGAAGGAATCAACAGATCGATAACCCGCGATGTCTCTGGCGAGGGAGTTCAACAAGAATTGCTAAAGATAATCGAGGGTTGTGTCGCCAATGTACCCCCACAAGGTGGCCGCAAGCACCCGCATCAAGAATTCCTGCAAATCGATACTCGAAACATCCTGTTTATCTGTGGTGGTGCGTTTGACGGCCTAGAGGATATTGTTGCCAAGCGCCTGGGCACCGGGTCCCCTCAGATGGGATTTTTATCCGAAACCCGCTCCGAAGAATACCTCGAAGGAAGTTCTCTCACCCATGTCATTCCGGAAGACCTATTACAATTCGGGTTCATTCCGGAGATGGTCGGAAGACTGCCTGTGACAGTGGGTCTAGAATCATTGGACAAAAATTCCTTAATCAAGGTCCTCACCGACCCGAAGAATTCCATCATCAAACAATACCAACAATTGTTCAGTATGGATGGAGTAGACCTGGAATTCACCAAAGGTGCTTTGGAATCGGCAGCCGAACGCGCCTTAAACCACCGCACTGGCGCCCGGTGCCTACGTTATGTGATTGAAGACACTCTCATGGACGTGATGTATGACCTGCCCTCACTAGATGAAGTGGTCCGCTGTGTGGTAGATCGCCATTCCATTAATAACGGAATGGCGCCTGACCTGTTTACAAAAGAAGGTAGAAAGGTAGAATTGCCGCCTCATGCCATCAAAAAATCCGCCTAATCGGCGGCCTTCTCCGATGTTCTCAGCATCGATTCTGCGATTTGAGAATCAAGACAAAGCCCGTGTGGCATGGTACCTGCTAGTATAGCGCCAGTTCCGTCCAATACCGTTTCTCCCATGACGCTTATCTCCCCTTGGCTTACAGACCGTATAGTCTCAAACAGCAGATACGGCTCTCTTTGATATTGTTCATCACGAATAGCACGAAATAATGACAGATTCTCGCCTTCTATATTTTTTATCTGATCCAGATCTTTCCCTTCTATATCGGCCCAGTATCGGTCAAATTTAGGGCCGGTTATAGGTACGTTAACGTATGAGACAACAGGACCTCGATCAACCTCTTCTGTAGCTAAATGAACCATGGCTCCTGTTCTGGTTGCCTTGGTTTCAATCAGATCCCAGACCACCTCCTGCCAAGTTCCCACTGGTCCATCGGGTAGCGCTGGATGAAGATTAAGCAAAGGGAATTTGCGACACATCTCACCACTTACAATCAGCATGTAGCCTGCGAGAACACAGACATCAGCGTCTACGTTAGCCAATTTATCCATCACCTGCCGATCAAACTCTACTCGATGTTCTGAAAATCGAGCTTTGATTTGCTTTCTGAAATTGGCCGATGAATGGGTGATTAACGGTATGCCAAAGTCGTCCACCAGCTTAAAAAATTCGTCTGACCCCTCAGATTCGCCACGTTCACGATTACTGAACACAAAATTGATGCGGGCATTTGCGCCGGTTTCGGTCAGGCGATTTTGCACAAAATTAATGAGTCCCTGTGAACCAGTCCCACGTCCCGTGGAAAACCATCCGATATTCAACATCTTCAGGTTAACGTCCTCCCCAACACAATTATCATTCTGCTAATCACTTATTCTTCCTGATCTTGTTCATATTCATTTAATTCAGAAAACCCAGTTAAATCCTCAGCGGAAGCATAGGACTCTTTCAGTTCGGTTATCTTCAGTTCAGCGTCGTTCAGAAGTTGGTTGCAAAACTGAACTAATCTCATACCCTCTTCGAAACAAGTGGTGGCTTCTGCCAATGTCAGCCCTCCCGCCTCCAATTGTTCCGCCATTTCACTAAGGCGTTGGAAAGAATGCTCAAAACTATCAGACTCGCCTACGTTGTTCTGGGCTGCTTGCTTGGGCGTGGAATTCATCGATTTGGCCATTTTCCAGACTCCTGCGCCGATGGGTCAGACACTATTTCCTAGCGGAATCAGCATGCCAGTAAAGAACCGAATCCGCAAGTCGAAGGGAGAATACTACAAAAGCGGCGCCATCCCCTTGGGATGTACGCCTTTTGGTTTAGCTGAAGGTTCGATTTCAGTAGTTTGAGGAGTTTGGTTCGCTGGCTCATTAAGAGTTCCCGCAACTGCCGAGACCGAACCCTCGGCCAAGGTTATCTCTAAAGCATCACCGTCAGAGACCTGTTTGGATTTGGAAACAACATGTCCAATGTCTGGCAGATATACTATGGAGAATCCACGCCTCATAGTTGCCACTGGATCCAGGGCTCTTAATTGAAGATTTGTACCTTCCACCTGCATCTGTCTATGGCTGACCAATCGTGACGCAGCTGCATGAACTAACTGTCCCACATCGTCGATGCGGCGGCGCAGGCTCTGGGTGTCGGGAAGACTCATTTCCATGCGTTGTGCGACGGCCATCAGGTCAGAACGTCGTTTCGCATTTTGATTCACTAACACTCGGTAAAGGTCGTTGGCGGCCGTGTTCAAGCTTCTGCGAAGTACAGCGGAATCTGGAACCACTAATTCTGCCGCTGCCGACGGAGTCGGAGCTCTGAGATCGGCAACGAAGTCGGAAATGGTCTCGTCAGTCTCGTGTCCAACAGCGCTTACCACTGGTGTCTTGGAAGCGTATATAGCCCGGGCAACCACCTCTTCGTTGAACGGCCACAGGTCTTCCATGGAACCTCCACCTCGTCCGATGATTATGACATCGCAGTTGCCTTCCCGATCCAGGAGTTCCAGAGCCGCGACGATCTTGGGGGCAGCATCAACTCCCTGCACTGCCGTGGGCGAAAGCACCAGTTCTGTCAATGGGTAGCGGCGCCGAATCACATTTTGGATATCGTAAAACACGGCCCCGGTGGCAGAGGTGACCACCCCCACTCTTTTTGGAAAACGCTGAAGCGGACGCTTACGACCGGTCTCAAACAGACCTTCTCCGTCCAGTTTTTGCTTCAGTCGCTCCAGTTCCAGAGCAAGTTCACCGACGCCTTCAGGCATGGCGAGATCAACCATAAAATCAGTAGATCCGCCCCGGGTATAGAAGCTGACCTTACCGTGAGCTGATATTGAATCGCCCTCCGAGAGCAATTCCGCACCACGTTGGCCACGAAACATGACACAACGCAATATACTATCCCGGTCTTTCAAGCTGAAATAGGTGTGGCCGGCTGACGATGACCGGAGACTGGAAACTTCACCGACTACCCAAAGGTCCATCAGTAAAGGATCGGACTCTAACGAGTCCTTTATATGAAATGACACCTGGCTGACAGTATATACGGCCACCAGCTAACTCACTCGCTCCGTATATTCTCCAGAACGAGTATCGACTCGGATAATCGTCCCAGGAGTGATAAACATTGGAACGGTAACCACTTTCCCGGTCTCAAGAGTGGCCGGTTTGTTACCACCTTGGGCGGTATCTCCTCGAAATGATGGCGAAGTATCAGTAACTTCCAATTCGACGTGAGTTGGCAATTTTACGCTAATCGGAGTGCCGTTATACAGAACCACATCCACCATGGCCAGTTCTTTCAAGTAATCAAAGGAATCGCCAAGAATGTCCTTGGTCAGGTCATACTGGTCAAAGGTCTCCTGATCCATGAAGAAATAAAAAGATCCATCAGTATACAAATATTGGGTGGGACGGGTGTCCACATCCGCAACGGTGAATCCCGTGCTGTATTGTTGAAAAGTGCGCTCTACGACGGCCTTACTAAGTAGGTTGCGCATTTTGATTCGGGTGACAGGTGCCCTTTGCTGCATCTTATGGCGTTCATAATCAAGTACTTCCCATGGCTGACCGTCCAATTCAATGACCAACCCTCGGGTGAGGTTGCTAAAGTTTATGCTCATTTAGGAGTCCTCCAGGTTTTAGGAAACATCCGCCGTTTCATGACAAACTGACACTATACAACCACGTCCGACAGTGAGTGTAACACTAAGCCCGGCGGAATCGCCTAATTACCGTGCCCAAATTCAACTTCCAGATCTAGGTATATTTACTTACGGGCCTTGCTCATGGGGACAGCTCCATTTTCGCCAAGCATCACAATATCTTCAATACGGATTCCGCCCCAGCCACTAAGATAGATACCCGGTTCGACAGTGAATACAGTGTTGAGTTGCAAGACCTCGGGAGATCTAGGACCCACCCACGGATTCTCGTGAATCACCAGGCCAACACCATGCCCAAGACTATGGCCAAAATTCTCCCCATATCCGGCTTCAACAATCATATCCCTAGATAGGCTGTCCGCCTCTTCACCCGTCATTCCTATCTTGACAGTGTTTATAGCAATCAGTTGGGCTCCCAACACAATGTCATAAATCTTGTTAAACGTCTCGTCTGGCTCGCCAACAGAAATTGACCTAGATAGGTCAGAGCAGTAACCGCCAACTTTAGCACCCATATCAATCACAACGGGATCTCTATGTTTAATTACATAATCCGACGGTTGGTGGTGAGCCATCGCTCCGTTCGGACCAGCGGCTACGATAGTGTCGAAGCTAATGGCATCAGCCCCAAAATCACGCATGGCCACTTCCATACGCCAGGCGATTTCCCGTTCGGTCATGCCCGGCTCAATGGTGGGACAAACATGATCCATAGCCTCATCTGCCGCGTCAATTGCCAGTTGCAGCATCTGGAGTTCTTCTTGGTCCTTTACGATCCGCTGATTTTCTGCCAATCCAGGAGCTGGAATCATCGAGACACCCCTAAGACTAGAATCACCCTTAATTGCCTCGATTAGGCTATTGTAATCAGAGACGGTCATGGCTTGGCTTTCAAAGCCGACTTTCTTTACGCCGGCTGATTTCATCTCGTCAATCAGCCAATCCCAGCCGCCACGAACCTCCTTGACATCGAAATATAGTGATTGATTGGTCGCTTGTTCGGTGTATCTGGAATCAGTCGCCAAAATGGCGTTGGCCCCGGTTATGAACAGATATCCGGCCGAACCACTGAACCCCGATAGATATCTCCTGTTCTCCCCAGCAGAGATTAATACACCATCCAGTTCATTTTCCCGGAGCCGGGCAACGAGCCCTTCAACCCTTTCCTTCAACTGAGGCCCTCTTAATTGAATTATTATATTCTCCTAATTGGACTCTTCCGCGACGATCGCCGCCAGCACCTCTAGAGCCGAAGTATAACTTCGCCACCCAAAGCCGGCCACCTGACCCTTAGCAATATCTGAGATGACCGACACTCTACGCCAGGGTTCTCGAGCTGACGGGTTACTAAGATGCACCTCAACTACCGGCAACCGACTATCAATCAAAGAGTCTTTCAAACTTAACCCGTAATGAGTCAACGCGCCAGCGTTAAGGATTATCCCTTGGACTTTATCTCGATGTTCCTGGATGCAATCTACCAGCTCACCTTCCACGTTCGACTGGTAGAAGAACACTTCAACACCAATTTTTTCTGCCACTCGACTAATCTCTTGGTTGACTTCTTCCAAGCTCTTAGAACCGTACTGAGTCGGATCTCTTCGACCAAGCATATTGATGTTTGGACCGTTAAGTATTAAAAAACTTGCCATGGTCTTAAGCATCCTTCTCGGTCGAAAGGGGTTCTTCATTGACGGATTTAGCTGACAACTCGTCTCCCCTCTGCCGATTGGCTGGCTCATCTGCTCTGGGATGATGGGACAGGTACGCCGTCAAAGCTTCCTGATTCGTTACATGAGTGTATATTTGGGTGGTAGTAGGGCTGGAATGACCGAGCAATCCTTGAATCACCCGCAAATCTGCACCACCCTCCAACATATGTGTAGCAAAGGTATGCCGTAGCGTGTGGGGATGGACGTTGGGACGAGTGCCTGCTTGGATTGCATACTTGCGCACCAACATCTCAAAGCTGCGTCGGGACAACCGCTCACCGTACCGGTTCAGAAACAGAGCATTGGTAGGCCTCTCTACGAATGACCGTCTAGAATCATTAATATAGCGTTTCAGAGCTTCTTCCGTCGGTCGGCCAAACAACACAATCCGTTCTTTTGCTCCTTTTCCACGCACCGTCATTTCACGAGTCGAAAATCGGATATCGTCCAAGTCAAGACCGTGGATCTCTGCCAAACGCATACCACAACCGTATAGAGTTTCCAAGATAGCTTTATCGCGAATACCCAGATTGGTGGTCTCGTTTGGGGAGTCCATTAGTCGAGATGCTTCACGTTGACCTAAGAAATCAGGCAGGGTTTTGGCCACTTTGACCTTGAAACTCTGGCCAGAAGGAACAGGCGTAGAACGAAATAAACCCTCTTGGACCAGGAAACGGTAGAAAGTGCGTAGCACAGTTAATTTACGGGCAACGCTTACTCTAGCAAAACCTCGTTCGCCACCCCGTGCTTCGGTAGCAAGCCAGGCCAAATACCCGCGCAGCATGTGACGATTCATATCAGAGAGAGTCAGTTTCTCTAGAGTCAGGTATTGTTTGAATGATTGCATGTCGGCCATATAAACGCGTTCCGTATTTTCAGCCAGACCACGTTGACCGCGAAGATAACGTGGAAACGTGTCCAAATACCAGTCAATCTGAGGCAGCCCCACACGACTGGATCTGATAACTTTAGTCTCCAACCGTAGCCAGTTCTCCCGAATCTCCAGCACCTTCCAAAGTTTCAACCGCCGCTTCCTGCCAGGTGCATGTGGTA
>JAKUNL010000010.1 GCA_022451925.1 Dehalococcoidia bacterium
GTAGGTATCGGTGGTGTTCGGGAAGTCAAAATTGATTACGTGGGAAACTTCTGGAACGTCAATCCCATGCGCGGCGATATCAGTTGCCACCAATATGTCGAATTTACCGGTTCTAAATCCGTCCATGGCCTGTTGTCGTGCGTTCTGAGACATGTTGCCCTGAAGTGCGCCCACTTTGAATCTATGTTTGGCCAATTCGAGAGCTAGAGTGCGAGCCCGGTGTTTGGTGCGGGTAAAAACCAACGCTCGTCCAGTGGGTGTCTGTTCTAATAACGCCAGTAGTAGTTCCCGCTTTAGTCTGTCTGGTACCGGATAGATTGAATGGGAGACTGTCTTGGCCGGAGCGATGGTTCCAATCTGGACTGTTTCTGGATCCTTGAGGATTTTCACTGCCAGTCCCCTTATCTCTTTGGGCATAGTGGCTGAGAAGAAAAGGGTCTGACGCTTCGACGGAAGGTGATTTAAGATTCGCTGTACGTCGGGTAAAAATCCCATATCGCACATAGTATCGGCTTCGTCCAGCACCAATATTTCAACATTGGTGAGGTTTATATCTTTCTGGCTTACGTGATCTAGTAAACGTCCGGGGCAGGCAACGATGATCTGTGCACCACGCCGGATGCGGTTTAGCTGCGGACCTTTTGCAACGCCGCCGTATACGGTGGCGGACTTGATGCGTAGGTGCTTCCCTAGTTCGTTGAACGTTTCGTGAATCTGTTCTGCTAGTTCACGTGTTGGTGCAATGACCAGATAACGGATACCCTTCTTTGGAGGCGTACTGGCCAAGTGATGTAGGATAGGTATAGCGAATGCGGCGGTCTTGCCGGTACCAGTCTGGGCCAAACCTAGGATGTCACGCCCTTCTAGTGCAATAGGTATGGCTTGTTCCTGAATGGGCGTAGGTACCGTAAATCCGACAGAATTAACGCCGGACAGCACCTGAGGATGGAGGGGTAATGCTTGAAAATTCACTGAGAATGTGTACTCCTTGACTGCTTTTCCGAGCCAAGTCACACACTGAGGCCCAAGTTCACGGTCAACAAAAAATCGCGGTATTACCGCGTATTGCGACCATGAATCCATGGGAATTTGCGATGGGACACGCAGGGAACCCGCTACGAATTTAGTCGCTGCATCAAGCATTATACCAGTTTGTCTGCTATTCGGGCACTGCCTGGCGCCCCGCTCAATCACAAGTTTTCAAAATTGATTACCCGGAGTGCGAGCTTTGAAGGCCGAGGAGTGGTAATATCATCTACTGTGCACAACATTCCGCCGGAGGCAGACCATTGGCTTTCTACATGTACGTGTCCCTTCAAGAAGAAGACCGCATTGCCATCTTCACCATGACGCCGAAGACAGGTAAGTTGAAGCATCAAGGTGATGCTGAGTTAAAGGGTCGACCGGCTCCCCTGGCTATGGACCCTAATCACAAATATCTATTTGCCGGACGCCGGAAGGCTGACGACTACGGGATGACTAGTTTCAATATCGATCGCAAGAATGGTGGTCTTACACCCATCGGATCCATCCCGCTAAGCGGTGATCCGGTGCATATGTCCACCGACAAGACAGGCAAATTTCTCCTATCAGCCTATTATTATCAGAAGACTGCCGCTGTTCATAGCATCGGTGACGACGGAGCACTGGCTGACCCGCCGGTTGTCTGGCGTGAGACGGACATAGGTGCCCATTACATCCAGACCGATCACGCCAACAAGTTCGCCTTTGTCCCACACATCGCTCGAGGTTCTTTGGATGGAGCGAATGCTATTTTTCAGTTCTTGTTCAACGAAGAATCTGGAAGTTTGACCCCCCTCTCTCCCACTCGGGTCAACAATCGGGAGTTGGAAGGCCCTCGTCACCTTGCTTTTCATCCGACCAAGAATATCGTCTACGCGTCCAATGAGCAGGGCAACAGTGTCACGGTGTATGCCTATGATGCGGACAAGGGGAATCTCCACCCGCTCCAGACGGAGTCAACCTTGCCAAGTGGGTATAGCGGCGAGAGTTCATGCTCTCAGATTCAGGTGACTCCTGACGGTAATTTCCTTTATGCGCCCAACAGGGGTCACAACAGCATTGCCGGGTTCAGGATCAATCCAGACAACGGATATATCGCGTCCATTGGCCAGACCTCAACTGAGGCAGTACCTCGGGCTTTTAGCATCGACCCGCAAGGTAGTTTCCTCTACGCTGCTGGGCTGGAGACTGGAAAGCTTGCTTCTTATAAGATCAATCAAGAAACAGGAGCATTGGATCCCGGTGAGGTTTACGACGTGGGGAAAGGTCCCATGTGGGTAATGATGGCTGAATTCTAAATACTACCCATTTATATAAAGCAAATGAATAATCGCTCGTCGGCGAAGCAGGATGCAGAACAGCGCTAATCAGGATCATTAGGAGAGACTGGGTTATCGGCTAATGTTACGTTTTGCAATGGGGACGATGTGAGATGAGCCACAGTAAGAAATTGGTTTTGAAATAGGCCAAGGAAATGGGCAGGTAATTTATCTCTCATCTTTTTTAGTAAACCCTGCTAGAGCCTTTGGGGTTGATATTTCTAAGTAAGAAAGTAACTTTAACCCATTGGATTGGCCTCCGGGAATCCCAGCATGAACTGACCGTGGTTTTCGTAAGTGCGATCGCTGACCATGTTGTGTTGTGCCGCGGCATGTACGTCTCTCAGGCATTTTTGCAAAGAGTGATTTGAGTGCATGGCTGAACCTCCACCAAAACGAAAGGCTTGCGAGACTATGTCCGACGCCTCCTCAGTGGCATATGTGCTGGCTGACCGCATCCGTACTTGCAATTCCGGTGGCGGCATAACTTCCTCGGTGACAAGATTCCAGGCCTCTTCCAAAACGGCGACACACAGTGCTTTAGCGGCTCGCAACCTAGCGTCTGATTCTCCTAAGAACCGTTGGAATGAACCACGGTCTGCAATCAGGGCTTCGGTGCCCCGGTATCCCCGTTTTTTAGTCTTTGCTAGTTCAGTGATTTCGTCTAACGCTCTTCGGGCTATTCCCAGAGCAACCCCGCAGTGACCAGTGACTTGCATACCAGGACGGCCAAGATAGAAGTTCGGGCCTCCACGGAGAGGCTTGGACTCGTGCCCACCCCAGGTGAAGTGCTCCGGCACGAACACGTTATCTAACGAGAAGTCATTGCTGCCGGAGCCGCGCAGTCCCACTACATCCCAGTTGTCATGGATGGTGGCTTGCGATGTGGGTACAACAACTCTGATTTGCTTGGGTGCTGACTTTCCATCTTCAGTCATGGCGCCCATGGCTAGGTAGTGGGAGTGCCGGATACCGCTACCAAAAGCCCACCTTCCGGTTACTTGGTAGCCACCGTCTACCGGTATTGCCTTGCCGGACGCGGCGGCGGCTCCGGCTGCCCTAGGGAATTTGCCGTCAACGAATACCTCTTTGATGGCTTTTTCAGGGAGGAAAGCTGTCATGCCGGAGAGTGTTCCGGATCCAATCATGATGCACCAGCCAGCTGCAGCGTCGATCCGACTTGCGGCTTCTACCACATCCAACTGGGTCATGGCGTCGGCTTCGGCGCCACCCAGGACGCGGGCCGACTTATAGGCGAAGAGACCTGCCGCATGAATCGCATCAACGGTGGCTTGAGGCAGTGTGCTGATTCTTTCTGCTTCTTCTACTCCGGCCTCAATCACGCCGCGCAGGTTTTCAACGGCGGCCAGCAGCGCCTGTCGTTTGGCTTTCGGCTCCTCGGGGTACGTGGCTGTTGGCATAGTGAGTGTCAATTTGGGCCTCCTGAGGTTGCAGATTTGGCCTGAGGCGGATAAACCCTATCGCCTTAAGGCCCTTGATATCTGACTTATTCCAATGGAAATCGAAATTATTAGATAATCAACTTACATGTCAGCAAATTATAGAATTAAAAGCCCTCCGATTAGTTTCAGAGGGGGTTTGTGTTTGATTTGTGGTGGGCCGTGTGGGGGTCGAACCCACGACACCCGGATTAAAAGTCCGGTGCTCTGCCAACTGAGCTAACGGCCCGTTCTAAGGAGATGTCGAGGAGTTGAGGCTCGGCCGAAATATTGTATCACTCGCGCCTGTGTGAAGACACCGTTTTTTTGTTTGTTGCGTGATTTTGCCTACCCGTTGACTGTGGCTAGGTTCCATTTCCTGGACGATGGGAGAAAAACCTAGTTCTGGTCTAATAACTCCAAGAATCGACAAGAAAACCTGGCAAATTATGGTTGTAATCTAATGTGTAACTGCAATTGCCTCAATCTCGATTAAGAAGTCTTTGTGGACTAGCCTTGACACCTCGACTAAAGAGCTGGCAGGGTAACCATTCTTAAAGAATTCCGAACGTACCTCGTGGCTAGCAACTAGGTGCTCTTCTAAATTAGTTACAAATACTGTCACTTTCACCACGTCATCCATTGTGGCCTCAGATTCCGCTAAGACCGCCTGCATGTTACGTAAGACTTGGCGTGTCTGGGCATATATGTCCCCAACTCCCACGACGTTACCGTCCAGGTCTCGCGCCACCTGACCAGATACAAATACCATTTTACCGACAGGAACTTCCACCCCATGAGACATTATTCCAGCAGACGCTGCTAGTTTTGCGCTTTGCAGGATTTTCTTGGCCATGTTGAGCCTCCAAAATTGTTATTGGCGAACGGTATTGGCCTCTGAGTTAATATTTAACGCCAATCGGCATCGGAGGGGTAAAGGTTCTTGCTTCCTCGAGCCGAACCCTGTATACCTTCCACTCGCCATTTTTCGGCGGCGGCTTTAAAAACCTGGAAGTGAGGGGCTGCCAAATGGTCATTGAAGGCTGCCTCGTCCTTGTAGACCTCATAAAGCCAGATCCGGTGGTCGTCGTCGGCGTCTTGTACTGCGTCGAACCTCAGGCAACCGGGCTCGTCTTCGTTGGCTCCCTTGGCGTCGACCATCAGGGCTTCTAGGAACTCGTCCCGGTGCCCTTGTTCAATTTGGATGGGAACGATTACTACATACATTATTTTATCTCCAATATCTAATTGCGGATTGAGAATATCCATCATCCGCGCTTGGGCAGGCGCATGTTAACCTCTTTGAGCTCGTGAAGCAACGGACGATTGGGGCCAATGGCGCTACTAAATATTCCAACAATTGTTTTGGAGCTGAAATACTTATCAACTTAGGATATCTTAACGTCCATTAGGGATATAGAAGTGCCTGATGGTCTGTGACCGCTGTGCGGAATGAAGGTACTATGGGATCCTCATAAAGTTATGACCAGCTTCGTGCCTAATGTACTAGCTAAGGAGTCACAACTAGACAGCGATGCTTGACTATTACCGGTTGGCAGTGTCTTGTGGCTCCGGTTCTGGGATTCTGTTCGGCTGTAGTGCGGAGAAGGTCAAACTCACCACAATGATGGACATCATTGCCAGGAAGGCATAACGGAGCCCAAGGGTAAACGCTTGGTCGACACCTTCTGCTTCACCCCGTACCGCCTCTAAGCTCGGTTCAAAGCCCATGGAGGCCATGGTGGTAGTTACGATAACAGTTGCGAATGCGATGCTAGTGACGTTGGCTGCGTTTCGCACAAGGTTCAAGAACCCTGAGACGACGCCGTATTTCGAAACTACCACGCTGCTCATTACCGAGCTGGAATTTGGTGAGTAGAAAGTGCCCATGCCTATGTTCATCAGCATCAGAGCTGGGACCACCATCCAGAGGGACGAATCCTCGGTTATGCAGGATAGTATCAACAACCCGATGCCTGAGGATGCTAATCCCCCAACCGTGAATGAACGCCAGCCAAATCGGTCTGATAGGACTCCGCTAACCGTTCCCATGATGGCCATGCAGATGGCCCCAGGGACCACTGCGAACCCAGCAGCTTTGGCGCTGTATCCGAGTACGTTCTGAAGATAAAAAGGCATCATGAATAATACTGCAGATGAACCTAAGAAAGTCAGAAAGGCGGCAGATATGCCCAGGGAGAATGTCTTTCGCCTGAACAACCTTAGATCCAACATTGGGGCCGATGTACGCAGTTCCCACCATATGAACGTACCCAACATTCCGATCGCCGCGGTAAAAGCGATGACTATGGACGGTGAGAACCAGCCTGCTTTATTGCCAATGGTCATGGCTAAGAGCAGGGCGACTAGTACACCTGTGGATAATGTGGCCCCAAGCCAGTCGAATCTGGCTCGATCAGCCTCCTTCTCTTCGGTCCAACCTCTCAGGACCCAGAGGGTGGCCACGGCTCCTATGATGTTTAAAGGCAGAGTCAGGAAAAATACGACTCTCCAGCCAAAGAAATCCACTAGCAAGCCGCCAATCGCTGGCCCCGCGATGGCCCCAACGCCAACCATAGTCATGAACATGCCGATGGCTCTACCCTTCTCGTTGGCTGGGAACACGGCTGTCACAATGGCCATACCGGTTCCCTGGGTCATGGCTGCTCCGATTCCCTGCAATACCCGAGAGGGGAACAATAACTCTAAAGACGGAGACAGTCCGGATAGAGCGGCTCCTGTCCCCAAGACCATTATGCCGAAGATGTAGATTTTCTTTCGGCCTACCAGGTCTGACAACCTACCCATTGGCAGCAATAGAGCGGCGATAGTTAGGGAGTATATGATCACCACCCATTGGATAGTGGGCAAATCGGTCCGGAAGTGACTGGCGATGGTTGGCAACGCCACATTGACGCTGCCATGGTCGACCACTGATGCGAATATTCCAACGGCCAATGCACCAAATACCCAATATTTGAAGTCTGGGCTACGGGCTAAGGCGGTCTCCCTGCCTGGTGTTGGACCACTCGATGCGGATCTGGTTTTGGTGGACGACATGGAGGTAAGGTTACTGCAATTTCAAATGCTCTGTCATATAGCCTTAGTGGTTTTTGGTTTAGCGTGATTAGGACTGTTGTATCATGTGGTTTCCAATATAACGCTGGGTCATGTTTAATAAACAAAAAGGGGAGACCTGATGTCTAGAATACCCACAGCAAGCCGGGAGAGCGTTCCACAAGACCAATTAGCCGCATTTGATGAACTCGTGGCATCGCGAGGAAGCGTGCCTGATATCGGGCCCGTGGCTATTATGATTAATGGTCCTGAACTAGCCAGACGCGGTGAGCACTATCGTGCCTATTTTCGAGGTGACGAAATTACGTTGCCAGCGAATGTTCGCGAACTGGCGATGATCACTACTGCTCGTGAGTTGGATTGCCAGTTCATTTGGAATGCCCATTCTGGATATGCACGCCAGGCAGGAATAAGCGATAAATTAGTGAATGACCTACGAGATAAAAAAGAATTAACCGGACTTTCTGATCAGGAATCAGCAGTTATCAATTACGGGCGCGAGTTCTTTCGGACTCACAAGGTCAGCCAGGATACATTTGATGCTGCTCGGGCTCAGTTTGGAACCCTAGGATTGGTTGAACTCACAAATTTGATGGGTTACTACTCAGCCCTTGCCTTTAACATCAATGCCTTTGACGTCGGTCTCCCTGAAAACTTGACCGAGCTACCCCTTCCAATTTAAACATTGAGAAAACGCATCTCTCTATTGAGAGATGCGTTTTCTCTCGCACGTTACTCTAGACTTTGATAAGCCCACTGTATTATCATCGGTGCACTGTGGTAGCAATGGATAAGGTGGATTCAGAAGCGGCTAAGACCCTTATCGATAGGGTCAGTATCTACTTGCCCGAAGAAAGTGCAGAAACTGTCGGTCAGGCATACGTCTACGCTGACGCTTGCCACGCAGGTCAATCACGTAAATCTGGTGACCCCTACATCGTACACCCTCTGGAAACTGCCCTCTTCTTAGCCGATCTCCGCCTGGATACCGATACCATAATTGCTGCACTTCTTCATGATGTTGTTGAAGATTGTGGTGTCTCTGTTGAAGAGATCTCCCAACGATTTGGCCCAGAAGTAAGCAAGCTTGTGGATGGCGTCACCAAGTTGACCAGGATGGATGATAAACTCCATCCGCCTTTTGAAGATGGGTTCAACCTAGTAGAAGATTCTGAAAATCTCTATGCGGAGAGCCTTCGTAAGATGCTTGTGTCGATGGCTGAAGACATCAGGGTGGTTCTTATAAAGCTGGCGGACCGATTGCATAACATGAAAACCCTCGGTGCCTTGCCTCTAGAGAAACGACGCCGCATTGCACAGGAAACTTTGGACATCTATTCTCCTCTGGCTCATAGGCTCGGGATATGGGAGATCAAATGGCAATTGGATGACCTGGCTTTCCGGCATTTGAACGAAGAGAAATACCGGGAAATCTCTAAGATGCTAGCGTCCAAGCGTGGTGAACGAGAGGAATACGTAGAGAAAGTCTCTTCAAACCTTCGTGCCGGTTTGGCCAAACACGGCATAACGGCTGAGGTGATTGGCCGTCCAAAAGGTATTTACAGCACTCACCGCAAGATGGAAAAGTACCAGGCTCAAGGTAAGGACTTTGGTGATATCTATGACCTATTTGCCCTTCGCGTCCTCGTAAACGAGCCGGCTGAGTGTTATCAGTCTCTCGGCGTTGTGCACCAGATGTGGCATCCGATCCCAGGGCAGTTTGATGATTACATAGGTAATCCTAAAGAGAACATGTATCAGGCTCTACATACGACTGTTATCTGTGACGGTGGTACTCCCCTGGAAGTTCAGATTAAGACATTCGAACTGCACCAGATAGCGGAGTACGGGGTGGCCGCTCACTGGGCTTATAAAGAAGGGACGTCCGGTGACCAACGGTTCGAAGAAAAGATGACTTGGTTGCGTCAACTGCTCGAATGGCAAAGGGAAGTATCAGGTACCGCCGAGTTCATAGAGTCGGTGAAACAAGATATTTTCCACGATCAAGTCTTTGTTTACACACCTAAAGGTCGAATTGTAGAGCTCACCTCAGGATCCACTCCAGTGGACTTCGCATATAAAATTCACACCGACTTGGGGCACCACTGCATCGGTGCTAAAGTGAACGGCAAGCTAGTCTCTCTGGATACGGCTCTGGAGAACGGCGACACAGTCGAGGTCCTTAATTCCAAATCTGACCGTGGTCCAAGCTTGGACTGGTTGAACCCAAATAGAGGATATGTCCGTTCTGCAAGCGCTCGCCAGAGCGTACGGCAGTGGTTCCGGCGTCAAGAGCGCAGCGCTAATATACAGCGTGGCAAAGAACTTATGCGTCGGGAACTACGAAGGCTCAACCAAAAGGTAGACGAAGAAATTATCATGGGTCTGTTTAAGGTTGACTCCATGGATGATTTGATGGCCAATTTGGGTTCAGGCACTATCCCAGATAGTCTGCTAGCACATCGACTGGCCCAGATAGGACATGAGACGGAAGAGCCCTTGACCCAACGTCGCAACGATCTTCCGTTGTCCAGTCCGAGTTCCGGAGTCACGGTCCTCGGAGTTGGCGATCTGCTCATAAGGATAGGGCGTTGTTGTAATCCGATTCCTGGTGATCCGATTATCGGTTTCATAACCCGAGCCCGGGGGGTGACCGTTCATAAACAGGATTGCTCCAGTGTCGCACACGAGGATGAGCCGGAGCGATTGGTGGACGTTAATTGGGGCCAGGAGCAGGAACTTTATCCCGTTCGTATCATCATGAAGGCCTATGACAGGGTTGGACTTCTACGCGACCTTACCGCTGTGGTATCTAACGAGGGTGTGAATATCGCTTCAGTTATCACTGAAGAATGGGCTGATGGCACAGTGACCATGGCCCTCACCTGCCATACCACTGGCCTGGATCAGCTAAATAAACTGTTCTCCAAGCTAGATGGAGTGGGAGGTTGCATCTCTGTAACCCGTGACCGTGCCACAAGACCTGTACCTGACCGCAGATAACTACTCTCCGGGTCCTTCCCTCGAAGCCTGCCTACTCCCATCTATAACTACTCAAGCCACGTTGATCTTTCGCATCCATCGCTGTATGTATAATGTGGATTCGCAATCAAATTTGAAATTATAAACTGTCAAAGGTGGTGTTATGGCGAACAGAAAACCAGTTAACCCAGCAGGAGCAAGCCCCAACCCTGCCCTGTCACTAGGGATGATAGTAGGAGACCTACTGTTTGTTTCAGGAACCGTGGCATTGGACTCTGGCGGTAACGTCGTTGGGGAAGGTGACGCGGAAGCCCAATCCCGCCAGGTCATGGATAATATCAGGGAGGTGATAACTGCTGCCGGAGGCAAAATGGAAGATGTCGCGAAGATTACCTGCTTCCTAACTGACATTGCCGACTATTCTGCTTATAGCAAGGTGCGTGCTGAGACTTGGCCTAGTGCCCCCCCCGCCAGTTCTACTGTGGTTGTGGCTGGTCTGGTTCTACCTGAGCTACTTGTTGAAGTAGAAGCCATAGTGCGTTTGGGCTAACAAAGCTAAATGTCTGAACAAGGTTTTGATTTAAAAGACCCTTCCGATCGTTCGTATTGGAGAGGTCTTTTATTTTTGATAAATAGTGAAGATTAGTCTGAAGGCTTGGTTAGTCGTCGGCCGCCGCTGGAATTTTGGGTATGCTGTCTTCCCAGTTCGGAATCAGGATGCGGCCTGTCGGTTCCATGGACATAATGATGGCAGCGCCGCCGACGCTGGCCAGTGTAGATACTAGAATGATGGCAGTGTATGAGTTAAAACACCAGAACAATGCACAGGCTCCCACGGCCATGCCAGCACCGGCACCAAAAGCTTGCCATCCAAAGGACGAACCCATTGGACCGCGGCCAAAGTATTGCCGGTTGATGACCGGGAACGCTGAGCCCTCTCCGCCGTATCCGATGCCAAATATGACGGCAAATAGATAGAATTGCCACGGATCTTGAGCCCACAAGAGCATCAGAACAGGCAGTCCCTGCCAGATAAAGAATGCGGCCATGGTACCTCTGGCTCCAATGTAATCAGAGATGACCGGAGTAAGGAACCTGGTGGACACGCTGACTAAGGCCAGTGTGCTGAGCACTCCGGATGCAGCGACGTTGTCCATCCCAGCCAATACGGCGATTGGCACAATGTAGATGATGACTATGGCGTGGCTTACGCATCCAAGGAAGTGAATCGAGACTAACTTCCAAAAAGTTGTTGTTGACTGCATGCTATTTCGGAAGGCCGTGATCCGCATTCGTTCCATGACCCTGTCTCGTACTACAGCCACTTCTTCAGTCTGTGGTGCCCCAAATGGCCTGATGTTGATGTCGGCTGGGCGGTTTCGAAAGAAAGCCATAAGCACCAACATCATGATTCCACCAAGGATTCCAATGGACCAAAACGCGACTTTCCAAGAAGAGCCACTGATCATGACGCTTACTATGATTGCCATGATGGCTGGTCCAAGTCCGTGAGAGGCCTGTAAGAACCCTACTCCGTAGCCTAGATGTGTGCGGAACCAATAAGAAGCCGTCGTGATAATTGGTACGTTGAAACAGGCGCTGGCAGCGCCAAGGAACAATCCATAGGAGATCCAGAGGTGCCACACCTCTCCGATGATTCCGGTCATCAAGGCACCTATGACGAAGGCAGCGATGCCTACCATGATGACTTTTCTAGCACCGTAACGGTCTGTGCAGTATCCACTCATTGGTGCCAGAAGCGCGCCGGTGATGCTGGCCAGGGCATAGGCCATGGTAACCATTGCTGGGTTCCAAGCGTTAGCTTCCTCTAGAGGTACTATCAGCACTCCAAAAGCTTGTCTGATTGAGCCTCCGACCATATGCATGACGGCGGCGATCAGCATTACGATCCACGCATAGTGAATCCCTGTAGGAATTCCGAACGCACCGGTATTTCTAGGTTTAATCATCTTAAAAGTGTTTTAAACGAATCTTAGTTGGGCCATATACATTTACGTGGCAGTAATGTATCGGCAGACAACATTCTGGGCCTATGGTGTAGCCGTGTCAATTGATATACAGGGTTTTCTATTATTTTATTAGCGATATCCATCGGCTACCTTAAGAGGCGTCCCATGATGTATCGTAGACTGTGGTTATCATCAATAAACAACGTCGTGCGGCACGGGATGAATAGACCTCTGAAAATCTTGTAGGTCAATTCCCGTCTTGTTGCCGGTAACGGTTCACAATGGGGAGACGTCGGTCTTTTCCGAATGCCCGGTGAGTTATCTTCACTCCCGGAGGGGCCTGGCGGCGTTTATATTCGTTCCGGTCTACCGCGGTAATTACCTGGCGGATGATGGTTGGTTCAAATCCCTTAGCTACCATGTCCTGGTAGCTAAGGTCATCCTCAACATAGGCTTCTACGATCGGGTCCAATATCTCGTATTCGGGAAGACTATCTGAGTCTAGTTGTTCCGCGCGCAGCTCGGCACTAGGCGGTTTCTCGATTATCTCTATTGGGATGATATTATTTATCGTTCCAAAAGCCTGACCCTCCTGGTTGCGCCAGCGGCATAGTTCGTAGACCGTCGTTTTGGGTACGTCTTTCAGCACGGCAAAGCCACCAGCCATGTCACCGTAGAGGGTGGCGTATCCCATGGCCATCTCCGATTTGTTGCCGGTTGTGAGCACAATCCAGCCGAACTTATTAGACACTGTCATTAATACATTCCCCCTGACTCGTGCTTGAACATTCTCTTCGGCCACATTTGCATCAGTGTTTTCGAATCGGTCTTTCAGCATGTCTGTGAACGCTTGATGAGCTTGTTCTATGGGCACATTCCAGAGCTCCATGCCAAGGTTGTTGGCCAGTGATTCTGAGTCATTGATGCTGCCGTCGGATGAGTAACGGGAGGGCATGGTGATACCCACCACGTTTTCTTTACCTAATGCGTCTACGGCGATGGCAGCAGTCAGCGCCGAATCTATACCGCCTGACAGACCTATCAACGCTTTAGAGAATCCGGATTTACGCAGGTAATCACCAGTTCCCATTACCAAGGCTCGGTAGATCTCCTCTGGCCCATTTATCTCAGCTGGCTTAGATCTTCCGTTCAAGGCAGATCGATTGCCTGGCACGGTGTCAGAGACGCTCAATGTCTTAGGCTCTCCTACAGAACTCAAGACAGATGCAAAGGCTCCCGTGGGTTCGTGCTTTGGATTGGGGATATCGTGCGGGAATTCTAGATCGACTACCAAAAGATTCTCTTCAAATGTAGGTGCTCTGGCCAGCAGATTGCCTCCTGCGTCATACACGATACTTCCGCCATCAAATACCAGCTCGTCCTGGCCGCCCACGGTGTTCACATAGGCCACTGTAAGGCCGTGATCGGATGCTCGCTGTGCAATCATATCTTCTCGAAACGCCCGTTTACCTGCATGGAAAGGAGAAGCGTTGATGTTGACTATGAGTTCTGCACCGGTTTGGCACTGCACTGTGGTTGGACCCACCGGATACCAGATATCCTCGCATATGTTCACCCCTATTAGGACGCCGCCGACGCGGTAGACCGGGCAGATCGATCCTTTTTTGAAGTAACGCTGTTCGTCGAAGACACCGTAATTGGGTAGATATATCTTGTGGTAGATATCCACCAATTTGCCGTTATGGCATAGGGCTGCGGCGTTTGTGATTTGCGGGCGGGCGTCGCCGGCATCCGCTATTTCCGGTGAGGGTGGTTCTAGAGATAGCACGTTTACGAAACCCAAAACAACTGCCATGTCGTCAGAGGATGCTGCGATTTGTTCCATCGTGACCACATTCTCGGTCAGGAAGGATTTTCTGTAGAGGAGGTCTTCTGGAGGGTATCCGGTCGTCGCCATCTCTGGGAAGGCGACGAGGTCGGCCTGGGCTTCGCGGGCGCGTTCCAGGTATTCCAGGATTTTGACGGTGTTGCCTGGGATGTCCCCTACGGTGGGGTTGATTTGTGCCAGGGCCAGGCGAAAAGTCCGTGCCATGTAAATCCTCGTCTAGAGTTGTGCCGAGTATACAATCTTCCAAATGTTCATGCCAATCGATAGCGAGTTTAAGTGAGGCGGTTAAAGAAGAGGTTTTTCAAGATGATTGTAGATTCGGTGGTGGACAACTGTTACCTGCCGAAGCTAATATTTCGACGTAATGCAAACAGGCTGGCATAACGCCAAAAGGCTACGAGAGCAGCCCCACGAAGGAGAATCGCCATGGATTACGCCATTAATCACGTTCATATACGGGCTAAGGACCCTAAGGCATCGGCTTCTTGGTACGAGAAGATATTCAACGCTAAGATTGTTTCAGAGCGTGAGGTTATGCCTGGTACCATCACCATAGGGATGCAGGTGGGTGGGCCAACCAGGCTTAACATATCGTCCCAGCCGCCGAATTCCTCGCCAGACAGGGCGGTTCCCGAACTTAATCGCCTGGGGTTAGAGCACTTTGGCTTCCACGTGGAAGACTTGGAATCAGAGATGGCAAGGTTCGAATCCGAGGGTATCCGAGTGGTGCTTCCACTCACTGTTACTCCTCAAGGGATAAAATTGGCCTATATAGAGGGTCCTGACGACGTGATTATCGAGTTAGTTCAAGCAGCTCCATAACTCGTCGCACGGTATCCTAAAAAAATGGAAACAAACTGGATGGAAGGTTTAAGTCAATGGCTCAAATGATGACCGGCAAACAGGCAGTATTGGAAATGTTAAAAGCAGAAGGTGTGAAGCATATATTTGGAAATCCGGGTACTAGCGAAGGCCCGATAATGGACATGCTGGGTGATTACCCTGAATTCCAATATTTCCTGACTCTGCAGGAAAGCGTTGCCGTGGGAATGGGCGAGTCCTACGCCAGGTCAACGGAGACTGCATCCTGTGTCATGCTCCACGTAGACAGTGGCTTGGCTAATGGCATCTGTTTGATGCTGGATGCTCTTAACACAGGAACACCAATGGTGGTTATGTCGGCCAACTATGATGCACGCAAGGTTAATGAGACTATGACAGATTTGGCCGAACTGGTTCGTCCGGTGACTAAATGGTCAGTGGAGTTGGACCTGGCGGACGCTATCCCCTCGGTTCTGAGACGTGCTTTTCATGAGGCTAACAGCCATCCCAAGGGACCTGTATATGTCGGTTTCTCCGCTAACGCCTTGGAGGCTGAGGCTGAGATGAATATCGTTCCCTCTAGTAAGATGCACGACTCCTACCGTCCTGATACCAACGGTATCGAAAAGGCGGTTTCTTTGATCATGTCCGCCAAGAACCCAATGATGATGGTGGGTGATCGAGTATCTGAGGACCACGCCAATGACGCGGCTGTGGAACTGGCCGAACTGATGGGATTCCCTGTCTACCAATCTCGTGGCGCCGAAGTTGCATTCCCAACTATGCACCCTCAGTTCTTCGGGAACCATACGCTGCGGACACCCGGTGGCCGGGAGATCTTGAAAGGTAAAGACCTGGTTTTGGCCATCGGTATGGATGCTATGGATGAATTGTTTTATTGGGGCGACGTCATTTTAGAAGAGAGCACCAAGCTGATCCATATTGACCCCATTCCAGGTCGAGCTGGGAGGTCTGAGCCAACGGATGTAGGTATAGTTTCTCACTGCCGATTAGGAATTGAGGAGCTAATTGCTGCAATCAAACCGAAACTTACGCCTCAACTGGCGAATGATATAGATGGCCGCAAAATTGGTGTGGTGGCCGCTGCCGTTGAGAAACGTACAGCCTTTGAAGAATCAGTAACTGAAAAATGGGACAGCAAACCGATGTCTCCGGCTCGGATGATGTCGGAATTAGCGTCTGCTATCCCAGACGATGCTATCGTTGTTGACGACTCTATCAGCAATCGGGCTACGATGCGTCATTACTTCCAGGGCGAGAAACGAGGAGATCTACGCGCCTTCCGTGGTCAGGCTATTGGTGGTGGTATTGGCGCGACCATGGGCGTTCAGGTTGCCCACCCGGATAGACCGGTTATTGGAATCATCGGGGACGGCAGCGCCATGATGACAGTTCAGGGGCTTTGGACTGCGGCAAACGACAACATCCCATGCGTGTTTGTCATTTGCAATAACGGAATGTATCGAATTCTTAAAGTGAACTTTGACGTCTACCAGAGGGATATCTTGCAAATGGAGGAATCTGCAGGGGCGAATCTACCATTTTCTGACTTCCCCACTCCCTTCCATGTTGCTGAGATTGCCAGTGGTATGGGTGTTCATGGAGAACGAATCACGGATCCGGCTCAGATAGCTCCGGCGTTACAACGCGCCTTGGCTTCTGGTAAACCAGCAGTTTTGGATATCGTGATTGACGGTTCTCTGTAAACATACTGGTTGATCAATATCTGTATTAGCTGTGGAGGGCATGTTGGATATATTTCAGACTGTGGTCGCTAAGGCGGCTGGTATTACTCCTGGGAGTCCATTGGCCGGTGTTTTTTCCGGCCGAGCTGACCTCATGGAACTGACCGAGAATTCCCATGAAGCTTCTCTACGACCCAATACACCTGGCGGATTGTCGCACGCGGAGCGTGCTGGTCTGGCCTGCCGGATCTCCAATCTGAATGGCGAGGAGATTCTTGCCAGTCATTATGAAAGTCTGTTTGGGGACGGAAGCCAGACTCTCTCTGATATAACATTTGATGGCGGCAGTGACTCAAGACTCAATGCTATCGTTCGGCACACTGACCTTGTCACCCTTAATCCCAAAACTGCAGTTGCGGGAGATGTGGCAGCATTGCAATCAATTGGGATGAATGATCCAGACATAGTTAGATTGTCGCAACTAATTGCATTTGTGAGTTATCAAATTAGAGTGGTCCAAAGTTTGAGGTTGATGGCGGAGATAGCATGAGCGAGCCGATTAAGGACTTCACCACAGTGATTCCGTCTTGGGAGCCACGTGTTACTCCAGTGGTNCTGGAAAANGCCACAGACGAGCAACTTGAGGCTATGAAAGTAACGGTCTCTGACACCAAAATAGGAAATTACACTTTGGTTCTGGCTCTGGATCCAGAAACTCTGCAACAGCGGACGCCACTATTTAACGGGATAATGTATCACCACGGAGGGCTTTCCCGAGCGGAGACCGAGTTCGGTGCTGTGGCAGCATCCGTTGTGAATGAGTGTATATACTGTGCCGCTGTCCATGCTAACCGGTACAACCAACTGACCAAAGATGAGTCTGTGATGGAACGTATCTTTGCTGATCGTGAGGCCGCTGATATCGACGAACGTCAGAAGGCGATGCTAAACTTCGCCACCAAACTATCGCAGTGTCCATCTGAGGCGGATATGTCTGACGTCGAACGTATGGTTGAGAATGGCCTGGGAATGGACGAGATTTTTGACCTAACATTATCAGCGTCGATCTTCGCTTGGGCTAACCGGTTGATGCACGTTTTGGGAGAGCCCCATATTCAGGAATAGGTCCGCCAGTTAGATTGTTCTACTCTGCATTGCAATGTGTGGTCAAAGGCGCAGCTGGGGACATAACATTGTCAGTAAAACCCTGGCAGTAACGTGAGCCTTTCCAGACTCCGCGCTCGCTTGGCCCAGCGTCTGCCCTTCTACTATGGTTGGGTGATATTGTTTGCTGCTTCAGTGCCTAGCTTCGGGTCACGGCCGGTGATGGCAGTAGCAACCCTTTCTGTGTTTGTGGTGCCCATGACAGACGAGTTCGATTGGTCGCGGGGGCAATTCTCTGGAGCTGTCAGTTTGGGCGCCGTCTTTGGGTTGCTTGTCGCACCATTTGCCGGAAGGCTGGTGGATCGCTACGGATCTGGCATTATGCTCGCGGCTTCGGCAGGTGTAGTCGGTATCTGTGCTATCGGCCTGTCACTTACTTCTCCGGTTTGGTCTTTCTATGCTATGTACGTTCCGGGCCGGGCAGTGTTCTCCGCTCCTCTGGAGCTGGGCACTTCAACAGTGGTCAGCAACTGGTTTATCCGACGCAGGCCATCGGCGCTGGCCTGTATGGGTATCATTCAGTCCATTGGGTTGACCATATTTCCAGTGTTAGCACAGGTCATGATCAACGGTTGGGGCTGGCGAACTGCGTGGTTGGCACTGGGGGTGTTCACAATTAGTACTGGTGTCATTCCTGTGTTGCTGCTAATGGCAAGGCGACCGGAGGATATGGGTCTGGAAGCTGACCCTACTGGAGGCGGTGATCTGGTGCTGCGCAGGCAATCCACCGATACCGAAAATGTCGCAGCCAAACCAGCGCCAGTGTCGTTGTCCCAAAATTCTGAGAGCAATTACACTGTTCGGCAGGCACTCCGGACCAGGGCGTTTTGGATTTTGGCGATATTTTCGGTGTTTGGATTTGTGGTGCAGGCTGGAGTCAGTTTGCACCAAGTACCCCATTACATCGGGCAAGGAGTAGACATACGCTTTGCAGCAGTCCTCGCGAGCATATTTGCTTTTGGACAGGTGCCTGGCAGTCTATTCTGGTCGTTCTGGGCGAGAAGGGTTCCGTTGCGGTTCTTACTGGCGGCTGCCGGTGGCATCATGGCTGTGGGTGCGATTGGAACAGGTTACAGTGGGACGTTGGCGGTTGGGCTGCCGATGGGCTTTTTGTTGGGTGCGGGCGTCGGTGGGATACAAATGCTCCTGAGGCTGACTTGGGCAGACTACTACGGCAGATTACACCTTGGCAGCATCCGAGGCTTGACATTGCCAGCCCAAATCGGCGGTCAAGCTATGGGCCCTACCATCGCAGGATTCATGTTTGATGCCACTGGAGGTTATCGAACTCCGTTCACCGTGTTTGGCATAGTGGTGGCTGTGGCCGCAGTCATGGTGTTGGCGGCTACTCCACCTGCTCCGTTGCCTCAGGATAACGAGTTGTAAGAAAAGCCTATATTAGGATCGGGTTTTGCCAAGTAAAGACTTCTCAGATCCGCCTTGTCCATGCGGGAGAGAAAAGACCATTTACAACAGTGATTATTCAGGCGTGGCTTTGCGGCTGTAGACGGCGTACATGGGGTCGTGGGGCGGACTGGTCTGCGGATTTAAGAACGTCGCTTGGATATCTTCAAAATTCCCAGCAGATTCCATGTAGGTGCCTACCAGGTCAACTCGACCACGGTCGGTGGAATTACGCCATATGAGCACGGCCTTGGTAGGGAACATCCGGTTGGAGAAACTGACTATGAATACTCCGCCAGGACGCAATATCCTGTTTACCTGGGAAAAGGTTTCGACGGGGTTAGTCAGATATTGGGCGGAGACGGTGATTAACACCGCATCGAATGAGTCGTCTTTGAATGGTAGCTCCAAATCTTTGTTCACGTTATGAACAATGATTTCATCCAGGTCTGGATTCTCTCTTAATTCTACCTGATTCAGGCCCAACCCGGTCATCCTTTCTTTGGGGTGGTCGGCTGGCCAATGGCTCCGCCAACTGCTCATCAAGTCAAGGACTTCCGCGTTTTCAGGTATCGTGGACTTAAAAAAATCGCTAATGGCCATTATGGCCCCGTCGTCTATATGTACCACCAGACGCGGTGATTGGTAGAAGATTCGGTCGTCTTCTTCGTCCTCTCGCTGGAAATATTCGGGTGTGAATCTAGACTCCGTGGCGACACCTCTATATGGCCTGGTAATGGTAGTCCAGGTGGGATTAGAAAATTGTAACATGGGCGTTGGTTTGAACTCAGTCGTATTGGTTGACTGACTTCCGAGGTATTACAATTTGCCTACCGTGATTTAATTTGAAGCTAAAGAATATCAAAAAAGGAGCATGACAATGGCTGAGGAAACAAAAGAGGAAATGCTGAAGAGAATATCGGAGAATCGGGGCTACTCCCTTGAGATGCATCGGGTCATGGCTGAGGTTGATATTGATTGGGTTACCGCCTACAACCAATTTATCGATGCCACTTATACCGGGCAGCGCCTTCTGGACCGGAAGACTAAAGAACTGCTACAGGTGGCTGTGGAGGCGGCGTTAAAGGCCGACGTTGACCAGATCCAGGCTCACATCCACGTAGCGATCCAGGAAGGAGCCTCTCCTATGGAAGTGCTGGAGGCCATGCAGTGCGTGATCATGCCTATGGGCGCACTAGCTTATCGCCGTGGTCTACAGGCGTGGTCTGCGGAGACGGGAATTGGATTGGACAAGTAGGTATTTGCACCTATACGAAGAGTGTCGGTCCAAATCCTTGGATTTGGACCGACACTCTCGAAGAGCCCAGATTAACGAAATCCGTATGTGACAGCTATTTTTGCCAGTTTACTTTATTTGTTAGGGTTCCGATATTGTTGATGGAAATGGAGCAGACGTCCCCGTCTACCATGTTCTCAGTTGCACCGTCTGTACCCATCCATAGGACGTCGCCTGGTACTAAAGTCAAGTACTCGCTCATCTTGCTGATGAAAGTTCTGACACCGAATATGGCTGTGGCAACGTCGTACTCACCCACGATTCTGTCATTCACCTTTATCACTACGTGGAAGTCGTCTGGGTTTAAGTCAGTTACGATCCAAGGGCCCATTGGTTTGAAAGTATCGGTGTTTTTGGCTCGCCACATGGTGCGGTCCCCACGCTGCCATGTACGTTCGCTGACGTCGTTTCCGATGGAGTACCCGAATACGTAGTCTAACGCCTCTGTTTCCGTGACATTGCGGCAGGTTTTGCCAATGACAACCACCAACTCACCCTCGTATTGGAGCAACTCGGTAGCGTCTTTGGGCACGATAATGTCGTGGCCGTCTCGGACGAGGGCATTAATGGCCCGGTAGCCTACGTCAGCCTGCGTAGGCAATACAGGTTCCTCTCCGCGCATCTGGGCGGCCCAGGTGACATGCTCTGGGTAATTGATTCCAGCGGCGTAAAAGGTTGGCGGTATTACTGGGACTTCAAGCTGCACTGCGTCTAATTTGTGAGTGGTCGAGGTTTTAGTGTAGCTATCAAAGGGACTGCCATCAACTTGAGTTACCGTGTCACCATCTATTATGCCAAAAGAGATAGGTCCACCGTTGGAAAATCTGCACCATTTCATGTTCGTCTTACCTCATTGTTGGTTGTGAGCAGGTGGTTTTGCTTTACTGAAACATTGGCTGGAATCTTGAAACGGTTTCAGGTGAAACGCGAGTGCTTAAACAGCCATTAATCTTTCCAGGCCAATTTTACACTGCACTCCGACGTGGTCAAGGAGGAATGTTACGGAGTTTGTTTCGGCAAGATGATAAAATCGAGCACGCTACGTTTGGGTTCCTAATACTTGGATTTTTAGCATTTGAAATCGAAAGGTGAATTAACCATGCGACTGCAAGGAAAAACAGCTCTAATTACTGGCGCCAGCCGGAACATTGGCCGAGAGGTCGCGATCACTTTTGCTAGGGAAGGGGCCGACCTTATCCTTAACACCCGATCCAGCCAGCCAGAGTTGGATGAAGTGGCGGCGAAGTGTAAAAATCTAGGAGTTAAAGTCCACACAGTTTTGGGTGACGTTTCAGATTCCAACACTGTCACATCTATGGTGGCTGAAGGTGTCGAAAAATTGGGCAAGATAGATATCCTGGTTAATAACGTAGCGATTCGTCCTCATAAACCTATTTTGGAAGTGACGTACGAAGAATGGCACCATACTTTGGGTGTGAACATGCATGCTGCATTCTATCTGATTAAAGCGGTATTGCCTGGCATGATGGAGCGAAAGAGTGGAAGCATCATCGGCCTCGGAGGACAGTCAGCAATCACAGGTCGTCCAGGGACTAGCATCGTTACCACTGCTAAGACCGGGGTTCTGGGGCTTATGCGAGCTGTGGCTGCGGAGATGGCGCCATACAACATAAGGGCCAACATGGTTAATCCCGGCTCAACCGACACCACTAGAGGCAACCCAGAGTGGTATCCGGAATTCCAGCAGGGAGTGGAACGCGGTTCCATCGAACACCTGAAGGAGATTCCCATGGGCAGACAGGCCACCGTGGAAGATATTGCCAACGCTTGTTTGTTTTTCGCTTCTGATGAGTCCGGTTACATCACGGGAGATAGCATAAACGTGATGGGTGGCCGATACATAAATTAGCCGAGTATTGTTGCGCTGATTACGAGGAGCTATGCTGACTGAAGCTATCCTGCTCTTGGGGCAATGAGATTAAATAAACGAGTCTTACTTGAATTGCTCCCAGACCATGGCGGCGGCGCCTACGAGGCCAACCGAGTCGCCCAGCGCTGTCGAAGTAAGCTGAAAGTCATTATGGGGGGCACTCATGGTCCGGGTCGATATCTGTTCTTTGATCTGAGTCAGGAGATCCAACTTCACCAACCCTACAGTTACTCCGCCGCCAAGCACAATCATATCTGGGTTGAACAGATGCACAATGTTGGTTAGTCCAATTCCCAATGCCGATATCACTCCGTCAATAATGGACACCGCTAGAGGGTCTTTGTCTCCTGCAGCACTGAAGACCGCCTCGGAATCTAGGACGGCCGAGTCAATGTTGGTCAACGTGGACTCGGGGAACTCGCCTGACGAAACTTTCATCTTGGCTATATAGGCGATACTAGTGCCTGATACTTTGGTCTCAAGGCAGCCCCGTGATCCGCACTCACAGTTCAAAGCATAATCAGTGCTGTCGACCAGAGTGTGTCCGATCTCTCCTGTGAGACCGTTCGCTCCCAGGTACAATGATCCTTTGTCTACTGCTCCGCCTCCGACTCCGGTACTGAGAGTGACGTAAAATAAGGTCTGCACTGGACAATTGTTGTCAGTTGGTTGCCTCCCAGCTCCATAATAGTATTCGCCCATAGCGGCCAGGTTGGCATCATTTCCTACCCATACGGGCAAGCAGAACTTACCTTCCCACAGAGCCTTGAACGACACGCCATCTAAGACTTTAAGGTTTGGTGGTTGGTAGAAAGTGCCGGTTCTTGGTTCCACAGGGCCTGCAACTGCAGCGCCGATGCCAACTAATTGGCTAGATCCCGTTTGTTTAATGGCCGTGGTTAGCAGGCGTTCTGCGTTGTCTAAGTACTCTTCTTTGGTGCCGTTTCGAGGGTTGGGGTTCCGGGACTGCCAGAGTATATTACCCTTCTTGTCGACCACAGCAGTTCGGGCCCAGGATCCTCCCCAGTCTATGACAACTGCTACTTGCGGTGTACTCATAGACCAACGCTGGTTGTTTTCGATTTCATCTTGCTAAAAGCTCGTTTAATGAGCGTCGCAAAGTCGCTTCCGTTAATGGGCCAGATAACTTTTTGACTAATACTCCATGGCGATCTATGAAATATTTCTCTGGAATACCACGTACTCCGTAGTCGATGGCGATAACTCCCTCAGCGTCGAATCCGTTTGGATAATTATGCCCTTCCTGTTGGAGAAAGACTTCTGCGTCACCGATATTGTCCCAAACGTCTACACCGATGAATTCAACCGATTGATCTTGGAACTCTTTATAAACCTTGCCCAGGGTTGGAGCCTCCACCCGGCAAGGCTGGCACCAAGATGCCCAAAAATCGACCATCACCACCTGCCCATGGTAGTCTGAGAGATTCAATGAACCTCCACCAATCAGATTTAGGCTAAAATCCCTGGCCGTATCAGCTTCGATCTTTAATTCGACCAGCTCGCTGTTGGTGGCCAGACCGCCTGGGTTTCCGGCGGTTCGGATTGATGCCCATGTTAATAAGGCAATCAGAGCGATAAGTGGGATACCACCGCCTACCAGTATCAAGGCCCGTTTGGTCACTCTTGCTACTCCTCTGCGGGTTTTTTTCTGATACCGATAGGGTTAATTACTTGGTCCAGTAACTCTTCACGTCGGGAACTGTAATCCTGCTCTGGAATAGCTCCTTCCTGGAATTTGAGGTCTAGTTCCACTATTCTCCGTATTATAACGGCCCTCTCGGTAGTATCGGCTGCATGAGAAGAGGTTGCGTACTGGTCTGTGGAACCATAATCCCGCTGATAGCCGCGCGTCAGGCCCCACAGTAGCATGAATGTTAGAGCTGCACCTAAAGCGCTTGGTATGGCGATTTGCCAGAACCTGCTACTCATGATTGAGTTTAAGAACTTAGTCCAGACATCAGGGAGCGGCATTCTGGTGATCTCTATCTGCAGTCCCTGTCCTTTTGGTATATCCCGAATCTCATATGCTCGGTATGAAGTTCCTTGAATATTAACCGGCTCCACGGTACTTAGACCCGAAACGGCTATGTCGGGGAAGGTCTCTGGAATGAGGATCTGGAAGATATCTGCTCCTTGTACCAGGCTTTGCCTGTAAGAGACGGTTTCGCCTTCATAAGGAAAGACGTATGAAAAGTCGATGCTGTGGGCTCCTGGGACTACTGGTGATGTAAGAGCAAAGCCGGTTCCTATCGATACTATGTCGCCGCCAGGTAGGTCAGATTGGACGCTCAATTCTGCGGGATTTGGAGGCAGAGCAAAACGCAAAAAACTAATCTGATCCATGTTCGTCAGATCTGGAACGAGTGTACGATCGGAGGGATTTACTATTCGGACAAACTCGATGGCGCTGGCCAATTGTTCACTTTTATCGACCGTAGCGATTACTATAACTTGACGTTCTACCTCGATTACGGACGCGTCACGAGTGGTCTCATAGATGGTCAACAGCAATTCATCGGCTAGACTGTCTGAGAACATTGACGTTCCGTAGAAGACTCCTTGGTAATCTACACTGACAGTATATGTGGCCCCGTCTTGTACTAGTACGTTTTCGAAGGCAAATCGACCTGCGGAGTCTGGGCTCGTTTGCCCCGTGCCTGATAATTGGCCGTCCGCGTCTGTTATTAGCATTAGAACGCTAAGGTCACCTGGAATATCGATACCTGCCGTGCCATTGACAACCTGCCCTCTAATCTCTGCTGTCTCCTGGGCCAGTGATAGAGAATAGTCAAATGTGAGAAAGGTCGCCACGACGGACAGAAGGATAGTGATATAGAACTTGGTTTTCACAACTAGGACACCAGTTTCGAGCCGCAATGAGGGCAGTTGGTCAAGGTATTCAATATGGAGGCGCTGCAGTCGGGACAGGAGATGATCCGTTCTCCCTTGTTTTCCTGCTGGAATCTGGCCAGTAATATCTCTTGTTCCAGCAGCCAAGTTGGGTCGCCGTGTCCGGCCTCGAGTTTGTCTCTGAGTACCGTTGCCGCCTGCAGACGGTAAGCCTGGAATTGCTCTTGAAATTGTTCCTGAGGTAATCTGCCGAGTTGGAACTCTAGGTCTAAGGTACTTATAGCGTCGAAGATATCCGCTAGGTCTTGGTCATTGTCATCAGAATAAGCGGAGTTCTCTTTTGGTAGTGGTCTACGGTTGTTTACAAAGGAATATCCTACGGTGGCAATGCTAAAAAGAGCCAATATCGCGCCGAAGAGAATTGATATGATGGTTTCTGAGTCCATGAACTCAGTTTACCAGGGAAGCCACACGGGTTAAGCGGCCGTGGGCCGGGTTCCTGGAGTGAACCGGCCATAGCTTGGCACAGGTACCGATGTACTGACTTTCTGGGGCCAAAGAGCGATTATAGTTCCTATGACCATTACCGGACCGCCGACCCACATCCACCAGATTAGTGGGTTGACTAGGATGCGGAATCCAACACTGCCATCCGGTAGGTTCTCACTTGGGACGATGTACAGGTCTTCCACAGGCGTTGAGCGTATGGCGGCGCTGGTGGATGCCATGTTGAAACTGGGATAAAAATCTCTCTGCGGGCGAGTGGTGTCCATCAGTTCGCCGTCTTTGAATATTTGTACTGTTGAGATGTACTCGGTCCGGTTGCCCTTGGGCGTCTCAATACTGCCGAGGTAGGCTAATTCGTAGTCCTCAATTGAAACCCGATCACCGGGATTCATCACTACGTCCTTCTGGGTGCTGAAGAATGACGTTCCGACGATACCCAGGGTAACCATTACCACCGATAAATGCACTATGTAACCACCGTATCTTGGGCGGTTGGCCATGATCAAGTGTATGAACGACGCGGCGTAATTCTCACCGGAACTACGGCGTCTGGAGCGCGTCCCGCGGTACCATTCCATAAGTATTCCGGTGGTCACGAATGATGAAAGCCCAAACCCAACTAGGGCGTATTCTTTGTGTAATCCTAAGATCACGAGTATAGCTACCGTAGCGAGTCCGCCTATGATGGGAGGCAAAAGGCTTCTACGGACACTGGTGAGGGTAGCCTTACGCCAAGGTATCAGCGGCCCAATCCCCATTAGGAACACCAAGGCTAGCATCAGTGGCCCGTTCACTTGATCGTAGAACGGGCGTGCTACCGTGATCTCTTCGTCGTTGGTAAATCGGGACAGTAATGGGTAGACCGTGCCCCACAGAGTGACGAATGCGATTGCCAGGAGCAACATGTTGTTGATCAAGAATGCTGCTTCTCTAGAAAGCATGGAGTCCAGATTCCTGGCGCTTTTTAGCAGCGGATACCGCCAGATGAAGATGGCGAATGGAATGATGACGCCAATGGCTAGGAACATCAGAAATATCCAACCTAAAGACGATTCTCCAAAGGAATGAACGGATGGCACCGAACCGCCGCGATTCATAAACATTCCGTATAGAGCTAGTCCAAAGGAGACGTTTACCAGTACTATGTTCCACATGCGGAACATACCTCTTCGTTTCTGTACCATGATGGAATGGATAAAGGCGGTGATGCCGAGCCACGGCATGAAGGCGGCGTTTTCCACGGGGTCCCAGAACCAGAAGCCACCCCATCCAAGGATTGTGTAGGCCCACCATGATCCTAATAGGAGACCTGATGCCAATAACGCCCAGGAGATGATTCCCCAGACGCGTCCTGGATCGACCCATTCGTCGGCGGTCTTCCCTGCGAGTAGAGCACCCGTAGCGAAGGCGAATGGGATTGTAATTCCGATCAAGCCAGCCATAAGAGCTGGTGGATGGAAGAACATGCCAAAGTGGGTTAGCAGTGGATTGATGCCCTCTCCGTCTATCGGAACAAAGGGAAGTTTCTCGAAGGGGTTGGCCATGATGGCTGTCACCGATAAAAAGAAGGACAGCGTCAACATCAAGACAGCTGTGGTGTAGGGTAGGGCGTCTCTGAATTTCTCTGGTGATCGCCAAACTGCTACTGATGACATTATTGCCAATATCGTGCCGATGTAGAGCAGCGAGCCTTCGTTTCCGGCATAGAAGGCTACCCAAGTGAATTTGTTCTCCATGGCCAAATCGCTGTGAGCAGCAACATAGGCGATTTCGAAGTCTCTGCTAATGAAGGCGATAACCAGGCTTAAGGTTGATACAAGAAGCGCCAGAGCAGCCACGTACATAGCCGTTTTGGCGCTCTCAACTAGCGCGGGCGCAAGACGCAGTTTACCTATTACCGAACCGGTGGTGGAATACGCGGCCAGTGCCAGTGCGATCCATAGACTGATTGCGCCTAGTTCTGCCATCTATCTGCTTTCTTCCGTTTCGTCTGCAGTAGTCGTTCTAGATGATTCTACGGCAGATCCGGTATGACCGGATGTACCAATGGATCTAGGAGCGGCTCGTCTCATCTCTAGATGTTGGTCTATTAACTGCAGGTAAGGTATGAGTCCAACGTCTGCCTTTGGCTGTGTCGTCACTATTTCTGGGCCCCTCCTGGTCATGGATCGGAGGATGAAGTACACAGCAACTAGTCCGCCGATAACTCCGACCATAGGCAGCAACCACGCTACCAGGTTAACTCCCGATTTAGGAGGAGCTGCCAGGATGTCTTTGCCGTAACGATCTACAAAGAAATCCAGTATCTCGTCGCGGCTACTTCCTTCTGACAACATCTGACGTACTATCTTCCGCATCTGAAATGAGATCTCAACCTGAGCTTGGTCGATTGTTTCAGCTGGACATACCGGACACATGATCATTCTGTCTATACCTTGCGCTTGCCGCTCGCTATAAGTTCCTTCTAGTGGGTCGGATTCTATGGACGTTGGGATGGGGTGGTCTGGAGTCTGTGCGTTCAGGGTATTAACTGAATACAAGGAGAACAAGGCGGAGGCTAACAATAATAGGAACAGCTTGTTATGGTAGGTATTAAAGAAAATATTGGAGCGTAGGATAGAAAGTCTCATATCTCAACTGGAACCGGGAGCACTGCCAAAAAACGCCCTGAGTTATATGCTATAGGGCGCCTATTTTGGGAGTGATCCCACGTATTGCGCGATCAAAGACCTTTCGTCTGCATTAAGCAGCTTGCCGAACGGGGGCATGACCGAGGTTTCGCCAAATGGTCGGACTGTCCTTCCAAGTTGCATTTCTATTAGTGCAATCGGGCGGTTCGTGATGTCCGTAGGAACCATGGGAGTGTACCCGTAAGTGTCGGTAATCAGGGATAAGACTGGGCCGGTACCTTTGGCGTCGCTGCCATGGCACATTTGGCAGTTAACCTTGTAAAGGTCAGCGCCTGTGTTGGTTACCGTGGACGGAGCCGGTGGGAAGAACGCAACTGCGTCTGACACGCCGCTTAGGCGGGGCGGCTCGTGGGATCGATAGGACTGTTGGTAATGCTGTTCATAGAAGATATCTAAGGGATACGATCCCTGGCTGCAGCCAACGACCAGAATACCAAAGAGCATTGTGATTCCAAAGAACCAGCCCTTGAATCTGCGTTTGCTTCGTACCTCCATTACCTGGTCGGTAACGGGTGAGGTTGAAGGTGAAGTGACCCTCTTAAACATTAAGCCCCTGACCCTCCGTCCTTACGTACCACGTCGATGGCTCCAGCCTGGGTGAGTAGGGTTTGGGTAGAAGTCAGCTGTTCTTCGTCTACGTTTACTAAGACGCCGATATAACCCTCGGTGATGCGGGTATCGTAAAGACCTTCTTTGAATGCCGGTAATCTAGATTCGAATATTATTCCTATGATGGTGAATACGATTGCAGTAAGCATAGTACTCTCGTAGGTCACCACAGCCATGGGTGGCATCGACAAGATCGGTTTACCACCTTGGACCAGTGGATAGGCCATTTGAGTCATAGAGGTCAACATGATTCCTACCGTCAAGCCAATCAATGCTCCGACGAATGGGAATATGTAGAGACGGTGATTTTCCTCACGTTCACCGAATGCGCCTTCAGGATAAGGAGCGTCGGTCAGAAAATCGAAATCGGTTGGTGCTACGCCGGCAGACTTGAGGGCATCGCCCGCGTCTGCAGCATTGTCAGCTGTTTCAAACAACCCTAATATCGGTTTTTTAGCCATTCTGTTTCCTCAAGTTGCCTTCTGTTTATTAATATCGGCGGTAAATGTACGCCGTGTTTAGTCTTCTCTGAAGACGGCAGGTACTGTTACCCGACCGATCTTGATCTCTGTTCTGAGTATTTCGCCTTCTTTTATGTCATAGAGCGGGATCAATGGGACCACCCTAGCAATCACGAGCATGAGCATTGTGACCATAGCAAATGTACCGCCGACGATTATCCATTCCACTGCGCTAGGGGTATAGGTGTACCAGTCAAATGTCAGCAGCTGTTTGCGGGCCAATCCGGGAACGATAATCAGGAAACGTTCCAGCCACATGCCGATGTTGACTGATATACATGCTAAGGACATGATCCACAGGTTCCGGCGAGCGGAACGGCTCAGCCAGATGGCGACGGGTAAGAAGTAGGTTACCCCCACGAAAATCATCATCCAGATGTTCCAAGGGCTGACCATAAATTGGTAGTCCCTAACGGCTATTTCATCAGCCTCACGTCCGTAGAATCCGAACAAAATTTCCATTACTAGGAAGTAGAACCAACCCGTGGCGACTACAACCAGGAGACGGGCGAGCGCGTCGATGTGTTCGTGCCGTATATAGTTCTGCCATCCGTAGACGTAGCGTAGGAGGATTAGTACGAAGGCGACTGCGGACACTCCAGAATGGACCGCTCCTACTACGAAGTAGGGAGCGAAGACGGTGGAGTGCCATGACTTGACTGAGACTGCCATACCGAAGTCCCATGACACGATGCTGTGTACTGAAACGAATACTGGCAGAATGAGAGCGGATAGTAATACGCCCGCGATGATTTGGAGTTTCCATTGTCTGGCATTACCCTGCCAGCCCATAGCCAATAGCCCGTATATACGGTGGCTCATGCCAGTGGTGCGGTCTCGTAATACTGCGAAGTCAGGTATCAAAGCGACCACGACGAATAGTATGCTCGACGTCAAGTAGGTGTAGACGGCGCTCGGATCCCAGACCAATGGTGTACGGACGTTGGGCCAGATCCCTCGCGCGTAGTCATACGGGACGAAAGGTAACGTGTAGATCCAATAAACAGTACGCCAAGGTCGGCCAGTGTGGATCAAAGGCATTGTCATGGCCGTCATCAGTGAGAAGACGGTCAGAATCTCAGCGGCCCTGGTGGCTGGACGGCGCCATTCTGCTTTGGATAGACGCAATATGGCTGAGAGCATCACTCCGGCGTGGCTGATGCCAATCCAGAACACGAAGTTGGTGATGAAGAAGCCCCACATAACTGGTCGATTTAATCCAGTTACGCCAAAACCCTGGTTAATCATGTAACCAGCTGCACCCATAGCGACCATCACAATGATGCCGAGCACTGATACAGTCGTAAAGAACCACTTAGGCGAATTGAGAATCGTTAAGAGCAGTTCTCTGTTTATCTGCTTAGATTGTAGTGGTTTGCCTTCCTGCATGATGCTCCGTTGAACGGTTTACCAGTCTAGTGTTTGTTGGATCCCAGGATATGGGATCCGTGTTATTTCTAAATCTAACGGTCGTTTATTCTGGTTTACCCAGAATTTGATATTCGCCTCTGTGTAGCTTGCCCCACTTTTGGTAGAAAGTACCTTCTTTCACTTCCCATATGGAAAGTATTGGAAGGATTCTTGTTGATACAAGATAGATAAAGACGGCAGCGCCGAGGCCTCCTACCACGATGAACAAGTCCCAGATGTCGGGATAAGCTGGCGCAGGCACTTTGTGCAGTAGGAAGTGGTAAATGTTTTCACCAGGAGCTGCGTTAGCAGATCCTACGAATATCCTGATATTGAACATGAGTCCGCCGATAAGAGCTAGCAGGCCCGCCAATGACGGTCCCCAGTCGCTCCGGCGTACAGGGTTCCAGACTAGAACTGCGAATGGTAGGACAAAGCTGAACGCCAGGTTCAGCAAGAAAATGACCGAGTATGTATCGACTATTAGGTATTTAATGATGTTCTGTTCAACCTCTAATCGCCCGTACCAGAACGTGATGAAGAAGGCGAAGAGGTGATAGACCCAAAGCAAAGTGAGTCCCAAGAGTACCTTGCTAGCGGACCAGAAGGTTGACTTACCGATGTATCCCTCATAACCTCCCCATCGCCGCAATATGAACAGGGTTACCAAAATGGCACCTAAGGAAGCCTGGAAGGCGGTAACTGTGTAGAGCACTGGGAATATCGAGTCTTTCCAACCAGGTATCAGGCTTTGCGCGTAGTCGGAACTGATCGTGAAGTGCATGAAGACTACAATCATGAAATAGAAGGCCCCGAGCAACGCCAGGCCTGCCTTCTGAACGTTCCATTGTCGCTTGGTTCCGTACCACCCTCCGGCCAATTTGCGGTATAGCCAACCCTTGAGTCCGGTTGCGCTATGACGGGCTTCACCCATGTCCGCTATTGCAGAAGTCCAAAGAATAGCTATTGAAGTGATTGTTAGAAATGCCACGCCTGCCAAGTTCCAGGCATGGGGTGCGCCAATTGGTCCTTCAAACCAGATGGAACGGCGCAGTTCCATTTGACCTTCCACGGAACCAGCGGGGTTTTCCAAGCTTGGTAAGACGATCATCATCGGAATGAACATCAAAAGGTTCAGGATACTTACGATCGAGAACAACTCGGCTACCCGAGATAGAGGTCTGCGCCAGTGGCTCTTGGTGAATCGGAATGCGCATGCTGCTAATGGAGCTCCGCTGGTGACCATGAAAAGCATGGAGAATAAGGCCGTGTAATACCCCCACGGGCCAATTTCATCGAATCCGTCATCTGCTGCCCTGGCAATGAACCCCACGATGGCTAGAATGAACAGGATTCCAGTCACAACCAAAGCCGTTCTGAATGGTTTGGCCATGTCTTTTGATTTTTCGGAGACGTCCTGGCTTATTACTTTGGCATCTGGGTAAATCCACATGCCTGAGTGTTGGCCATGACCTTTTGGTTCTGCAGCCGCCATTTATCTAGGCCTTTTTTCCAACGGGAATGGTTCGACTTTCTTTAGGTAAATTAAGTTAGGGCTCGCGCCCACTTCCTCAAACAGACGATAAGTCCTGGTGTGATTTTCGTCGATGTGCTCACCGTGATGGCGTTTTTCAACGATCTCGTTTGCTTCATCGAAACGCTCTTTTACCGGGCCGGTTTCGTCGTATTGGTCGGCGAATTGTAGTGCGTTCGTCGGGCACGACTGGACGCATGCAGGAAGGTAGTTACCTTCCTGCATCTGCCTGTAGTTGAGTTTTCGTTCTCCAGTGATTTTCTCTCCGGTCAGTGGTTCGATACCTCGCTGTTCCACATTAACTTCGCCACGGCGGAGTCGCTGCACGCAGAACGTGCACTTTTCCATAATCCCACGGGTCCGGACGGTCACGTCTGGGTTCAGCTGGTTGCGGAGGCTATCCGGCCAGTTGGGTTGCCAGTAGTTAAACATTCGTGCGCTATATGGGCAGTTGACAGAACAATATCGGGTGCCGATGCAGCGGTTGTAGACCTGGACGTTCATACCCTCATCGTTGTGATAGGTGGCGAAGACCGGGCAGACCGGTTCGCAGGGAGCGTTTTCACAATGCTGACATAGTATGGGAATGAATTTAGCTTTGACGTTGGGGAATTCACCTTCCCAGTAGCGTTCAATACGAATCCATTCATAGGCTCGTCGTTGTTGGAAATAATCCTTAGTGTTAATGGGAATGTTGTTTTCTGCTTGACATGCGATGACACAGGCTTGGCAACCGGTACATCGGTCAAGGTCTACTACCATTCCCCATTTGTGTTTGATTTTATTCGTAGTTACCATCGATTAACTTCACTTTTTGATTGATCGTTCTTGTGTTAAACCCAGGTTATTCGCTTAATGGTGGTCCGAAAGGTGATCTGGGGTAATGGTCTTGATTATGTCTTCGGCAGGTGACAGGCCAATCTCGACGGCCCGTGCGTCGCCTTCAAGTTTCGAGATGCTGATGCTCTCCCCAGTTTTGGAGACCCGTACTCTCGTTCCGGCCCAAGCGAGTGAACCAGTGCCATCGACCTGGGTGGTCTCCAAGATGTCCATGACGTTGGAACTTTCGTTGCCATTGCCGCTGGTAGCGTAGTTTGAGCCGTACTGGCGCCCCTGCCCAAATGGAACACTGATGACATCTGGCGGTGCTGCTGGAGTCGGGTACACTACTGCCCTTATGGAGTCCTTAGAGGACTCGATTCGAAGGATATCGCCTTCTTTCACATTTAATTTATCAGCAGTCTTATCGTTCAGTTCCACCCAGGTCTGCCAGGTAACGGTGGACAGCGGGTCTGGAGCGGACTGGAGCCACGGTAGGTGGGCGTTATAACCGTCTAAAAGGGTATTATGGACGAAGGGCATTAGGTAGTAAGAGTCTTCACCCATTCCGATTCCGGTGAAGTCGGGGTCTGAAGCTTTGTTTGCAATTGCCTTTAAGAGTCCAGCGGAAGGTTGGACGTAGCTTGGTCCAGTGAAGTCTTCGTCCCACCAGCCTCCGCGTTTTAGCAGGTTGTTCCAAAACTCGTCTGCAGTTGATGCTTCAATGGAACCCCGGTTCAGCTCGAATAAGGCATCGGAGCCTTCTCTGAGCATGTTTTTGAAGTTGGACCAGGGCAACTGTGACTCTTTACCTAGTTCTTGTGCCATGGTTAGCAAGACATCAGGGAAGCTCAAGGGTGAGACGTCACCTAGCGGGTTCACTACCGGTTGTTGCAGTCCCACCATCTGGTAACCTGGCCCTGGCTCTGATATGTCGTCACCCCAATCCTCTAGGGAAACACGGTCTGGAAGAATTAAGTCGGCTAGCGCACTGGTGTCGTCTAAGAAAGGCGAGAAACTGATTATCATCAAATCCTCTGCCTGAATGATGGCGTTCCTTAGGTCAACTGAGTCTGGCAGGCCGTGGATTGGATCGGCTCCGTGAAGCAGCAATAGTTTCGTTTGCCCATTGCGTATCTGCTCGGTGATACGAATCCAATCATCAAGGCTGCCGACATTGCTGGTTGATGGGACGTCTGACCAGGGGCTACCGGGGTTTAATTTGATTCCGCCCTCTTCACCCACGCTTCCAACTAGATAGTTGAGGGCGTAGATCGCTTCAAGATTGAAGAGACCGTTACTTGAAGCACCTGCAGAGCCGCCGCCTATGGCAATGCTGGGGCGGTGGGACGCAAAGCTTCGTGCAAGCTCCTTGATGAACTCTGCGGGGTTGCCGCCAGTCATCTCTGGGGTTATGCCTGCTTTTTCCACAATTGATTCCGGCTGGAACGCATCCAAATTGTCGCCACCGGTTAGTGAAGCAACGTCGACCCCTGGCGCTTGGAGGTCTTCTGAGATGATCACTTGAGCTAAACTCAGTGCGAGATAGCCTTCCCAACCAGGTTTCACGGGTAGCCATTTATCCGAATTTGCGGCGGTCATGGAGAACCGCGAGTCTATTTGGTAAAACATGCCCCGGTCACGGTGTTCACCCTGCCGGAACTCGCCATACCCGCGATTAAAGCGGGTGGGCGAGACCCATGTTGAGAGGAAATCCGATCCAAAGGACAGTATGAATTGACTATGTTCAAGGTCAAAATCAGGCATGCTGTCTTGCCCAAAGACATTCTTGATAGCTGCCCGGTAGGTATTATTGTCGATGGACTCGAAGCCCAAGCGCTCACCTCCGATAGCGGAGGTGAACTTATCTGCCAAGAGAGCCATGTGTCCTCTCAGTGGCTCTGTTATCATCACGGACGATCGACCGCGCTCTTGTAGGGCGGCCTTTAAGGTGTCCATTCCGTTTGGCTGCCACGGGATCGGGCTGAACTGTGCGGATTCGCGAGGTCCGCTTCTCCGCATGGGGGACGCTATCCGGTCCGGGTGGTAAAGGGCTTGTAGACCGGATTCGCATCGGGCATGAATCTTGCCCTGATTGGTCGGATAGAAGGGGTTGCCCTGAATCATCTTGGCACGGCCTTCCATGACCCTGATTACGATACCCTCACATGAAGGACAGGATCGACAAAGGCTGGCGTACCAGTTATCTTTTCCTCGAACTAAGTCCTCAGGCAACTGGACAGGGCTCTGTATATTCAGCTCCCCGTGCTCGATGCCAAAACCCTCACAGGCAACGGCTCCGACTGCGCCCAAGCCAGCCCAAGCTAGAAAATTTCGCCGGGTTAATTTCATCTACCTACTGACCTTTACTTATTGGCCTTGAGATTAATTACTTGTGACAGACCGTACAGTCTGTAGGAACGTTATTGTTGCGGTGACAATCCAAGCAGGTTCCCATCTTCAGAGACTGGCCGGTCTTTGGTTGTACTACGGTCTTATTGCCAACATCGCCGTGACAGATTGTGCAGGTCAAGGCGACATCTAAGGTTTCTTTTAGCTCTTCACCGTTAATTCCATATTTTTTAGTAGGGTCATCATCGGTGAAGTACCGGATGTGGGATTCATGAATGAATCGGACGTGGTCTGGGAGCCGGTGGACTCGTTCCCAGTCGATTGGTGTTTCTGAATCGAATGCGTCGCGGACTTTTTGGATTTCAGCCTGAGAATTTGCACTCGTGGTGGATGATCCACCGTCAATCTCTTGATGGCAGAACAGGCATGACTCAACCGCGGGCACAGTCGCAGCCTCACCCTTGGTCACATTTCGATGGCAGAATTCGCATTGTATATTGTTGTCAGCAACGTGAACTGTATGGGGGAAAGCTACTGGCTGAGGAGGCGCGTTTCCTAATCCGAAAGGAGGGTTGGAAAACCATGATATTAGGAGAACAACCAGGATAAATCCCATGATCACGGTGACGACTCCGCCCGCAACCACCAGGGGTAACATTTTCCGACTCGGCATCATCTACTTAGTTGTTCCGTTCATTGGTTTCGTTGGTTTCTCTCAGTTATTTGGTTGGACCGGGCTGGTTTAGACAAAGACCCTTGGCCAGATATTCTGAACATCCAGTTGCGCGTTTATTCCTAGGATCAAGATAATCACTCCCGCGACAAAGGCAATTGCGGCTATGCCTGTGAGGGGCATCCTAGCCTTATTGGCTGATTCAGGGAGTTGTCCGGTCATGATCATAGATGGAATAAACGCGTGGGCAATCAACAGGGTTATACCGAAAGTCAGGACAATGGGGAGATAAATCCAGAACCATTGCAAGAACATGTGTATGTTTTGCCAGTCGGTGCTCGTCAGCGCTTTGGGATCTTCGAACATGGATTCTCTACGATGATATTAAGTTGCCGTATGTACGCGCTTCCTAAGTAAGGATTCCGCGCGTAGGTACACCTCAGGTTTAGGAACAGGTGAAAAATATCACAACAGCATATTGGTGTCAATAGATTTTAGCTACGGCCTACGCGTGAATTCCAGCTGGCCTTTGCGGCATAAATCGGGTCCTATATTTTGGCCAATGAAGGGCTGAGAAGTCATCTCGTAAGGATAAGATATTGTCGGTTATTGGAAGGCTGTCAATCAATCTGATTTTGCCTTTACGTCGGAGGGTTGTTGTTGAACCAGTCGACAATCTCTGAACCAGTCGCAGTCCATACCGCGTCGTGTCCCATTATGTGGCCAAGTGCATCTTCTAGGAAGCCTATGCGGAACGGTTGGCCTGTTAACCAAGGATGGAGGTTGATGGTCATTAGGCGGCCATTTTGTGCGCCGTCCTGATACATCACGTCGAACCCTTCCACAATCGACTGGGTGTATCTTTCTACGGTCACTCGTCGGGTGGACATAGTGAATAAATCATCCATCTCTAGCATGGTCGGAAGCGCAGTCAGTCCATCTCTCATGGGGTATGGCTGTTCATCGTTGACCCAGTCGCAGACGTAGTCGACACCGGCTCTCCTTAGCAGGTCCGGCGTTCGATTTGATTCACCATAATCAGTTCCGAACCAACCTCTAGGCGTTTTGCCGGTAGCTTTAGTCATGGCTTCTATCGAAGAGCGGATGAAGATTGACTCTGATTCTTCAGACATCAGGCTGGAGATCATCTGAGTGCCAGATACGCCGTGGGCTATAATCTCGCAGCCCCGGTCTTGGCAGTGCTTCACTAGGTAAGGATATGCTTCAGCAGTTTGTGTGTCCATGGCGACGGTGGACTTGATCCCCAAGCGATCTAAGGCGTCCAGCACTCGGAAGATGCCGACTCTGTGTCCGTATTCTCTATGAGAGAATCGGGGGTAGTCGGGGAACGGCCTCATGCCGAGTCCTCCGGCTTGGTCAGCGCTGTATGCGTCTTCAGGAATCTCCCATTCTGTGTGTTCTAGTGTGATAATCACACATAACGCAACCTTGGCTCCGTTGGGCCAGCTAAGTTTTCCTCTGGTAGTAATGGGTGACCACTCGTGATGTGGATGGTCGGTCCCTTCTCGTCGTTCACCTGGCATACGTAAATCTCCGCTTGCCTAGCATTCGTTATACTTTGTACTTCTTTGAGTCTTCAACCGCTTGGTCGTAATAGTTCGCGAGGTAGTATTCTGTTATATCGTCAGCGGTGGTCATCCATACGTCTGAATGTGACGTGATATGGCTGAGGATGTCATCCAGGTACTTTATACGGTGGGGTTGACCAATCAGGAATGGATGGAGGGCGATACACATCACCCTGCCGCTATCGGCTCCTTCTTTATATAGCTGGTCAAACTGTCGTTTACAAATGTCTGCAAAATACTCAGCTTCGTAGTTCACCCTGAACAGAGGTGAATCGTTCAATTCGATTGAGTATGGGACCGAAATCAATTTGTTGTCTGATGCCACATTGATGGGGACCGGTTGGTCGTCGTGCATCCAGTCGGTGTGGTAGGTCAGGCCAGCTTCAGCCATGAGGTCTGGAGTGCGGATGGTACCTGAAATGGCTGGGCCAAGCATTCCGTTTAGCTTCTTACCCGTGTATTTCTTTACAGTTTCTATGTTGTCCCGGTAAAACTCCCGCTCTTCAGGCTCGGTGTAAGCGTATAGGTAGCGGGTGTTATAGATACCGTGGGTCATGTAATCCCAGTCTCGGTCTATCATTGCCTTACGGATTTCCGGAAAGTGTTCCAGAACGGCTAGGTTTAGTGACACACAGCTGCGAATCTTGTATTGGTCCAAAACCTCTAACATCCGCCAGAAACCGACTCGGTTGCCGTAGTCACGGTAAGAGTACTGTTGAACATCGGGATACGGGGTGCGTGGCCACGGATTCCGAGGCCCGTATTGAATCGGCATGTATTCGTAGTGCTCAACGTTTGGGGCGATCCACAATGCAACCCGTTCTCCGTTGGGCCATTTAATGGGTGGACGTTCGATTATCGGGTTGTAATCGACCCGATGTGGAGGTAGGGACATCTTAATAAGCCTCCTGAGGAAAGTATGACCGACCGTGACGTGAGCCCAGACTAGGGGAAACGTTTATCACTGTCAATCCAATTTAACTGGAGTATGTATTGAAAGACCGCCTCTGGTAAAACCAGAAAGATTACCGCAGAATGTCGCCTAATAAAATCAGAGGATTAAAACTGGGTGTGATACCGCCAGGAGGATAGCTGATGCCAGCCAGAACCGGCCAGCAGTACATAGAGGGGCTCAAAGAAAGGCCGCCTACTCTTTATATGTCGGGTAAACGGGTCAAGGATCCCACAAGCCAGGCGGGTCTTAGCGGCGGGATCAAGACCCTGGCTCGAATGTACGACCTGCAACATGATCCGGTCATTGGGAAAGAGATGACGTATAGGTCGCCTACCACCGGAGACCAAGTGGGTCTCTCATTCTTAACTCCTAAGACTCACGGAGACCTGGATCGTAGGCATCATATGATGCGGAACTGGGCCAAGATCACCTGTGGGATGATGGGGCGCACGCCTGATTTCTTGAATGTAAGCTTGATGTCTATGGCGGCTGCGGGTAAATTCTTTGGCCAGAATCGCCCGGAGTTCGAGAAGAACATTTATGACTATTATGAGATGGTTCGTGAGAAAGACCTCGTTCTGACCCACACTTTGGTTAATATCCAGAGAAATCGCTCTGGTGCTGCCACTGCTTTGGATGATTCCTTGGATGTCGCATTGTCAGTAGTAAAAGAGACTGATGAGGGCATCATCGTTAATGGCGCTAGAGTCCTGGCAACTTTACCAATCGCCGATGAGATTGCGGTATATCCGGCTCGTTCCCACCGATTGCCCACCGGAGCTCCCGGCCGTACATCGTTCGCTTTTGCCCTACCGTGTGATACTCCAGGCTTGAAGTTTCAATGTAGGGAGTCATTTGATTTGCAGCGTTCCAGCTTTGACCACCCCCTGGGATCCCGTTTCGAGGAGATGGATGCTCTGGCTTTCTTCGACAATGTCTTGGTGCCATGGGAGCGTGTGTTCTTGTACGGGGATGTCGATATGTGTAACAACATGTCGCTTACTACTCACCAGTATCTACATTCCGGCCATCAAGTGGTGACCAAAAACGTGGTGAAGTGTGAGTTCATCTTGGGTCTGGCCAACTTGATGGTTCAGACTTTGGGGTCATCGGAGTTGCCACAGGTACATGGAATGATGGCGGAGATAATTGAAAATCTGGAAATTACCAAAGCACTTCTGCGGTCGGCTGAAGTCGATGCCGAATTGGACGAATGGGGCGTGATGTGCCCAGTGGATATATCTTTAATGGTGGCTCGTCAGCAATTCATAAAGATGTACCCACGCATGGGGGAGATACTACATCTATTGGGATCCAGCAGCCTGATGGCATTGCCTACGGAAGATGATTTCAGCGGTCCCTTAGTTGAAGATATAGACCGATATTTGGAGACGGACTTTTCCAGCGCCAAGGAAAGAGTCAAGCTGTTCCGCTTGGCTTGGGATACTTGCTGCAGTGCCTTCGGCTCAAGGCAGATTCTGTATGAGAGGTTCTTTCAAGGAGATCGGAACCGCAACGTAGTTCTAATGAATACACGCTACGATAAGGAACCTATGAGCCAGTTTGTACTTGATTTCCTCAACCAAGAAGAATTGGAATAAATACACCGTTCTTCATGAGTGAAAACGTCCATACGATCGATATGGTTGTTGTTAACTAGGCCTGTTTTTGGAGCTTAGTCGTCTGCTGTTGCCGTTTCTAGGTTTGGATTGGTTTGGGCTTCTAGCTGTGGAACATCGTCTTCCCAGTTTGGAATCAAAACGTGTGACGTGTCGTCTAGCATACCGATGACAACTACGCCAAGGGAGCTAAATCCTACAGATATGGCCATCACCACGTTGAAAGAGCCGGTGACATAGACGACGAGTCCAGCTAGACCAGTTGCGACTGCGTGACCCATCAGGGCTCCTGTGGTTTGCCACCCGTAAACGGTTCCCATTGGGCCTTCGCCATAGTATTGACGGTTGATTACTAGGTAGCCCGTCCATTCTCCTCCGAATCCGATTCCGAATATTGCCGCAAATAGGTAGAAAGACCAAGCGTCGTGGGACCAGAATAGCATGAAAACAGTGATTGCCTGTATCGAGAGACTTGCGGCCATCATCTTACGGGTCCCGTAAGCTTCGGCCATTATCGGAGTCACGATTCGGCTGATGACACTGATTAGGGCGATAATAGTTAGGATGATGCCGGCTTGGGCTAATGACGAGAATGCACCTCTATCAATTGCCATGGGAATCACGTAGATCAAGACAGTTCCGTGCCCCGCGCAGCCTAAGGCGTGAATCAATGGTAAGTTCCAGAAAGGCTTGGTTTTACGGGTGTGTTGGTTAAATACTTTTTGACGTAATCGGTCAACGGTTTTATCTCTAACAATCATGGGAGCGTCTGCGGGTCTAGCTCCGTAGGGCTGTATCCCGATATCGGCTGGTTTGTTCCTCATAAAGGGAACAAGGCAGAGCATCGTGCCTCCACCAATTGCTCCAATAAGCATGAAAGTGGATTGCCAACCCATGGCTTCGATAAAGCCACCTATGACTGGTGCCATGACTGCAGTGCCTGCCCCTCCTGCGCCCCAGAGCAAACCAACGCCAACTCCCAGACGACGGCGAAACCAGCCACTGACTGCTGCCATTAAAGGCACCATGGCCAATGATTGTGTTAGGGAGAGCAGAATCCCGAAAAAGACGAAGAAATGCCAAATCGCGGTGACTTGGCTTAGCAAGAACATGCTGACTATGTACATGGTCGCGGCAGCTAATAGCATCCGGCGAGAGCCGTATCGGTCTCCCAGCCAGCCAGTGATGGGAGCGTACATAGCGCCAAAGAGGTAATAGCTGGCTATGACCAAACCTATGGTTCCCAAGCTCCAGCCAAAGTCCCCTTCCGCGTCGTTCAGTGGCGGTACCATGATACCGGCAGCCATACTGATGGAGCTTGCGAAAACCTGGACGGTGGCCAGGATGCTGATGATTATCCAACTGTAGTGGATGCCGAATGGCAAATTCCCAGCTGAAAGGCCAAACTTTGCTTTAGATAGAAAAGCCAATTATCAAAACTCGCCTATATGGTTCAAGAAATACCTAATCATGTTTGTATTTCGTACAATTATCGATTTTATTATAGCGGAACACTATAAAAAAGTCAGACATGGCCTGTAGCCGACCTGCATTAAAATGATTAGATCATGATGTTCATCTGGTTAATAATGGTTAAGCCTATAGCTGTGTCACCTGAGATGGTTATTTTGTTGGAGTCCAACACCTCTAATGGTTTCCATCGTCCACACGCCAGGCAGGCAAAGGTCTCCACATCTGTGGTGATGCTGACTGTTGGGGAGGTCGGGATGGTTTCAAGTTCATTGCCACGGTTTCCGTCGACACCTACGGAAACTATTCGGCCCGCGGTTCCGGTGATGTTGAATACTACGGTGGAGCCGTCTAAAGCCTGAGCTTTTCTAGCGACTACGAACGGCATTGCTCTGGTAAATCGGCCTATGGAATGTGCTGCTACTGGACCGTCTAATTCGCCTGGTATTCCCAGCGCGCGTCTGATGTCTTGTTCGTGGACCCAGGCATCCATTATCCGGATACGCAAATGGTCCGTGATAGTACCAGGCCCTAAGGGTGTTTCGGTTTCTGCGTCGAAACCTTCATCAGTCAGGCTTCTCAGAAATGATAACCGCTGACCGGTTAGTTCATGGAATTCTTCCAAGACCTGTTGTCCGGACCACGAACGACGGAAGTCGACGAGGACTTCGTTAGATTGGCCGACGTCGTTCTCCACGTGTGAGGTATTTAGTGGTGTGTGGTCGGGGCGCGGATTGCCGAGGATGCCGGATTCTGCTCCTACCAGATGCGATACTTGGTCTTGCACTGACCATCCAGGACAATCGGTGGAGGTTTTCCATTGAGCTTCATTTAGATTAGTGCATAGCGAGTATATGGAATGCCAAACGTGTTCCATTAGATCTACGACCTGTTGATTGCCCATAAATATTCCTCTTAAACCTGTCAGGTTAAACTTAGCTAGTTGTTTCCTGCACTAGGACGGTGGGTTGATTCCTATTCTTTTAGATGCCTTAATATGGCACGCATTAGTATCGTGGGTCTAGATAGGAGTATCTGACTCAGCACATTAGCTTGAAAACTTGTCATCGGAAACGAATGTTAATTTATAATCACCCCAAATCCTAAGCTTAAAAAGGTAAAAACCGTGTCTGATCTTTTAGATTCGTTGAAAAAAACCGTAGGGCAAGAGGTTGTTTTCCATGCACCTGAGGAAATGGGCAAGCCTTCGATACGTCAGTACGCTTTGGCTGTCGGAGACTTCAATCCTTTGTATTTGGACACCGAGTTTGCCAAGACTCGAGGATTGAGGGACGTGATGGCTCCGCCGACTCTGGTTTGCGACACCTGGCAGTACATAGATAGCGATATAGATGATAAGGGCGGGTTGGTTGGCCGGGGTTTAGCCGGCGAATCGAATGGCCTTCGGGCTGGTAATGAGTATGAGTTTTTTCAACCCGTTTATCCAGACGATGTGATTACTGCTCACTGGAAGGTCAAGGATGTGTATGAGTCAGAGGGGCGTTCAGGCTCGTTGGTATTCCAGGTTTTAGAGGCCAATTTCTACAATCAACGTGGGGAATTGCTAGCTCGTAACACAGAGACAATGTTCTACCGGGCGGGTGAATAGCTTGAAGGCTCAGCTACGGAATTTTGAGGAAATCTTGATTGGCGATGAGCTGATGCCTGTAGTCAAAGAGGTTGGCATGGCCAGAATGATGGCTTATGGGGCGGCGACGTGGGATTTTGTCCGTCTACATTACGACGCCGATTATGTCAGGGAATTGGGATTTGAGGCGCCTTTCGTGGACGGACAGATGGTGGGCGGATTCTTGAGCCAGTTGGTGCAAGACTGGGCTGGGCCCGATGCATTCCTCCGAAAACTTGCGTTCCGGAATCGAGTCATGGCCTACCCCGGAGATACTTTGATTTGCCGCGGTATAGTTACTGGAGTCTCGGCCACAAACGAGGGCGGAATGGTTGAATGTGACTTGTGGGTAGAGAATCAGCGGAACGAAAAAGTCGTTGATGTGGCGAGCGCCCTGGTCAGATTTCCATTAAAGGCAGATGTATAAATGCCAGTGCATGCAGTGGAAGTCGACCCTATAAAATTCCCGTGGTTGGATTTGAATCGATACACCTTTTGCGCAGGGACTGAGAGTTCCGGCATTGTCTATCTATCGGGTCAGACTGCCAGCGAATATGACCCTGAGTTAGGGAGTGTAGTTTGTAAGGGTGACTTACTGACCCAGACTAAGCTTATTTATGAGAAGTTGGCAGTGGTGTTAGAAGCGGCTGGCATGAGCTTTGCAAATGTTGTCCAGACCGTTGATTACGTCGATGCTACGGCTTTGCCCCTGTACCGCCAAACTGGGCTTATTCGGCAGGGATATTTTGGTGGTAGCCCTGTCGCCGCTACTGGAATCGTTGTGGAACGGCTGCTGAGGCCGGACGCGTTGATAGAAGTAAGCATGGTGGCAATGAGGGGTGACAAGCATCCAATTACTTTACCCGGAGAGACGTATGATCAGCGTACCTATGTGCCAGGTGTGGAAGTCGAAGGAATCGTCTGGACTTCTGGATTTGTGGGTAATGAGGTTGTGGCCGGCCGAAGTTATTATCCACAGGACACTTCCCTACAGTTGGAATTGGCCTACAGCGTCATAGGGAATGTGCTGACTGAAGCAGAAACTATGCCGGAGGATGTGGTTAAGAGTCTCGATTACATATCTCCTCAGTGCGTCATTCAATACCCCGAGGCCGACGATGTCAGAAGGAGATTCTTTGGGGAACGGTTTCCTGCAACCACCAGTATTCCAGTTAACCGTTTGTTACGGCCAGATGGTCATGTGGAGATTGAAATGGTGGCAGTGAAAGGGGGGGTGCGAGAGGATATACAAGTGCCAGAGTGGACAGAGAACTATGGAGGTCTGTCTCGGAGTGCGGCGGTCAAAAAAGGGAGGATGATACATCTATCGGGGCAATCTTCTGTGGACCACACGAGCGGAGAAACGGTTGGAGGATTTGATATTGTCGCTCAATGTGACAAAGCCTACGCCAATATCGCTAGGATTATGGAAGAAAGTGGATATCGAATGGATGATGTTGTAAATACCATCGAATGGGTCGCCCCAAATGGTTTGATGGAATACCGTAAACTATCAGAAGTGCGGCGGAAATACTTTGGTGACCGGTATCCCTCGGCTACGGGAGTGTCCATGCATAGAATTCTTGGTAAACCTGAACAACTGATTGAGGTCACGGCTGTGGCTATAGTCTAGATCCTGAGTGGGCCGAAGAATCCAAGCTAAATCGATACACAAAACTTTAATTGGACTGGTACCATCTTTTNGTAGCCTAATTGTTATTCTCTCGCCTCCTCATCTGCGAGTTGTTTCTCGTTTTCAGGCACACTATCTTTTGCTGCAGCGGCTGCTGCTTGTTGCTGTTCTATCCAGTTCTGGAACCAACGTCGATATTCATCTAGAGCTGGAGGCGAAACGTAAAAAACCTCGATGTCGCTGGGAAACTGCACTTGGTGTCGCTCGCTGATTAGCAGTAACCCAGTTTCATTCTCTCCGAGAGTACTGTCAATGTTGGACGCTATGTGTTCGTAGCGCTGTTTGTTGCTGTCCGAGTGCCATTCCTGGAGCCGGGATCCGACGTTGGCGCTGGCTAAGGGGATCATCATGCACCGTTGTAAGTCCAAGGTCTCTAAAAGGACATCCATGTCTTCGGTTGCTTCTAGGACCGCACCGTTCTGTGTTTTTTCGATTATGAAACCGTGGCTACGTAAATCTACGTTGCCCAGTTGCTCCATCCCTTCGCTGCCCCCAACAGTTAAGCTCTCGTGATAGATGTGCTGAAGTCCCCCTAAAGCGCCCTCAAGTGCAGTGACTTGGGTCTGCATCTGTTCCCAGTAATTTTGGAGCACAGTGGCACCTTCTTCGTCGTCTGCCTGAGGACCGTAAATAAGCGGTACTAATAGAAGTTTGCGCCGGCCGTCATATTGGCTTGCTGAGGGCCGCTGTATTTGTCCCAGTTCTTCTGCCATGGATATCCCTCTCCGTGGATGTGGATGATGTTAGGTCGTCGGGTCGTCGGTATGTATTCAGACGTTTATGGACGTCATGGTTCAGTTAAGATTGTATTGACAGTGCTGAGCCGAGGCAAGTTAGTAAATCAGGACGTATTTTAAGGGTTTGTTAAACTTGAGTGACTACGGGCAGGGTTAAATATAAAATTTATGTCTCGAATGAGACAGGGTCATGGCTCTAACTTTATAGTGTGCCAAATCCGATAAAAACGAGCATGGGACCAGCGCATTTAGTGGAGCCGGAGGGTTCTTTTCCAAGATTCTTGATATTCAGAGTCGAAAATTTACTACTGTGACCTGCATCCGGTGTAAGTGCACTGATATATACAAGGCTGATAGTGGTGCCTTGGGGAAAATATTTGATCTGGTCACTTAAACATCACCAGATGGGGAAATCTGTGGTTAACTTGTATTTGGCCCAATTTT
>JAKUNL010000011.1 GCA_022451925.1 Dehalococcoidia bacterium
GCTCGTGCCCCGTGGATTCTTGGGCTGGGGTAACGTCTCATCTCTTGGGTTCAGTTTTGCGGCGACCATCGCTGCGAAGTTAGCTCATCCCAATAAGGACTGCGTCGCCGTCACTGGTGAGGCAGGCCTGGGTTACATGTTGGGTCAACTTGAGGTGGCGATTCGACAGCAGATCGGTATCACAGTGGTTCATGTAAGCAACGGTGGGTTCTCTGGATATGGACCCGGGTTCTGGGGAGACGGCCATGACCCATTTACGCATAAGGTACTGGGTTATGATGACGTGGATATGTCTAAGGTAATTGGAGAATTGGGCTATCACACTGAGCGTGTGACAGAACCTGACGATGTTGTCTTGGCTCTGCGGAGAGCATTCGAAGCCAATGCATCGGGCCAACCGGCTTACATAGAGTTCATTTGCAGCCAGTATCCGATCTACGGTGGATGGGTCAGTAAATCGTAGCAAAAAAATCCCTTAGATCTTTAGCTTGGTTGAATTCTAAAACGCGGCGAAATGAAATAAAGAAAGGGTCAGGAAATTCCGGCCCTTTCTTTATCATTCATGTGGACTGAGACTTATAAGCGAAATTTACTACTGCTCTAGGGGGTATCTATATTAAGATGCTAGAGATTTAGGGCAGCCAGACCCGCCTGAGCTATCGTTTGATCATCGATTCCACTTGGTAGTCCACCCACTCCAATGGCACCTACGACCGCTCCGTCCTTTAAGGCTACGACACCACCGGGTATAGCGATTAGCTGTGGGTCACCAAATGCTTCAATTGACCTGCCTTGGGTTACCAGTGCTTCAGAGAAAGCCAGTGTGTCCATGCCACGTATAGCCGCAGTATAGGCCTTACGCAAAGCAAATGTGGGCCTGAGGCATGCGTCCATTCGGGCGTATGCCAGCAGGCTTCCTGCGTCGTCCACCACTGCCATATCAACTTTTTTACGGTTGGTGTCTTTATTGTAGTCCGCAATCATAGCTGCTATTGCTGTTTGTGCCTGTTCTAGACTAATCATTGGCTTGTTGTACATTGAAAGATTTCCTCTTGCTGTGAGATGAGAGCCAATATACTCCAGACGGCGAATGGGGACAAGATTTAGTGATTTGTTGAGTTACGCTTATTATCTGTGATGTAAAATGCTGTGGATCAATTGCACTAATCGGATTAATGCGTCAGGAGTATTGACTAGATATGAACCACCAAAAAAAGCCAGTTGCCGTCATCGTGGGCGCAACCTCCAAATGGCAGTCAAACGGCCGAAATACTAAATTGGCCCACGGTAGAGAGTTGGATGATAGTTACCTTCCTGTCGGTGTGCGCTGGGGAATTGGAGGGGCTATCGCCCAGAAATTTTCCAGCGAAGGATATTTCGTAGTGCTAACAACACGAACCGCTGCTAACGCTGGACCTTTGGAGATTGCAATCAAAGAGCAAGACGGCGAATGCATGACCGTTGAGTTAGACCTCGTGTCCCCAGAATCCATATCAAATGCTTTTTCTCGAATCCGCGATGAAGCCGGAGCCCCTGATGTTTTGGTCTATAACGCGGGTTATCTTGAAGGGCGTGACCTTCCGGCAGGGAAAGAACTCCTGGAGCATATTCCTGACGAAATGTTTGAAACCGCACAGCACATTGCCAGTAGAGGACCGTTCTTGGTGGCTAAAGAAGTTATGCCAGGAATGCGAGAGAAGGGTAAAGGATCTTTCCTGATATCAAACAACCCTTTCTCATTGCGAGGTAAGAAGAGAGAGGAAGGACAATCGTTTTATTATCCGAGAGTGATGATGAGGACTTTGTCACAAGTGCTGACTGAGGAGTATTCGGAGCATGGTGTGCACGTAGCCAATGTCATAATTGATGGCCTGATTGATTCACCTGGAACTCGTGCATTGCCTATTGCTCAGGAGAAACCTGAGGTTGTCATGAATCCGGTCAAAATTGCTGAGGCTTTCTACTATCTCCACTCTCAGGATAAATCTTGCTGGACTCATGAGATTCAACTGACGCCTTTCCCGACTAAGCCTAGCTATTAAAAGTCGCTAAAGTGTATCAACATGATATACAAAATCAACTGATATTACCCTAGTCAACAAGGAGAGAGAAGGAGTGGCGACCCGGATGGGATTCGAACCCACGATCTTCGGCGTGACAGGCCGATATGTTAAACCGCTACACCACCGGGCCACAAGAACGCCGGATCAGCACGATCCGGTAAATCGAGTGTATGTCTTTCGATTTTGAGTGTCAAGGCGATCTATGGTTGAGCTGGATGTCAGTATTGATAGTAGGAGCCTTTTAGCTCCTCTAGTTTAAAGACACTTCCAATATTGTTGCTCCACCCTTTTCCCAAATTGCAGTTTCTCCGGAATTTTCGCCATTGACCTTAAAGACTACTTGACGACCGCCGAAAGATGATGGGCCAAATTGGTTAGCCAATACCGAATAATTCCCGTCAATTGAGGTACCTGTGCCGATTGGACTGTCAAATTGGGCGAGCCAGACCGAGATTTCAGTTCCGTCCGGTGCTGGAACGCCACTAATTGTTACTGCGCCGACAAATACGTGGGGCAGTTCCCTATTGTCACGTTCCGGCAGGGGGTCTGGTACTGGCACTGTCGTGGGTGTTGGCATTGGTGTGGGTGTTGGTGCTCGCGGAGTAGCCGTTGGCATAGGAGTAGCTGTCGGTGCTGGAGTTGGCGTTGACGTTGATGTTGGTCTTGGAGTCGCCGTTGCCGTTGGCGGTACGGGCGTAGGCGGAGTGGTTGTCCGGCTTACCCCGGTTGCACATCCCGCTAGTACAAAAACTAAACCGACCATGATAATAGCAAGTTTTAATGGCCTCATCGACTAAAGACTCCAGTCAGTATCAATTACAAACAGATGCAAGAATAAAATTAATTTTACATAATGATACTTTGTTTACCCCCCAAATAAAGTACCATTATGGGGACGTGTTACCGATCTATAGATTGCTTGGGTTAGTGCGGATGCCGTTTATTTGGTTCGTGAGGTTTGAAGGCAGACTTAACAAGAATGCTGTGTGGTGATCCCCTTCAAGGTTGGAATCTGTTTCCACTGTCAGGTCTCCGCCAGCTTGTCTGGCCAGGCTTCTTGCGATGAAAAGCCCGAGTCCTGAGCTAGATTTCTCTTCACGTCGGACGACCTCTGGAGTCCATCCTCTGTCAAACAAGTGCTGTACATACTGATTTCCTATCCCAGGGCCGTCGTCCCAAACGCGCACAAAAAAGTGCGTTGGATTTTTGGTCAATTTCACTTCAACATGGGTACCTGCGAAACGAACGGCGTTGTCTACTAGGTTGGTCACTATATGTTCGATAGCGTTGGAGTTTGCGTAGACTAACCCCAATTCTGAAGGCTCAGACCACCAAGTGATTTCCTTTCCTGCCTCTGCCGCTACTGGGCTATATCTATCTGCAATCCGTCTTATAACCTCGTTTGGTTCGACTGGCTGGAGTTCTTCCACGCTTTCTGGGGATTCTAGTTGAATCAATATTTGTATGTTAGACATCATCAATCTGAAGTTTGGAGTCTGCCTTTCAATTTCATCTAACAAGTCCACCACACCAGGATCCGAGGCCTCCGGATTTGCTTGCATTACGGCCCGGAGTTCGCGTTCTTTCCCTGCTATCCTCCGGAGAGGGCGACCCAAATCATGGTCGAATAATTGGAAATATTGAAGAGTGGTCTCACTCCAGCTATGGGCTCGGCTGTGTCCATTTATCCCTTCGCGTGCGTTTCTCTTAGTCCGCTCAAGGCCGACATAAGTTCCCGCTACTGTTCCAAGTCCGATTATTAAGAGGACTCCGCCTAAATAGGTTAATGGATCCACTGCCCATAGGAAGTCAAATATATTCTTCCCAATTAACGGCGCAAGGAGCATCAAAACCAGTCCCGCCAAGGCAACAATGCCGCCGCCAATCTTTATTGATGTGAAGATTTTGTTCATGACTTTGGGGGTACTAACCGGTATCCTTGGTCTCTCACATTGATTATTAATTCTGACGGCCCGAACCGAATGTCCATAGCCTTACCAATGGCATCTTTTATTTCTCGGATCCTCACTCGCAGTGAAGCCCGTGGATCTTCACCTTCAGAGTAACGTTCTAAACGCCCGAATGCCACTAATTCACCCGGACTTCGGTACCAAGTGACGGCAAGCTCCCGAAAGATCTCAAATTTCATCCCTTGTATTTCCAGGACAACCTCTTGGTCGTCGTGATCGCCGACGTACACCAAGCGGGAGGTGACATCCACAAGTATCTGATTGCCGATTGGTATTGTTTCTGGCGCGGCTCCCATAAGCCTACGGAGGCGTAATACAACTTCGTCCGGACTGGCAAGCTTGTCTATGAAGTCCACCTGGGCATCCCACTTTAAGGAACCACGGACAGCAGTTTCCCTGTCTGGCCCTTGGGAGTATTGGGTGAACATCAATATAGGCAGTTTAGGCCAGCGTTCTACGATCTCCCCTAAAATGCCAAGGCCCCTGAATTGGTCGTCTTGATGCTCACCAAAGCGGACATCTAGCAATACAGCATCAGGAAGGTCTTGTTCGATGTACCACAGAGTAGCAGCTTCAAACTCTTCACCCACTGAGTGGCCGGATTCCGGCTGAATCACAGGCGTATCCCAACCTTCTTCTTCCAAGCGTCGGCGAACGGCACGAAGTATTGCTGACTCTGATTCGTCGTCCACCACAAGGATTTTGTGTTTGGAGTTTACTTTAGCCATATTGGACCCTCTATAGGGCGTTGGGCTTTGTATTAAAGAAAGATGGTATGAGTGTAACAAATCAAACCGACTTTCCCATTGCGACTTTGATGTGAGTACGAGCCAAAAGCATTGTTTAATACCCACATGAGTCCATTGCAGCCTATGGTTGACAATCAGACATGCCTGCTTAAAATGAGTTGGATATCGCTACAACTACATCTCTTCAATCCGGAATCGTCGCAACTCGTATGAAATCACTTTAGGATAATAAGGTGATTACGAAAACAGATTTTGACGGTTTTCCACCACGTAATTGGGTTTTTAGGTTATGCGTTGCCACAAAACATTGGTGATCCACCTTTGTTTGTCCGGTGAGAGTTTGGTCGAAGTGTTCACCGGATTGGAACCCGATGTGTTCAAGAAGTAAAATGCGATTACTGAAGTATATTTTCGATAACGAAAAGAGCAAGACCGCCATACTGGCATGATGCACGTATATTTGCAGTTTGATAACTTTGGAGGGCCCTTTGACGCAGAAATTCACCGAGGCTGAATTACTGGAACTGGCCCGAAAGTATAGCTTCCGTAGCCGGATAGATACCAACTCGGTCTCTGGGCCAATTATGGTTTGGGGGCGCGGCTCTGTAGTTCGAGACGTCAATGGAAAAGAGTATCTGGACTTCAACTCAGGTCAGATGTGTGGAGCCCTAGGACACAATCATCCACGTATAATCCAGGCTTTAGCAGAAAGTTCCGAAACATTGATTCACAGTCATATGAGCATGTTCAATGATCGGGAGATAATATTGGCCGCCCGTCTGGCCGAGATAACTCCAAACGGTATGGACCGATCTATGTTTCTGACTTCGGGCAGTGATTCTAATGAAGCTGCTATGGCGATTGCCAAGAGGTACACAGGTGGATATGAGATTGCTAGTCCGGCAGTCAGCTTCCATGGTATGAACGATTCAACTCGAGCGGTTACTTTTTCAGGCTGGCATGAGGGGTATGGTCCATATGCTCCTGGACATTACCCCATACTGGCTCCTTATGAATACCGCTGCACCCATTGCAAAGATCGAGGCGGATGCGATTACACCTGCCTCAACACAAGCTTTGACCTGCTGGACGCTCAAGCGGATGGACAGCTGGCTGGGGTGATCACTGAGCCATTATTCAGCGCCGGGGGGGTGATTGATCTTCCGGAAGGGTGGCTCCGAGAATTGAAACGCAAATGCGAAGAACGCGGAGCTCTTTTAATAGTGGACGAAGCCCAGACTGGCTTGGCCAAACTTGGTTCCATGTGGGGGTTCGAGCATGAGGGCGTGATACCAGATATATTCACTATATCTAAGCATTTTGGAGGTGGCGTTGCCATCAGTGCGGCCATAACCACAGACGAGATTGAAGAGAAGGTTTCAGCCTCAGGACTTGTAGTAGGACACTCCCATTCTAATGATCCAATGCCTTGTAATGTCGGCATCGCCAGCATCGATATCATCTTAGAAGAGATGTTGGTGGATGTTTCCAAGCGAATTGGAGCTTACTGGCGGGAGCATCTCGAAAGATTGGCAATGAAGCACGAAGTCATTGGTGATGTTCGGGGCCGTGGGCTCCTGCAGGGAATCGAATTGGTCACCAATCGGCAGACCAGAGAACCAGCATACGAACAGGGTCGGTCTATTGGCCGGTGGTGCTTGGACAACGGTCTTATTTTGAGCGTTCGACGGCAGGGCTCGGTGTTTCGTTTCGTGCCGCCATTTACCACCACAGAAGCCCAGCTAGACCAGGCGGCAGAGATTTTGGACCAGGCAATTACCAGGTCGATTTAAGATTTAAATGTGACCTTATGATGGACAGCACAAAATTGTTTCTCGACCTGGCAGATAGCCTATAATCTGCTGCAATGTCTACATAAGATTATGAGTACGCACGGGCGGTTTCCGAAACCTACTTTCCGAGGAGGCTGATATGGTTAGATTAGGCGGTACCGCTACAGTCGCGCATATGGAAGTTTTTCATGGGCTTGAGAAATTGTTCCGGAAACAGGGCATCGACTTAGATTGGGTCTTATATTCCGGTTACGATGAGATGGTTGATGCGTTTGTTAAGGGTGAAATTGACTTGGCTTGGAACGGTCCGCTTAGTTATGTGAAGATTAAGCGCCGGCTCTCCGATGCCTGTCGAGTTATCGCCATGCGAGATGTCGACGTCAACTTCACAACCTATTTCATCACCGCCTCTGGTTCAGGCATCACCACCGTGGAAGATCTTAAAGGCCATACCTTTGCTTTTGGGAACCGTTCATCGGTGCAGGCGGGTTTGCTGGCGTATTTTTTCTTGAAGGATTCCGGCATAGATCCCAGAAAGGATTTGGCCTACAGTAGTTTCTATAATGATCGAAAGTCGACTACAAAATCCGATGAACGGGACGTCGTTGAGCGGGTAATTTCTGGAGAATTTGATGCCGGAGCTGTCAGCCAAAAAGTGATGGAGGTAATGGCTGATGATGGTTCGCTAGACCGTGATAGTGTACATATATTCTGGTCTAGCCCTGGGTATAGCCATTGTTGCTTCACCTCTCAAAGCAATTTGTCTCCGGAACTAGTGGCCCGGATCGAGGCTGCGTTCTTATCGGTTACAGATGCAGACCCGATTGGGAGATCAGTACTCGAGGGGGAGGATTGTGACCATTTTGTTCCGGGGATGGACATTGGTTGGGAATTGATTGAAAAAGCGGCCGAGGCCGAAGGCCTGATATAATTTTTAACCCGGTCAATCTTCTTTTATTGATAAGGGCGTACTATGTATCAGGTTGATCCGGTGCGTTTCTGAGGATGTCTTCTAAAGCCAAGTTCAACGCAGGATCCATATCAACAATTGTCTCAAATGGCACAAAGTTAAAGTCGACCTTGGCCCGGTCTATTAGGTCTTTGGCTGCGGGATTAGTCTCCGAGATTTTCTCCAATGTTTCCACAAGCTGTTGGGATTCTTTCTCGCCAAGGGATAATAGTTCGGACAGGTCTATATCAAGTTCAAACATGGGTTTCAGCCGTCGCATTATGTCGTAGAAAGAACGGTGATCTAGGTTGATACCAACCGGGTCGTTGTTGGATGTTAAGAAAGGGTACATGGGGGCCATGGCGCCTATCCTAAGCATCTCACATTCCGGATGTTCATAGTGAGCGATAGTCACCAGGGCCATGGCTATGGTTGGTCCATTGCGACTTTGAGAGCCGTAATTGGAGTAACGTAGCCCGAATTTGTCCAGAGTCTCTTTCATGTCGGACCGGCTATAGATGCAACTCACACTACGTTCCATCTCAGGCGGTGCCGCACCGTTGTAGCCTTCAACAGCTACGATCTTGGGAGAACCTAGTTCTTCCACTGCTTTGAAGAAAGCTTCACCGTATACGTCAATACGAAACCATGGTTCCTGGCCTAAGAAGATAATCAGGCCATTTCCTGCATCGTAGAATTGGTTGCGCCGGGTCATGGGTTGGATGGGGAGACCTTCGTTGTAAGCGACCCTAGGGCGGTAGGTGTCATGGGTTCCAGGTACTTGGAAAGGGTAGCATAGCTTGGATACCTCTGGGCCCATTTCGCCGATCTTTTTAGCGCCTAACTTGCTGATTAGATAGCGAGGCAATCCACCGGAAATTTCGCCGCCGTCCGACCATTGTCTCCGCCATCCAGCAATCAGAATTTTTGCCATTGGTTTTGAATCAAAGTTTAATAACTCTTCTGCCATAGCCCATCACTCAACTTTTGTACCTGCTGTTGTTGTCAGTTAGTCCCAAATGGCTAACTCAGACTTGTAAACTAGATCGGCTACGCAGATACCCACAGGATTATGCTTCAGGTGTCGTAGCCTATCATTTTGACAGAGCACTTAGTCATCCGCAATCGGAGGTTATATCTGCCTCATGAAGACATTGAAATGCGGAAACGCTGCCTTGACACCTTTCTCAGCTCGTTCGTAAGATAGCCATGAGCGGCTCTTATGTGCCCCGGTAGCTCAGTGGATAGAGCATCTGTCTTCTAAACAGAGGGTCGTGGGTTCGAATCCCACCTGGGGCACCATATACTCTAATTGGTGTTATCGCGGTCGCTGATGACGGGAAAGGGATACTGACGGGCCACTATGATATTGTTTTAGGCAGACCCTGAGGAATAGTCAGATATCTACGTTTATTATCCGAATGCAGGTGCATTTCTCATCTTTAATCCTGCTACGGATGCTGAGAGCACAGCGGCGCCCAAATAGAGGAGTCCCACTGCTGAGAATCCGCCCAATGACAGCATAAGTCCCCCTGCAGAGGCGCCTATAACGCCACCAAATTGATTGCTGGTGGAAAACATACCGCCTGCGGTACCTCTAGATTCACCAGCTAAGCGCATCATCATTGTCATCAATATCGGCATGGAAACGGACACCAATGTAGATGCAATGAAAGCCATTAAGACTATTATCCAAGCGGATGCCTCCAGAGCGAATAGGATTCCGACTACTATTCCGCCACACAGGTTTATACATACCAACCAGTCGAACTTACGATTTCTTCCAGCAATGAATCCCCCAGAGAAACTACCGATTACGGCACCGATGCCTATCAAAGCGAGCCCCGGAGCTGTGCTTGCTTCGTCCCAACCGTAGCTTTCAATCATGTAGGCAGCAAAGTAGGTAGTAAGCCCAAGGAGAACTGCCTGCTGAGCGGAATTAGATATGAGCACGTACCAAGGCGCGGACTGACGAGCTATGACCTTAAAGCGACGGAAGAGATCTATGCTTTGGCCTAAATTTCTTTTGCTTGAAGGTAGCCACAACCATAGTGAGATCCAAAGTGCCAGCGATAGACCGCCAGTGATGTAAAAAGGCATTCTCCAGCCACCTAGATGACCTAGCAAAGCGATTGCTGGGACTCCCAGCGCGACACCCACCCAACTTGACGCAGTTATAAAGCCGACGGCTTTTCCTACTTTGTCAGGCGGTAGGCTGTCGGCCATTGCGGCCATTATAGTGGGAGGAAGCATGGCTGATCCAACGCCGGTAATGAGCCGTGTCGCGAGAAGAGAACCGTAGCTCCATGCCGCTCCTGCACCTAAGACTCCCAGGGCCATGAGTAATAAACCGATCAGGAGCACCGGTCGTCTACCGTATGTATCTGAAATTGGGCCGACCAACGGCGCAGTTATTCCCCAGGTTATAAAAGTGGCCGCGGCTAGTTGTCCTACTACTGCAATGGAAGTGTCAAAATCATATGCCAATTCCACTAAGAGCGGTCCAAGCATCAACATTGAAGCTCTGACCATAAACACTGCTGCGGCAAATGATAGAAGCGTCCACAATGAGACTCCACGTTGTTGGGCTGAAGTCAAAACTACTCCACGGTGATACCAAAGGCTCAGCTTGCACTCCTATTCATGGAGTCAGCGGTGTCTACTATTGTAGCCCAAAGGCCAAAACGGAAAAGAGCGTACTATGGTAAGAATTAGGCAGCCTACTGGTGGGACGTGGCCACGACAATGGATTCCTAGCTTCGGTGTTTCTGTATTTATAGATTGATCAGGCGATAGATTGCGACAATACGTCACAGATATGGTTTGGTACCAGATGAAAAAACGTCGAGATGGATAAACGGGAAGGGAACGTGTATCGTCGTCAGCTATTTTCGTTACGCAAGCGCTGTAGTCAATCTGCATTATCATAGATTCAGAATAATCCCGGAGTCGGTTTGTTGGCGTGCGATTGCTAAGCTAATAACGGTTCTGGTAAGCGACGTACCTATTCCCAAGATTAATTTCTATATCGTCCAATAGTGTTTTGCTCCATATGGGTTAATATGGTAGTGTGGCGTCGGTCAGCACGCTGAGGACCTGGGATAAATATGATTTACGAGCGGAATAGATGACTGAAAAAGACACCGTAATGGAGGTAAACGACCTCCATACCTATTTCTTCAACCGCCGAGGCGTCACTAAAGCGGTAGACGGAGTCAGTTTCTCGATTCACGAGGGGGAAACCTTAGGCATCGTGGGAGAATCTGGATGCGGCAAGACGATGACTGCACTCTCCCTTCTTCGGTTGATACCAAAGCCAGCCGCTCGGATCGTCTCTGGGGAGATATTGTTAGACGGACAAGACCTGGTTTCTCTCTCTGATAGCGAAATGAGAGAGGTTCGTGGGCGTAAGATATCCATGATTCTTCAAGATCCTCAGACTTCGCTGAACCCTGTCTTCACCATTGGCAACCAGTTGATTGAGGCTCTTGGGGCACGTGGCAAAAGAGGACGGAAAGAGATGGTGGCCCAGGCGATGGAAGGGCTTAGAAATGTGAAGGTAGCAGCCCCGGAACGTCGACTGGAAGACTATCCTCATCAGATGAGTGGTGGCATGAAGCAACGAGTGATTGGTGCGATTGCCGTTTCAGCGTCTCCAAAGATTATCATCGCCGATGAACCTACGACCGCTCTTGATGTGACTATACAGCTGCAATACTTGAGACTCCTAAAAGAGATTCAAGCAGAGACTGGACTGGCCATTATATTCATCACCCACGATTTTGGAATCGTTGCTCGAATGTGCGATCGTGTGGCTGTGATGTACGCCGGCAGAATAGTAGAACAGGCTGACGTGAGAGATCTGTTCAACAAACCTCATCACCCATATACCCAGGCTCTGATGGACTCTGTGCCAAAGATGGATCGTACCGATCGTCTGCGTGCCATTGATGGACAACCACCGCCCCTTTGGGACTTACCAGAGGGATGCCGGTTCGCATCCAGGTGCAGCAACGTAAAAGACTTGTGTCGAAATGAATACCCCAACACGAGTTTACTTGACAATAACCATTCAGTTGCGTGTTGGATGACCCAGACAGAATGGAATAATTAGCTGTAGAGGGAATTTACTTGCCTGAAGAATTGCTACGGGCGCAAAATCTTGAGAAACACTTCCCTGTAACCAAGGGCCTGGTATTGATGAAGACGGTTGGCCACGTCCGTGCCGTTGATGGTGTCGACTTCACTATCAATACAGGTGAGACGATGGGGCTGGTCGGAGAGTCTGGATGCGGTAAGACCACCACCTCCAAGTTGCTTCTGCGCCTGGAAAATCCAACCGGAGGGCAAATCTATCTGGAAGGTGAAGACATCCAGACCTTTACCGGATCAAAATTCAAGGAATATCGAACCCAGGTCCAAGCGGTGTTTCAAGATCCTTGGTCGTCATTGAGCCCTAGGATGAAGGTCAAAGATATTGTTTCTGAGGCTCTGGTCGTTAATCGGGATGTTACCCAAAAAGACGCCTATGATCGAGTTAAAGAGGTAATGGAGCAAGTGGGACTAGCTCCAGAGCAGGCAGAATTGTACCCTCATGAATTTAGCGGCGGTCAGAGACAGCGGATAGCGGTGGCCAGCGCACTAGCGTCCTCCCCAAAGCTTATCATCCTTGATGAGCCAGTATCAGCATTGGATGTTTCGATTCGTGCGCAGGTTATGAACCTGCTGGTGGATCTCCAGCAAGAAACTGGTGTTGCGTTCTTGTTAGTGGCCCATAACCTGGCGACAGTGCGTTATATGGCGCAGCAGACTGCTGTGATGTACTTGGGTAAGATTGTGGAGCACAGTCCCACAGAAGAACTTTATGAGAACCCGCTACACCCCTACACTAAGGCGCTATTTTCTGCGGCTCTTCCCGCCCACCCTGACGATTTGGGTGAAGAGATAGTGCTCGTAGGTGAAGTTCCTTCGCCGATCAACCCACCGTCGGGTTGCAATTTCCACCCACGGTGTCCGTTCGCTATGGATCGCTGTTCGGTGGAAGAGCCGGTCATGAAGGACATGGGCGGCAACCACTTACTATCATGCCACTTATACGATTAGCTACTTGAGGGGCAAATAACTCTGATTACTCCATGCTGGAATTCTAGTCTTCAGACGACATCCATATCTGTCCAAAAGCTAACACCTTGGATAAAGGAATTTGCGCATGGGAGAGAGAAAGTCAGAGTATGCTAGGGGTTTATATAAGAGCCTTATGAGAGCACAAGGAAACCGCAGAATACTAAGGGATAAGATCGAATTCAGCGGTTTCGTCGAAACTGGACTATGTCTAGATACTGCGTTGTTTGGGATCTAGACGTTCTCTTAACCAATCTCCAGAGAGATTGAATGCAAGAACCACTAGCATAATTGCAATGCCAGGCGCGGTTGTTACCCACCAAGCGGTGGATACATATTCTCGGCCATCTGCCAACATGGAACCCCACGCTGGTGTTGGCGGGGGTATTCCGGCGCCTAAGAAGCTCAATGAGGCTTCTACTATGATTACCCAACCAACCTGTAGTGTCAGTAGGACGATCAATGTAGGCATAACGTTGGGTAAGAGGTGTCGCATCATGATACGCCAATCTGAAGCGCCAGAAACTCGGGCTCGGGCAATGAAATCACGTTGCATTAGACCCAGAACTTCGCCGCGGATTACACGGGCGTAGCGGGCCCAAAGGACCAGTGAAATGGCGACAATCACGTTCATCATGCTAGGTCCAATCACCATTACCAGTAATATCGCGAAGAGGATGAGCGGGAATGCCAGCGTGATGTCGGCCAATCGCATCAGTAGAGTGTCGACCTTACCGCCATAGAATCCTGCGGTCAATCCAACTAGAGTCCCGAATCCGCCGCCTATGGTCAATGCAGCGCCAGCAATGATGACTGACACTCTTGTACCGTAGATAATCCTAGTGAGTACATCACGTCCCAGTGGATCGGTACCCAAAGGATGAGAGAATGTTCCTCCGTCCTGCCAGAATGGCGGAATCAGGCGGTTTGGTAGGCTGACTTTATGTGCGTCATGGAAGGTTATCAAATCTGCAAGAATCGCAGAAAGAATGAAGACCACAATTATGAAGAGCGGTATCAGAGGCGCGCCTTTTAGACTTATGAACGCCTTCTTCCAGACGCTTATTTGGACTGCTTGTATTGCTGCGTTGTCTACTACTACGGCCATATTAACCCTATTGGAGCCTGATTCTAGGGTCTAGGTATGCGTAAGCAATATCCACCATCAAACTGGTGGTGATCACTATTGCGGCCGATATCATCACCACTGCTTGAACGACCGGGAAATCCCTAAACACGATTCCTTGGAATAATAAACGTCCCATGCCTGGCCAGGCAAATACAACCTCAACCAGGATACCCAGCGTAATTAGTATGGCGATATAGATACCGCCCAAAGTCACGACACTTATCAACGAGTTCCGTAAGGCGTGTTTCCAAATCACCTTGAACTCGGTTAGACCTTTGATCCGGGCCAGTTTTATGTATTCGCTATCCATCGCTTCCAATAGACTGGATCTCAATAATCTGGTAATAGCCGCGACAGTGAAGAATCCCAGACTAAAGGCTGGCATGATGTAGTTGGTTAACCCGCCCATGCCAGAACTGGGCAGCCAGCCTAATTTGACTGTAAATAACTGTATCAAAAGCATGCCCAACCAGAAGACGGGAATCGCTTGGCCTAACACTGCAATTCCAGTACAAAGGGTATCTATCCAAGTTCCTTTGTATACGGCTGATAGCACGCCTAAGGGCAATGAGATGAGGATGACTATTACAAATGCCGCCCCAATCAATTTGATCGAGTTGGGAAGCCTATCAGAAATCAGTTCTGAGACAGGGGTCTTACTTCGTAGGGAGTCCCCGAAACTACCGTGGGCGTAATCGTTGATGAAAAGTCCGTATTGGACAACCAAGGGTTTATCAGTCCCCATGGCACGTTGCAGGTCTTCTAGGGCCTCTATCCCCGCATCAGGTGGCAACATCAAAAGCGCCGGGTCTCCGGTTAGCCTGACCATCAGGAATATTATGATGGAGAGCACAAATAACGCTAGTGCGGCTTCGCCAGCGCGTCTGATTATGTATCGTTGCATACGATTCTACCGCTAGTGAAATTGTCCCGGGGTTTGGATGTGAAGAATGTTATGGAGTTCTAAATGTGTTTGATGAAATAACCTCCCTGGAGACGCGCTCCAGGGAGGTTATTAAGGTTTACCGCTGGGTCAGGTTTGTGAATCCGTCGTCCCACACTCTCTTGCCCAGATTCCATGAGGAGATCCGGTCATTGGTTGCGTAGGAGATATTCATGTTGCAGCAGGTTAGAGAGTTGTAGTTGTCGTATAGATATCTATACAAATCAACGCTGCCCGCCACGACATCCTCTGGCAGGATGGCTGCCTCCCAGTCTTCGATGAGCTTATCGACGGCCGGGTCATGGGTTGAGGTGAAAGCCCCCTCTGAGTGGTTGAGTACCCTCATCACTCCCTGGAATCCAGCCAAAGGCCGGTTGGGGGCTGCCAGGTAGCCGCTTCCATTGTCCAATGTATGGGCCAACCGCTCTTGTCGGTATGACGCGTATTCGGTTGGGATGATCTTAACATTGATGCCGATCTCGGTCAGGTAGGCACCGACAGCCTCGATAAATCTAGGTCCTTCAGGCACATCAGCCCGAGGGTATGACCGGATTCCAACTTCCTCACCATTATAGTCGGATGCTTCTATGAGCCGCTTTGCCTCTTCAGGGTCATAAGGGTAGGCGGTCAAAGATGTATCGACACCAGGTGCGATGTCTGGCCAGGGGTAAACGGCGGCTGGGGAACACTCACCGGCGAATATGAATTCACAAATCTCGTCTCGGTTGATTGCCAGGTTGAATGCCTTACGGACGTTTATGTCCTTCCAGACAGAGTTATCTCTCCATTGTTCATGGAAATAAAGACCCAGTACACTGGCGCCGTTTTTGCTGAAGATGTTTAGTCCGTCGGACTGCAGCTGAGGAGCTCTCTCGCGGGATACGGATATAACATCAACTTCGCCCGCTTTGAGAGCGGCGATCCTGGTACTTTCTTCTGGAATGATACGGAACACGAGACTTTTGAAGATCGGTGCGCCGTCTCTCCAATGGTCGTCTAGAGCCTCTAATTCCATGAAGTCGCCTTTCCGTTGGTCAACCCACTTGTACGGGCCGCTACCGACGGGGCTTGTGGCGAATTCTTCATTACCTACGGTCTCGGTGTAGTTTTTCGGCTGGATCAACCCTTCAACACCCTGTATGTCTGAGAGATCCCAATTGAGGAATCCAGAAGGCTTGGAGGCTTTTATGGACAACTCAGTCGGAGATACAACCGTAATGTCGTCCTGTGAGGCTATCGATGCAGTAACCTTGGTCTTGTATGAGGCTACTGAATCTTCGCTAGTCATCAATCCTATCGAAAACTTAACGTCTTCTGCGGTTAGCGCATCGCCGTTGTGGAACTTAATATTATCTCTTATCTTGAAGGTCCAGTTGATGGCATCAGGGCTCATGGACCAATCCATGGCTGCACCTGTGGTTTTATCCACTTCGCCTTCGTCATTGGTGCCTGTCAATGCGTCAAACATGAAACGCATGTACGATTTTCCAAAGGCAAATTCTTGCCACACGCTTGGGGTTTCGTTGCCAAGGTCAGTCAAAGCGATGGTCAGTTTACCTTCAGGTTTGGCGGATGCAGGTACAACTGTTGCTGGAACTGCGGTGGCAGCTGGGACACTTGTGTCCGATGAACCTTCGCTAGGGGCCTGGGTTGCTTCTGAAGAAGACCCACAGGCGACGGCCACGACCAACATCATCGATGTTAGCGCAGCGATGAGGAACGGGATTTGAAACAATCTATGCCTGGGCATTATCTCCCCCCTTGTTACCTTTGTTTTCGATTGCTTATCTAATTGACATCCTAACCAGGGCCGGCTAGGACCTAGATAATTGTTACTATCCACAAGTCTGGGGAAGGTTAAGCGACCCAGAGAATTTAGTCAACTGATTTTGGCCAGTTTGAGATACTTGAAATTCTTCTTTTATGGGCGAAAATTCGCGTTGAGCAAACCTGTTAGCGAAATCAGTCCTTAATAGTCGTTATCCCCACCTGTATTCAGATGTTGACGGTTAGGACTCCGATTCTTTCTCGATGATGTGTAGATACATGAAAGCGCCGCTTAGGAGGGTGGCGTCTTCGCAGTGGCCGCCGACCATTTCACCAGAGGAGCGAGCTGCGGCAATATGGATGTGCACTCGAAGGCCGCCGTCTGGTAGAGGTTGGATGTACCCTTCTGCGCTGACTATTTCCAGAGGTTCGGCTATATGGTGACGTTGGAATTCAGGGGAACCTTCTTCCCAGGAACAAAGATTACGTAGTTTCAACTCGCTCAGGCTTCCAATGCAGGACGTAACTATGGCCTCTCGGATTCCATTCGACTGTGCCAACGATTCAAGGGTCTGGAGCAATGATTCACCGGCTTCGAATCTTCTGTAAATTATGTCTGAGGACTTTGTTTGCCAATCTTGCAATGTAATTCACTCTCCTAGGAAGCTGACCGATATTGGTCCCTTTCGCTTCCCTATTTCTTCCAGTGATAACCCAGCCGTTATATCACTTGGGGCTTATTATAGATGGAATATTAGCCGAATCCGTCAATTGAGTTATCTTCCGGTCTTTTTATGATTTTATTAAACAGAGTACTAGTGTTTGTTTTCGGGTCCTATGCTTGCCTGAATTTTGGCCTCAGTGTAGTATCACCAAAGCCTCTGATCACTGTGTCAGTCCATTGTGGTTGGAAGAATTTAATCAGAAATATCGATTTTATAAAACCATGTGCATGTATGTACACGTAAATGAGGGAAAATCATGAAATATGACGTTGTCATCGTAGGCGGAGGCGCGGCAGGATCTGTGTTGGCCGGAAGATTGGCTGAAGACCCTAATAAATCGATACTGCTTCTGGAAGCTGGTACGGATTATCCTGATCCAAACAGCTTGCCAGATGAGATCAAGTACACTGAGACTAGTTTCGCAGAATCACCAGATTCAGAGCACAACTGGGCCTTACGTGGAACGATCACGGAGGAGCAGGGTGAGATACACGTCGCTCAGGGTAAGGTGATAGGCGGCGGTTCTTCCATCAACGGTGCGGCTATGCAGAGAGGGTTACCGGAAGATTTCGATTCCTGGGCCGCTATGGGAAACGACGAATGGTCTTACGACAAGGTTCTTCCCTTTTTCAGAAAATGTGAACGTGACCTTGATATAAGAGATGACTTCCATGGTACCGAAGGACCGATGCCAGTCCGGCGTAAACAAGCTGGTGAATGGCCGGATATACAAAAGGCCTTCCACGCAGCCTGTTTGGATGAGGGCTACGGGACAGTTGAGGACACCAATGGAGCTAACCCAGCAGGCGTAGGTGTATGGCCAACCAACAATCTAGATGGATGGCGGATGAGCGCTGCTCTAACTCATTTAAATCCAATGCGTCATTGTCTCAACCTCACTGTAAGGGGCAGCGTGTTTGTTCGAAAAGTGATAATCAACGACTTGAAAGCCGTCGGCGTGGAAGTTGAAAGCGGCGGTGAGATATTCAATGTTGAGGCTGACAGGGTTGTATTGAGCGCCGGCGCCATCAAGTCGCCGCACCTGCTCATGCTGTCAGGGATTGGTCCCAAAGATCAACTTGAACAATACGGGATACCAGTCCTTAAAGACCTGCCCGGTGTGGGACAGAACCTAATGAACCACCTCAGCGCCCAGGCGACTTTCAAAGTGAAAGATGGGCTGTCCCTCCACGGCGACTCTGAAGCAGTGCATTTTGGGTTGCACTACACTTCGGATGGGTCTAGTGAAGCCAACGATATGTTGATGAGGACTACGCCGATGGTCGACGAACGCGCAGAACGTAACCCTGGACTGCGCACAAAGTTCCTGAATGACGACGTACCTGCAGAGCGAGTGGCTAGGATTTCTATTACCCTTGGTTTACCTGATGGGTCGGGGTACGTAAATCTGGCATCGGCAGATCCTTCTGTCCAACCGACTTTTAATTATCGCTATCTCCAGAACCCGAACGACAAACGCCGAGTGAGGCAGGGTATACGGAAGGCGGCTGAATTTCTTGAGTCTGATGCATATAAAGACGTCTGTGATTATCGCCTTCATCCCACAGAAGAGATTCTGAACGATGATGACGCTTTAGACCTGTACATTCGTCAAACCGTTGGGACTGCCAGGCATGTGTCTGGGACCTGTAAGATGGGACCTGATTCTGACACCATGGCAGTAGTTGATCAGTACTGTAACGTCAAAGGTGTGACCGGATTGTCGGTAGTCGATGCGTCAATCAAACCAAAGATCACTAGGTCAGGTGGTAGTCACGCTACCGTTCTTATGATGAGCGAGCGAGCAGTCGAGTTTATAGCAGCAGGCTAATCTCGGTAATTCCTAGTTGGTGGTATCTCCTGGTTTGGATTATGCATTCAGACCAGGAGATATTTCTCTCAGCTTGAGGCTGGAAGATTAATCAGATTCTTGATGGTTTAAACAACCGCTGGACTGCGCTCACTGCTTCTTTTTCTAGTTTAGTCTTTTCCTAAGGCGCTACGGCTATGAGTAGAGACGGTTTACATTGGCGTAGCGAACTGGGTCTAAATCCTTGTCTACCAACGCTGGGTGATCCGGTCCGTATCGGTGAGCTCTGAATATGGAGTTTGCGTAGCCGGATTTAGTGCCGCCAGCGTGCAGACCTCCTTTAGCGAGGAACGGATTGATATATTCCCACGCTATTTCATAGGTTGGAGTGACCTCGAAGACTCGTCCGGGGGCTCCTTCGCAGATCAAGGTGTTGCCGTTGGGCAATCTTTCTGAACCGCTGATGTGGTAGCTGAAGAAAGATATGGGCGGGTCTCCTAGATACTCCCAAGCAATCTGATTATTACTTGGATCGACCTCAATTACCCGAGAATAACTCATTCCCTCTCTGTGAGGGCCGTTATCGAATAGTAAGATCCGACCATTGTCGAGATAGGTGGGGTTGTGCTGATGGGAGATTTCTCCGGGCCCCCACTTCCAGGTAAATTCCCCGCTGGACCTGTTCACTATCCCAATGGTATTTGTCTGACGGAAGCTCACCAATAGGTCACCGTTGTTGGTTAGTTTTAAGGAGTTTTGATGGGTCCATTCCAGGCGTCCTTCCAGCGGGCATATGGTGTCTTCTTCCAGACTTAGAAACTCCCAAGAGCGCCACTCATTTACAACATCGCCGGTTTGTGTGACCTCCCGCACCACATCGCCAAGCATCTGTCCCTTGGTAGTTCCTGCGCTGACACCGCCACTCACGTTAGCTGCTAACTCTTCCGGCATCTTCTCCCACACCAATACCAGAGTGTTCCCGGTGGACAGGCGTTCAAAATCGTGATGCAGAAATGGGTCACGGTATTCCCAGACTACGTTGCTATCCCAATCTAATTCTAGGATGGCCCCGGACGCGGTTCTGCCGCCTCTTGGCAGAATGTCGGTCTCTGGTCGGTTTATGAAGGAAACTTCCTGGGACGGAGGGCCAGTCCTTAGTAGCAAATTCCCGTTTGGCAGCAGGTAGGCGTAGTTTATTCCCTCATCAGATTGCCAGGTGTGGCAGACACGGCCTTCCATGTCAATAAGATACGTTTTCTGCCCGCCTAGGTTGCTGAACAAAGTGTATCCCCGATAGTTGTTTCGTGGTGAATTATGAATCAAGCCTGTTGGATGATGTGCGGACCAGCCCATGACGCTGTAGTGCTCCTTAAATTAAATTTCAGAGTCGGTGTTCGTGCTGCAATGCGCTCTCGGTTTATCCTGTACAGGATACTGGTGTTCTACTGTACCTGAAATAATAAAAATAGGGATTTAACAAATCTCTACTGATCAACCAGTGGGATGACTCGTCGGCATATCAGGGCGGAGTGCTCAGCGGTTGGCGTATAGTGTAATGATTACAAATTAGGAGCCATCAAATGGCAGAGAAGATTCGCTTGGGGTTCGTGGGGGCAAATGTTAATTCGATCTGGTCAACGCAATCGCACTTTCCGGCTCTGCTGGCGAGTCCAGAAGTTGAGTTCACAGCTGCCTGTACCTCCAGGATTGAAAGTGCAGAAGAGGCTAAACAGGCGTTTGGAACGAAGCTGGCATTCCATGATTTTAGAGAAATGGCGAAGTCGCCTGATATAGACGCAGTAGCGGTAGTAGTGCGAGTGCCATTGCACTACGAACCGACCAAGGCTGCGATAGAAGCTGGCAAACACGTCTACACGGAATGGCCCTTGGGCCAGAACACCGCCGAAGCAGAAGAATTAGCAGCGCTAGCTAAAGCCAAGGGCGTGCAGACAGCAGTAGGCCTTCAATCAAGGGTTAGCCCAGCTTTAATCTATATTAAGGAATTAATTGAGACTGGCTACGTGGGCGAGGTCCTGTCTTGCCACGTCACTACCATGCGTGACGGTTCATTAACACGCGCCTCTGATCGTACTTGGAATTTGGATATCAACCAAGGGGCCAATACTCTAACTATCGCCAATGGTCACGTGATTGATGCTTTGCGATTTGTTTTGGGCGATTTCGAACGCGTGGCATGCATGGTAACGACACAGATAAACAAGATGCCAGTAACTGGTACTGATGAGACTATTGACGTCACAGCTCCGGACAACGTTCGAGTAAGCGGACAATTAGAGCGCGGTGCAGCTGTGTCGGTACATGTCGGAGCCGTCCCATGGGGCGGTACCGGATTCCGGATGGAGATTTACGGTCGTGAAGGCACGTTGATTACGACTGGAAGCGTCTCGTCTCAGCGAGGTGAGATGCTGAGGATACAGGGTGCGCAGAAGAGTAATGACCTGGCGGACCTGGAGATACCTGAGCGTTTCGTGTACGTCCCAGACGATTTTCCTAAAGGGGATCCGTTCAACGTCGGGCAGATGTATGCCCTGTTCGCTGAGGCAATCCGAACTGGCGAGAACCGTCTTCCGACATTTGATGATGCGGTTGAACTGCATCGATTCTTGGATATCATCAAAAAAGCGTCAGACACTGGTAAGGAACAGCATGTCGGCTGATACTGTTAAACGGAGTAGCTATGTAGAGCGGGATTTCATTAGGTTTAGATCGCAAGGCTGTTATCGTGCACTAAATGTATGATTCGGAATCAAGCCAATACCACTTTGTTTATACGTAGGTTCGGTGATGAGATTATATGGGGCTTCTGGATGCGGATTAATTAAGAATACGTTAGCAATGATGCCCGTGAGTAAGTACGATAGCACTAAGTTATTAGTATCGTACCGTTAGAGATTAGAGTATATGGTAAAGAGGAGGATGTTCATGGATGTTGGAATGATGATGATCTTCTCTAGCTACGGCTGGGAAGAAGGAACGGATGGTCAGATGTGGGAGGAAGAACTGCGACTTGCTGAGATTGCGGCTGACCTAGGGTTCGATTGCCTTTGGTCTGCGGAGCATCATTTTAATGATTATTCCTTTGCGCCGGACAATCTTCAGGTAATGACTCATCTAGCGGCCAAATATCCTAATATTGATGTGGGTACCGCAGCGGTGATACTTCCCTGGCATGACCCTATACGAGTAGCAGAAAACGCGGCGGTCTTGGATCTGCTCAGCAATGGGAGATTGCGATTGGGGTTTGGTAGAGGGCTAGCACGACGGGAATTTGAAGCGTTTCGCTTAAACATGGACGAATCAAGAGTGCGGTTCGACGAGGCTGCTCCGATGATCGTGGATGCCCTTCAAACCGGATTCATTGAAGGTGACGGGCTTTACTACAAACAACCTAGAACCGAAATACGGCCCAGGCCGCAGCATTCTTTTGACGGCCGAATATACGCTGTTGCTTCTAGTGAGGAATCCGTTATTTCAGCTGCGAAACTCGGGGCCCATGTAATTATGTTTGCAGACCGACCGTGGGAGATGCGTTTGCCGGCCATCGAGCGCTTTCGAGATCTGCACCGTGAATATCATGGTACTGAACCGCCTCACGTAATGTTGACTGATTTCGTCATTTGCGGGACAGACCTCGAACAGTGCGAGCAGGAGGCCAAAGAGTATCAAGGTAAATTTGTAGAAAGTAATTTTTACCACTACGAATTCCTTGGCGAACATTTCCAAACTGTGAAGGGATACGACTCATATCAGCAGAAGGCGGAGATCGCTCGAGCCGCTGGGCACGACGGAGCCGTAAGTGGTTTCATGGAGGCGGCTAGTTGGGGTACGCCGGATAGGATTCTGCGCGGACTAGAAGACCGTCGCGAGCTGATTGGCGAGTTTGAACTGAACGTCGCCTTTCGATTTGGCGGTACGCCCTTTGACGTTGCTGAACGGGGTCTAAAGTTATTCGCTAAAGAGGTGTTGCCGGTTCTGAAGTCCTGGTAAATCACCATCAGTTTCTAAACTCGACTCAAGAATAGCTTTACTATTAAGCCAAGAGTATTTAATTTCTGCGCGAAATTATAAGGATTAGGTGGTGATACGAATCCCTAAAACAGATTGTTGCTAAGAAAGATGGTCTGCAGCTCATGGTAACGACGGCTAGGAATGGTACCGTAGTATGGACTGATATTGACTCCTTGAATATTTGTCCAATCAGGACGGCGTTATGATTTACATCAATGTAGTCGGTGTAACTTACGCTGAAAACGAAGATGTTCTCTGGGAATTGATGGCTGAAACGACTTGTTTCCGATAGGTCCTGGTGCTGTCCCGATCAATCTTCAAAATGGCGAAGCAATGGTCGAGAAACGCCGAGCCATAGGGCGAAAAACAACGTGATTACTGCCGCGGCAGTCAATGCAATGGGCCACCCGATTACGTCGCCTGCTATTGCCAATGGCAGCGCACTCAAGAAATGGATTCCGGGAGCAATCTGCAGAATACTCAGGACTCGGCCACGCAATTCAGTGGGAACGTTCAGTTGTACCAACGTGTTAACCAGAGGCCAGAACAACCCGGTGCTTCCAGCGCCAACAAAGAAAAAGAACACCCAGGACGCCGGATACCATGTTGACCAGGCGAATAAGGTAAGGAATCCGCACAGAATAATCAGCGTTCCGACCAAGAGCCATGCTTTGCGGCGAAAATCTCCCAGAGTTGCCAGGATAAAGCTCCCCAACAGTGACCCGAGACCGGCGCCCAACCACAAAAGCCCTGTCCCTCCTGCACCAACATCCAATACCTCTTCAGTGAATGCCGGTAATACTTGGCGATATGACATGGCGAAGAACGTGAATGCAAACGCAAGTCCTATGACTGTGTAAAGGACCGGAGTGCATCTTACGCACTGCAATCCGGCTTGAAGGTCTCTAAAAATCTCCATCTTGGCGCCTGAAATTTTTGGTGGCAAGCCTCTGATCATGGCCAGAAACAATATACCTACCGCGTATAAACCCGCATTGACGAAAAGTGTTGGGCCAAGGCCTATCATTTCAATCAACCCACCGGCCAATGCCGGACCAAGGATCTGTCCCGACTGGTTCATCATGGAATGCAGGGCTACCGCATTCATCATGTCGCTACGCTCGACAAGGTCTGCCACCAGGGCCATTCTGGCGGGCATATTAATAGCTTGGACCGTTCCCAGGAAAAACGCGATTGTGAATATGTGCCATATTTCAAGGTGGCCAGTGATCTTAAGTACTGCTAATGCAAGTATCAGGGCAGAAACTGCGAAACGAGTGGAGATCAAAAGCCTGACCCTGTCGGTTCGATCTGCAATAACTCCGCCCAGCAAGGAAAAGAGCACGTTGGGTAGGCCGTAGGTGAAAATCACTAACCCGAGTTGGTAAGCTGATTCTGTGATGTCTAAAACCAATATGCCCACTGTGAGGAATTGCATCCCCTGGGCCATAGCCTGCGCGGCGCCGTTCAACCAAAACCAGCGGAAATTGCGGTTGCGGAGAGCGCTGAACATTTTCAACTTGCCCGCGTCTCTTGAGTCTGTTGTGGGTGTCATTATAGGTTTGTGGTGAAGGTCAAGCCGAACATTGACGGTCTCTTCGTCGTTACGAGAAATCGCGACTAGGTATCCTGAGAATGGGCGTAATTATAAAGAATAGGTGGTTTTTGTAGAACCCTAAGATATTTTATTGGCTTCATCGTAGAAGACAATAAAATATCTCAAAGTCAAAAAGTTGTCATCATATGTGAGAACTGGCCAAAGAGTTACAAGATTATTGCTAGTGGATTGGTACTTCACTATTCGGTATCAAAGGTATGGGTTAAAGGATCTTGTCCAAGATCGCTATGATTTCTGAGTCACCACCAGCAGGCGGCGACCAGTTCACGTGGATGACTTGAGTGCCCTGTGTTGCCAAGTTTTCAGCAAAATCCTCAACGCCGATGTTGATGGCGCTGATAGGTGAGGTTAATAGTTTGTCGACTTCTTTTTCTGGTTCCAACTAATTAGACCTCCCTGATAGCAACTGCACGGCGTATTCGGCGGATTGGAATCCCGACTTAAACACAATGGCTCCAGCCTGTTCCAGAACGGCAACTTGCTGATCCAAACCCTGGTGGTCGATCTCAGTACCGCAAATGGAAACGACTACGGTTAATTCATCGCCCCTCTGCTTTGCAATTTTCTTAGCGTCTATGATGGCCAGCGCAATCTCCCCACCTGGGTCGTTAGATGCCACATAACCAAGGATGCAGTCCAAGAGGATAACAGCCACAGTAGGGTCTTGAGCTTCTGACAGGATACGTTCAACCCTTAGGGATGAGTCCACCATGGGATGCGGCTTTCCTATAGTGAATTCGTCGGCGCCCATATCTAAGAGCGTGTGCTCGGTGCTCTTTGACGATGCTGACAGGTGTTTGTCTTTTTCTAGGGGCTCGTTAGAGTAAGCAGGCATACCTGCGTCTCGAAGCACTTGCTGGGCTTGGTAGCACAGCGTCCCTCCGGAGAAGACGCCGCGCACGTATTTTTGGTTGGGCTTAAGCTTTCCCCGTTCCCGCTGTATTGATTCCGGTGTTATCTCGGACCCCTCATCAACTCGGATACCCCCGGCCAGTCTAATGGCTGCTGTGGTGGCTTCGTCAAGGTTATGAGTGGTTGTGATATTGTCGGTATCTGGAAACAATCCTTTTTCACTGCCAAGGAAGCAGGTAATCACAGGTTTGCTGCAGGCCGCTATCCGCTGGTTGACTAGAGCTAAAGTTTTGAGTCCTGGAGGCTTGGAGATTAGAAGGATGACCGCTGTATTGTGGTCTTTGTCCAGGGCGTCAATCGCCTGCATTGTGGAGATTCCGCCTATGTCGTCGGACAAGTCTCTGCCTCCTACCCCTATAGCGTGAGAGATTCCAGAACCCCATCTATGGGCGAGGGATGTAACTTCTTGGGTCCCAGTGCCTGAAGCACCAATGATGCCGATTGTCCCACTCTGGACTGCGTTGGCAAACCCGAGTCCTACTCCGCCAACTATACTGGTTCCGCAGTCGGGTCCCATGACTATTAGGCCTTTTTCGGAGGCTGATTGCTTAAGTTCCAACTCATCTTCAATCGAAACATGGTCACTGAACAGGAAGACGTTCAGTCCTCTTTTCAAGGCCTGTCTTGCTTCTCTGGTTGCAAATTCACCGGGGACGGATATAACAGCTAGGTTGGAGTCTGGTTGCTGGGTCAAGGCCTGTTCGATGGTTTTGACGCGTCTAGTACTTGGCTTGCCAGTATCACGGACTAGGAAATTCTCTAGGGAATTAATGACATCTTGCGCAGTGTCTATTGAATCCGCTTTGATGGAAACTACCAAGTCGTTGCTGGAGGCCCCGAGGGTTTCAATGCCGGAATAACCGGCGTCGGCCAAGATTTCGATGTTCTTAGGAGTCCCCATGACTAATGCCGCATAATGGATACCAGGTTGTTCCCCTAGTTGTTTTGATATTCGCATGAGGAACACGGAATCGAAGTAACGGTTCTTTAGCATTGCTGACTCTGTAATCATAAAAAAGTTGCTCTACTCCAAACCGTACTTGGCGGCAAATGCTCGAAGTGCACTGTGAAAGCATGCCATGGGCGGGCGAACCAGTCCGGCACCTATGATGGAGTGTCCGGGTTCTTTATGGGCGATCGCCGTATCTATGATTGGTAACGTTCCGGAAGCGGCTACTTTTCTGATGTCTATTCCCACTGCTGTGCCTTCGAAACCGAGAGCGGGAATCGAATAATCGGGACTTAATCCTTCTGTTATCTCTCGCATATCTAGGCTGTAATTCAGAGCTTCTTCTGGAGTGCCTCCCACGAGAGAAAGGATTCCCGGTGCGGCGCCAATGGCGAATCCTCCCCAGCCTACGGTCTCAGTGATCGCAGAGTCCCCCATATCTAATCCTCCATCGTTCTCGTCATAACCAGGTAGATACAGGCCGTCTATGGCTGGCGCAGGGGCGGTGAACCACTGGTCGTTAAGACCACTCACATTGATACCAAATTCGTAACCGTTGCGGGCCATTGCTGTGACCACGGTCGAGTACTCGATATTCCGGGCGGCATCTGCAGCAGACTTGGCAGATGCCATCGCTAGTCCCAGAAACAACAAATCGTGGCTTGATATATAGGTGAGGGTGCTGATCAAATCTTGCGTGGAGACTCCGGATTCAATCATCGGAACACTCATAGCACCGGTAAATATGGCACTGGCGGCGTTGGGTCGGTTGTGCAGTTCATCTCCCATTTGTAAGGCTTTCGCTATGATAGGCTTCAGACTAAGTCCGTTCAGATGGCGGATACCATGTCCAATCGACGGAGCCCAAATATCTCTCCATTTTCGGAGTCCGTCTATTGCTCCAGCATGGTAATTCCCAAATTGTTGCTCGTCTTCGACTAACCGACAGTACGCCCGGTTACCGTGGGTACGGTTCTCGATAACATAGACGGGCAGGGACTTGGATATGGTTCCGGCCATAGGTCCGACTGCGCTATGGTGATGGTTGGGTTCAAGTTTCACGCCACCGCTAGCCAGTAATTGTTCGGCGCTCGCAATATCATTGGCCCAGCCTTCAAATATGACTATGGCAATTACAGCACCTTTTTGCGCGCCGCTCATGTGTACCCAGTTCACTGGAGGGCCGGAATGCAACACCATTCGGTCTTCCAACTTGGGAATGACCTCGCCGGCTGGTCGGATGTCCACCAGTACCGGATCAGCAGCAACAATCCGGTTGAAGGCCTCGGCGTTTGCGAACTCTATTTTTTCCTTTATGTCTATGGTTTCCACTCCGTTATCTCATTAGTCATCAGGAACAATCCTACCAGCATACCGGTAAGCATATCCCAGCCGGAACTGTGGCCGATTTGAGTGATCCTTCGTACATGTCTTTCGGAATCAAATCTTGACTCTCTAGAAAGCACGTCGTCGGCCAGATCATGCAGAGATTCATGACTCTGTCCGCCGGCCAAGTCAGTTAATAGTGCATGGCTGATCTGTGAGGTCATCGACCGAGAATAGTTCAGCAACTTTGATGTATCTGCTTTATTCCACCATTTGTGAGTTGGATAGATGTTAGACAGGTGGTAGACCATAAACAGTAATCCACCGACGAAGTCGTCGCCAGAAGGTGTTAGCCCATGGCCAACCCCAATAAGATTCTGAACGAGGTCGAGAATGAATCGCGGGTTTCTGCACCTATACAATGATAGTAACTCTTGTATCTTTATCACGCCTACAGAGATCAATGGTGATATTCCATTAGGCGGCAATTGCTGGTAAGAGGGGTTTTTAGAGAAAAATAACGGCAAACCCAAACCCAAATTCTCACCTTCGTGCAGGTCGGTTGCAGTACGGAGCAGGTTGTCGAACTTAAGGGATAACTTTGTCCGAGATACAGCGTTTTCTGCGTCCGGTGCCTGTCGGTTCCAGACTTTACTTCCCGACAGGTCCAATCTTGTTCCGTCGCTGAAACAAACGTTATTGCCTTTAACCGAAACCCGCTGGCCAACCTGGATAGAGGACAAGTCGTAATTAGTGAGGAATGACCTAGGATGCGGCTGTTGATTAGCTGAGCAGCCGGCCAAGATATCACCCTCATTCGTTATGATGTAGACAGCCCTTGGACCGGCTATTGCAACCTCCCCTGAAAAGAATTGGCTGCTCAAATAATCACTGGCTTTGCTCCCAATCATGGTGACTTTGGAGTAGGTTTTTGAGGGCAAGTTCATTCGGCTTTTGCATTGATGTGGGATTGCTGTCAGCTCCATGATTCCTGATCAGGGCCTAAGCTCTGGGGTAATCGATTCCAGCGCGGAAGCTATGGCCAAGATGATGCCATCGTCAAAGGGAGCACCAACTAATTGAGCTCCAATAGGGAGGCCGTTGGAAGTCAGACCGGCTGGTACAGATAGGGTGGGGAAACCAATCATGCTCCAGGGAATACAGTTCTTGGAAAGGATGGTTAGGTATTCCTCGGTCTCTTCAGCCTTCACTGCTGGCACCAAGGTCGTTGGCATGATGAATGCGTCAAAGCGGTTCAGTTCTATGAGCATTCGCTCCTGGAACTCGGCTCGGAATCTCTGGGCGGTTATATAGTCGACAGCCTTAATCTGAGAGGCTTCATCAAGCTGTTCAAACACCTGTTTGATGTACTTTGGGCCGGCATTAGTAAAAGCTCTTTGATACGCGGCTGCTTCAACCCGGCTGATGATTAAGCCGAGGTTGTTGGCGAGACGGAAATCGTCTGCTGAAGGCATATTGGTCTCGATGATCTCAACGCCTAATGATTTCAATTTTTCCATGCATGTGTCAAAGGTTCTGAGGGTTTCCCGGTCTGCGCCATCAAGAGCTTCGACTGACAGACCTACGCGAAGTCCACTGATATCTTTGAACAGATAATCAGTATAGTCGTCTTTGGGCAAGTCGAGTGTCCCAGGATCCTTGGCGTCAAATCCCTGGATGATGTTCATCATTATTGCCACATCTTCGCTAGTGCTCCCCATAAGTCCTGTGTGGTCCATGGTCCATGAAAGAGTGACGATACCATCCGTGGAAACTAAGCCGTAGGTTGGTTTGTAGCCGAGCGTTCCGCATAATGACGCTGGGACTCTGATTGATGCTCTGGTGTCGGTGCCCACGCTAAGCAGGCTCATACCGGTTGAAACTGTTATGGCGGACCCTCCGCTTGATCCGCCAGGATCTCGGCTGGTGTCCCAAGGGTTTCGACTCTGTGGAGTGGTGACCCCCAGAGCAAACTCGTGAGTGTGTGCTTTGCCCACTATGACTGCTCCGGCTTCCCTAAGGAGTCTCACCGCTGTGGCATCGTCGTTGGGCATGAACCCTTCCATAACCTTGGAGCCAGCGCTGGTGGGCATGCCTTTAACGTGGATGACGTCTTTGACCGAGATTGGGAGACCGTGGACAGGGCTACGTAACTTGCCCTCCGCGCGTTCATGGTCTAGTAACTCTGCAATAGCCATCGATTCTGCTTCAGGGGCTATGTGAGCAAATGCATTCAATTCTGGTTGTAGCCGATTTATCACGCCAAAGGCTCGTTTTAACTGTTCGACCGCAGACGTTGTTCCGTCGGCCATGAGGCGAGCAGCATTTGCCACCGGGCCTCGGCGCGGGGTTCCGGTCATTGCCGGAAGATTGCGAATGTCCCGTTTTTGGGACTTACCCATCTTGGCAACGCTGGAGATGAAACCGGGTCTACGGTCTACTTTGTCTGTGCTGAATGCTTGAGCATCTTCGATGGCAAGCCGAAAACTTGTACGGGTATCCATTGGTCTCCAATATGGTTTTGGGTTTACTGGTTAATAATCTTATGAGATCGCACTGATGAAGTCGTTGGAATTTGATACGGCGCCGAAAACTCCTCCCTGCATCTTGATCATCTTGAGTGCGGCCAGGTAATTGTCGTCGTCAGTTGCACCGGTGCAATCTTCCAAAAGTAGGCATTCATATCCAAGGTCATTGGCCTCGCGCATGGTGGTGTGAACACACACATCCGTAGTGATACCGGTGAGCACTATGTGTGTTACTCCGCGGTTTCTGAGAACGAGGTCCAGGTCTGTGTTGCTGAACGCTCCCTTAGTGGGTTTGTCGATGATCGGCTCGCCATTAATGGGAGCCAGTTCGTCTATGATCTCCCAACCAGGCTCACCTCGAACGAGGATACGCCCATTGGGTCCCGTGTCGCCTATTCCTGCTCCAATTTGACGGGATCGCCACAGTTTGTTAGGTGGGCAGTCGGATAGGTCTGGTTTGTGGCCTTCGCGTGTGTGTATGATGGTGATTCCGGGCGTGCCGCGGCAGGATTCTAGCACGTTACGAGTTGGCTCCACTCCCTTTCTGGTGAGAGATATGTCGTAACCCATGGTATCTACGTAGCCGCCTGGCCCGCAGAAATCGTGCTGCCAATCTATAAGGAGCAGGGCTGTGCGGTTAGGGTCTATGTCACCGTCGTAAGGCCATTCATATGGGTCGGCGGAGATTGTTCTAGCCACAGTTTCCTCCTCGGAATGCGAGGCATGCCCGGGAAAACCTGAGCATGCCTCTATGTTAGCCGTTGATCGTTAATTATGCTTGATGCTAATTGGTCCTGCCGGTGATCCCCTGCAGTAGATAGCCGGTACCTTGCAGTTCGGCATCGGTTGGAACTACACCGTCGGCGATCTGAATATTACCGTCTTGGTCGGTGATGGGGCCGGTAAATGGCTGAAATGAACCAGACCGCAACTGTTCTACCGTTTCCAAAGCGCGCTGTTTTACGCCATCAGGTATGAAGCTCCCGAATGGAGATAGTTGAACCCATCCGGCGTCCAAACCCTGGAACATGACTGAGCTTTTGTAGGTCCCTTGTCTGATTGATGCGACGATTTCAGCGTAGACTGGCCCCCAGTTCCAGGCGGCACCGGTTAACCAGGCGTTCGGGGCAGCTGGACTGGCGTCTTGGTGGAAACCTGATACGTAGATCCCTGCTCTTTCTGCGGCTTCGACGATGGTCTTGGTGCAGTCTTGGTGCTGGGTGAGCACGTCCACCCCTGCGTCAATCATGGCTTGTACGGCTGTGGCTTGTTTCGCCGGGTCGCACCAGCTGCTGGTCAGCACGAAGGTTGTTTCAATATCAGGGTTAACTGACTGTGCTCCTAGGTGGAAGGCGTTCACATTTAGCAATGTTTGTGGGATGGGGAAAGCTGCGATGAATCCTAATTTCCCTGTCTCAGAAGTTTCTCCGGCAACTTGGCCAGCTGCGTATTCCAATTGCCAAATATTACCGAAAAATGACGAGTAGTTCTCGTAGCTTTCAACGTCACCCATGTGTAGGAACATGACGTCTGGGTGTTTCTCAATGATTTCTTTTGTGGGGCCAGAGTATCCGTAGCTGGTAGCGAAAATAATCTTGGCACCATCACGGATCATTTGCTCTTCTACTGCCTGTACGTCTGCGGTCTCTGGGATATTTTCGGATCGTAAAACTTCAATGTCGGAGAATGCTTTTTCCAGGTATTGGCTGCCTTCAGCGGCGGCCTGGTTGTAGCCGAGGTCTTTTTGCGAGCCGACGAATATGAATCCAACCTTCAGTTTTTCACCGGCGTCCAAGGGCTTGGCCGCTGCGGCGAATTCAGAGGTTGAACGAAAGTTGCTGTTGGCAATTGCGTCCTCAAATCCTTGGAGGAATATCTCTGTGGATCCTCCCTTGAGCTCTGCCTCAGTAGGGCTGGTAGCAGTGACTGTTGTTGGCCTAGAGTCGCTAGAACTGGAGATATCAGGCGCTATTGTTGCCTCTGCTGGGACGATAGTGGATTCCTGGCTGCTACAAGCTGCCAAGACCATGATTGCCAGCAGTAAGAATGCACCAATCCATATCCTATGGGACTGCTTAAAGACAGGTATTTGCTGAATCCGGTTATACAAACTTTTTCCTCCTAAACTTTGGGACTATTTTGTGAACTCCTGGGGGGCAGCGATGTTCAAAAGTTGCAATTTGTGCCTATGATTTATGGGTAATTTGCTTACTATGTTGCTACCAGATTGGACCGGTATTGTATGTAAATATCCCTATGGTCAAGTTGTAGCCCTCAGGACCCCTTTTAGTCCTTCTGGCATGGCCCGGGCTGCAGCCCGGCTCCAAAGGGACATGACGAATATGATGATTAGATACGGGAGCATGTCGAGAATGAACGGTGATACTGGTGCGCCGATCGTTTGCAGTTGTAGTTGTAATCCAATTGCTCCTCCGAATAAGAACGCTCCAACCATGGCTCTAAGTGGTGACCACATGGCGAATATAACCAGTCCAACGGCGACGAAACCTCGTCCGACAGTCATGCCCTCTGACCAGGTATGTGTGAATCCCAGGGAGAGCTGAGCTCCTCCTAACCCGGCAAGTGCTCCGCCCATTGCGATGGCGACAATCTGAATCATATACGGGTTTCTTCCGGCCGCGTAGGCTACGCTGATGCTTTCTCCAACTGCTTTGAGGCTTAGACCAGTCCTTGTGTAGTGCAGTCCTAAGAAGAGTACCGGCCCGAGGATGTAGGCAATATACGCGAGGACGTCTTGTTCAAAGAGGGCGATTCCCAACTTTGGTATTTCAGATAATATCGGTACCGTTATCGGGTTCAATCCGTTAATGGTGCTGTCGACATAGGTGCGACCTGCGTAGGCCGTGATGCCAGCTCCAAAGAGTGTCAGCGCGAACCCTGTGGCTAGCTGGTTGGTATTCCGGTATATGACCAGGTAGGCTAGGACCAAGCTTAGTAGACTACCTCCAACCATTCCCGACAAAACGCCAAGGGTTACAGACCCCGTTTCCACCGTGGCTATGAAACCGAAGCAGGCTCCCATGAGCATTGAACCTTCGATTCCCAGATTGATTCTGCCGGCTCTTTCGGTGATAAGTTCCCCGTAGGTTGCGTACAACACGGAAATACCAGGGCCGACCGCCCCGGTGAGAGTGCCACCAAGTACTAGCCAAATGTCATTCATTCTGTCTTTCGTTCCAATTTGCGGAACCCAAGAACGGAGAACAACACAAGGCCGATTAATATCAACATCGCCGCGGACGGTAGGTTGCCGCTGAATTGGAGCACGTCGCCACCAACCACGATTATGGCTATCAGGAAACACGTGCCTATGATGGCGATTGGGTTGTGGTTAGCCATCCAACTTGCTAGGAATCCCATGAAACCCAGGTTGTTTGAGATTCCGGGTCGTAGGTGGTGCTGGATGCCGGAAACTTCGCTCATGCCGGCGAGCCCGGCTAATCCTCCGCCGATCAACATGGCTATTATTATGTACCGTAGCACGGGTATGCCACGGCGACGGGCGGCGTCGGGGTTACCGCCGACGGCACGCATGTTTGCTCCCCAACGGGTGCGACTCAAGAACATATAAGTGGCGATTATCCCGACGACTGGCAGGACCAATCCCATGTGTAGCCGTGTATCGAAGATTGTCGGTAAGACCGCTTGGACTTCAAAGTTGGAGGTATAGGGGTATCCGAACCCTGCAGGATTCTTCCAGGCTCCAAAGACGAATACGTTAACGAACAAGATTGCCACATAGTTCGACAGAAGGGTGGTAATGACCTCGTTTACGTTTCTAAAATGTCGCAGCGCTATTGCCAATCCGGCCCATATAGCGCCGCCTATAAACCCGGCGATGGCCATGGCTGGCAACATTAACCATATTGTCGGGATGTCAGAATAGATTGCTACACCGGTGGAGGCCCAAGCCCCTATATATAGTTGTCCTTCGCCTCCAACGTTTATCAGACCAACCCTAGCCGGAATCGAAGCGGCCAGAGCAGCGAGTACGAAGGGAATCATCCTGACTCCAACTTCACTTAAGCCAACCTTACTTCCTAGGGTCCCATTGAACATCTTGGTGTAGATTTCCACTGGGTCTCTACCGATTATTGCTATGAATATCCCAAAGACGGCAAAAGCGAAGAAGACGGCCAGGATAGATCGGGCTATCGGGCGCTCGTACACTTTGAAAGTAAAGTCCTGGACCAGTTGTAAAGAGGCTGAAGATTGCATGGGTTACTTGTTAGTTCCTGTCATAAGCATGCCGATCTCTTGTATTGATGCTGCTTCTGTGGGGAACTCACCAACGATGTTACCTTGGAACATCACCATAATGTTGTTACTTAGTGAGAGCAGCTCTTCAAGGTCTTCGGAGATCAGTATGATCGCTCCTCCCCTGTCTCGGTATTCCAGGATGAGTTTGCGGGTGGCCTCCGCAGTGATTACGTCCAATCCTCTGGTGGGATAATAGGCCATGAGTACTTTGGGAGTGGTTCTCGCATGGCGGGTCAGTTCAATCTCACGTGCTAAAATCACCCGCTGCACGTTCCCTCCGGATAGTTGGTTCACCGGCATGTAGTGGGGAGCCAATTGGAGTGGGAAAGTCTTAAGTGCGTTTGTAATTCTCTCCCGTATGCCGCCGAGGTCCAACCAGACCCCTCCATTGTTATAGTTGTCCAGCTCTCCAAGTACTAAGTTTTCGTCCACTCGCATATCTGGGACCATAGCCATGGATATCGGGTCTTCAGAAATGTAGCTAACTCCGGACTCAAGGATGCTTGAAACGGACCAACCTTTAATATCTTCACCCTCAATCAAAATCGTTCCACTCTTGCGCTTGACCATACCAAGAAGCGTTTCGCCGAGTTCTTGCTGGCCGTTACCAGAGATTGCGGCCACTCCTAACATCTCACCGGGCATCACCTTGAATGTGACGCCGTGTAGCCCTCTGGGGTCATCCTCGATCGTAGTCCACACATCTTTGAATTCGATAGCTGCACGAACTCCTGACCCGATAGCTTCCCTCTGGTAAGAGATCTTCTTGGAGTCGTATTCAATGTCACTTTGTATGCGTGCTCTTGGAGAGACAGCCTCGAGCTCAATGCCCATCATCATGGATACCAAGTCGTCTCCTGTGATTCCTCTCTGAGCTCCAGTGGAGACCACTGATCCGTGTCTCAGGACAGTGATGCGGTCAGACGATGTTAGAACCTCTGGAATTTTGTGAGTAATGAACAATATGGCATAGCCGTCGCGCCTCAGTTCGTTGAATACTTCGAACAAACCATCCACTTCATGAGGGGCAAGTACGCTAGTGGGCTCGTCTAGGATCAGCACTTTGGCCTTGGCCATGATGAGCTTTATCAGCTCTACTTTTTGCCGCTCGCCCATTGTGATGTCTCTGACTCTAGCGGACGGGCTCACTTGGAGGTTGTATCTTTCTGATATTGCCTGAATTTGTTGTGTGATAACACTACGACTTAAGACCATGCCTTGATCAGGGAGGAAGAGGGCCACATTTTCGGCAACTGTCAGAGCGGGAATCAGAGCAAAATTTTGGAAGACCATCCCGATACCCAAATCGCGACTGTCGCGAGGGGATTGGATCTGAACATCTCTGCCTCTGAACTGAATGGTACCTTCTTCGGGCTGGTTGACACCGTAAATGACCTTCATCAACGTGCTTTTTCCAGCTCCATTCTCACCCAATACTGCGTGGACTTCCCCACCGTAGATGTCGAGGTTTATGTCGTTGTTGGCAATTAAATCGCCGAACCGTTTGGTGATACCGCGTAGTGCAATCAATGGAGGGGTGTTCGAAACATCCTGGTCGCTCACTGGTTTGGCGAATGAGGACTCGGTGCCGTTGATTGGACTCTCTGGGTTTAAGTTTCTTGATTTAGTAAACCAAGGCATGGTGATAGGCAAAGAAAATTACTCCTGGGCATCCGAAAAACGGAGGTGCAGACTGCGTAATGTCTTGCCGCCGCTGGTATTACGAAAGCCTATTATCTTCGAAGGGTGTTTCGCTGATATGTCGTAGATGTAAAATTTTTGTTACGTGTTTTTATTGTTGAGTTGCTTGCGACTCAATCCCTGTGGTTCAATTCGGACGATGCCACTAAAAATTTATCGTCGATATTACTTGATAGTGACAAGACAATTTCTGAATCCATTAAAACCAAATTAATAGCTCTTGATAGGAACGCTATCCTTACTCATGGCGCTATTTCAAATGCGTTTCAGCCAAGTTAAAAAGGATTCCTTATGCCAGTTAACAAGATTGAAATCAAGTCTACAAGTTTATTTGCAGGGGGGCAGTCTTTTGGCGACGTAGGACCCTATGAGCAATTAGACGGTGTGCTCCATTTTACTGTCGATCCAAAGAACTCCGCCAACCAAATAATCGCTGATATTGAACTGGCTCCTAGAAATGCGGACGGGTTTGTAGAGTTTTCCTCCGATTTTCGGATTCTAAGGCCTGTCGATTCTAAACTCGGTAATCGCCGTATTCTTATGGATGTCCCCAACCGAGGTAAGCAATTGGCCATCCGCAACATCAACAGCGGGCCAGATCAGCCTCCTGACGCTCCATTAGACCACGGGAATGGATTCCTGATGCGCCAAGGATACACGGTGGTTTGGTGCGCTTGGCAACATGATGTTCCTGACGTACCAGGCATGATGCGTATTAACGTACCAGACGCGGTCATCGACGGTGGGCCTGTATCGGGAAAGATTGTAGTTACTTTCCAGTTAAACTCGCCATCCCAAGTAGAATTTCTTTCCAGTCGAAATCACCGGGCCTACAAGGCTAGTGACATCAACGACATGACTGCTGTGCTGACGGTTCAAGAACATGAAGATGGTCCGGAACGGATAATCCCAAGAGATCAGTGGGCATTTGCCCGCTTGGAGAACGGGATAGCTGTGCCTGACGATAGTCACGTGTATCTGCCTGCAGGATTTGAGGCCGGAAAAGTTTATCAGGTTATTTATACCACCACTGGAGCGCCTGTGGTCGGACTGGGAAAGCTGGCTACACGGGACGCAGCTACATTCCTACGCTATGGTAGTGCAGGAGAAGGAAACCCGCTAGCCGGATTGATAGACCAGGCATATAGCTTTGGTGTTTCGCAGAGTGGTCGTTTTTTGCGATTGTTCTTGTATTTAGGTCTTAACTACGACGAAGACGGTCGTGTGGCCTTCGATGGTTTTATGCCTCACGTAGCTGGTGGCAAGATGGGTGAATTCAATAACAGGTTCGGCCAACCTTCTAGTCAGGCGACCAGGAGCAACAACAGTCTGTTCCCGTTCAGTGACAATCCCCAGACTGACCCTGAAACAGGGTTGACCGATGGCCTACTGACCCGCCTCAATACCAAAGGTGAACTACCCAAGGTGATATATACACATACGCCATCAGAATACTGGGCTGGCCATGCATCCCTGATGCATAGTGACCTTTTAACTGGTGGTAAAGACCTGGAACTTCCAGATACCGTTCGGATCTATGTGGTTGCCGGGTCTCAGCACGCCTTGCCGACATTCCCTCCTGCGAATAATGACGGCGAAAACTATCACGGAGATCACTTTTATAGCATTATTGATTATCGGGGACTCCTACGCGCCGCTTTGACCAACCTGGACCACTGGGTTACTACTGGCGAATCACCCCCACCAAGTCAATATCCTAGGATAGTCGACGGAACATCCGTCCTTACGGACGGGGTCGCCAAGGCGTTTGGGAATATACCGGGAGCAAAACTTCCCAATCCATCCCGAAGGTTTACCCGTCTGGATTTTGGTCCCGATCCGCGAGTTCCAACGATCATTCCGGCGGCAGTCGGCAAAGTATTCCCTCATAGAGTGTCGGCTGTTGATGATGACGCGAATGAATTAGCCGGTATTCGAATGCCCTTTGTTTCCGTTCCCTTAGCTACTTATGCCGGGTGGAATCTCCGTCATGCGGATATTGGCGGCGCGGGCCAAGTTATGGGCACCGGCGGAGCCTCCGGTGGCACGTTACGCGGTTCCACTATTCCGTTTGCGGCTACTAGAACAGAACGGGAAGTTTCTGGGGACCAAAGACTTTCGATAGAAGAAAGGTACGATTCAAGAGACCATTATCTTGGTCTGGTGAAAAATGCCGTAAGAAAGCTGATAGGCCAACGGTATTTGCTTGAAGAGGACTTGGAGCCGGTGGTGGCTATGGCTGCTGAGCACTATGACCTTTTTACCAACTCATAAATATCATTCCACTTGTGGCTTAGAATGCTGGCCCTGTTATCTGACTTTATTCCCTGTCACGAATAGCGGTGGGTTCGTTCGCAATTTATTGTCGATGCGTTTGCGCCATTTGGTCGGAATTTGGAAATTCATTTGGTCCTTGAAACCGTAGAACCAGATGGGCATTCAGTGGCAGTGAATTGGACCTGCCCTACGAGACTACGAATAGCAAGTATTTTTTGAGGTTTATCAATCTTGGTGAAATAGTCGGGGCTGTTCCATGATTATGGGAGTGTGGCCAAACTCAGAGGTTCAGGGAGTGTTCCTCGTAATCTTTAAGCTTGTTGTAAATCTGAAGCCGATGACGGGCTGATTCCAACACAATAATCCTAAAATTGGCATCTACGTTGACCGCGACCGGCCTACGAAACCTCCATTCCGGCTCCATATTTGCCCTGCGTCGTGCTTTGATTATTTCTGGGTTGGCGTCGATATATGTTTGCGTCCAGGGAGATGGTTCTTGGGCATCTCCGACCAGTGTTGTGATGAAACGGCCACTGGCGTCGTAGATCTGCACGCGGTGGTTCCCCCAGTCTGTGACGTAGACATCACCTTCCGAATCAACTGCTACGCCAGACGGCCCTTTCAGGGAACCCACTCCGTCTGAAGTACCTTCGAATATCACCAGTAATTTCCCATCTGGTGAGAATTTTTGCACTCGGTTATTTCCCCAGTCCGCGACATATATGTCCTGGTTATTGTCGATGCAGAGACCCCACGGCATTTCCAGCTCACCGTCGCCACTGCCTTGAGTACCGAATTTTGAAATGAAAGGGCCTTGCTGCCTGAAGCACTGCACCCGGTGGTTCAGGCTGTCCACTACCCAAAGATTGTTGTTGGAGTCGAAAGCGATGCCCGATGGTCCGCTCAGCAGGCCGTCATCATCGCCATATCGTCCCCAGTGATAACGGAACGCACCTTCTGCATCAAATACTGATATACGGTTTGTATACTCGTCGGACACGTAGACGCGGCCGTCCTGATCCACGTCTATCGATCTTGGCCAGATGAAGCGACCTTCCTCACCGCCGAAGGAACCGAACTGACCTTGGAACTCTGAGTCGAGGTTGATTTTGCTGACCCTTTGACCTAACTGTTCTACTCCCCGGCTTAATACATAAACGCGGCCGTCTTTGCCTAGTACAAAATCCTGAGGGGTCCAAAATCCTTGGCCTGATTGACTATACATGCCGATGCAATGGCTGTAGTCAAATACCCTACCAGCGGCGACTGTTGTCAGCATTGCGGTTCTCCAAAAATTGAGCCAAACCTTTGATTGCTTCTAAGTTTGATCTGTCTGAGGTTTATATGAATGCCATCTGTTCGAATTGACCGCCGACGATCGGAACCGCGTCGAGTCCCATCCATTTGTCGATTACGGTGGAGTATAGGCCCCGGAAATCGTAATTCGGCTCTAAGTCTCCCTGGGTCAGGTGTTCCGGTTTAAGAGAGGGGTAGGAACTGTACATGCCACCGTTCACCTGATCGCCAATCACAAATGCGACGCCGGCTGCTCCGTGGTCAGTGCCGGTTCCGTTGTCTTTTACTCGCCGTCCGAACTCGCTGAAGACTAACATGACCACGTTATCGCTGGCGTTGTGTTCACGAAGGTCGGCAAAGAAGCAGTCCACGGCTTCGGAGATATCGATCCAGAGTTTCGCGTGGGAGCCGCCCTGATTAAAGTGAGTGTCAAATGGACCGTAGGAAGTGTAAAAGACCTGGGTGCCCAGGTCTGCTAGGTGCACCTGTGCTACATCCTTAAAGTTTGTGGCGATGGATGTGGTCGGGTATTCCACCGTCGACGAATACTTCTGAGGTGCAACCTTGATGATGTCGGCGCCTCTTAGGGCGTCAAGTCCGGTCTGTCCTAGATATTCCATGGTTGGGCCGGTACCAATAGCTGGAGAGTACATGCGGGCGAAGCTGTCTAGAAGTTGGGTGCGCTCATCCTGAGAATTTATTCCCGAGACTGATGAGAAAACCCCGTAGGAAGCCAAATGGTTCACGGAGGTTACTGGCACGCCGCGCATGGTCATGGCTCTGGGCAGACCTTGGCCAAAATTGACCCCCTTTAAGACGTTCTCTCCCGTGGGGTCCAAGTCTCTAATTACCTTGGCAATCCAGCCGTCGGTACCGATCTTGTTCGTCTCGCAGGTGTGCCAGATGTCCATGGCACGGAAATGGGATCGGGGAGAATTCTCAAACCCAACACCGTGGATGATGGCCATTTTCCCCTTGTCGTAAATATCTTTGAATTGATCCATGTCAGATCGGAAAGCTAGTTCGTTGTCGATGGGAACAACCTGGTGCTCGGGGATGTTGACCTTGGGGCGAGCGTCCCAGTAGTGGCCATTGGTATATGGAACAATCGTGTTGAGGTAATCGTTGGCTCCGGTGAGTTGCAGTACGACCAGAACCGGCTCTTTATTAGTTGATGCCATTTTTTCTCCCCAGCGTCTTATCCAAGCTATTTGCTAGGCGAACTGATAATCTCTTGATGCGGCTATCAAAGCTAGTAACCTGGCGACTCTTTCTTCAGAAAACTCTATTTGTTCAGGGGTGTCCCACATAAGTTCTCCGTCTTTCAAAGCATGAGTCAAAAGCTCTTTGAGTGTGATGTCACTGACCTGTAGTGGCCCCATTGAATCTAGGCATTGGGAAACTAACATTTGGGGTGATTGGGTCTCTTGCATTCGAACCGTGTTGATGATTGTCTTGACTCCCGGATGGGATGTATCCCCCATAACCCCCGCCGCAAAATTTACTCGTCTCATTAACGCTCCTGCGTCAATCCAAGCTGCCCCGGTGTGCCAGCCCTCCACGCTGGGAGGATTTAAGAGTTCCTGACCCTGCCAGGCGCATTCCAGTGCGAGGTTATTGAACCCTGGTCTAAAACCCTCGTAGTTGCCAGCGATGCGCACGGTACCAACGATTAGTTCTGCTGGGCTCTTCACTTTGGCATACAGGGAATTCTTGAAGAAATCCGAGTTGAAGAGCACTCGTAGAATGGACCGTATATCGCCTTGGGATTCGTTGTAAGCGTCAACTAATACTTCGATCGCTTCGGGGTCATTTGGGGGTGTGGAATTCCAACTCGAGACGTCCGGCTCGTCGGCCACAAAGAACCTGTATAGATGTCGGGCTAGGAACCGCGCCGACGCTGGTTGGTTCACTATGATTTGCATGATGTCTTCGCCGTTCAGGTTCCCTGTGTTTCCCAAAAAGGTCTTTTCTTCGTTGTCGTGGTCTTCGGGTTTGTATTCGAAATTCCAGTAAAATCGGCCCAAAGGGTTTCGTGGAATCTTGGGAGCGATAGTCCAACCGGTAAATGCTCTGGAGGCTTCTTTGATGTCGTCTTCGGTGTAGTTGCCTACACCCAACGAAAAAAGTTCTAGGAGTTCGCGACCCCAGTTCTCGTTGATGGCCCCGTCATGATTCCCGTGGTTGTCTAGCCAGAAAATCATGGCTGGTGACTTAGCCAGTTCAATCAATAGATCCCGATAGCTGCCGAGTCCGTATTCGCGAAACATTGCAATCTGTCGACCAATCTCTGGCGGGTTGTCAACTTTTGAGTTGCTGGTTGCAAACATTTGATGCCAAAACAGGGCGATTTTCTCTTCTAGTGGTCGTTGGGTATTGACCATGCGGAACATCCAATCCGCCTGGCTGATGGGTGGTCCAAGGGCTCCCTCATATCCAGGAAGGATCCGATACATTAACTCTTCGTCGATAGGTGGCTGGTCTTTTGGATGCAGTAATTCTTCGACCACGGACTCATAGCCTTTAGATGCATGTACTATGAGGTCAGCATGCGGCTCGCCAAAACCGGCGCGTCTCATAAGGTGGGCCATCAGGACCATTTCTTGTCGTGTGGGCACGCTTGTCTCTCCATGGTCACGCTTTACACGAGCCACGCTCATAATCAAGCTATGGCAAAGTTGAGCTCGGAACTGGCTTGCATGTGACATCGTAGGATTGGTGCATGCAAGTGTCAATGTCAGAAATCACCTGTTTATTATATCCCAATGTATTATCGGCATATATTTGGTGTTTTGTGTTGTGCCTTGTTAATCTGCATTGTCGGTTTGAATCTTNAAGCAGAAGGAACTCGAGGCTGTGATACACGTAGGGTTGCAGAGTATGTTGGAGGTAATTGCCCCCGAAACCATCGATGCAGGAAATCGCCGTCGATTTATATTGGTTACGCTCTTCTCAAGAGGGCCAACTTTCCCTTCTACTGGATCACACACATAATCTTCGTCTCCAGATTTGATCGGCCTAGGATCTGTATTTAATTAACTCACCGATTTCTTGGATCGAATTAGGGTATTCTGTCTGGACAAGCCTGATCCTTGAGTTTTGGTATGGCTGCAATCATCCTTTCAATTCTATACTTGCAAACCAACGGAGGCCGCGGAGGGTGCATTCTTCTTTTTTGATTCTCTTAATGACAGGAAGCTATATCAGATATATGTAAGAATATGACCTGTGTGTTGAGGGGGCATGGCAAGGTGATTCGCCTTGTACATTCACTCATTTTAAGATTCGATAATGCACGTCTTTCTAGGCTATGGAATCTAGTAAGAAATATTTCTTGCGGTTGGTATCGAGTCGGGTATTGTCACCGATGCTCCAAGCCACTTTGGACCTGACCTTCGGTTGGAGTCATGGGCATATGGAGATCGTAGGAAGTTCAGATTGATTTTTGGCTAATTCAATGTCCGCGGTTTCGGTCCCTTCTTTTGGGAGAGCATCCGACACTGTTACCCAAACGTTTTGACATAATTGGGAAAACTTAATATTGTTGTCTCGGTAATCCTTTCGTTTATTGGCCTAGATATTGATTACAGTCAAGAAAATTTCTGAAGTAGGTGGAGATCATGGTTAAGCAGGGTGTGGTACCCGACGATTTAACAAAACCATTCTGGGATGCCGCCAACGCCGGCCGCCTGGATATCCAGAATTGCAGTGCCTGCAATCGGCTGTACAACCCTCCGGTTGCAGCCTGCACGCAGTGTAAATCTGCGGACAATCTGGAATGGAAACAGATGAGCGGTAAAGGCAAGATTTACAACTATGGTGTGGTGTATGACTGCCCCGTAAGACTCTTGCAGCAGGATCAGCCCTTCAATTTAGCCGTGATTACCTTGGATGAAGATCCTGGCATTCAGATGTATTCCCACCTTCCTGGGACACCTGTGGACGAGGTTCCTGTTGGTGCTGCCGTAGAAGTGATCTTTGAAGAAACGGCGAACGGCCAAAAAGTACCCGAATGGCGGGTAGTAGGTTAATACTTCCTGGAAACTACAAATACAAGATCTCATTGTAGGAGTTCACAATGACCACAGAACATGCTCCAGCTTCCATGTACCGAGCAACCGAAGGATTGGGAGTCTGGGAACACAAAGGTAAGGTAGCTGCTGTAGGTATCGGCCATTCGCCAACTACTCGGCGTTGGGATGGCACCCCCGAGAACACTATGGGTGCAAACAGCATCTTCGCCCTGAGACAAGCGATAGCGGACTCTGGAGTAGATCCGAGCCAGATCGATGGCCTGGTCCTTGACCCGGTAACAACCACTGGGGCTCACTGGCCTCCTGGGGATCCAATCCCAATGGACGTTGTCAATCACTGGAACAAGACCGATGATCCATTGGATGGAATAGCGAAGTTAAGCGCAGAGTGGATCCTAAAAAATATGCCGGAACTTACTAATGTCAAGTTCACAATGTATGGCCAGGGCTGTATGTCTCACGCCATCGTCGTGGCCGCTCAGGCCGTGGGCGAAGGCCGCACTCACACTTGCTTGGTTCTGAAGAGTTGGCACAACCTGGAAGGTCGGTATAACCAGTCAGGCATAAGCGCTCAAGGAGAAGTGCCAGGTACATTCGCTTTGGCACCGGGTCGGACTCTCTGGGGTGCCCCTGGATCATATGGTACTGCCCTACAGTTTGCGGAGTACTGCCGCAAGTATGGCAAGTCACATGACATGATGGCGCCGTTTATGGAGAATTCTCGCCGAAACGGCCTGCTGTTCCCAGAAGGCTATTGGGCGCAACACCGACCGGAGCAATTGACTCCGGACGACTACTTAAACGCCCGCTGGATAGCCAAACCGGCCAACCTCTTTGACAATGATATTCCAATCATGGTTTCAGGAGCCTATCTCTTCACGACTGCTGAACGGGCTAAGGACATGAAGCAGAAGCCGGTATATATCATCAACCACGCATCCAGCAGGGGCGCGCAACGCAGTGTCCTCCCTACCTTGGATGAGGTTGAAGCAGAGACTGCAGCTACCGGAAGAAAGATCTATGAAGGAGCTGGAATTACTGCTGATGATCTCTCGTTTGAGAACATGTACGATGGCTTTGCGCTGTTCCATCAGTTCCATATTGAAGGTCTCCGGTATCGTGGTATGCAGAATGGCGATGCCTTGGACTTCTACCAAAAAGACATCAGCATAGAGGGTCCTGATCCGATTCTACCCAGTGGCGGCAACATCGGTAGTGGTCGCAGCCGTTTTTGGATGCACACGGATTGTATCCAACAGATACAGGGACGAGCAGGCGCACGTGCCTTGACCGGTGTGAAGCCCGAGATAGGTGTTTCCGGCGGCCCCATGCCCATGGGTGGCAACTTTACCGTTTGGAGTGCGACCCCCGATTAACCTGATCGTCTTCATCGATACAATGAGAACCAATCCCCCTATGAGAGAGGGGTTGGTTCTAACATTTATCCGTGAGGCCCTCGATGGAGCTGGTCTGGGATTTGGCTCATTCAAATGTCATTCGTCCGTAACCAACCAAAATAAAGGAGAGATGACCCCACTTGGCTATACTCATAAGTTTCGATATCGACGGTACCTTGGAGGTGGGAGATCCGCCCGGCGTGTTGACTATGGATCTTGTCCGCAAAACCAAAGAGGCAGGAATCCTGATCGGCAGTTGCTCTGACCGTCCTATCAGCGGCCAACGAGCCATTTGGGAACAACATGGGATCGAGGTGGATTTTGCGGTCTCGAAGCACCAACTGCCCGACGTGAAGCAGAGGTTTGACGCAGAGATTTATTATCACATCGGAGATAGGGAAGATCTCGACAGGCAATATGCCCTGGCCGCTGGGTTTGAATTCTTCTGGCCAGACGAAGCTGTTTCTGAGCCCTGGCTCAAGTAAACAAGCGTCCTAAAAAATTGATTTAAGGCTGATTGGTAAAGATGCAACCTGACAATCAGAACGGCAAGCGCCGTAAAGACCGTCCCTTAGAGGGAATCCGCGTTGTGGACTTCACATGGGTTAGGGCCGGACCATGGGCTGCCCGATGGCTGGCCACTCTCGGAGCGGAAGTGATTAAGGTGGAGTGGCCTGAGAACATGGATATACTCCGTCAGAATCGATTTACCGTGCCCCCAGGTGTGGAGCCAGGGCCCAATTCTACCGGCCAGTTTGCCGATACCAATGCTGGGAAATTGGGTCTCTCGATAAATGTTCGCCATCCCAAAGGTCTCGATGCGATAAAGAACCTGATTTCCGTGTCCGACGTAGTCATAGAGAACTTCAGTTCTCGTATCATGTCTCGCTGGGGCTTAGGCTATGACGAACTCAGAAAATTGCGTCCTGATGTTGTCTATGTTTCTATGGCTGGCTTCGGGCAGACAGGACGACAGCACTATTTCGGGACGATGGGTCCTGCCGCCCAGGCGCTTTCAGGCCTCACTTATCTATCAGGCCTGCCAGGTGAACAACCCGCGGGTTGGGGCTGGTCATACCTTGATGATACTGGCGGTATGTATGGTGCGATGTGCGCCCTGACGGCACTTAATCACCGGAACAAAACAGGTCAGGGGCAACACGTTGATCTCTCTCAGATGATTACCGGAATCACCCTAACAGGTTCGGCATTCTTGGATAAATCGGTAAATGGACGTGAGTCACGGCGAGAGGGCTATCCTCCAGGTAACCGTACTGTTTGGCCTGGTGCGCCAGTGGTCAACAACTACCGTGGACCCATTGCCGCCCCCCACAATGCTTATCGGACACTTGGCGGCGGTTACAACGACTGGTGTGTAATAGCCTGTTTATCTGATGAAGAATGGTCGAATTTGGTCAATGTTATGGGTAGTCCCGACTGGACAAATAATGCCAAGTTTGCCACCCTGGAGGGCCGTTTAGCCCATCAGGAAGAGATGGATCAGAGTATGGAAGTGTGGACCAAGACCCTGGCTAAATACGAGTTAGCAGCTGTCTGCCAATCCGCTGGAGTTCGGGCAATGCCAGTTCAAAGCTCCGAAGACCGGGTCGAGAACGACCCCCAACTTCGACATCGGGGTATGTTCACTGAAGTTAACCATCCAATGCTTGGGGACTGGAAATTCCAAGGAGCACCATTTCGCTTGGACGGTGAAAAGGTTGCTGTTAAAGGCCCTCCCCCTATGATTGGTCAGCATACGAAAGACGTTATGGGTGACCTTCTTGGGATGACCAATGCAGAACTACTTCGAGGATATGATGAGGGAGTATTTTGGCCAGATACGATGCCTAAGTTCCCTTACGTGGAACAGACTATAGAAGAGGCAAAAAAATGAAGTCAACAGACTCTGGAAACACAATGCCAGGACCGTTGGCTGGATTGAGGGTCCTAGAACTGACGGGTGAACATGCCCAGTTTTGCGGTAAGCTAATGGCTGATTTGGGCGCGGATGTCATTAAAGTTGAGCCGCCTGGCGGTCAGGAAACTCGGAACGTCGGCCCTTATCTTAACGACGAATATCACCCGGAACGCAGCCTTTACTTCTGGCACTATAACACCTCAAAACGGGGTGTGACTTTAGATATCACATCTCCTGAAGGGCAAGAGGTCTTTAAGAGACTTGCTGGCACAGCCGGTTTGATTCTGGAGAGTTTTCCCGCCGGTTATCTACCGAGCATCGGACTCGGATACGAAGACCTGTCGGCAGTCAACCCCGGATTGATAATGTGTTCTGTCACGCCGTTTGGTCAAGACGGCCCCTGGCGGGATTACCAAACATCAGATTTACTACACTTAGCAGCTGGTGGGCAGATGGCATCTTCAGGGTATGATGTGGAAGATGTTCCAGACGCTCCTCCTATTGCCCCCGGTGGGGGAAATGCTTGGCATATAGCAAGCCATTACGCTTATATTGGAATCATGGGCGCTCTTTACCATCGGGATTTCACTGGTGAGGGTCAGTACATCGACGTATCGATTCATGAAGCATGTTCCTTGACGACTGAGGGCGCGATTGCTATCTACTTATCTACCGGAGACGTGGTGCGACGACATACTGGAAGGCACGCGTCGGTAGATATGTCGCCCGGTATCCAACATGCCACTAATGACGGAGGATTTATCAACACAACCCGTTCGGGGAGCAATTTAACTCCGGCTCGAATCAAGATTCTAGCAAGTTGGATGGATGAACATGGACTGGCACAAGACCTGTTGGATGACAAGTACCAAGATCTGAACGTGGTGGAGGAGTCAGGACAGCACTTTGCCGATGTATTAAAGAACTTCTTCGCCAATATGCCATTGGTCGAAGCTTATGAGGGCGGTCAGGAGTTGAATTTTCCTTGGGGAGCAGTCCGCACCATGGAGGAAATCATGGGAGACCCTCACTTGGAAGATAGGGAATTTTTTGTGTCGGTGGAGCACCCTGAACTGGATCAGGAGTTTACCTACCCTGGAGCGGCGGCTATCTATAATGGTTCTCCGTGGCGCATCTCCCGCCGCGCACCGCTGATCGGCGAACATAACAGAGAGATACTAGGCGGTGAATTGGGTATTTCCGGAACTGGTCTCGAAGCGCTGAAGCAGACTGGAGCCATTTAGCTGTTGGCTATCTCCAGGTATATGCGCTGTACGTCAATTAACCGAAGGCCGGTTAGCCCTAGATGTGGCGACTGGTCGGCGCGCCTGTTGGATTTCTAAGTTTCCAGGATACTAGTAGGTATGGTTTGCCTTGCCGTGTTCTTGCTTCTTGACCATACCGGAACTTCGTAGGACTTGGAAACCACGGAAAGGGCAAACGCTTATTATTTGTGACCCAGACGACATCGAGATTCAGTTTTACGCCCGTAAGAGTTTGTGAAGGATACGCTGGGGAAGATATTAATTGGTGCTCTTCGCCAATTGGAGAACGCCTAATGGAATTACCAGCCAATGATCAGACTCTGAAAATTACAACTACCAGGGAGAGAACCTATGGCTGAGATTTACGTCTTAGGTGGAGGTACACCAACCCCGACCGCGGACCGTTTCGGTAGTTCCCATGTTATGAAGATTGGCGATGAATTGTTGATGTTCGATTGCGGCCCGGCCTCGACGCACAAGCTGGTGAAAGCCGGTATGTTCCCGACTCAGGTCGATAACCTGTTCTTTACCCACCATCACTTTGACCACAACATTGATTATCCGTGTTTCCTGCTTTGTCGTTGGGACCAGGCCGCGGGCAACGGAAATGAGTTGAAAGTATACGGTCCGACTTTAACTGAAGAAATCACTCAGGGGTTAATTGGTGAGAATGGCGTTTTTTCGCCTGACTGGCGTGCCCGAGCGGGACATCCGTTAAGCCAACAGATCTATGTCAATCGGGGCGGTACGCTCCCCCGGACACCGCCGAATCCTCAGGCCAAGAACGTTGGACCAGGCGAGGTTGCTTCAGGGAAGAATTGGGAGGTGACGGCAGCGCTGGCCGAACATGTGCAGCCTTGGCTCGATTCTCTGGCCTACCGTGTAGACACACCTGACGGTAGTGTGGTTTTCACAGGAGACACCCAACCATGTAAGTCGGTGACTGACCTGGCTCAAGGTGCAGATATGATGCTCTGCATGTGCTGGGACGACCAAGCTGTGATGGCCGAGACTGGTGAGGCTATTGGACAATGCGGCACCACCGGCGCTGCCGAGATGGCCCAAGAGGCAGGAGTGAAGAAATTAGTGCTGGTTCATATGGGACCAGGTCTATCAGCCCAAGACCCTTTCTACAAAGCCACCATGGGTATGCAAAGGATCTACCAAGGGGACATAGTGTTCTCCGAGGAACTTCTCAAGATTGAACTTTGATCATTTCCGACTAGAGCACACGTTGAATTGGTATGAGTCTCTTTGTCTAGCACGGACCCCATTGTTGGAGTTCGATCTGTCTTGGGTTGGAATCAAATTAGGGTTAGCCATTGCTAGCTTGAGTCGGAATAGTGGTCTATAAAGAACCAATAGTCTGACGGAACGGTCTATGGGAAAAACCAAAAGGCCCGTACTGTTTAAGACGGGCCTTTTAACGGTCGCTTTGTTCGGATTAGTCGGCTAGACGTAAGGGGTGAGTTTAATCTCCTTGAGAGCTGGAATAACTTCCTTCCCTAGTAGTTCAATCGACCGCATAGAGTCTTCGTGCTTCATAGGTCCTTCATTGCCATAAATCAGCAGATAGCCAGGATTTAGGTTCTCTACAACGTATCTCAGCTTTTCGATTACCGAGTCCGGCGTGCCAACGATGACCACTCTTGCCTCTTGCTGTTTCTCGTAGGATTGAGCCTCGCCCATGTTCCCGGCGAAGGCTCCAGTGGGGCGAGCGCGTTTGACTGCGACTGCCTCCCGAGACTGGTAGCCAGGAGGATCCACATGCTCCCTCGGTCCTCTCTGCCGGTGTCCCTCAGTCCAGACGTAGTGTCGGCCAATCTCTTGGGCTTTTTCTTCTGTGTCTGCCACCAAAACCTTGAGTAGATAACCGAAGTGCTCTGGTCCTGCCTTGTACCCAGCTTCTAACGCGGTATCAATATATATTTGCTTTAGCCATTCGGTAGTCTCCATCACCGCGCCTAGGTTCATATAAGGGTGTCCGTGTTGTGCCGCCCAAACTACGCTTTCTGGACTGCCGGTGCCCGGGAACCAGATGTCTGGGCGNGGTTTCTGCATGGGCATGACCCACGGATTTACAACCCGATATTGATAATGTTTTCCTTCGTATCGGAATGGACCAGGCTCGGTCCAGCATTTGACAATGAGGTCGTGGGCTTCCTCGAAACGTTCGCGATTCTGGGTCGGGTCGATACCAGCCTGCAATGTCTCCACTGCTCCGCCACGAACGAATCCGGAGATTATCCGCCCTCCGGAATAACAGTCCAGCATAGCTATCTCTTCTGCCATTCTGATTGGGTCGTTTACTGCTATCACGTTACCAAGTATGGCTATTTTGGCCCTCTTGGTGACCTTGGTTAGGACGGCCGCGTCTAGGTTGACCGCCGGTTTGCCGCACCAATACGCAGAATGGTGTTCATTGGTCATTATGCCATCGAACCCTATCTCGTCTGCTAGGGCATATTGCTCGTGGTATTGGTTGTAGAGTTTGTGGGCTTTGTCGGGGTTAAAATGAGAGTTCGGGAACGCTAGGCGTCCTGAATCGAATTTTTCCAACTCTCCATCCGATATATATCCTTGGGCCTGCTCGGAGAACCAATAGACTTCCATCTGTTCTTTGGGTCTACTTAGTTGATCGACCATTGTTTCCTCCCCAAATTTTTACTAGAAACACTATAACCGAATTACTCTAAAAGAATGCTTAATGATTCAGGGTAAAAAGAGCCGCACTTATCTGATTGAGTGAGGCTTTGATTCGACTTTCCGGGATTAGATCAAACAACCATCGGAGGTTCGCCACCCGTTGGAACGTCCACATCGAAGGCATTCACATTCAGGGCTAACATAGAATAGTACCCCATCATGGTGGTGAGTTCGGTCAACAGCTGGGCACCAAAGTGATCGATAGCTGCTTTGAACGTGGAGTCGCTGACCCTGTTGGTGCCGAAAAGTTCAGTGGCGTAATTAACCACTATTTGCTCGGCACCTTCCAGCTTAGGAAGGGGTCTTTTGTCACGGAGGGCATCGACAAACGCGTCGCTAATCCCCTCTTTCCGGGCACGCGCAGCGTGTGCGAACCAAATGTACTGGCAGTCCTTGGCCCGTGCTGTGAGGATCATGGCCATTTCTTGGATGTTCTGAGGGAGTTCTGATTCCTCTCTAAAATAGAAGACTAAATGATTAGCCCGTTTTCGCATCTCCGGGCTGTTGATCATTACAGAGCCAGGCCCATTTTCCATGGCGTTCCGGCTGATGGCCACTTCGCTGTCAAAGGCTTCCCTGTATTTCTCGGGAACTTGATCGCGGGTTACCGTGGGTGTGCGTGCCATGTGATACTCCTTTTAACACCGAACTTATCTGCTTTTGCCGCATGATAGCGACCAACCAGCTTCATATCAAGATGGGTATTGTTGGTAAAATCGGATAGACTGGCTGGTGTCTATAGGATTGTCGCTGTGTTACTTCCTTGCTAACCAAATCATTTAATTAAGGCTTTAAACAACAATGAAGGATATAAAGTTGAATTTTGCTCACGTTTATTCGAGGAACCCCGTTGATCGAGGCGAAATAGTGCGTCGCGACGACGAATGGATCGCGGACAAAGCTAAGGATACTACGAGCAAATTCCTGCCATTAAAGGATCTGAATATACTCGTCACTGAAGGAACCGAAGAGAGCTTAGGCTGGGTCGGACCCACCGATCTGGAACGGTTGGGAGTTGCTTCAAAGCCCATACTTCTGGGTTTACTGGATGGGAGAGCTCTATTTACCGTGGATATCTCCACTCAGGATAAAGCTGTTGCTGAATGGAGTGAAGGGAATGGATTTAGGTTTGTTGATGCGAGGTCGGTAACAGATATTATTAGCGCAGCAGACGCCGGAATCGTTGCTCAAGCCCGGGCCCAGGTAAACTGGCATAATGTGAATGGCTACTGCGCTATCTGTGGCGGTGAGACCCTGATGGGCCGCGGTGGGCAGGTACGCAAGTGTTCCAAGTGCGAGAAAGAGAACTACCCACGAACTGATCCTGTCATTATCGTCGTTGTATCTGATGGCGACCGTTGTCTGTTGGGCCAATCCCGGCGGGGCCGACTCAACCGCACCAATACCTATTCGGCGTTAGCCGGATTCGTTGACCAGGGTGAATCCATCGAAGAAGCAGTGGCACGTGAAGTGATGGAAGAGGCTGGGATTGAGGTCGGAACAGTTCATTATCACTCCTCCCAACCATGGCCGTTCCCATCTTCTCTGATGATTGGTTGCCATGCCGACGCGGCCACGACCGACATTAACTTTGACGCCGATGAGATGAATGATGTTCGCTGGTTCTCTCGGGATGAAGTGGCATCAGCTTTGCAGGGGAGAAACGATAACTTAACTGTGCCTCAGCCTATTGCCATCGCCCATCACCTGATTACTGCCTGGGTTAAAGGCGAATAGATGATCTTCTACATTCAACAACCGGGCTTAGGTTTGTCAGTGGGCAAGAATAAACGGTAAATCAGTCTTTGCGTTTCGGGCCAGCCTGTCGCTTAAAGAATCATGTGATTTTTTTGAAGAATGACTGCGATCAAGACTGGTCATGCGGATGAATGAGCAATCCCCATATGATAGAAGAAGCAATGTTGCGGTTTGGCCCTTTTAGGTTGACTTTCCCAGGCTACCTTTGTTTCATTCACTGAGTTTATAATAATCGGCGTCCGCCTTGAAGCACGGCGGGTGAGCTAAATGGGCTGACGTAAAATAATTAGCTAATAAACTAAGAGAGGAACTCTGTAATGACTCAAGCTTTAAAAATCGACCCCGATAAAACGGCGGTCTTGATCATGGATTTCCAGCAGAGAATGATCAACAATAACGCTAGTGAACCTGAAGACGTAATTAAGAAAGCGTCTCAGGTACTTGAGGGCGCTCGAGGCGCTGGAATACCAGTGATTTACGTGATGCATAGAGGCGGAGCGCTGGTGGAATATGCGCCCGACGTGGAACTGCATGAGGGTGTATTGCCGGTTGAAGGAGAGTTGATCCTTACCAAGGTTCGGCCGGGCCCGTTTTCTACCACCAAGTTGGATGTGACCTTGAGAGAGATGGGTAAAGACACGATTGTTATTATGGGAGTTTCCACCAGCGGTTGTGTACTCTCGTGCACCAGATGGGCGGTGGATGTGAACTACAAATTCGTGGTGGTATCGGACGGTTGTTCAGATCCTGACCCTGAGGTTCATAGAGTGTTGACAGAGAAAGTCTACCCGCGATTCGGAACCGTGATTAACGCCCAGGAATTTCTGGCCGCCATATAGGTAGCTCCCGCAAGGAATGCTTTTCAGGATGGGATATGTAGTCGTAAGCCACATTTGGGAGGAAAGATATGAAATATGACGTTATCGTGGTTGGAGGCGGTGCGGCCGGATCAGTGGTTGCGGCCAGATTGGCTGAGGATCCCAACAAGACTATTTTGTTGTTGGAGGCTGGTAATGATTACCCAGACCTAAGCAGCCTGCCCTTTGACATTCAATATGGCCACACCAGGGGAGCTGAAGACGTTAATTCACCGCATAATTGGGCACTACAGGGTACCATTACTGAAGAACAAGGTGAGATCCACGTGGCTCAGGGCAAAGTTATAGGCGGCGGTAGTTCCATCAACGGACAGGTTTTCCTCCGTGGTATCCCTCAGGACTTTGATGATTGGGAATCTTGGGGCAATGACGAATGGTCATACACAAAAGTTCTTCCGTATTACAGGAAGATGGAAACCGACCTAGATATCAAGGACGATTTCCATGGCACGGAAGGGCCTCTTCCTATCAGTCGAAAATTGAACGAGACCATCCCTGTCATTCAGTCAGCTTTCCAAACCGCCTGTCTTCAAAACGGCTACGACACTACTGATGATATGAACGGTACCAATCCTACCGGCGTAGGCCTGGTACCGATGAACAACCAAAATGGCGTCAGGATGAGCACCGCAATCACACATCTTGGTCCCATACGACATCAGCTGAATCTTACCATCCGCGGTAACGTATTCGTTCATAGGGTGCTCACAGACAACGGTAAGGTAACTGGTGTTGAAGTTGAGAGCGGCGGAGAGGTATTCACAGTTGATAGTGACAAGGTTGTTCTCTCAGCAGGTGCGCTGAAATCTCCGCATATCTTGATGCTCTCAGGCATTGGCCCGAAAGATCAATTGGAGGAATTTGGTATCCCTGTAATCCAAGAGACACCTGGGGTTGGCGCCAACCTCAGAAATCACCCGATATCGCCTATCTCCTACAAAATTAAAGAGGGTATTAAGCTTGCACCCGATTCCTCTGGAGCGCGGGTTGCCCTTCGATACACGTCAAAGGGCTCTAAAGAATCCAACGACATGATGATGACCACCAGCTCGGTCTTCAATCCATTTACCGGTGAAGAACTACCGGATCGCATCGGCCGAATCTCTTGTGTCATAGAACTCCCGGCGGGATCTGGGTTCGTTCGTTTGGTTTCTGCTGACCCGACTGTGCAACCGAAATTCGACTATCGCTATTTCAGCCACCCCGAAGACATGCGCCGGATGCGGGACGGAATTAGGCTGGCGGTGAAGATGCTGAACACTGATGCTTATAAAGAGGTTTCGGATGAAAAAGTAGCTCCGTCTGACGAGATATTAGCCAATGATGACGACCTTGATCTCTGGATTCGGCAGACCGTAGGTTCAGCTCGCCATGTTTCTGGTACCTGCAAAATCGGACCTGATTCAGATCCGATGGCAGTGGTAGACCAGGAGTGTCGGGTGAAAGGGATAGAAGGTTTGTGGGTGGCTGATTCTTCAGTCATGCCTCAGGTGCCAAGAGCCAATACCAACGCCACTGCAATCATGATTGGCGAGAGGGTGGCAGACTGGGTAGCTTAACTCTTTGATAGAGAGTGGATTCTAGTCTTGTTATGCCATCATTTAGTAGATTTGTGGACTAGTTGGCGAGAGGAATTGTAATTGGCTTAGGCATGGGTATCCCTAAACGATGTTTTGTGCCTACGTTTCTGTCGAATATATGTTATACTCCTTCGCGGTGGCAGTATTCTGTGCTCTTCTATAGGCATACTAGATCGGTGTAAGGGTATCCGCGGACGTAGTCGTTTGGGGTTCTCATCTAATAATCCGGCTCTTTTCGTCTCGATGACCAGACTTTTGCCAACTCTACACGAACAGGGAATTGACCTATGAGCTACCAGGACAGAAATCTAACATGCGTGGAGTGTGGACAATCGTTCATCTTCTCGGCAGACGACCAAGCGTATCATGCCGAAAAGGGTTATACGAACGAGCCAAAACGGTGCCCTTCTTGCCGTCAGGCAAGGCGAGCCAACCGATCCTCTGACGGAGGCGGATTTGGCTTCGATCGGGGACCCCGCGAAATGCACACAGTGGTTTGCGCCGAGTGTGGAAATGAAGCGACAGTACCGTTCCGACCTCGCGGTGACCGACCTGTCTATTGCAGCGACTGCTTCAGCCGTCAGGGCGGCGGAGCTGGCGGACGCTATTAAGCTATTGAAATTGAGAGCTAATTAGCCCTCTAAATCGACAGCTAAAACAGAATAAAAACATGCCCCTAGCGGTCTCCCGCTAGGGGCATGTCATTTTTTAGGTTGCTTGGCAAGGTTTCGCAACTAAATCATTGGCGCTGATTCGAATCAATTAGATGTCGGTGTCAGTAATTTGCGAACTCGATCACACAGTCTATTATCACGGCTGTGTTTCCGGGCAGTACAGCCATCCCTGGTGCTGACCTGCTGTGCTTTCCCTCCTTACCGTACAACTCCACGAACAAATCAGATGCTCCATCTATCACTTTCGCTTGATCTTGAAAGTCCGGAGAACTGTTAACCATTCCAAACACCTTCAAAATTCTTGTCACACGGTCGAGCTCTCCCAGTTCCACCTTCATACGGGCTAGTAGGTTCAATGCGCACCACTGTGCTGCTTCATAGCCCTGTTCTACGGTCAAGTCGGTACCCAGTTTCCCGCTGATGCGAGACCCGTCTGTTCTTCTAGAACCAACCCCAGACATCCACATTATATTGCCGCTACGGGCTGCGGAGAGATAGTTACCGATTGGTTCAGGAGGAGGTGGAAGCGTGTATCCCAACTCCGCCAACCTGGACTCAACTACCGACATAATATCTCTCTTCACGGCTCGTAAGACATCGAATCATTACTTGGCTTGTTTTAGGCATTCGATCAGAAGGTCGAGGGCCGCCTTCGCAAAAATCCACATGTTAGCCTCTCGGTTTGTGTCTCCAGTTTCGACGGTTAATGTCTTTTCTACCGGGCCGGTAACTGCGAAGCAGGCATGGCCGGAAGAGTCTCCATAACGGTTGCCTGTGGGGCCGCTGGCGCCGGTTTCAGCCAATCCCCAGTCGGTGTCCAATGCGGCACGGATGGTCTGGGCGTTTAGCAGTGCGTACGGCTCGCTGCTTGCTCTCATTCCAACCATAGTCTCGTCGGGTACTAATAAAAGTCCCTTTTGCGCAACACGGGTGTAGATGGTGCTGCCACCCACGTAGTAGTCAGACGCTCCTGGGATAGATACTAAAGCAGCTGAGATTAAGCCGCCGCAAGATGAATCGGCCACGGCGATCTTTTGTCCACTTGCTTTCAATAAGGTCGCCGCTGGCGTTGCTAGGGATGTTAGGTCTGGCATATGTTAGAACCTCAGATCGTAGATTGTATATTTCGAGGTTAGCCCGAATCTTGCTTATGGGGAGGCAAAGGTATTTTACACGAGGAGAAGGCTAACTCCCATACTGGATTCTATTTGTCTAGATTGAGGCCTACTTTATGCTCATATTCGGGCTTCGGTATTTGAAGAGCTTCGACAATAAATTTAGAGGCGATTCTTTCCTTAGTTAAAAATTCCCGCGCCCAATCGGAGGGCGAGATGTTTCTTGTTCTCTGAGTCACGGTTATTTCACTGCGATTATGAACAACCGCTTGAACGGGAGTACGGTCTTGCCGTTGGCACTGTGAGGATATGCCTTGGCTACCTTTTCGGTATATAACTTCAAGAAAGCTTCGGCCTCCTCGTTGTTAAGGTTATCTAATAGTGGCCTCAACATGGTTCCTTTGGTCCACTCCACTACTGGGTTCGCTCCTTCCAGTATGTGCATGTACGTTGTTTCCCACATATCTATGGAACTCGACATCTGGCTGATTAAGTCATAGTAGTAGGACGGTTCGGCCACAGGTTGCTCCCGTTGAAAGGGAGCGAGGCGTTCCCGCCAAGGGCCCTCCCGAACAGTGTCTGCGATAGACGTGTGACTGGGAGCGCTGAAGTTCTTCGGCATCTGGATTGCTAAGACTCCGCCTGGTTTAATTCCGTCTATGATTCGCGGGAATAGTTGGCCATGATTGTCCAGCCAATGGAGTGCGGCGTTTGAGTAGACCACGTCGGCAAGGCTTTCTGGTTGCCAGTCATTTAAATCTGCATGCTGCCAGTAAACACCCGTTTCTATATCTCTAGTCCGTTCCAACATGCTGGCAGAAGAATCAACTCCGGTGATTTTGGCTTTTGGCCACCTCTCTTGCAATATCCCGGTGACTGTCCCGGTTCCGCAGCCAAGGTCGTACACTGAATCAGGCGATTCAACTTGGATGCGAGATATCAGGTCAAGAGCTGGCCTGAGCCTTTCGCTGCCGTAACGTAGATACTGTGTTGGATTCCAGTCGCTCACGTCGTTGCTCCTAAATAGGCATTGTTTAAAATGAAAGGCCGATCTGTTTATCACACTATCTTTCTTCGACAAATCGAACACAATAATATTTCTTGGCTGATTAATCGCTAAGATTAAATAAGATAGTCTGTCTGAGTAATCATAGCTCAGATCAGCCTGGCACCGCCATGTGGGTAATTGGCAAGCTGTACGTCGCATCAGTCTTGTGTTGGATGACAGTAATCAGGACGAGACTGTCGGTCATCTGGTCTAGGTGGCAAAGGGGATTTGCGTAAAATTCCATACAACAATGGTGAATCGAAGTTGCAATACTTTTAGTAGCGCTATCTCGAAACTGAATAAGATGGTCCACCGCACTGGGTCAGACACGGATCGGATTTCTCACCAGTTTCGTATACAGAGTCAGATGATCAAATCTATGGCTGGCCTTTAATTAATATCACAGTCAATACAGATGAATTACTTGAGGCGACCTATACGGAGACAATAGTCAAAATGATGGCTTAGATCGCTATTGGTGGTTGGTCGCTGGCATTACGAAGTATCGACTTGACGGCGGCTCTTTGACCCTTTTGAGATCGCTATGGGATAATATGCGAGCAAGGGGACGCGCGGGTTCGACAGGGGCGTTCTGTAGCGGATTGCAAGCCGAGGATGCTATCTCCCTCGTAAATCCGGTAGCAAAAACAATTGGCGAACGTGAATTCGCTCTAGCTGCCTAAAGCGGCTTCGTCTACTCCCCGGTATTCCCGGAGTCAGGGAGACTAGGCGCCATAAATCTGGGATGCGGACCGCCCGATGCCGGTAACGGCGGCTTAAGAAAAACTGGCTGTCCCCGTAGAGGTTTTGTTGGTGGTACCTTAAAGGGGCGAGGAATAAACAACCGAATAAGCTTGTAGTACATCCGATCTATGGTCTCTTCTGGACGGGGAGTTCGACTCTCCCCCGTCTCCACCAGGCTACTAAATAGAGGCGCTTTCCAGTTCAATTGAACTCGAAAGCGCCTCTATCTTGTTTATCTGCTTAGGCCTCTTCTCTGCCTCTCGATCCCTCAGGACGTCATTTATAGAAGGAGACTGATTTAAATCAGGGCGGGCGAATTCTAAGATATTTAGGTCGTTCTAGGTGCTTGGCATCATTTCCCTAAGGGCCGAAGCTACAGGAGTTGGGTCATTGATTTCTTCGATCCGTATCACCTGCTGGGCTCCGATACCAGTGGCAACTACAACACTGCCTCGTCCCGTGAGAATTTCGAAAAAGCTGCGGGCTTCGGATATAGAGACGATTCTGGCTACAGGGATTTCTTTGGTGCTTAGCCATAAAAACTTATACAGTTGCATCACTCTGCGGTCGGTGACGGTGTAGGTTATATGGAGGTTACGGAGGTATTTCATTACCCCTTTTAGGAAGAAGTACATGCCTATTACGAATGGCACGAAGGGGAATATATACGGCTGCTGAGTGAATTGGAGGAGATATCCAGCTGCCAGGAAGAATGGGATGCTCGATATCATCCGAGCATAGGCAGGCCTCATAGTGGGGTGACGCAATATTATTAGCCGTTCGTCGTTTACCATCGTCGGTGTTGGAGCAACGCCGGTCAAGCCCATGTAAAATCCGAGGCACATCAGTCCTGCTCCCAGGAGCAGGCATACTATTGCCACTAACTCAGGGAAATCAGGCTCCACTAGGCCGTACCCACCGGCTAGCAGAAATGGAAAGGCTATGACGATAGTGACTATCAATCGAGAGGCAAGCCGCAAGATTACACTCATTTTGCACCCGAAATCTTCAAAGAATCCTGTTTAATTATGTCTAAAGGTAAGGCCGCCATTACTAATTCCCTTTGAATAAGGTCATTCCAGTGGTGAGTACTGTTAGAGCAATGCCGATGATCGTTAGCGTGGTCGGGTCCATGATGTTGTCGATTCCAGAGGTCGCTTCACCCGCTTTCCTGTTGGAGAACAATCCTCTACTGGGACCACTCTTGGGACTCTCATTCATCACAGGCTGAATGCCTGGTTCCCCACGCCCCATCCTCTGCTGTGACATCGCCATCTGTTCCCGGCGCATTTCGGCATCTTGCTCCATGCGCTCCCGCTCCATCTCCATCTGCTCCCGGCGCATTTCCTCATCCCGATCCATGCGCTCGCGTTCCATCTCACGGCGTTCCTCATACACCCGCTCCCGTCGCT
>JAKUNL010000012.1 GCA_022451925.1 Dehalococcoidia bacterium
CACATTTGCCGGGGCCGACGATGCATCAATGGTTCGCCACGTCGAAAGGGAACTCGGTATCCAGATTGAAAGGCGTCGCCTGGAAGGATTCAACTACGGTAATTTCACCCCGGAAGAACAATTCCGAGAAGACAAGATGGGTCTAAGCCGAGCTTCCGGCGGCCGCAGCAACGGAGGTCGAGCTGGCCAAGGTACCCGAGACCGTAAACCAAACACTGGCCCTAACAGACGCAAACCAGGCGCTTGGAAGGCTGGAACCGCAGATTATGGACGGCGAGAAGACCACCCCAGTATGGCGGGAGAACGGCCTAATAAGCCCAACAAGAACCGGCCATACGAGCCTGTTGGCGCAGTATCGAATGGAACTCTGAACAGCGAAAACGGTAGAAACCCATACTCCCGCTCAAATTCCATCGAAAAAGGGTCTCTAAGCAGATCAAATGGCCGTTCTCAAAACCGAGGTCAATCCAATAGTGCCCTTTCCAGAAATCAGAGTTCAAACGGAAACAAAGTAAACCAAAGGTTCGGCCAACCACCGAGTGGCAACTCATCTGAGAGCCAGTCAAACAGTCGACGTTCCGGGACACTCTTAGGCCGAGCGCCGGTATCGGATGCCGAAAGTCGTCGAAGGTCTGGTCAGCTTTTGGGAACCACCGGATCACCGAGCGACACCAATAATCGTAGACGATCATCTAGACCCGGTACGCCATCATTCAAGGCACGTCAGCCAAAACCAAGTAAACCCCGAGGTCGGTCTGCCGGCCGAAGTTAGCGAACCAAGACTCAAACATTTTGGAAACGTTGAAAACCCAATCAATCAGCCGAGTGATTTCCTTCGGACACTCTTCTTCTATTCCGGGAGGATCGCTCGATTTTCACACCAATTCACACTTGAAATCGGAACAGTCAAAAAGGCGAAGAGGCTAGGCGGCAAACGTATACAAGCAGGTTCTTTTACCAAGCCTAATCAAGCCGTATAGCAAATTAACCCTACTTTGAAAATTCTGGTATTAGCTCTTCGCCGAGTATTTGGAGCTGCTCCATGGTCTCATCAGCAGGACACATTGGACGCATCACAAACTTGGAACCACCGGCATCGATGTATCTCTGAACGTATTCAGATATTTTCTCCACTGGCCCTATAGCTGTGAACTCAGTGAAGTGGGCATCGGGTCGATGACGCGTGACAAACCGGCCGGCCTTCTCTGTGGCATCCGCAACGTCATCGGATATGTAATAACCCATCAAAATGCCAACGTGGTCATCTTCGATCTCGCGGTTGTGCTCGTTAGCGGTTTCGAAAAGGATTCCACAACCCTCCCTAACTTCCTCTGGGGTGGCACTTGACACGAGCCAACCGTCACCCACCCTACCAACGCGCCTGGCAGCCGCAAGGGACCGTCCACCGATCCAAACTGGAGTTGAGGGCTGGAAATACGGTTTGGGTGTCACGTTCACGTTGTGACAGCTGAAAAACTCGCCCTCGTGTGTAACATCCTCTTCCTCCCAGAGGCGGCGCATAAGTGTAATGCCTTCATCGGTGCGAGGACCACGTCGTTCCTTAGAGACTCCACAGGCTTCATATTCCTCTGGTTCTTCCTGACCCAATCCCACTGCTGGGAAGAACCGTCCCTGAGATAGATAGTCCAATGTGGCGATCTGTTTGGCCAAAACCACAGGGTTGCGTAGTGGCATGGCCAGCACGCTGGTGCCTACTTTCAGGCGATCGGAGTAAGCCAACACCATAGAGGAGGCCATCATGGGCTCTAAGCTGAACTTCTCACCGACGATGCGGTCACTTAGCCAAAGAGAATCGTATTCGTACTTATCCCCTAACTCAACCAACTCTCGAAGGTATTTATGATCGGACCCACCTTCTCCGTAAGCTCCGGGCATATAACCGATGGCGATACTCATAATCTTCTCTCATGCCTCTCACGGTCTAACTCAATATCCAACTTTACATGGGATTAAACAGAGATAATTATAACCGAAGCTATTCTAGCCGCTCAGGACGTTCAAACCAGCTTCTGCTCTGGCGTCATTTATATGATCCAAAATCCTTTGTCTCAACGGCGCAATTTCATAGCCGATATCGGCCAACATGCGGCTGTTATCAACGTTATAGACGTGGGGAACAACCTGGTCTCCAGTAGTAATATCAGCGTCTGGGATTATTTCCTTGACCATGTCCGCCATGTCCTTGATGGAACACATGGTTCCTCCGGATATGTAAATTGGGTAGTTCAGTTTCTCAGCCAGACAAACACGGACGAAAATCTCTGCGGCATCCTCGGCGTGAATCATAGGAGATTGTTCATCCTGATGGAACGGCATACTCACCGGCTTGCCAACTGCAGGCAGAGACATCAATAGCCCACCGATCATGCCCGTCGCCCCGGTAACCCTTCCGTGTCCAAACACAGTACAGATGCGCACGGCTCGCAAGTCCAGGCCATGTTTATTAATGTATTGTTTAGCCGAATAATCATTCACCGACTTGGTCATTCCGTAGACGTTGATGGGATCATTCAGGTCATCCTCGTTGATAGGCCGCTCGCCGAAGGTCTCTTGCACGCCGTATACGGCTATAGAGCTAGCGTAGACCACACGTTCTACCCCGGTCCAACGGGCCGCCTCAAATATATTATTAGTCCCGCCGATATTTACTTGCATAGCGTAATGATGGCGGTCCTCAGTATCTGGCGGAAGCAATGCAGCCATATGAATTATCCTCGTAACGCTATTATTGTTAATCGCCTCCAAGATGTGAGGCAGTTGAGTGACATCACCCCTGTACATCTTGATACGGTCTAAGTATGGTTCCAGGTTTGCTCGAGGTGGCGCTAAATCGAAACAGACTACCTCTTCGCCTCTTTCCAATAACTTACGAATAATCCTATTACCAATAAATCCGGTTCCGCCGGTGACCATCACGGACATAACCACCACCTCAAAATACCTTGTTTATCGAATATACTAATCCAGGCGAGACCCGTAAATAATATAGACGCGAGCGATCCCTCGCAATCCTGCTGTAAAATCACCTAAGACCATATTTGTTCTAATCAATCCGATAACATCGGATAACTCCAATCGCGTTAGGCTCAACTGACTCAGCGCAAACGGAAAGCCCACCAAAAAGCAGTCCTTTCCGTTACTTACACTCGGTCACAACGGCCGCTTTCTCGGAACTCCCACCGCTCGTGGATAACGTGCTGGCGTCGACGCCATCTTTTTGACAGATATGACCACCCGATCATCAGTCAGCCCATCCAGCTGCACCGTGGAAATCCTCTCGATGAATCCGTTCAATTCCGATAAAGCGTTGGCGGCTTCGTCCTGTTCCGAGCCGTCTCCGGCATGTTTCAGCGCCACCAAGTTAGCCCCGGTTTTGCAAAAAGGCAGTCCTAGTTCCAATAACAATGGTAGTTTTGCCAATGCTCGTACGACAACCAGGTCAAAGCCGTCACGCAAATCCTTTCCTCTAGCCAAGTCCTCCGCACGGCCTGTATACACAGAGATTCCTTCCAATTTGATTGCCTCGACAACATGGCGAATGAACGCTGTCTTCTTAGCAACCGATTCCACTAGAGCTAACTTGATATCTGGGAACGCAATCTTGAGGGCCAGGCCGGGCAAACCAGCCCCAGAACCAACGTCCATGACACGAACGGGTCTTACAGCTGCGTTCGACAAAGCATCCCGGGCCGTCAGCCAGATGGTCAGAGAGTCCAAAAAATGTTTCACTTGAACAGCTTCATACTCGATAATAGCTGTCAGATTGGCCCGCTTATTCCATTCAAATAATTCGTGAAAATAAGCTTCAAACTGGTCTAATTGTTGATCTGTCAGGGTGATTCCTAGCTTTATAGCACCCTGATTGAGGAGTTCCATTCTTTCAGGCATAGGCACTCATTATAAACGGGTTTAGTTACCAGTCATCTACAGTCGCTCCAAATTGACACCATTAGAGCACGAGCCGTAAAATGGTCGGCGAGCCTAGCCCACGTCTGGCCCACCAACTGGTAAGAACTAAAAGAGGAAATAATGGCAACAAAAGCCTATCTTTTGATTGAAACCGCGGTAGGAAAAACTCGCGATGTGGCCAACACTCTCGGTAACCTCCCGGGGATTACCACGGTCGACGTGGTCACGGGGCCATACGACATCATAGCCATCGTATCCGGTGACGACATGACTATAGTTGGTGACCTTGTCACCGGTCATATCCACACTGTTCCAGGAGTGGTTCGGACGGTCACCTGCGTAGCTGTCGGTAGCTGACAACTAGTTTGATATTCGAATCCCAAAGAGGATTCTGCTAGGAGTACCACTGTGGAGTTTAAGTTCACAGAACAGGACGAGGAGTTCCGGAAGGAACTTCGGGCGTTCATGAAGGCCGAACTTCCCGATTCTTGGGAAGGCGCCGGCCGCTACCCTGAGGAAGACGACTGGGACTTGAACATTGTCATCCGCAAGAAGATGGCAGAAAAGGGTTGGCTCACCATGCACTGGCCGGAAGAGTACGGAGGCCAAGCCGCGTCACCAGTCAAGTCGGCCATCTACAACGAAGAAATCGCCTATATGAGGGCTCCAGGCCGGGACATCTTTGGAGTCCGTATGCTGGGCCCGACTCTGATGATTCACGGATCAGAAGAACAAAAAAAGACCCACTTACCCTCGGTGGCCAATGGGGATATCCAATGGTGCCAAGGCTATAGTGAACCTGAATCTGGTTCCGACCTGGCATCCCTTAGTACCAGAGCAGTACGCGACGGCGATGAATTCGTGATCAACGGCGGCAAAGTTTGGACCACCATGGCCCACCGAGCCGACTGGATCATGTTGCTAACGCGAACCGACCCTGACGCTCCCAAGCACCGAGGGATCAGCTTTGTTTTGGTGGACATGAAAAGCCCAGGAGTGACCGTCCGCCCTATCATCAACATGGCAGGTGGGCACGAGTTCAACCAAGTGACGTTTGACGACGTACGGGTTCCAAGAGCCAACGTCGTTGGGGACGAAGACCGCGGTTGGTACGTGGCGGTCACTCTGCTAGATTTTGAGCGATCCGGAATCGACTACTCTGCGGCCGCCCGACGAATGTTAGATGACGTCAGAGAATTTGCCACGGAAACCAAACGCAACGGGCAGCCTCTGATTGAGATTCCATGGGTCCGGTCATTGATGGCAGACCGGTACATTGACTGTGAAGTCGCCCGCCTGATGGCCTACAACGTAGCGTACATGCAGTCTCAAGACTTGATACCGACCAAGGAAGCATCCATGAGCAAGGTATTCGGGAGCGAGACCGTACAGAGGGTGACAGAAGCCTCATTAGACATCCTAGGCCAGTACGGTACCTTGGGACGTGAGGACAAATGGGCACCCCTCAAGGGACGTGTCCAAGAACATTGGATGAACGCCTTTGCTGGAACCATCGCTGCCGGCACTTCCGAAGTCCAGCGTAACATTATAGCCGGAAGAGGATTAGGGCTCCCCAGAGGTTAAAATCGCCCTAGAACTAGACGAAAAAGAGGGGCCGTTAAACGGCCCCTCTTTTTCGTCTAGTTCATAATTTATGTGTTTCAGAATGTTTCAACACATAAGTGTCATTCCAGCGAACGGCGGTTTCAAATATAAACCCTGAGGAAAGAACGTATCGGCACTCCCCTAGTCTGCAGCAAACACCACCAGTTCTTCTTGATCTGCTAAAGAGGCGTCACGACAGCGGCGCATGATTCTGAAAATGGTTCGTACTGTAACCTCAAATCGCTCTGCTGCTTCCTCCACTGTCAAATCGTGCTGCTGCATAGCAGACCATATCTTAAAATCCCGGGCTAGTCGTCGATTACGCTGGAACCATGCAGGGTCATCATATTTACACTGGGGCAGCGGGCAATCGAGACAAGCCCCTGAGACCTCACAACCTGTATCTTCGTAATGGTAAAATTCGGGCACCGCGTCTAGGCCAGGACTAGAAATAATCGGCCAATCTAAAGTAGTCATGTCATTTCTCCAAAACAGATGTTCTAATATTGCTTAAGTCAGTTTAGAACACCTGTTCTTAATATGTCAATATTTTTTAGAACTTATTTTCTATTTAATGCTTTTCAAGCATAAATTAGCCTTGAAATCAGAACACCACACCTAAAATACGGAGGTGGCCGCAGTGCCAAATACATCACTAGATGAACCCGAAATTATCACCGAATATGAAACAATGATGTACAAAAGACGAGGAAGAGTCGCTTACATCATGTTCAATCGCCCCCAAGCCTTGAACGCTGTCAACGACCAATTTGAAGAAGACCTACACTCGGCCATGCTAGAATTCGACCTGGACAATGAAGCCTGGGTGGCTATCGTCCACGGCGCAGGCCGGAGTTTCTGCGCCGGCGCTGACGTCAAGCAAAGATTAGTAGCCATGACCCCTGAGCAATCAGCTCGCAGGCATAAAGGCCCCAACGCCGAAGGCTACACAGGCCGCAGCGCCAACTGGAAACCGATCATCGCCGCAGTCCACGGCTACGCTCTAGGTGCCGGCATCGTAATAGCAGTCGAATCAGACATGATTGTAGCCTCGGAGGACGTTAAGTTTGGCATCACCGAGACCAGAAGAGGATTGCCCGCCGCCCGAATCTGGGCCAAGGTCAACGCGTTCATGCCCTCTAAGATTCTCAGCGAAATGGCAATCACTGGAGAGCCCATAGAAGCCTCAGAACTTTACCGACTCGGCTTAATAAACCGACTAGTCCCGACAGGAGAGCACCTGACAGTGGCTGAAGAATTGGCCGAGAAGGTCCTCAAATCCCCACCACTGGCGACAAGATCCGCAGTAAAGTTGATGCGCCGCCAGTGGGTGCAACCAAGCGCCGATGCCGATATGCAGATGCTGCCTCTCAAACTGCACGAGACCGAGGACTTTAAAGAAGCCAGTCTTTCGTTCGTAGAAAAACGCCCCCCTAAATACCACGCCCGGTAACTGCCCGAACAAACGGGGATAAGTTTTTAAAACATATTACCTATGAAAGATTTCGTGCCACACAGTCTCTATAGGCCATTTGGATAAACTCTAATGAGGAATTCTTAATGAAGATTACCGAAGTTGAATGCCTGATCTTGGACAATCAGTATCCTTTCGTCCGTATCTACACCGACGAGGGAATTGTCGGAATCGGAGAATGCTTTCGACGTCTGCCGGAGGTGGTTAAGACCGTTGTCGAAAAAATTATCCGACCCATCTTGTTGGACAAAGACCCAATGGACACCGAAGTCCGTTGGCGGGACATGATCCAGGCAGCTTCAGCCTCAGATATGGGCGGGGCAGTCCATTGCGCCATCGCCGGACTGGACATCGCCATGTGGGATATCAAGGGCAAAGCCCTCGAGAAACCCATCTATGAGCTCTTAGGCGGCAAGGCCCGAGAGAAAGTCCAAATGTACGCAAGTTCTATGCGTCGGGATCTAACGCCTCTGGAAGAGGCCAAGCGGGCGGTGTCACTGGTGGAAGAAGGGTATAAAGGATATAAGCTCCACAGCGCTCTACCCGGAGCCATCGACGACCCTTCCGACCAGACCATTGAGACAGTTCGAGAAGTAAGAGCAGCCATAGGGCCAGACATAGAGATATTGGTCGACGTTAACGGAGCATTCTCCGCGCACCACGCAATCGAGATTGGGAAGGCGCTGGAAGACCTAGGAGTCTTCCACTTTGAAGAACCCCGCCCTCACTATGACCTGGATGGTTTGGCGACAGTTGCCGATGCATTGGACATACCCATCGCGTCGGGAGAAATGATCTATACGCAGTGGCAATTCAAAGACTTAATACTTCGAGGGCGAGTCGATATCTTACAGCCCGATATCGTCAAGGTTCCCGGATTCACCGAATTCCAACGCATCGCCGCGTTAGCATCTGCCTTTGGCAAACCAATTACCGTCCATAACATCCAGCCTACCCTCAGCGCCGTGGCCCATCTACATGTCTGCGCAGCCTATCCCATCATCCCCTACTCCCAAGAGTACAACATCGAACCAATCTCTATCAGGGACGAATGGCCCATCCTTAAAACTCCGCTACACGTGAAGGACAGCTACTTGGAGGTGCCTTCAGGTCCCGGTCTAGGGGTAGAGTTGGACGAAGATGTAATCAAGCGACTGTCCAACGCCTAAGGTCTCACTACACAAATGCAGGCATTACTTTTTCAGCAAATAGGCGGAGCGACTTGGCGGTAACATGGCTATCCATTCCTGGCCACTGGGACCGAATAATCAGTTCTTCCACGCCATATTCTCTATATTTATGTATCTCTTCCATGCACTCTTCAGGACTGCCAATGATAAACCTTCCTTCCAACACCTGCTCAAAAGGTACGTCGATTCGGTCAGCTTCGGGCAATTCTTGGCTGTGGCCCAAAGAAGCCCTGTCTTTATAGAGCCACTCTACCTCGGGTCGGATAATATCAATGGCCTGCTGTTTGCTCTCAGCCACAAACACCTCGCGCCAGGCAGCTATGTAACCCGATTTGCCTGACTCTTTGATTGAATTCCGATATTGATTGGCCTGAATCCCAATGGTCTGCAGAGTTGAACGGGAACTTATCAACCATCCGTCTGCTTCTTTAGCCGCCCGAAGGACTCCTTTTTCCAGGTTGGCTGCCAGGTAGAGCTTTGGACCTGGCTTCTGGATGGCGTCGCCAGCACCAGGCACGTCGTCCAGATGAAAGTGACGGCCTTTATGAGTAACCCGGTCTTGATTCCAAAGCTTTTCCATAACGTCTTGTACCTCACGAAAACGGGAGAGGCGCTCTGACTTAGGAATCTCAAAGGCCCTGAACTGAAAATCACGCCAGCCTAGCGCTGGAGCTAGGACAAATTTGCCTCCGGTGATCACGTCCAGAGTAGATATCTGCTCGGCGGCCTCCACAGGATGATACAGCGGCAGGAGAGCGACCATGCCCAATTCCAATCCTTGAGCCTCAGCAGCCACCCTCGATAGTAGCATCAGGGGATGAAAGTCATTGTTCAAATACCCAGCGCCGGTCCATAGCGAGTGGAAACCCATCTCTTTGGCTAGACGGGCCTTACCCAACCGACCAGCAAGTCCTTGTTCTCGAGATTGACCTCTACGATCTCCACCACCCAAGTTGATTCCAAATCGCATGGCTTAAGCCTCTCAATTTCCGATATAACAATCATGGTATCCCGAGGCTGGGCAGTATAGCAGAGGCAAACCAAGGCCTCGCGGAAGAATCCGCGAGGCCTTGGTTTCGGACTGTGAAACTAACAGTCACCTTAAGCCCAGGGAGCTCTCCTACCGAACACAATACCGTTCTCCAATTCCAATTCCGCCTTCAGGTTACGAAAACAAAAGAACTTCTTGCTATCGATGGCCATTGAAGTGGTGTGCTGGACTAACTGCGGCAACAAGAACAGTTCCACCCCATCCTGCTCTATTACCTGATAAGAGGTAGTGTCCCTGTGGGCGAGTCTGGTATCGACCGATACCTCTGTGGTATTGCCGCTTCAAGACGAAAATGAAATCAAGTCGACGGCCGCTCGCCCGCCCTTGCTCTGTATATGTTCAACCGCGTTAGGAGTCAGACTAATCTGCATAAGTACCTCTGGAGTCAACTACCTTCCCGACAATCATGAAAACCCATACCAAAAAGAAAGACCTCGATAAATTACGATTCCTTTATACAAGAGTGAGGTTCAATTTCTTCTATCACTCGGTAGATTCTAGTTTTTCAAGCTTAAGATCAGACTATTTCTGGCATCCACACTTGCGGGATGAATTGTGCCTCCACCTTCAACCCTCTTGCCCATCTCCCGAGACAAGAACTCCAACAAAGCCATATCTAGACTCTCCATAGCCATATCATGGAGCTTAGCCTGATACGAGTATACAGCCGCTTTTTGAGGATCCAGCTTGTCGGCTAAAAAGACGAGTTTACCCAACGGATGCAATGACGCGTGGGCGGTGGAGTGCCATCGCACGGCCTCACAGAGGATTTCATCGCTGCAATCCTCTTCTTTTCGGAGCACCTCAGCGCCCACCGGCCCGTGGAGCATCAGAGGGAAATCATATTCCACATCAGAGACTGATACTCCCAACTCAGACGCCATCCGAATCAGGTCTTCTCCAGATACAGCTCGACAAACGTCATGGGCCAAGGCGCCAAGCTCTGCTTGTTGCAAGTTTATCTTATGAGGTACAGCCAACTCCAATGCAACGTCGCGCACTCTATAAATATGCGCCTGCAAGCCGTCTGGCAAGGACTCCAGGCGACTCTGAAGTCTTTCGAGAAGTTCGGACATTTAGCCCTAACCCATGGCTCCTAGCTTCTTGCCTCCCAGAAGATGCATGTGGGGGTGAATGATCTCTTGTCCTGAGTCATCACCTTGGTTGATCACCAGACGGTAACCACTGAGGGCTACGCCTTCTCGTCGGGCAATCTCTTCAGCAACCACAAACATGTGACCCATAATAGGTACTTGGCCAGGTCCGACATAAGCCAGGGAGGCAATATGCATATTGGGGACGATCAACATATGCACAGGAGCTTTTGGATTAATGTCTTTCACCGCGAAGACACGATCGTCTCGGTAGACAGGGGCAGAATGCATCGGGTCCTGGGCCATGCTGCAAAATACGCAATCGTTGGTGGTGGTCATGCTGCGTTCGCCTCGTTAAATCAATAAAAATTTATTTGCACACGTCAGCAGACAGTTACTCGTCGTCTACGTGCTGAAAAGCTATCTCTTTATGATGGTTGGCGTCGCCATAGGTCAATTCGTGTACTTTGGCCCGACGAGTGTACAATTGTAAGTCGTGTTCTTTGGTAAATCCTATGGCACCGTGACACTGATGCGCTGTTCCGCACACTCGGCGGTATGCAGGGCCAATCCAAGCTTTAGCTACTGAAACCTCTTTATGGGCGGGCAAGCCTTCTGCCAAGCGCCACACAGCCTGATACGCGATGTTCTTGGAACCTTCAACGTCGGTAGCCATACGCGCGCAATGATGTTGCACGGCCTGGAAGCTGCCAATGGGCCGCCCAAACTGGGTCCGTCCCTTGGCATATTCAACGGTCATTTCCAAAACAGCCTGGGCACCCCCCAACATCTCAATGCACTGAGCCGCAGTCGCCCGCATTATAGAACGTTCAATAATTGGCCAGGCTTCACCCACGGATCCGATCACGTCGCTTGCAGCGACGATGACATTTTCCAGTTCGACCTCATAGATACGCTCGTGACCAACGGAACTCATTGGTCTAATAGACAGACCGTCAACGTCAGCAGGCACTAAGAACAAGGAGACTCCTTTATCTGGATCACTCTCCGATGAAGTTCGGGCCGCTACTATGATAATATCTGCAGTCTCTGCGTCAGGCACGAAAAGCTTGGTTCCCGAAATCTGGAAATTGTTGCCCTGGCGAGTTGCAGTAGTCTCCACACCCCAGGGCTCTGTAGTGACACTGGCCTCGGTTAGGCCCATTGTCATAATGATCGTGCCAGCGCAGATACGGCTCAGTATCTCATCTTTTTGTGCATCTGAACCGCCATCCAGAACCGTCATTCCACCCAACACTACGGTTGAAAAGAAGGGTGCAGGTGCTAGAGAGCGTCCAATTTCTTCCAGCAGGACACCAAGATCAGCAAATGTACCTCCGGTGCCCCCATATTGCTCTGGGAAAGCGACACCAGTCCAGCCAAGACCAATCATCTGGCGCCATAAATCGTCCGTATAGCCCTTGGAATCTCCTTCCATCTCCCTAACTAGCGTTAAAGGACATTCTCGGGCCAGAAAATCCTGGGCGCTAGTCTTCAGCATTTGCTGTATTTCATTTAGCCCCAGGTCCATTGTTTCCTCCGATCAGATCGCGATTTTTTTGAGAGCCGCGTGAGCTCGAATAGTATAGCCCAAAGGCAGGTGGGTGGGTAGTGGCCCCAGGCTTTGTTCAACTGATTGTGGGTACCATTCCCAGGCTCATGTCGAGATTGGAAAACCCTATTTTCGAAGATACCAAGTCCTTGAGCGGAATCACGCTTAGTAGTTAGGAAGTTACCTACTAAGCCTTGGACGTCTCCACTTCAACGACAATCTCGACCGGTGTATTACGAGCAACGATTATTTCCATGTCACCGTCGCCATCGTTGATGGGTTGGTGTACCGCTTCTGCTGGAACGTATATAAAATCTCCAGGGCCGATAGCCAACTCTGTCTCCAGATTATCGCCAATGACAAAACGTCCCTTGCCCTTAATTACATAAATGGCCGACTCACAATTCACGTGATAATGGGGACTGGAGGAGCAGTGGGGCGGGATAGTAGCTATAGCCAGATGGATTCCCGTAGAGCCAGTCAGCTTCTCCGAGACGCCGGCCAAGCGAGTCATGGCTCCAGATTGAATCTCAACTTCCAGGTTATCCGGATGGACAACGCTTATATGTCGCTTGTCTTCGGTCATTTCAAACTCCGTTTATCGGTGATCAAAGAGCACGAACCATCTTATCCAATTTATCTATGGCTTTCTTGATGTTTTCTTGGGAATTCGCATAAGAAAGCCGGACGTAACCTTCACCATATTCACCAAAAGCACTGCCGGATAGCAGTGCTACTCCGGCTTCGTTCATAGCTCTTTCTTCGAACTGCGTGCTGGTCAGTCCAGTACCATGGATACTGGGGAACGCATAGAAAGCTCCTTCTGGTTCTGGGCAATTCACTCCTGGGATACTCCGAAGTCCGTCCGCTATGATTCGACGCCGGATGGCAAACTCGCCAATCATTGCCTCCACCTCATCTTTGGGACCTTCCAATGCAGCCACTGCAGCCATCTGAGTGAACGACGCAGCGCAGGAGACACTATTCACAGCTAATTTCACAATATGAGGCACCAGTTCTTCCGGAAGGATACCGTAGCCCATCCGCCAACCAGTCATGGCGTAGCTCTTAGAAAACCCATCTAATATGATAGTGCGTTCCTGCATACCAGGTACGGACGAAATGCTGTAGTGTTCACCGGTGTACAGTATATCTTTGTAAATCTCATCGGCCATCACGTACAACCCTGGGTGCTCTTTAACGATGTTAGCAATCGTCTCAAGTTCATCTTTAGTGAGAGCCGAGCCACAAGGGTTTTCAGGCGAGTTGAGAATTATCAAGCGGGTCTTGTCCGTGATCATCCCCGGTAATATTTCCAAGTCCGGGTGATAGTCCTTATCTTCAAGAAGCTGCATGGGTACAGGGGTAGCACCCGAGAACTTGATCATGGACTCATATATGGGGAATCCGGGGTTTGGGTAGATGACCTCTACTCCAGGCTCTGCCAACGCCAGCAACACGTAAAACATGATTGGCTTAGCGCCAGGAGTGACTACCACGTTGGCAGGGTCTGTGGTGGTACCCCGTACCTCACCACTGTTTCTGGCTATGGACTCGCGTAGCTGGGGCAACCCAGCCGTTGGGCCGTAATGAGTGAAACCGTCGGATATCGCCTTCATACCAGCTTCGACGATATGCTGAGGGGTTTCAAAATCAGGCTCGCCTATTTCAAGATGTATTATCTCTTGTCCCTGGGCTTCCAGGGCACGGGCTCTGGCGAGCACTTCAAATGCCGACTCGGTACCTAGGTCGTTCATTCGGGCGGCAACTGTCATCGATCCTCCTGATTTATGAGGTTATCTAGATAAGTGGCAAATTAGTGTCAAAATTACGGATTTAGTCAGATTGAACCTGATTCTCAGTTTTAACTGAAAGGCCGTAAATTTTAATAAAACCTTCTGCAGAACCGTGGTCAAACTCATCCGATCGGTCGTATGTGGCAAGGCCATAGTTGTACAAAGCCTTTGGCGCCTGCCGTCCAACAACGACGCATGTGCCTTTATGCAATCGAACGCGCACGTCTCCAGTCACAAACCGCTGGGTACTCTGGATATAGGCGTTCAAGTCAACGCGATGGGCTGTGAACCACAGTCCGTTGTATATCACATCCGAATATTCCTGGGATATACGACCCTTCATCCTAGCCTGGTCTTTGGTAAGGGTCATGGCTTCAAGGGAAGTATGTGCAGCATGTAACAACGTTGCCGCCGGACATTCATATATCTCGCGAGACTTGATGCCGACCAAACGGTTTTCAACATGATCGATACGGCCAACACCATGAGTACCCGACAGAGTGTTCAGGTGATTAACTATGTCAACACCATTCATATTCTCCCCGTCTACAGCCGTGGGTATTCCCTGTTCAAAATGAATCTCAACATAGGCCGGTTCGTCGGGAGTGCCAGTTACCGGGTTAGTCCAAGCATAGGCATCCTCTGGTGGTTCCAGCCAGGGATCTTCAAGTTCTCCAGCCTCGACGCTACGGCCCCAGAGGTTCTCGTCTGTTGAAAAACGACTGCGGGTTGCGTTGATAGGCAAGTTGCGTGCCTGGCCGTATTCTATTTCATCATCTCGGCTCATTCCCCAATCGCGAATTGGAGCAATGACATCAATCTCTGGCCCAAGAGCGGCGATACCAACCTCCAATCGAACTTGGTCGTTACCCTTCCCTGTGCAACCGTGAGCAATAGCATAGGCATCATGCTGCTTGGCTGCTTCCACTAAGTAACGGGCTATGAGAGGGCGCCCCAATGCTGTGGCCAAAGGGTATTGCCCTTCGTAGATGGTTCCGGCTTGAAGAGACGGGAAAAGAAATTCGTTAACCAGAGTATCTCGGCCGTCAACGGTCATGGCTTCAACTGCGCCGATGCTCAAAGCCCGCTGTCGAATGGGTTCTAATTCCACCATCCCAAGGTCAATCGTCAACGTAACGATGTCTGCGTCATACTTTTCCTGCAGCCAAGGGACGGCCACTGTGGTGTCTAATCCCCCGCTGTAGGCCAGGACAATTTTTGGTTTTGCCATGAATGTAGTTTAGCTGCTCCCTAAATTCCCTTAGTCCAATTCGATTTCCGGAGTTCTATGCTTTCAGAAACTCGTCTGAGGATACATCTGCATCTCGCAGATTCTTTCAAACCAGACCTCGAAGTAAGATATAGTTATCGAGCCTGAAATTAAATCGTTGCTAGAGCATTACCAAGGAGCTCCATGCCCTGATCGATCTCGTTTCTGGTGACGGTCAAAGGTGGCATGAACCGTATAGTGGTTGGCCTCGGTGCGTTAAGGAGTATCCCCGCCTCATTGGCGGCCGTCAGCACCTGAGGTGAGATATCACTCTCAAATTCCATAGCGGCCAAAAGCCCTTTGCCTCGAACTTCCGATACGAAAGAGAATCGATTTTTAAGATCATTCAACCGTCCCAGCAGATAAGGCTCCATCTCCTTGGTTTTGCCGGGGATGTCATTGTCGATGAGGAACTTAGTTCCAGCATAAGCTGCGGCGGTGGTTAGCATGTTACCTCCGAAGGTCGAGCCATGATCACCAGGCACTAGGGCCATGCAATATTCCTTGGACATGAATGCACCAATAGGGGCTCCAAATCCCAATCCCTTTGCCAAAGTCATGACATCAGGCTCGATTCCGTATTCCTGATAGCCAAACAAGCTGCCCAACCTACCCATACCAGTTTGGACTTCGTCCAATATCAGAAGAATACCCTGTTGGTCGCACCACTCCCTAACCCGTTTAAGGTAATCATCAGCTGGGATTATCACGCCAGCCTCACCTTGAACCGGTTCAATCATCACTGCTGCGGTCCTCTCATTGGTAGCCTCCATGATAGCTTCGACATCGTTATAGTCGACGTGAACAAAACCAGGCTGCAGAGGTGTGAAATTCTCCTGGTAGTGAGGCTGGCCGGTAGCGGCCAAAGTTCCCATAGTACGACCATGGAAGGAACTCAGGGCGGTAATGATTTCATAGGCGCCATCGCGGTTCATCTTGCCGTAGCGCCGAGCCAGTTTCATGGCGCCCTCGTTGGCCTCGGCACCGCTGTTTCCGAAGAAGACCTGGTCTAAAGCGCTATTCTCGACCAAGGTTTCGGCTAATTGAAGCTGGGGCACACTGTAAAACTGATTGGAAACCTGAATCAGTGTACCGGCCTGTTCGGCAATGGCTTGAGTCACTGCCGGATGGCAGTGGCCCAGCTGATTTACGGCCCAACCGGCCACGAAATCCAGATACTCTTTTCCGTCGGCGTCCCAAGCTCGCGTGCCTTCGCCCTTGACCAGCACCACTGGTTGGCGGCGCACAGTCTGAGCATAATACTTCTGTTCAATCTCGATCCAGTCACTACTTTTGGTCATTTTAGGTCTCCTTCAATCGACTCTCGTAGGCGTTCTACAGCCTCTTGAATTTCTTTCAAAGCCTTATCCAGTTCGGTGATTGTCTCTTCAATCACCCGAAGGTCTTCCGATACCGGGTCTACCTGGTCTCCTAGGCGTGTTCCCATGCCACCTATGGGTTGACCAATAAGTGGTGCCTCGTCCTTCAACAACATAGCTAATCCCTCACCGACACTATCTGCCATGACTACGTCACTGCCATCGGCTAGAATCACTTTCTTCAGCTCCGGAAATGCCAGCACTTCCGACTGAAGGTACAAAGGTTCCACATAGATTATCGCATCGCCCACTGGTATGACCAGTAGCTGACCTCGGACGATTTGAGAACCAGCCCCATCCCAAAGTGTGAACTGCTGAGATATGGTTTGGTCGTTCTCTATCCTGGCCTCCACCTGCGCTGGCCCATCAACCTGCGGATCGCTAGGAACGGTAAAGGCCTTTAGCTTACCGTAATTAGCACCATCATTCTGGGCCGTCAACCAGCCAACCAGGTTTTTCTTCCCGCCCGCCGGGCTGAATGGCAACATTAACACAAACTCTTCATTGTCGCCGTCCGGCATCTGCAAGATCAGGTACGAGGGATGCACTTCAACAGCCCTCTGACCAAACCTGGTGTCCTGTGGGATGGCCCATTGGTCTGCCTGATTAAAGAATACCTGCGCATCGGTGACGTGATAGCGCAGATACATATCAGCCTGGGGAGAGAACAAGCCCGACGGATACCGAATATGAGCCTGCAATCCCAATGGCATCTGATCAAAATCCAAGAAGAGGTCAGGGAAAGCGCGTCGGTACATCCGTAGCAACGGGTCATCCTCGTCCATCACGTAAATAGCCACTTCCCCCGTAAAGGCGTCAACAACTGCTTTCACGCTGTTCCGTATGTAATTGAACCCTTCGTCAGACATAGTGGAATAGGGATAACGGTTGGTGGTGGTGAAAGCATCTTGAAGCCACCAGATCTTGCCCTCTTCGCCTACCACTGGATACGGGTCATCGTCCATAATCAAGAAAGGGGCGAGAGCCTGCACCCGGTCGGTAATATTACGTCGGTACTGAATCCGGGTGTCGGGAGATATCTGGTCGCTAAGCAAGATATTGATGTCCGCAAATTGCCAGGCGTAAACCAATCTTCGGAAAGTGGAGTCAAGTTTTACTCCGCCATCTCCGTCATAATGTCTCCCGGCTCCCGGCGGATTGATCTCCGGAGCTGTGCTGTTCACTAAGGCGAAAGGAGCAGGGGATTCACCGTAATACAATTCCGGCTTTTTGATATCAATCTCCCCTCGTATGGGAATGTCCTGAATCAGAAATTCGGGACGCCCTTCTTCTGGGGTGAACCCTGTGGCTGGACTCATGGCAACGCCGTATCCATGAGTGTACTGTAATCTCCGGTTGACCCAATTACGGGCATCGTTCGGCAGATTGTCAGGGTCTAGTTCTCTTGCCGCCAGCAAAACCTGTTGCAATTCTCCATCCAACATATAACGGTCAGAGTCCATGTTCAGAAAATTGTAATACAGCTCCATGAATTGTAGTTGGTTATAGGCGTCCTGTAGCGGTTCGACGTCCCATAACCTGATATTCTTGATCACAGAAGGATTATCAGCAATTACCTCGGGCTCTAGATCGCCAATAGGCGGTACTGATATCTGTTCAACCTGATCAAGTTGGTAGGCAGCACGAGTGGCTTCTATGTTTCGCTCAATATAGATCTCTTCCCGTTCAAACTCGTTAGGACCAACCTGAAAACGCTGAAACAATGCAGGGAAAGCCAAGTTTGCCAGAAGCGCCATGATAATCCAAAGACTGAACGATCCAGCCATTAACCTCAGTCCACCAAAATAATTGCTAACGAAGAAAGCCGACGCGCCTAAAGAGGCAATCGCTGTCATTAACCACAACACAGGTATACGGGCATGCACATCTGTATATCCCGCTCCTGCGACCAGGCCGCCAGACGACACTGCAAGCTCGTATATCGCCAATGCATGTCCGGTGGCGATGCAGAGCATCAAAATACCTCCCAATACCCCAATATGCTTCAGCATACGAGGTGCCAGGAAAAAGTTGAGTCCTCTTAGACCATAGATTCCAGCGTATAAAAGAAGGGACATCACCGCTGATGTGATCAGGATGCCCATAACCCAGCTCTGTATAAAATTTGTCATCTGCAATGTAGCTACATAGAAAGAGACATCCCGACCAAACTCAGCGTCTGACACTCCAAACGAGACTTTGTTCAGGAACAGCAGGAATATCTCCCAGCGCCCCGACGCAGCGGAACCAAACACCGGCGCTGCAATCAACACAGTGATTACCACTGCAGCCACCAGGAGGGCACGAAACAGGCGCATAGTCTCATCAGAGAATGGCAGAGTAGAAGGACCACGAGAGAATTTGAAGGCGAAATAGAAGTTAGCGATTAAAACCGACGCCGCGAATATAGTCCCGCCGGTAAACAGCCATATCTTCATAACCAAGATCTTGGTGAAAACGCCACGGTAACCCAGTTCGCCGTACCAGAGGAGGTCAGTATAGACCGTGCGTAGCCACCATAGGATTAGAAAGGTAAACAGGAGTCCCACGACAACGATGCAGATATTCCGCACGCGATGTAAGGCAACCTCTGAAATCCCAGGTAAACTAGGACGATCTGGATCGTCGGCGTCGTTTGTTAGATCGTAGCTCATGTCTTATTCTGAAGCCATCCGGGTTACCTTTGGTCAAACCGATTAACCTAACCCCGGGCACTCCTCGAATCACTGACGATCGTTGTGCCGGTGGAATTACCCCGAACGCACTCCAACAATGCACCGGGTTGCCGGCCATCAATGATATTGGCCACGGGGGAACGCTCCAAAGCCTTTAGGCAGGCAGACAGTTTAGGAATCATTCCTCCCTGGATGACACCGGAGTTGGATAATATATTAGCTCGACGTCGGTCCAATCTTCTAATCACTCGTCCGCCACCATCCATCACTCCTGTGACATCGGTCAAGAAAACCAGTTGTTCAGCGTCCAATGCATAAGCTAGCTCTCCGGCCACCGTGTCTCCGTTGATGTTTAGGGGACTGCCCGCATTCTCTGAACCGTCCCGAACGTGAACACCAATAGGCGCGATCATCGGTATAAAACCTGCATCCAACATAGCGCGGATAAGGTCGCTGTTGACATCAGTCACCTCACCCACGAACCCCAAATCTGGATTAGCAATCTTAGCTTCAACGGTGCAACCGTCCACACCACTTAAACCAACCGACCGACCGCCAAACTCGTGTATCAGTGATACCAATTCCTTGTTAATCAGTCCGCCCAATACCGCAACAACTATCTCCAGACTTGGTGCGTCGGTAACTCTCAAACCATTCACGAAGTTAGGCGCCAAGCCCTGCTGCTGCATCCATTGGGAAATCACATTCCCGCCACCATGCACGACCACAACCTCTTCGCCTTCTTGTTGCAAACGAACCAGGTCCTTGAGACTGGTGTCATGGCTTCCAAGGGTGCTGCCACCAATCTTTACAACTATGGGTTTTTTAGTGGGGTTGTTGTTTAGATCGCCGGCCAATACTTCCTCCAAATGGCAGCGGCCCGGATTCTAGGCCATCTAAAGATACTCAAAATGATATCGGGTCCCATGGGAGTGGAAGCGGCTTCCGGAGAGTGATTATATTAGCCGTCGAAATCGTAGTCAGACTACCGCTAGTCCTGCATATGAATGCGGCCATCCACGCCCAATTATTTAATTTAAAATTGGATGCAAGAGTATACACAAACAGGCGTCTAAGTCTGCCGTTGAGATGGACTTCTGTCTAAGTGGTGTAGGCACTATTGATGACAACGTATTCTTCAGTGAGGTCACAGCCCCAAGAGGTTGCCTTACCATCTGCAAGGTTCAAATTGACGCCAAAAGTGACTTCGTCGCCACGCATAAGAGCGACCACTGCGTCCCTGTGGAACGGGACTGGCTTACCTGCCTCCATGATGCAAACGCCGTTGATGTACAGGTCTATCTTAGATTCAGCCATCTCGGCTCCACTGCGCCCCAGGGCCATGATTAACCGGCCCCAGTTGGGGTCTGAGCCATAAACTGCTGACTTTACAAGCAGTGATGAGGTGATTGTTTTGGCAACTAACCGAGCGTCAGGTATGTCTTTCGCCCCATGAACCTCGGCAACTATCAACTTGGAAGCTCCCTCTCCATCCTGAGCTAATTGACGTGTCAACTGAACCAAGACCTCTGTTAGCGCTGCTTTGAATGCGGGAGCGTCTTCACTTCCAGCATTAATAGGGGTATTACCCGCAGCGCCGTTGGCCAAAACCACCAGGCTGTCATTGGTACTGGTGTCACCGTCGATATCAAGCATGTTCAAGGTACTGTCTGCAACATCGGGCAGGATAGCCCGTAGGAAATCCTGTTCAACCGCAGCGTCAGTGGCCACAAAGCAGAGCATGGTCGCCATGTTGGGATGAATCATCCCTGAACCCTTGGCAACTCCAGAGATATTTACCTCGGTCCCGGCTAAGTTCACTTTAACCCCAGTTTCCTTGGTACGAGTGTCGGTGGTCATCATGGAACGGGCCAGCGCGTTGCCGCCGTCTTCCACTAATTTAATCTCATCAACACCTTTCTTGATCAGGGTCATAGGCAACTCAACACCTATGACACCAGTGCTAAATACCAGAACCTCTTCCGGTTTTACCCCCAGCCCAACAGCCGCCAGAGAAGCCATTTGTTTAGCGTCGGTATATCCCTGATCTCCTACTCCCGCGTTGGCAATGCCTGAGTTAACCACCAAACCACGCACTGTACCGCCTGCAGCAATGGTCTCACGGTTGACTGTCACGGACGGAGACACCAATGCGCTTTTAGTAAACACACCAGCTACTGAACATGGAGTATCAGATAGGAGCATTCCCATGTCCATCTTATCTTCCGAGAAAGTCTTGATACCCACGTAAGTAGCCCCAGCTTTAAAGCCTTGGGCGGTGGTGATGGTGCCGCCGTCTATATGTTCGATTGGGCCAGCCATGGGTTACCTTCCTTATCGCGGGTCTAATCCCGAAATTAGTCCAATATACAACAGAAAACTGGAAATACCTGATATTAATCCGTGCCTGAGCAGACACAAATTATATCACAAGATTAATACAGCTTTATCTGGCGATAAATCGTGAAACTTGAAGCTAGATTTGGATGTGGACTGACTGTAAGGGTTCACATATAATCAATCGGCTAACCAATAAGTAAACTCAATCAAAATGCAGGTGCAAAATGGCAGAGGTAAGTCCGTTCAGAGGATGGCGGTTCAACAAGGACACGGTAGGAGACATCGCTTCAGTACTCTGCCCGCCCTACGACATGATCGATGAGGAAACCCAAGAAGCGCTCAAACGCCAAAGTCGATACAACGTGATTCATCTTGAGGCAGGCGAGAGCTTGGACTGGACCACATCAGCCAAGGAACAATACGCTGCCGCTTCCAACCTGTTTGACCAATGGAGACAAGAGGAGGTCCTCTGCCAGGATGCGGAACCCTGTTACTACCTGATGCGTCATAGCTTCCCACTGGGCGACAAACTAATGGTTCGAGTTGGACTGATCGCTTCAGTTGGATTAGAAGACTATCAAACGCGCCAGATACTGCCGCACGAATTCACCCAAGCGCCGGCGATTCAAGACCGAATCTGGCTGATGGAATCCCTTTCTGCGAATATAAGCCCTATAATGTCCATCTTCAGGGATACAGAAGGTGTGTTGACCCAAGTTTTCAACAAAGTGATGGCTGACGAGCCAGAATTTGACGCCACCGACGACTCCAATAACAGAACCGTTCTATGGTGTATCTCAGACTCTGATGTGCATCGCCAAATCAGTGAATTCTTCGCCGGGCGCCCTATCTACCTTGCTGATGGTCACCATCGCTATGAAGCAGCCAGACAGTATCAACTGGACCGGCACGCAGAAAACGAAGCCGCAAAAGCACCAAACCTGGCTCACAACTATGTAATGATGACTCTGATTGCTTTTGATGACCCCGGTCTGGTGGTCCTTGGCTATCACCGCACTTTGAACGCTGTTCCCGAAGATAAATTGGCCAAAATCAAAACCAAGATAAACGAACTGTTCGATTCAGCCCCACTATCCGGAAACTCGGACTCACTAATCGATCAGGTGGACGCACAAGGTGTTAACACACAACTATTGGCGGCGGTAGACAGTGACGGGTCAAGGATGCTGAGATTGAAAGAATCGGCGATCGACCCATCTTGGGGGGCATTATCCGCATCTGAAGCCTGGGTACTAGAAGAGAAGGTGCTGAGACCAGAACTGGGAGATGCCACACTGGAGCATCTGGATTTCATGCACGACCACGACGAGGCTGTGGAACAGGCCCGTAAAGGGGAATTGCAGATGACCTTCCTGCTAAAGCCATTCCCTCTAGATGCCTTTGAAAGCATTGTGGGTGGAGGTCAACGGTTGCCTCGGAAATCAACCTTCTTCTTCCCTAAACTACCCACAGGCTTGGTGATTAACAGGCTAGAAGGAGAACTCTGAGGAGTTTATCCAGTTCAAGATTCTCGGTTGGTTCGCTCCCTGAATCGATCTGTGATGGCTTGCTCTGCCTGGCGACTGTTGGCAGCGATGAAATTTTCTAGCTGCCTGACCTCATCCGATACATCATCATTGCCCGAGGTGCCACTTCGTTTCAGGCTTGCCAGCTTGGACCGAGCTTCATCCACCCGCTTCAGCAACTGAAGCGCCTCCAATTCCTGGGTTGCCGTATCCTTAATTGCTAGTAATCTACGGCGGTTGGCCATGGCATCGTCTAACCGCTCCTCAATCTCACTCATGGCCGCCAAGGACATGTCCAAAGATCCCTGCCCGTAAACAACCTGCCGCGGTAACCGACGAAGCTGTGTCTGGAATTGGTTGACCAGTTGATCCAATTGGTTTTCTTTATTCCGCATCTCGGCAAGGCCCAACCTAAGAGTGGCCATCGCCTGTTCAAGCTGAGAAATAGCCATGCCTGGCGCCTCCCACCACTACCAGCTATAAATAACGCCGGAGCTGTTCTTACGCTACTACGGCGAATCTTTTTTGTTTCAGTAAATTATCACACTGCTCATGTCTGAATCGCCGGGAACGATAGCCCAGTTCGGTTCGAAATCCTAACATAAGGACGATGCAAGCTTTAACTCTTAAATCCCACCTGAGGCAAAACAATTTTCAGGGCATCAACAACGTCAGTAATGTCTGACTTGGCAACTGCTCCTAAATGGCCAATCCTGAATATGTCGTTGCTCATCCGACCTTGTCCACCGGCCAGTACCACATTGTGTTCCGTTCGCATCTTGCCGACCAGCGCCTTGTTATCCACTCCATCAGGTATCTTAACCGCAGTCACGGTATTGGAGGCATATTTTTCATCAGTTACCAGGAGTTCCAGTCCCAATTCTTTCATGTGGTCGCGGGTGAATTGAGCAATAGCCGAGTGGCGTCCAAACACATTTTCCATACCCTCTTCAAGCAATACGTCGAGAGCCTTGCTCAACCCATACATAGCCGAAAGGTTTGGCGTAAAGGGAGTCTGACCAGTTGCCAGGTACTCCTTAGCCATTGAGAGATCAAAGTAGAATCGAGGCATCTTAGCCGTCTGCTGTGCTTCCCAAGCACGTTCACTTACGCTTATGAAAGACAAACCAGGTGGAATCATGAACCCTTTCTGAGAGGCGGTGCCTACCATATCGCAATCCCAGGCATCTACTGGAAGAGGGATGCAGCCCAGACTGGAAACGGCGTCAACCAGCAGTAGCTTGTCGAACTCACCCTTCACAACCTGAGCTATCTCTTCCACGGGATGCGTCACACCTGTTGACGTCTCATTATGAGTGACCAGAACCGCTTTGATCTCTGGTTCCGCCATCAAAACTTTGCGTATCTCGTTCGGATCCATTGGACTGCCCCATTCAAAGTCCATGCGCTTAACGTCTGCTCCGTAGGCTTCAACCATGTCCACGAAGCGGTCTCCGAAAGCACCAGCCGTAGCTGCGATCACTCTATCTCCAGGGGATAATGTGTTAACAATTGCCGCCTCCAAAGATCCCGTGCCGGAGGCAGTCAAAATGTATAAATCATTCTTGGTCATAAAGACCTGCTTCAACTGCTGTGTTGTCTTGGCGATCAATTCGCCAAATTCCGGGCCACGATGATTAATCATAGGATCGGACATAGCCTCGTTTATATCGACGGGGATGGGTGTGGGTCCCGGGGTTCTCAGATTCTGGGGCATCGTATTTGGCATGGGTATTACCGTCCTATGTGGCCGCTGGCATTTGTTTGCCGGCAGCGCGGATCGCAAGGGAATTCTGATTTCTCTAGTCCTAGGCCAGATGGTGCCCCAATAACGAGATTTCAGTACATTTTAAGTTTGGCATTAGCTTTGCCGATTCTCATTGAGTTAACCAGTATTGGCTGCGTCTCATCGAGTTTGTACAGGCGTGCCCAACCGGCGTTCCAAGCAAGGGATAATTATATCACCGTCTAGGCAGGGCGTCATTTGACTAAAATCGGTCAATCGAATGGTCTTTTAGGGCGTGAGCAACAAATATCCTTAGCGAAAATCCCCATACAGATACATGAAAAAACCCAACCCAAAAACCGCGGCAGCAACGGTGCTTACAGCCATGACGATCCCCAGATTGAACAGAATTGATTGGACACCGCGAAACATGGGGAGCATCGATAATGTGAAGAATGTCCCTGGACCAAGGAAGACAAATCCGAAGATTGCCCAGTAGCTGTCAAAGCCTATGGCTTGCCAGAACAACCATCCACCCCAAAGGCCACTCAGGAGTAACAACAACGGTATGGCCAATCCTGAAAGGGTGATACCCCAGATAATCTCTCTAGTGAAGAACGTTCCCAACAGAAGCAGAGTGGGGATTCTGCGGCCCTCTGCGGCCCCGCATCTACTGCAAAACCGGTACCCCGAGTCGTTCTCTTGTTCGCAAACAGAACAGTTCATGCCTATCGGCTCCAGCAGGTTTCTACGGTTCGTAACTTAACGCAAATAATCAGCACCAGGATATTGAATGATTTAACAAACAACATCAAATTGAGGTGAAAAGCCACAAACAGACCTCTGTATTAAAGACTTATCCACATTGGTAAAGGCAGTCCCTGTACCGGACACTGGCCCGAATCTTTGATTAGGTTGCATGGTTGTAAAGATAGATACGTAACACCTAGTTGCCCTTTTATGGATTTTCCAAACGGAATACTCCCGTCCAAATCAAGGTTGTGGCGTAGACTCCGATAAGCCAGCGAGCTAAATGTTTGCAACTCGCGTGCAAAAGCTTTACACGTATTGACGACCTAGGCCAGCAAGCCGGCGCTAACCAACTGGAACGTGTCTAATTTTCGGACCATATATTAATAGCCAATAGCACCGACACCAAATCACTAGCAAAAGCTGTTGCCAAGAGGGCATCGGTCAGCGATTGCAGCGCCTATTAAGACAAGCAAGCTCAAGACGCTTTGTTGACCACTATCTCTTCATCTCTCTGTACCATCACCTCTATAAATGAATCTAACACCAGCGTGGGCGTCGGGGTATTGCTTGGACCAATACCTTGGCGACAGGATAATAGTGGCTTGGGTCAAATAAGATAATTCGATTCTGAAGCTAAAATCGTCTTATGTCATGTTATAATCGGCCCATGACGACAGGCTCAGAATTACTAGAAGGCCTAAACTCCGCACAAAAAGAAGCCGTCGAGACTGTAGACGGCCCTCTTTTGATTGTAGCCGGACCTGGCAGCGGCAAAACCAGGGTAATCACTCACCGCATCGCCTACCTCGTCAGCGAATACGGCATAAATCCCTACAACATCCTGGCGATGACATTTACCAACAAGGCCGCCAGAGAAATGCGAGATAGGCTGAATCGATTAATCGGCAGCCGCAGCGAATACATGACGGTGGGAACTTTCCACTCATTCTGCGCTAAGCTCCTGCGCTGGGACGGGCAATACCTAGGATTAGAATCCAACTATTCCATCTACGACGCCGATGACCAGATCAAGATTGTAAAAGAGTCTATGGAATTGGCTGACGTCGATCCCAAACGGTTCGCTCCCCGCGCTGTTTTGGGTACCATATCTAAGGCCAAAAACGCCCTCTGGGACGCTCCAATGTTTGCCAAGAACGCGGACCCGGATAACTATTTCGAGGAACGAGCCGCCCGAGTCTACCGCCATTACGAAGAGTCCCTCACACGCAACAACGCCCTCGACTTTGACGACCTTCTGATGAAATCGGTCCAATTGCTGCGGGAGTTTCCAGAGGTAAAGAAGAAATATCAGGACCGCTACCAATACATCATGGTGGACGAATTCCAGGACACCAACACTGCGCAATACCAGTTGGCTAAGTTCCTAGGCGAGTCCCACAAGAACATTTGCGTAGTAGGCGATCCGGATCAGTCTATTTATTCCTGGCGGAGCGCGGATATTCGCAACATCCTGAGCTTTCAGCAGGATTACGCACAGTCCAAAACCATCACCTTAGACCAGAATTACCGCTCGACTTCGACCATCTTAGACGCAGCCAAGAACCTAATATCCATCAACGGACAGCGCATCCCAAAAGACCTCTTCACTGACAACGACAAAGGCGAAAAAGTTCAGGTCCGTGAAGCCTACGACGAAGGAGAAGAAGCTGCGTTTGTGGTTTCAGAATCGGCCCGCTTAGTGCGTGAGGACGGTTTTAATCCCGGTGACTGCGCAATTATGTACCGTGTCAACGCCCAGTCCCGAGCCTTAGAGGAAGCCTGCCTTCACAGGGGCACAAAATACAGGCTGGTGGGCGGAGTCCGCTTTTACAAAAGGCGGGAGGTCAAGGACCTTATGGCGTACCTGCATTTGGTACATAACCCCCACGACGATATAAACCTGGGCAGAGTAATCAATGTCCCGCCACGGGGTATCGGAGCCAAATCCATGCAAGTCTTAGGGGACTACGCCCGGGTACATAACCTAGGAATGTTCGCCGCAATGCAAGACATCGCTGCCGCTAGATTGAGCGGAGAGCCGTGTCCAGTCGCTGTCACCACCCGAGCAGCCACATCCTTCGCCGATTTTGCTATCACTATGGAAGAGCTCATCGAATTAAGCAAGAACATGCCAGTGGTGGACCTAGTCGACCGGGTGCTTGGAGACACTAGATTCAAGTCCCACATCCAGGATAGTGACGACAATCCCCAGGAGCGCTGGGAGAACATCCTGGAACTCCGCAGTATGGCCCAAGAGTTCAATGCCGAAACACCTCCAGACGGCTTGGCCACTCTGCTAGAACGACTTTCATTAGTGGCTGACGTGGACAACTACGAGGACGAAGAGGATTCCATCACCCTTATCACCCTGCACCAGGCCAAGGGACTCGAGTTCCCAGTGGTGTTCATAGTTGGGATGGAAGAAGGGCTGCTACCTCACAGTCGATCAATGGACTCCGAGGAGCAGATGGAAGAAGAGCGAAGGCTCTGCTACGTAGGCATGACCCGCGCTGAGAGTCGACTCTACCTAACTCGCGCATTCCACCGGACAGTGTTTGGCAGTTCCATGGCCGGACCCGCATCACGTTTTCTGCGTGACATACCGCCAGAACTCCTTACTTCAGGCGCTGGTCCCATAGAACGCGGAACCGGTGACCGGACCAACGGAGGATACGCCCCCAAGCGTCCATCCTGGAGTGACTGGCAGGCCCCAACGCCGACCATCAATCGCGAACAACCAGTGACATCTCGACCTGACCTGCAGGTGGGAGACTCGGTTCGTCACTCGGCCTTTGGCGAGGGCGTGGTGACCGGAGTGCAGGTGACCGCCGCAGACACAGAGGTCACCATCGAGTTCGCAGTAGGAGTCGGATTAAAACGGCTACTGCTTAGCTTCGCCCCCTTGGAAAAGGTCTAAAGACCAGACGAAAGGACAACCATAAACATGGCCAACCTTAACATTTCCCTCCATTCTAGCCGAGTCCGGATAGCGGGCTCGTCCCGCGAGATCCAAGACTACTGTTGGGAACAAGGTTGGACCGATGGCCTCCCAGTTGTCCCGCCAACTGAAGATCTCGTCAGGGAGATGCTATCCGAATACGGAGGCGACCCCTCCGACTCATTAGGCCGCATGCAGCCCGGAAACTCTAACATCACCCTAGAGAAACTGGCCGTCAATGCCGTCATGGCCGGTTGCCTCCCCGAGCACTTCCCTGTTGTGATAGCTGCCCTGAAAGCAGCCCTTAGGGACGAGTTCAACCTGGCGGGAAATGCGGTGACCACTGGCGGCGCGGGCCAGGTGTTGATCGTGAACGGCCCTATCGCAAAGGAACTAAACATAAACGGCGACGCTGCTTGCTTCGGGCCTGGCTTTCGAGCAAACGCAGCCATCGGGCGGGCTCTGCGATTGGCAATACGCAACCTGGGCGGGCTTATCCCTGGAGACATGGACAAGGCCACGCTGTCCACTCCCTACCGATACAGCTTCTGTTTCAGTGAGAACGAGGAACTCAGCCCGTGGGAACCGCGGCACGTGGAACTTGGTTACGACCCTTCAGCCAGCACGGTGACGATAGCCGCAATCTTAGGCGTCTACAACGTCATGGAAAGCACGGTAGGCACCGGAACTGAAGTACTGCGAACGTTGGCAGGCAACATGCGCGGTTTAGGAATCCCTGGCTATTACCACTTGGGTACCCGATCCCAGATTGTGCTGGTGCTCTGCCCTGAGCACGCGGACGAGATCGCAAAATCTGGATTCTCCAAGGCCGACGTCAGAGAGTACATCTACGCCAACGCCCGAATGCCCATCCGCGAGCTAAAGGACCTAGCACACTACGGGAATAGAGTTTGGCCTAACTGGATAGACCAGACCAACCCCGACACCTTGGTCCCTATCACTTCCGCCGCCGACGACATAGTAGTAATCGTGGCCGGAGGTGGTGGCAGGCACTCAGCCTGGATGTCAGGCTGGGTGACAAGGGTTTGCACGGAAGAAGTATTTGTGAAGTAGAGATTGAACTTGATTACGATTTCAACGCTTCCGAAGCTCATATCCGTTGAAGTTTTATTGGTGTAACAATGCTCTCCCATCTTAGAGTATTAGTATGTGCTCCACTCAATCTGGAGGCTTTCTGGCCAGCTCGGTTAATATCAACCGGATCTTCCGGTCGCAGTCGGGACGCCCCACGTAATATTGGTACGATTAAACCACAACGGATTAACCTCGTTATTATTGGATTGGCATATCAATACCTCTTAAACAACAGGATGAATTAGAAACGACATGAACTTAGTTAAAAAAACGTTGATAGGATTCATTAATCAAGTATGAAAATAAATTCTAATTCGCACTTTAACCAAAGCGATTATTTCAACTTTCCAGATGGAAAATTATCGGACTGAATTCCCAGTCATATTGCGAAAAATTAACCATTTGACACCGCATACCACAATCCTTGATGATAACCACGCTCTTTCGGAGCACAAATAATCCGTCGCTTAAAAGGAGACACCTCCTATGGTTAAGGCCGCAGTTTTATACGAACAGAAGAGTCCGATGATCATTGAAGATGTCGAACTGGACGACCCCAAAGCCGGCGAGGTACTGGTAAAGATCGGCGCCGCAGGAATATGCCGCAGTGACCGCCACTATATGCACGGCGACGCTCCCACACTGCTTCCTGTGGTCCTAGGACACGAAGGAGCAGGTACGGTCGAAGCAGTCGGACCTGGTGTAACGTCGGTGCGCCCGGGACAGCAAGTCATACTTTCCTTTGTATCATCCTGCGGGCGCTGTAAGAGCTGTCTCACCGGCAACGCCCACCTCTGCGACGCCCACGCCGCCGCAGGAGCGTTCATGTTCGACGGCACGACCCGGCTACACAAAGGAGACACAAGAATCCACCATTTCGGAAAAACTGCCTGCTTTTCCGAGCACAGCGTCATGCCCGAGGCCGCAGTGGTTCCCATAGACACACCCATAGGCATGGACATCGCCGCCATGATCGGCTGCTGCGTCCCTACAGGCGTCGGCGCAGTCATCTCCAGCGCCAAGGTCAAACCCGGCAGCACCGTGGCTGTCGTCGGCTGCGGAGGAGTCGGTCTGAACGTAATCATGGGGGCAGCAATATCCAGCGCCTCCAAAATTATCGCCGTTGACATCAGAGAATCTCAGCTTGAGTTCGCGATGAAGTTCGGTGCGACCCACACAGTCAATGCCTCTGACAAGGACCCAGTAGCCCAGGTCAAAGAGCTGACCGATGGCAAAGGCGTTGATTACGCTTTTGAGGTCTTCGGCTCGGCCGATACCACCAAGGCCTCCTACGATATGACAGCCAAGAGCGGCACAGTCACAGTCGTCGGTATCGCTCCGGTAGGCGCAGAAGCAGGAATCAACGCTGTCGATATGGTTCGAAACGAGAAGACCATGCGCGGCACATACTATGGTTCCACCCAGGCTGCGGTGGATATGCCGAAGCTGGTGGACATGTACCTATCCAAGAAGCTACCTCTTGATGACCTGGTGGTCCGTCACTACTCGCTAGACCAGATCAATGAAGCCTACGATGATATGGACAACGGGGAAGTAGGCCGCGGTATTGTCATGTTCTGATAGCAGGAAGCTGTTAGCTTTCAAGCATCACAAAAAAAGAAGCTCTAAAAAGGGGCTTCTTTTTTTGTGATGCTGCACCGCGGACCTTAAATCCCAGCATACCTCAACAAAGTCATACCTAGAAAAAACAATGGTCCATCGTGGCCGTATGAAACCGACAAGTCTATGATGATATATCCCATCTATTTCATGCAACCTATCAGACCTTTCCCCGGTATAACGAAGGGCCTAGAATGACAAATACCAGGGCATATGCCACGATAATCAATGGAAGCTGTGAACCTCCAAAACAAGAGAAGAGGCCGATGTGGAAGAACCGACTGTTAAATTAGTTGAGACAGAAGAAGAAATGGAGGGGGCATTAAGCGTCCGGTTCCGTGTATTCGTAGCTGAACAAAACGTGTCTATGGACGAAGAGTTGGACGAGTTCGACTCGTCCGCCACCCACGCCATAGTTCTTATTCGAGGAGAGGTCGTTGCCACCGGTCGTGTCGTATACGGCAATGAGGACAGCGCAGCCCGAATCGGACGAATGGCTGTGGATATGGAATGGCGGCGTAAAGGTATTGGTGGACGACTGCTGACATTCCTAGAAGAAGAAGCTGCCGCGCAAGGAGTAAGTACTTACATTCTAAACGCCCAGGAATACGTGAAAGATTTCTACGCGAGACACGGGTACGTTGAGCGGGGCGAAACCTTCCTAGAAGCGAACATAGTACATATCTTGATGCGGAAAGAGGCCGGTCACATTTAATGACCGGCTTCCCTTTAAACCCCTTACACAGATGGCCGACTACCGACGGCCATCTGTTATACCGACCCTTTTTCCAAATTTTGAACGTCCATTCTCGCGATGTGACTCGATGGCTGGTCACCCAACGACTTGAAGCCAGGTGAGTTCCGGAACTCGTCTTCTTTGGCAGGGACATCAATACCATCGGCGAAACGACGGACCCAGATAAACTGGTTGTGATCTGCGTTTACCCAATGGGCCACCACGGGAATACCCAGGGCTTCATGGGCCGGTTTGATTCCGGTCTCGAACAACTTCTGCCATGATTCCATCATCCCTTTGTTGATGGTGTAGGTCCTCATCTGATCAACCATTCTTAGTCTCTCTCCAATTATCTAATTGACCGCTATTTAGCGGTTTCCAGGACTTCTTCCACCAAGCGCACGTCCATCTTGGCAATGTGGTCAGTGGGCTTGCTGCCCAGGGCCTTGCGCCCGTCCGAAGCGAAATATGCCGCCTCTTTATCGGGAATCTCTTCAGCCGTCTTGAATGTCCGCACCCAGACAAAATCTGATCCGTCAGCGCTGACATAGGTAGCCACGATAGGAATCCCAAGACCCTCATGTACAGGTCTGATCTCTTTGTCAAATAATTTCAACCAGGAGTCCATCATCCCTTTATTAATCGTGTAGGTTCGTATCTGTGCAACCATGTTTTTCTCCTAATCACTCAATTCTAGAGGCTGATAGCTATCAATTTTATACCGCATATTCTTTGAAAGCCCTTTCGCTGAACGAAAGTCCCAAACCGGGTTTATCTGGAACTTCTAGACAACCATCAATAAAATCGGGAATCTCTTCCCATAATTTTAGAGTCCATGGCATATACTCAACAGTCAGTCCGTTGGGGATAGCGCCCATAAGCTGGATATGGATCTCCGGGATCAAGTGGCTGACCACCGGCAGGTTAAACGCCTCGGCCATACCAGCAACCTTTCGCCATTCGGTGATTCCGCCAACCCTAAGTAGATCAATCATTACAATGTCTATTGACCGATTCTCAATCAGCTGCCGGAAAGGATTGATACCGTAAACATACTCACCAGCAGCTATAGGAGTAACAAGCGAATCAGCGACTCTGGCCAGTCCCTGATAATCATCATGAGCCACCACGTCTTCCAGCCAGAACAGGTTGTATTCTTCAACTCGTTTGCCAATTGTCGTGGCCTGGTTCACGTCCCACAATTGGTTGATATCACACATTATGTCGATGTCGTCTCCGACGGCCTCACGCAGAGTTTTCATGCGCAAGACCTCTTTATCCGGAGTGTTTTCAGCCCCCATCTGCGACTTCATCTGCCTAAATCCTTTAGCCGCCAGAGCTGGCCCGATCTCCGCCAGTTGCTCTAGATTCATAGGGCGCATTAATGCACCACTGGCGTAGGTTGGAACCCTCTTCCGATAGCCGCCCAAAAGAGACCAGACCGACTGGTTCAGAGCTTTGCCTTTGATGTCCCAAAGAGCCATATCCACGGCAGACATGGCCAGAGTTAGGAGCCCCCCAGGACCAGATCCACTAGTCTTTTGCCTTAAGCCCTGCATCACGGATTCTATCTCCATCGGGTCTTCGCCTTCGGCAAGGCCACAGAGTGCCTCTACAATGGAACCCAAGGCCGATGCCAATGGGCTGAGTCCAAGACCTGGGGCAAAGGTCACCCCGATGCCCTCTATACCTTCGTCAGTCATAATCTTGAGAGTTACGAAGGCCCGCATTCCGCCGGCTTGAGGTTGCACGTCAACCAACTGCTCATCAGCGGGAGCATGCAAAATCTGAACAGCAGATTTAACTATTTTCATGTTTTTCCTCAGTGCACAATCAGGATTTATAGCCACCGGAGAGCTTGGATTTTAACACAATCTAGCTTCGATCTCGGACGACTCCAGATCGAGCATTGACACACCACACTTATTTGAATCTTAGCTAATTCAGCTATATTATCGAATGAGGCTTGGTATTCCTACACTCATAATTATCGCTACCGGCAATTTCGAGAATGCACTACTTAGAGACACTAACGGTGAGGACGAAATATAATTACCAAAATCAAATTGGAAGCCAAGGTATACTAGGAGAATCTGGCTAAACCTAATATGTTCCAGTTCCTGATGCTGGCCCGGCTGAACGAAGGCCCGGTCCATGACTACGGTGTCAACCAGGTGAACAAAGGAACAGGCCAAGGTTGGTGAGAGCCCACTAAAGTCGTAGTGTACTCCACCATGAACATCAAGCAGGACGGTAGTTAAGTTAACGGCCATATAGAATAGCACCACGGACGCTAACGCCCAGTATTCTAACTGACTCCGGGAAGTAGTCGTTCAAAGCCACCGCCCGTGTCTGGAAGCAAATGCTCCCAACCATCAAGGATCGCGTCGATATGGCACTCTCTTAAGACATCACAAATCAATAACATTCCCTAGCCTAAGGCAAATCATCGCAGGAGGAAGAGATGTCCACCGAACAAGATAAAATAAAGGACCTTGTTAAAGAACGCTACGGAGCACGAGCCGAACGGGTAATAAACCTGGCTCCTGTAGAACAAGACCATAGTAACGATCCCAGCTATGGGTGTTCCAGTAATGACGCATGTTGCGGGATCGAAGACAATGACCACGCCATGCAACTTTATACCGAAGGCCAACTGGCAGGACTTCCGGCTGAGTCCGTGGCCGCTTCTGCGGGCTGCGGAAACCCAACCGCTTTAGCTGGCCTACAACCTGGCGAAAGGGTCTTAGACTTGGGTTCTGGCGGCGGAATCGACTGCTTTCTAGCATCACAGCAGGTCGGCCCAACAGGACAGGTAACTGGTCTGGACATGACTCCNTCNATGCTGAAACTGGCCGACACCAACAAGGCCAAGTTGGGCATAAAGAACGTCGAGTTCGTTCAGGGTGAGATGGAAAATATGCCAATCCCTGATTCCAGTGTTGACGTAATCATCTCCAACTGTGTGGTATGTCTGTCCCCCGATAAAGACGCCGTGTTCTCGGAGAGCTTCAGGGTACTGTCCCCTGGTGGCCGAATCCACCTATCAGATGTGATGGCGCTGACTGACGAAGGTCCCAGCGTTTCATCTCCCGAAGACTGGGTTTCCTGCACAGCAGGTGCAGAGCATGTGGATGTATACCGTGGCCGGTTGGTGCGAGCTGGATTCACAGACATCGAATTCACCAGTGAAGAGGCCGATTACATGAAAAACAGAGACGAGCGGCCACCAACTAACACCGCAGGCTACAAGGTAGTAGCCCACAAGCCGTAAGGTATCTCAACTAGTCAAAACATAAGGCGTCTTGACATGTCAGGACGCCTTTTACATTCTAGAGATCATGCCACCCAACCCGTCCCGGTCATGGAGATTAGTTATCCTGGGCGCCCGCAGGTTTACTGGTAACCAAATTTAATTGCATTAAACATTGCTGTCGAGTAGCTGCACAGATTTCTAAGCTAACCGTACATGACAATGATTCTTATGCCTATCCTAATTCAATCCTTTTGAACCCTTCCGCAAAGGCCATACCAACCTTTTTACCGGTGGCAACACGGCCTTGGCGAAACCAATCTCCCGCCTGTTCTTGGTTAACCTGGGATACATGGGCCTTCAGGGCCCTCAGGGCAGTGTCCATGTAGGTAGAAACATCAACAAACTGGTCCGCGTTCTTACCTCCACCGGCTATCCAGACCTCCCGGACATTATGAGGTTCTAGACCTTCTTCCAAAAACTCGGGAAAGGTCAACCGGTCCCGTGCCGTAGGGAACACCGCAGACAGAGCTGCTTCCGCAGAGGCAAAATGGTCAGGGTGACCAAGGTAATTACCAGAATCGGTATCTCGCGCGGGACTGCCTGTTATGACCACGTCGGGCTTATATCGGCGTATCTCACGGGCAATATCCCTGCGCAGATCCAACGTGGGCTCCAGATAAGCATCTGGATAACCAAGGAATACGATGTCTTTTAAGCCTAGAATATTACCGGCGTCCCTTTGTTCTTGCTCTCGAATCTTTATCAGCATATCGCTGGTCATATCTGGGTCAGAACTGCCTTTACTACCATCGGTACAGAGGATATAAACGACCTCCCAACCCTCTGCACACCATTTGGCCACCGTACCCGAGCAACTCCACTCCGCGTCGTCTGGGTGGGCCATAATGACCATCCCACTCTTGAATGGTTCTTGGGTTCCCTCATCCGCCATTGAACTAATCCTCCACACAACGTGGCTTGAAATGTAACATTCTAAATCACGCCAATATCACTGGGGAAAAGCATGATTTAGGCACAAATTACAGTCTATCACAAGGCCTCTGCAATCTACGACGGTTCCACTGCGCGGTTGTCAGGAGCCCACTCCAATGCTAGCCTGAATTCATAATTCCTTTTGAATGGATCAGACGCCATGCCCACACTTTGGGCTCAAACATCTACCTTCCATAATATAGCCGTGGGTGACGACTTACCGATTCTGGTCAAGTTTGAATTCCGGATGCCAATACCAGACGGCGCAGGGGCGTTGGCGATATCGCAGAAAGAAGAACCTGTGGATACAGAGAAGTTGACCGGATACGTAAAAGAGTTACTTCTAAAGGGCTTCCCAGCGAGCAGCGTGAACAGCGCCGCCACAACCATAGATGTCGAAATTTCCACAGAGTTCTTGCCTGGGGATACTGTTAGTCTCAGCGGTTACGTGGTATCAAAATCAGATGAGACCGCCCCACCAACGGTCAAATGCAAGATTACGGTGGAGTCCGAAAAAGGGGCTTCCCTGGCTGAAGGACGCGCCGAGGTCAGTTTCTAGACCTGGGGTTTCTGTGGTTTCTTCGGCGTCGGCGCGCAGAGGGTCTTGGCCGAAAATTGTCTTCCACTTCTTGCTCTGAACCGCCGTCAACCCCTTCCATCTGTTTCTTATAAGCAGTCCACTGAACCTGAGTGATGATAGTGAGTAGGATACCGGGAACGTGGAACAGCATGATAGGTTGGTATACGCCGTCATTCATCCACCTGACACCCAACACCCCAAGCACGATTATGAACGCCCAGGCTATTCCCCCGACCATTACATTATCGTTCCAAGGCGACCTTATTGCCAACAAGGACCCAGCCGGCCAGAAGATAAACATGGGAAGCATGTATTCCGGTCGGTAGTACCAAGGTTTCGGGTAAGAAGGTTCTGGTCGTGGTTCTTGCATAACGGTCACGTGGATTTAGATTCGTGCCAGCCAAAGGTGAGATTCCATAAGCTCTATAGCCCGATCTTCCCCGATACGATCAACGGCGTCATCGATACCAGCGAGGCGAAACTTGGGTATGCCGCGACGTGTTTTCCAATAATAACTGAGAACAGTTTTCCGTCCATCACTACGTCCAGCTAACTGGCATGGTCGTAGATGTCTAATGCAACCTGATTCCCGTTCAACTGATTAACCGTCCCTACGCTATTTTCTAGAAACTCGTCGCCTTCCATCACATTACCACCATATAATTCGGATTCGATGATTCATCCCTGAATCTGACCATCACTCTCATCCAATTCTAGCACCTACTCGTTTAGCCATGCACTGAGACTGATGCAGATGGCCGAAACGTTTTAAAATATGGTCAAATGCCGTGTAAACTCGCTCCTATTGACACTCATAGTCACCATCACGATAATTACCGAGACTTTAGCCTCATAGGAGAGACTCGATGTCGACACGCCAAGATGGTGTAATACCTGATTTTCTAAGGATGGACGACGCGATTGGCTCGGACCCCGCCAATGCTGACAAGACCGGCAATTGGCAAGGTTGGCCAACCAAGGATCTAAACCCTGTCAAATTGATGGACGACGAGGGCCGTACCGTCCGGATCCGTACTCCTGTTATGGACCTTGAAGGGCTAATCACACCCACAGATCTTCACTACACCGTGCAGCACTTCGCAGTACCTCCTGTGGTTGAAACTGACAAATGGCAACTTAAAATTCACGGTGAGGTTAAGAATGAACTCACTCTGAATTTCGACCAGCTCCGACGCTTCCCAGGCCGCACGGTCCGCACGGTCATGGAATGTTCTGGCAGTGACGCAACCTTCTTTGAGTATTTCAAAGACGAAGGTCCCAAGCCATCTAGGACGCAGGAATGCATGATTCTTAGCGCCAGCGAATGGACCGGAGTGCCATTGGCTGCCGTCCTAAACGCCTCAGGCTTGTCTGACAAGTCCCTCTACGTCCGCGCAGTAGGCAACGATGAAGGAGTACCCGCCACTGCCGCCGAAGGGACAAAACCGTTTTACTATGACAAAGGCTTGCCGATACAGAAAGCCCTGCACCCCGATACCATCTTAGCCTACGCGCAGAACGGTCAGCTTTTGGAGCACCTACACGGAGCGCCCGTCAGGTTACTTGTGCCTGGCTGGTCCGGCAATTGGTCGGTCAAATGGCTCACCGACCTTGAAATCACAACCGAGATGCCAGAGTGCTGGTATCACTACGAGTTCTACTACTACGGGAACTCGGTTGACGACCCCAACAAAGAACTGATCACCACCATTGGCGTCAAGTCCATCGTCACTCAACCCAACGACGACACCGATAAGATGACCAAAGGCGTTCACATGGTCCGCGGTTACGCCTGGAGCGGAGCGGGCGCCATATCCAACGTTGACGTCAGCGTTGATGGAGGTGATACCTGGCACACCGCACACATCGAGGCCCCTCGGGACAGATACATGTGGGTCAGATGGTCGTACCAGTGGAACGCTGAAAAAGCCGGCAATTACAACATCATGTCCCGCGCCACCGACGAAGTAGGGCGTGTGCAGTCAAGGGAGCCCCGCTATAACAACATGCGCAAAAACTTCAGCGCGATTGTTGGTTATCCTATTACTGTCGAATAACCAACACGCCGATTGGAAAGAAGTTGCCCTGTAATTGTTGAATAGTGATATATGCTGGATTACTAAATATGGTGCTTAAGGAATCCTGGAGGAACACATGCCGATAATCGACCATGCAGACGTCCGTCTGGCATCAACAACAGAGCGGATACGAGAACGGTATCTGGTATCTAAAGACCAGGGTGCGGTATCATTGACGGTGAAAGAAGTTGAGATTTCCCCAGGGTGGGAAGGGCGCATGCACACCCATCCAATAGATGTCTCTATCCAGGTTTTGTCTGGCGCAATCCAAGTCATCCTGGGTGATGAAGTAAAAACTGTGCGGGCAGGCACCACCCTTTTGGCCCCACCAGGTGTGCCACATAAGTTGATACACCATCTCTGGACGCCAGCCTTGTTGCTGATTACATATCCGGCAACAGATTTGGACACTGCAGCCCTAGAATAAAAGCTCCGAAATCGGAACACTGAACAGGCAAAAACGCTGGAACATTTTGAGGAGGACCCCATATGGCCCTGCCACAGATTGGCACCAAAGCAGAACCACAGATTATCCCGACAAACGCTGGCCTTCGCACCTGGGCGGTACCGCCCCAAGGTTTGCAAGAGAACATCGTTCCCAACGACTTGTTCTACATACGAAACCATTGGAAAGAAAGCCCAAAGATTGATATTAACACCTTCGAATTGAAGATTGATGGAGAGGTTGAGCGCACCATCTCCCTATCGTTCGAAGACCTCAAGAAGCTGCCCCAAAAGCGTTTCCAGGTAACTTTTGAGTGCTGCGGCAACAGTCCAGTGCCCGAATACTACACCAAGGCGCTCAGAATCAGCTCCGTCATGGAACAGATCAAAGGTCACGGCATCATGGGAAACGCCGAGTGGGCTGGGGTCTCTCTAAAAGATGTACTCGAACTAGCCGGCGTTAAAGACTCTGCCGTTGAGGTAATGTTCGAAGGCGCTGACCATGGTCCCGACGAAGTAGTGGGCGACCCGGCTGAGGTCACCTATGAGCGCAGCTTACCCATGGCAAAAGCCCTCCACGAGGACACTATACTAGCTTATGAAATGAACGGAGAGCCGCTTCCAACAGACCACGGCTATCCACTAAGACTCTTAGTTTCTGGCTGGTACGGCATGAACTCCGTGAAATGGCTCGTGGGCATCCACGTACTAGACCACAAGTTCGAAGGGTTCTACATGACCCAGCGCTACATGACAATGAACGAGCCAGGTAATCCGGAGCCCTACCGCTACTACGGCAAGCTACAGGTGAAGTCCATAATCACTAACCCTGTGCCCGGTGAACTCATTCCCTCCAGCGGCTACACACTTGCTGGGGCAGCATGGTCCGGAGAAGAGGACATTGAGAAAGTAGAAATCAGCACAGACGGCGGAGAAACCTGGAGTCCGGTGGACACCCTCCATCCTCGTGAGGCCTACTCTTGGTACCGCTGGGAACACAATTGGAATCCTCCGGCTGAGGGTAAGTACACCATCATGTCCCGGGCGACTAACTCCGACGGGATAACCCAGCCTATGGAATTCCCTAATCCTTGGGATGGCCGAGGTTACGGAAATAACATGGTGTTCCCTTACGATGTAGAGGTTCGAGGCTAGACTCGATCCGTCTAAGAAATAGCCGATAATTTGACCACTGAAAAACGAGTCCCAGTCCCGCTGGTGTTCTCATTGGTGCTAATATTAGTCTTTGCCTTGATAATATTCTTTGGGGCATGGGCAGTCTCTGCAGATGTGGGGAACCAGCGGAAACTGGCTTTTGGAATACCAGGCACAACGGCGGTTGACTCAAGTGCCAACTTGGTAGACCCGGCTGGCGGTCATGACCCCGCCGCTGACACCTGGTGGGGTAAAGCGTTTCTGTCTGCCTGCCCATTGCATTAGGTCAGGTACAACAACAGTAATCAAATAATAAGGACCCCGAGACTCCGGACAACTAGCACATTCAACCCGGTTTACCTCGAGACGAACCAAAACCATGGCGGTCACCAACACCCCTATTCCGGCGGGCCCTAGAACCACCAAGGGAATCCACAGAGCCTGGTTCATACTAGCGATTCTGGCAACAGCCCAGATTACCGCCCAATCAATCAGCATGTCTGCGGGTATCATGGTCGCTCCGCTAAATGACCCAGACGGACCATTTGGCTGGAACATCGGAATGATCGCTGCCGGCCTTTCCACGTATTACGTCTGCGGCGCTATCGTATCACCGATCACGGGAATGTTAGGCGACCGATACGGCGCACGGCCGCTGATGTTTGCTTGCGGCCTACTCTACATGACCAGCATGATCCTGGTCGGTACCATCACTCATCTCTGGCAATTCTTTCTTTATTTCGGCGTGATGCTGTCCATAACCCAATCTCTGGCTATGGTCCCACTGCTAGCATCAGTCAGCGGCTGGTTCAAGGTGAAGCTGGGTTTAGCCACAGGAATATTATGGGCTGCGGGTGGCATCGGAGCCGCCACAATAGCTCCTTCCGTTGCTAACCTCTTGGACGCCGTCGGCTGGCAGTCTACATTCACCATCATTGGTGTGGCCGGTGGCGGAACATTGACATTATTGACCGTCTTCTTCCGTTCTAAACCGGCCGATGCCAACCTTATGGCGTTTGGAGCAACACCAAATGATGTTCCCGAGGTGGTTCGAAGCAAGGAAATAACGCGCTTACGTCTAAAGGTTTTCAACAAGGCGATGCGCAAGACCAAGGCGTTCTGGAATTTGCCCACCATCCACGGCCTAGGTTGTGCCGGTCACGGCATCATCCTCATCTACTCTATACCATTAGCCATTGAACAGGGCATTAGTCTATCTACTGCATCGTTCATCTTGGCAATCATATCCATCTTCAGCATCTTTGGACGGTTCATGTCGCCGATTTTGGCTGAAAGATTTGGCGGCAAACCAATCATAATGACTGCTTTGTTGGTACAGGGAATGACAGTTCTGGTCCTATTCTGGGCACAAGACGCCTGGACTTTCTACTTATTTGCAGCATTGTTCGGACTGGGATTCGGCGGTGAAATGACCGCGTACCTGGTGGTAAATCGTCAGTATTTCGGCACAGGCCCCATGGCCACACTCTACGGATTTGAAACCATGGGCGCTTTAACCGGACATGCAACTGCTACCGTACTGGGGGGCCTGGTCATCTACGCTACAGGCTCATTCTACCCGGCATTGGTCATGTCGATGGTTTTCAGCCTATCCGGTGTGTTGGTAGTGCTTAATCTAGAATCCAACAAACAGATATTGATTCCAGACTGGGAGAATGCCTTGCCGGCACATGCAAGGACTATTCCCCTAATCCCTACAGAATCAATCCAGACGACTCTTTTGGAACAGGCCGGCGACTGCTAACATCGTTTCAGATCAACAATAGGTCTTAACTACGAGTGATTGCCATGACTGAACTTATTGATTTAACTCTAACACTGGGCAGTGAGCGAATCAGCCTAGTGCCTGGCTTGGTAGGAGTGGAAACAGAGCCAATTCAGACACATGCCACCCACGCCCGATCTAACCAAAAGATTTGTCTCGCCACCCACATCGGCACCCATGTTGACGCCCCGTTCCACTTTGTGGACGGCGCAACCACCGTAGAGAATATGCCCCTCGAGAAGTACGCAGGCCCAGGTCTTTTACTTGACCTGCGGTCCGCAGCCAAGGGTCAGCAACCATTGACTATTGAGGAACTTACACAAGCAGGCGCCAACTCAGATTCTGTCAAAGACCAAATAGTCGTCTTGTTCACTGGCTGGGCGGAAGCCGAGTCCGGAGGGCCTAGGTTTTACGGCCATGGACCATACCTGGGAACCGACGCTGCCAGCTACCTGGCTGATTGCGGCGCCAATGCTGTCGCCGTGGACTTCCCCATCGACAAGCACCCAGAAACTCCGCTTTCCACCATTAAAGACTTCCCGGTGCACCGATTACTATTGGGTCAAAACATCCCACTCATCGAGAACCTGATCAACTTAGACAAGCTCGTTGGAAAACAATTTGAGCTCTGGGCTTTGCCATTGAAACTCAAGGGTGGTGACGGTGCCGCCACTAGGGCCGTTGCCCGCATCGTCTAACATCCTACTTAGATGAATACTCCGGAAGTCATACCGATATTGCTTGCCACGGGCAACAGCGATAAACAGCGGGCGTTCCAGACGCTGCTCAGTGGACTGCCGCTCAACCCTGCAACACCTTCAGAGTTTGGTATTTCGACAACGACCAAAGAAGACGGCCTAACGCATGAAGCAATTGCTGTGGAAAAAGCCGTAGCCTGGTCTAAAGCTGGTGTAACGTTGGCGATCGCCTCTGATGGTGGCTTGGTTGTTCCAAGTCTAGGCGCCCGCTGGCAAAGCCGTTACACCCGCAGATTCGCCGGATCCGATGTAGACGACGCCCAACGGGTAGACGCCCTCCTCGAGCTGATGGAACCTTTCACAGGAACAGACCGAAACGCTTTTTGGGTTGAGGCTATCGCTATCGCCCATAAAGGCCGTCTATTAGTCTCATGGGAGACCCAGGGAGCCACAGGTGAAATAGCCAGATACAAACCGACAGGCCCAATCCCAGAATTCTGGGCTTTCACCATATGGAATTTCCCCAAATTGGGCAAAACCTACAACCAATTAACACCAGAAGAACTATTATATTTAAACGACCATTGGAGCCGATTGGCGCAGTTGGTACGTAAGTTCTTTCGGTCCATATTTGTTCCCCCATTGGATTAGCCCAACTCGTTTGAGATACAATTACCGCCTTCGTGCCACCTCTAACTAAGCCGTACTGAACCGCCATCGATGGGAGAAAGCGACCTTTTTGAACACCGCTGATAAAATGTCCTCAAAGTCCTCAGATAAGTACCAAGCCCCCAAATCCATAGAAGACGTTCAAAAGATGCTTAGAGACGAAGTCTATGTATCTGATCGGGCCTTAGCAGTTCCCATATTCTTGGCCATGAAGTTACAACGTCCACTATTCCTGGAGGGTGAAGCTGGCGTAGGCAAGACAGAGATTGCCAGAGCCTTGTCGGCAGGTCTGGGTACCAAACTCATACGTCTCCAATGCTATGAAGGTTTGGACATTAACCAATCTGTTTACGAGTGGAATCACGCCCGTCAGATACTGGAGATTCGCCTGATGGAAGCCTCAGGAGACGTTGATAGAGACTCGGCCACTGCCGACCTCTACAGTGAGAAGTTCCTCATCAAGCGCCCCCTGCTCCAAGCCATTGACGAGGCTCAGGAACGGCCACCGGTTTTGCTGATAGACGAATTGGATCGTTCCGATGAGGAATTCGAGGGGTTCCTCCTAGAGTTGCTATCCGATTACCAAATCACTATTCCGGAATTGGGGACTTATAAAGCGACCCACCCACCAATCGTTATAATCACGTCCAACCGCACCAGGGAGGTGCACGACGCATTGAAGCGTCGTTGTCTCTACTATTGGGTGGATTACCCTGACTACCAAAAAGAGCTTCAGATTATCTCCGCTAGGCTGCCGGATGCACCCAGAAAACTAGCCGAACAAGTAACAGCATTCATACAAGAGATGAGGGAAACCGAACTATTCAAAATACCCGGTGTCACTGAAACTCTAGATTGGCTCTCGGCCCTCCTAGCATTGAATCAAACTGAACTAGACCCAGCGGTCATCGACGATACCTTGGGTATGATGCTCAAGTACCAGGACGACATCGATTCGGTAAAGGGTGATCCGGTCCGCGACATGTTGGAACGGTCCAAGAACCGTGGAATAAGGCGCGGAGGCCGAAGACGCGGATAATGGCAGACGAGACCCCCGCCCCAATTCCGATACTCCCCAACGATGCAGGCCCGGACGGCCACATCCTACACAGCCTCACGCTCTTTGGAGAAATGCTGCGTAGGGTTGGACTAGAGATTGGCTCCGGAAACATGTTGGATCTCGTGCGGGCCACCGAGTACGTCCCGATGGGAAGGCGCGGGGAATTCTACCAAGCTGCCCGCAGTATCCTGGTACACCGCAAGCAAGATTTGACTATATTCGATGAAGCCTTCCAGATATTCTGGCGTAAACCATCAGACCGCGCCACAACCATGGATCTTCGATCTTTAGGCGAACAAAAACGATTCAGAAAGCCTCAAATCTCCACTGGTAGGGACGACGAGTCGAGTAATGAAAAACTTCTAGAACTGGAGCCGGATGACGATTCTGTCCAGAACGTGGATCTGAACAAGACCTATAGCGCAGTGGAGGTCCTCCGGCAGAAAGATTTTTCTGAATTCACATCGCTGGAAATAACAGAGGCTCGCCTCATGATGGCAGGTCTCTCTTGGGATTTGGGCAATCACCGCACCCGGCGTATGGCATCTGGTACGTCCGGACCACTGGATCTTCGGCGCACCATGCGGCAAAACCTCAAATACTACGGTGAATTTCTCGACCTGGCTCGCCGGTCTCCCAAGAAGAAACCGAGGCCTCTAGTATTGATCTGCGATGTCAGCGGCTCAATGGAACGCTATACCCGCATGCTATTGCAATTCATACACACCATTTCCGGTGGTCTGCATCAACTAGAAGCATTCCTATTTGCCACCAGGCTAACCCGCATCACCAGAAACCTCAGATATCGGAGCATCGACCAGTCGATCGACGAGGTCTCCAAAGCGGTACCCGACTGGGCTGGAGGAACAAGGATCGGTGAATCTATAAAGACGTTCAATTACGATTGGATGCGGAGGGTACTCCAGGGAGAGGCAGTAGTTCTAATCATATCCGACGGCTGGGACCGGGGCGACCCCGATCTCTTGGCCAGAGAGACTTCCCGACTCCAACGGAGTTGCCATCGGCTCATATGGCTTAACCCGCTCTTAGGTTCCCCTGCCTATCAACCGCTGACCCAAGGGATGAAAGCCGCCTTGCCATTCGTGGACGACTTTCTTCCAGTCCACAACCTTAACAGCTTGGAATCACTTTCCAAGCACCTGAATGATCTCGGAAACGAGAGGATGGTGATGAAAACCTACCGAACTCCCTCTCTAGAAGAACCGGTACCGATACCTGAACCAGAAGACCGTCCTATCGACAGACTGAACCTCCCAAAGTTCCAACACCCCATGTGGGGCAAGAGCCCCAGGCATTAGCTAGCCGCAAGCCGCCGCTTCACAACCCAGACCACACCGAAAGATAAGACAACCATGGTGCCCCCAGCTAGCACGTCAAGTATGAAATGATTACCAGTGAGAGTGATCGAAAAGAATGTCAGCACTGGATAAACCAAACCAAGTATGCGAAACACTCCGGGAAAAGACCTCCAAAACAATACTCCCAAAATGACCGTCCAGCTGAAATGGAGGCTAGGCATAGCTGCTGAAATATTATAATAGGCAGCCATACCTTCACTGCCGTAGAACCTGGGTCCAAGCTCCTGGATGGAGTCCACCAGTTCCACGCTAGAAATGGCGAAAGGAGAAGCCACCGGAAACATCATGAAAGTAAACAGTGCCCCGGCCAGATTGACGAAAACCACACTCCGATAGAAATTGTAATCACTTCGGCTTTTAAGAAAGAGGACTAGCGCTGCCACAAATATCACTGGCCAATAGGTGATGATATATATCCAGTTCATTGTCACAACCAGTGCTTGGGCGTTCTCTAAAGCCCAGCTCTGCCAATCCGGCTCCCAAAGGAAACCCAAGTCTCGCTGCAGAGAGACGACCCGTTCACCGTTAACCAGCCCTACCGCACGGGTATCATCATGGACCAATCCTCGGGTTACTAGATAGGCAATATACGCGCTGATATACAGGGCTATCTCAGTTAGCGCGGCCCTATTTCTACTGGCGGCAGAAATCATATTGGTATCAATCAGAGCAAAAGTGAATGTATCTGATTATGAGGGCGATGGGGGGAAAAATGCCAGGTGCTGAGTAAAGCTCCCAGGGCTAAACAAAGATGTCATAGCAAGTAGCTGATGACCTCTAAGCAACTTACCGTCTACTCCGGTCTCCGGATAAACCGCCACGCTCATACCACTTTCGCTGCACCCATGAGGAGAGGACTGGTACGAATATCTTTCGACGTATCCCGATCTCCATGATCAAGAACGACGCCAAAATCAGCAACCCACCGCCTATCGCGTCCATGATGTAGTGGTTGCCGGTAATCGTGATAGCAAAGAGGGTTAGCACCGGGTATATGACACCAAATGACTGGATCAGTCTGTTATTAGTCCTTAGGAATATGATGCCAAACATCACTGTCCAGCCGAAATGGAGGCTGGGCATGGCAGCATAGGCATTGTAGTAGTTGGCAAGTTCTCGGCTGGCGTATCCAGACGGGCCAAATGCCTTAATAGTGTCAACGAAATGCTCCTCAATCATACGGGGCGGGGCCAACGGGAAAAACATAAACCCCAAAAGGGCAACTACGAAACTTATCAGGACGACTTTTCGGTAATACTCATACCTGTCACGATTAGTGAAATACAGAATCACAGCAGCGGTCAGGACGATAGGGAAAAATGTGACTATATAAGCCACGTTGAAGAAGATAACCAAGGTTTTGGCGCTCTCGATAGTCCAGTTCTGCCACGCCGGTTCCCAAAATAATCCCAACTTCTTCTCAAATTCTATAACCCTCCGGGAGTTTTCTAAAGCAATCGTTTGAAAATCTGTGAATACAAGTGCGCGACTGTACATATAGGCAAAATATGCACATACAACAAGTGCTACCTCCCTGAGATGAGGCAACCATATCTGAACTATAGGAAGTAGCGGAATATATCTATTGGTACTGGACATTTTCCGAGTTTATGCAGTATTCAGGGATTTTAGATGCAGCTTGGTGCCTACGCCGCTTACCGTCTGTAACACAAGCGGCCGTGTTGAACTGATTGGAGAGAAGTTTGCCGCATATGATCAATTTCTGGCCAAACCGAGACGAGCGATTTCAGGGAATTACAAAGACTATTGGCCCACATTCTAGGCCCTTCCTCCGGTATTTGTTTCCGTCAGATTAACCTCGTCCATACTGTTTGAGCATTCGGTCAGATCACGCACAGTTCCATCTATCTGATTAGAACCATTCTTTGCCATCAATCTTGACATATTCGTACCAGCGGACTTCCTACCATTAAATTGCAATGATATCGATTCAGGCTTGAGATCAATCTGTCCGCGATGACGCGCCGCACTACTCCCCTGGTATACGCTGCAATCCAGACAGCCGACCCATTCCTCAGGAACGAAATTAGATTCGTAAAGGCCTCTTGCAGTGGTGTACTTGGTATTGTTCCAAACATCTTTTACCGACGATTGATTTAAGTCACCAAAATCCTGTGTCTTGTCGGTGAGATAGCAGCAGGGTGCAAGCCCACCATCCCAGTTCACCACAGCCGAACGCCACAAGCGCCAACATACCTGGCCATTTTCGGAATACGGCTTGAAGAATGGGTCTTTGCGTAGGTATTCCGGATGTTCCCGTGGTAGCCAACGCTCTGCTTCAGCCTGGTCATCCTCGCCATGGGGAAAGTCCACCTTCTTGAACACTAAAGAATCGACACCCAACTCAGAGGCCAATACCTTGGCCTCATCCAGTTGATGTTCGTTCTGCTTCATGACTATGAACTGCCACTCAATATAAGGGGTCTTCGAGCCTAACTCTCGTTTCATATCGTCCAAAAGATGAAGATTCGCCAGCACATGATTCAAATAGCCATTCACCCGATAAACTTCGTAAACATCTTGGGTCACGCCGTCCAAAGAAACAATCATCACATCCAAGCCTGACTTAATCACCTGTTCCGCTATTTTCGGGGTCAAAGGTTTGTTCAAGTTAGAGCTAATTATCGTGGCAATATTCTTATTATGAGCGTACTCGATGTACTCATGAATCCTACGATTCAGGAACGGCTCCCCCCAGCTGTAGAGGGTAAGCCACATACAGGAGCTCTTGATCTGGTCAACGACCTTGGTAAACAAATCAAAATCCATCACCCCCTGATCTCGATGAATCGTCCCCTTTCCGGTATGACAAAGAGGACATTTCAGCTGGCAGATATTAGTAGTGTCGATTTCCCATTCATATGGATTGCCCCATATTACTCGACGGGTAAACCTCAGTTGGGTCTCAACCCTGATGAAGTTAAACAACTTGCGCCAGCTAAAATATCTAGTCGCAAGCCAAAATCGGTTATCTCTGCGGCCGTCGGCCACAGACTCAATCACCCCTCCGTTGACTTGAAACCAACGTTCAGCAAAGTAGATTATGCCTTTAAGAAACCAAAAGAATGGGTTATACCGCGCCATTAATAATCCATGGTGTTAATAATGCCCGTCCATCGACACGACAATTTACATCATGATACTCCCAGCGCAACAGGGGCATCAAACCAAGTAACAACCGCTAATCGCCGAGATAACTACCCCTAAACAAACGGCTTCCAAGTTCCGCATAGTGCAAAATTGACTCAGTTTAGAGGCCAGAGTATCCTTGTTAGATTCCCACAACATCCCACTAACGCCTAGTTGGGACGAAATACCATACCTAACTAAACGGCCAAACGGTTCACATGAATCGGAGCTAGACACTTTCTCAACCCCCGGACAATTATCTCGTCACTAATATCAGGAGCCAAATTGATCGACAAGAAACAGGTTTTCTCCTCGGCCCAACGGGAATTGCTGAGAGAAGTACTGGACCGGATCATCCCACCCACAGAAAAGCTACCCGGTGCAGGAACCCTCGGAATCACCGTCTACATCGAAAACATAGTCTCAGCCAACACTGGACTGACAAGGCTCTTCAACGAAGGCTTGGCCAAGATTGCAATTGCTGCCGGTGAAACGTCGGAACAGGGTTTTGGGAGTCTATCCATTCCCGCTAAAGATGACCTTCTTAAGGCTGTGGAGTCCGCCAACCCAGCGTTCTTCGACCAGTTGGTGCTTCAGACCTACAACGGTTATTACACTAACGAAGAAGTGTTTGACGCCATCGGGTACAAACTACCAGATCCACCTACTCCGGGCGCACAACCGGAGCTGCTAGATGTTTCATTACTGGACCAACAGCGAAAGAGAGAACCTTTCTGGAAGAAGGTCTAGAAGAGTTATAATTAAGATATGTCGGACCCTTGAATAAGGTCGTTTGGCAATTCACCGACCAAACGTCTCAGCCTCGCAAGTCTTGGTTTACCGAACCCTGGTAACGATTGGAGTCAACCATGCCCCGAGAAGATTTCGACCTACAACTTAATCAACTCCAACAAGAGGTCGAGACTCTTGCCCAGATTGTAGGGAAATCCATCAACCGGGCAGTAGATGCTCTGAAGCGACGGGATATAGTCGCCTCCCAAGAGGTTGTCGATGACGACGATTACATCGACCAGAAGCGGTTCGAAATTGAAGATCGTTGTGTTGACATGATCGCCACTCAACAGCCAATGGCCGGAGACCTTCGGGCCATCATCTCTTTGCTGCACATAGTGGTAGAACTTGAACGGATGGGTGATTACGCCGAAGGTATAGCCAAAATAAGTTTGTCCATGGGAGATGCGCCGCCGCTTAAGCCTTTAATCGACATACCGCGTATGGCCGAAAAAGCAACCACTATGCTGGAGGACAGCATCGACTCACTACTCAACCGAGACATGGTAAAAGCCAACGCTGTATGCCAAGCTGACGACGAAGTAGACAACCTATACGACCAAGTCTATCGGGAATTACTCACCTTCATGATCGGTGACCCTGACACTATTCAGAGGGCGACATATCTGCTATGGGTTGCTCATGATCTGGAGCGCATCGCTGATAGGGCCACTAACATTGCAGAACGAGTTATCTTCCTCGTCTCAGGCAAGCTGGTGGAGATAAACGTATCCAGGTATTAATCTTTAGCGGAACCTAGGCTGCGAACTCTAACTGTAGTCGCAACTGCCCTTTAGTCGACATTTTCGCCTGAACTTCCCCTCTTTCGCGGAGGAACCACTGGCGTCTTACCCGTTCCACCGTCTCCATAACGCTCTTGGTATACAGTTGGGGTGCATAGGTATTGCTGTTCACAAAGAGCCGATTATATGCGGGAACCAGGTTCGGGTAAGCCTCTTTCAGCAAGTTCATGAACCACTCTCTCGCTCCAGGCTTAAGGACCAGTACGTTTGCCCCCAGGTAGCGAGCCTTATGATTATATGCCGCCTCAGCAACATACTGGATGCTAGCTTCATCGTCGGAGATACCAGGCAAAATAGGCGCCATGTTCACTCCAGCTGAAACACCACTCTCTACCAAGTACTGCATTGCTTCCAATCTGGCCTCAGGCCGAGGGGTTCCGGGCTCCATAATACGCCACACCTTCTCGCTAACAGTACTGATGCTAAAATTTACATGAACGTCAGCCACCTGACTCAACTCGGCCAAAATATCCGCGTCTCGACGAACAAGAACTCCTTTTGTGGTGATGGTTACTGGGTTTTGGAAATCCAGTAGGACTTTCAGAAGCCGCCGGGTGATTTTATATTCAGCTTCAGCAGGCTCGTAAGGATCGGAAGCGGTGCCTATGGCTATAGCCTCTCCGCGCCAGCCTGGTCTTCTCAGCTCCCTCCGTAGCACTTCAGGTGCGTTCACTTTGGCAAAGACTCGAGTATCAAAGTCTTTACCTGTATCCATGCCCCAAAACTCATGAGTCGATCGGGCATAACAGTAGGTGCAGGCGTGGCGACAGCCTCGATAAGGGTTCATGCTCCACTTGAATGGGAACCGTGCATAATCGACCTTATTAATCAGTGTCTTACAGTTGATGTCCTGAACGTTGGCTCCAGCCATTGCGCCCCTCCACCTATAAATCAAGCAGGATAAAATAGAACATTAATTCTAATTATACAAAGGGCAAAAACACTAAGGCAAGCCGCGTCCGTCATAAAAAAGAAAAGTCAGACTTTATCCGAAGAGTCCTATCGTTTATAGACGGCAGACTCTCCGGAGCGGTCGCAGTTCAGTTTTCGGCTAAGATGCAGGCCCTCAAGAATGAACTCAACTGCTGCTGCAATTACCTCAGGGCGTTTATCATCGGTCAGCTTCTTAACCGCCTGGTCCATGCCATCGATGCCGTTAACCATCTCATTGTAGTCGGCGCCCGGTTTGTCGCTACCGGTCTCCGCCTGGTTCCCAAGGTCAAACGACGTAACAATCGCGTCGAGTTCATCCACCTCGAAATAGTTGGCAAAAGTCCGGAGTACCGCACGGCGAGTCAGGTCATCAGTCAAACGTGATTCGCGACCCTCTTCAAAAGTCTCAAGCTCGATCTTCCCGGCGAATGACGCCACTATAAAAGACAGGTCGCTGACCCTAGGACAAGCCCATTCTTCATTGTTTCGGATATTACGACGAACAGCATTCCCCAACAGCGTCTCATAGTTGGCTATAGTCACTCTAACGCTGACTCCAGAGCGCTGGTTGATCTCACTGCTCAAACGGGCCTGAGTCGTGATTTCCACCAGCGTCTCTTTCATGTATTCTGGGATGACTAGCTTATCCTCTTCAGGAAACTTTGCACGTTCTTGGTCGATTATAGAAATCTCGTCCTTTGGATCCAGCGGGTAATGGGTGTGTATCTGAGAGCCATACCGGTCTTTTAGAGGAGTAACTATACGGCCGCGGTTGGTATAGTCCTCTGGGTTGGCCGTTGAGACCACTAAAACGTCCAGAGGCAACCGAACCCGGTAGCCCTTAATTTGCACATCCCGTTCTTCCATAAGATTAAACAAGCCCACCTGGATGCGTTCCGCAAGGTCGGGTAGCTCGTTTATACAGAAGATTCCCCGGTTGGTGCGAGGCACAAGGCCATAATGAATCGCCAGTTCATCTGATAAGTAATGGCCTTCTGCGACTTTTATGGGGTCAATCTCTCCAATGAGGTCTGCGATAGATATATCAGGAGTGGCCAGTTTCTCTGAGTAACGCTCCTCTCTAGTAATCCACTCCAGTGGGGTTTTTTCTCCCAAATCTGAAACCTTGTCAACGCAGGACTTGCAGATGGGTTCGTATGGGTTGTCATTGATCTCGCACTCGGCAATTTTTGGTATGGCATCATCCAAAAGATTGGTCATGCTTCTAATAATCCTAGACTTTGCCTGTCCACGCTCACCCAACAGGATGATGTCCTGACCGGCCAGTATGGCATTTTCCAATTGGGGAATCACCGTATCATCNAAGCCGACTATGCCGGGGAAAACGGCCTCTTCCGACCGTATCTTAGCAATCAGATTTTTACGAAGCTCNTTGCGCACGGAAATGACTTCATATTTGCTCTTACGGAGAGCACCTAGAGTCTGAGGACGTTTTGGCTTAGGCATGGCCAACTCCCAACATCAGTGATTTTCTCTTAAAATTCCTATGAAACAAGCTGACCATTCGGCCTAATCTATAAAACCAAATTGACCGTTCGATAGGTATCAAAGGAAAGATAAAACTTTAAAATCCGCCGGTTCCAAGTTATCACACCTTAGCCTATAATTTAACTTAAGCGATTGCTCTTTTAGAGTGTGACAATGTTTCAAAGATTAGCTCTTCCACTACTATTTTTCCTGGCTCCCCGCTTGCTGCCGAAAGCAATCAAATTAGGAGTCTTGGTCTGGCGCCTGCTATTTGACAAACGTGTCTCCATATTCATACGCGCTCTTGTCCCGCTGGCTCTTCTCTACATAATATCTCCGTTCGATCTAATAAAAGACCGGATCCCTGTTCTTGGCAGATTTGACGACCTGATCGTGATTGGACTGGCCCTGTTATTCCTCATCAAGTTGGCCCCCAAATCCGTAGTGGACGAGCATATGGGTGTGATTCCTAAATCTAACCGCCCCGAGGACAACGACCCCGATAAAGTTGTGGACGGAACTAGCAAGGTGATTGACGACGAATAATTCCTTCCAAATAGTTCCCCCGTCAGGCATGGGACTCTACGTCCACGTACCCTTTTGTAAGACTAAATGCCCCTACTGCGACTTCAATACCTACCAGGGTATTGAAAACCTCATCGAGCCTTTTTTACATGCCCTCATCACCGAGATTGAATGCTGGGGTAAGACATTAACCTATCCTCTGGTGAAATCGGTCTTCTTTGGTGGCGGCACACCATCTTATCTGCCCCAAGGTTACATCGAACAAATACTCTTGGCCATCCAATCATCGTTCCAGGTATCACCCGACGCCGAGATTTCTATAGAGGCCAACCCCGGAGATCTGGACGCAGCAGCTTGTGTCAGCATACTAAAACAAGGCGTCACCAGGCTGAGCATTGGAGTCCAAAGCTTGGATAACGACCTGCTCAATTTACTGGGCCGCCGTCACCACGCATCGGACGCTGTCAATGCATTCCAGACTGCCCGTCAGGCCGGATTCAACAACGTGAACCTAGACTTGATGTATGGCCTACCAAATCAGTCGATTGAGCAATGGCGTAAAACCCTCAGTTCATTAATCGATCTCACTCCAGAGCATATCTCTTTATATGCTTTGACCATCGAAGAAGGCACACCGATGCATCGATGGTCCACAGAAGGGAAAATCCCTGAGCCGGACTCGGACCTGGCCGCTGACATGTACCAACACGCCCGCGAAACCTTAGCAACAGCTGGGTACCATCACTATGAGATATCTAACTGGTCGATTCCGAAATTAGAATGCAAACACAACTTGGTCTACTGGCAAAACGGCCCATACTTAGGAGTTGGCCCGGGTGCTCATTCGCGACTGGGAAACTGGCGTTTTTGGAGTGTCCTATCACCACGAGACTACAACACCAAAGCCTCCAATTGGAAAACGATCGGTGTCCAACCCACCCGAGATTTAGTCGAATCAGACCTAGAAAATGTCCCAACCCTGGGCGGTTGGGAATACCTAACCACTGAAACAACCTGCTCCGAGACCATGTTCTTGGGATTGAGGCTGTTAGACGGCCTAAATCTAACAGAAGCATCAGCATTGGTTGGAGTAGACTTGGCCAAAAGATTCCAACCTCGGATTCAAGAATGCATCCAACTAGGCCTTCTTGAACAGGATGGCGATAGGTTGAAACTGACCGAGCAGGTCTATCTAATTGCGAACCAGGCATTCACACGTTTCTTGGATTAGGCCGTTCAGCAAATAGATATAAAGACTCCTGAAAACTAATCTTACATCGTGCCTATTCAAACATTAGAACGATTCCTAATTGGCGGAAATCTATTCATCAGGGAGCATCAAAGCCCTGTTCTTAAAAAATCTAAGTTATGATAGTGGCCGTGCTAGCATTCTTTCTCAAGATTTACTAGGAGCCATACGTAAAAGCAATATTTTTGATGTTCAGAGGTCCCAGTTCGGTTTAAAATACATCATCAGTGATTTGATTCGAGCGACCGAAACGGCAATTGTATCTCTACTACACCCTGGATTATTAAAACCGACCTACACGTCCAGGTTGCTTAGACATATCTCAAATGATTTGGTGGCATCGAGAGATTCAACAATCGAAGCGCTGGACACAATAGTCCATACTAATAACATAAACTTCGGCAATACCCCAATCGAGCTGTAGTGATTACACATACAAATGATTACATACGCACATTTGGAAAATTGGAAACTCTACACGCCCAAAAAACCGCGGCTGCGTAAACTCTAGACGATGTACGTTATAGGCACAGCAGGCCACGTGGATCATGGCAAGTCCACACTCGTTAAGGCACTAACTGACATTGATCCGGACCGCTTTCCTGAAGAGAAAGCCCGAGAAATGACAATAGACTTGGGCTTTGCCTGGATGACCCTGCCTAGCGGCAGAGAGGTCAGCATAGTGGATGTACCAGGTCACGAACGTTTTATAAAAAACATGCTTGCCGGTGTGGGCGCAATTGACCTTGCCTTGCTGATTGTCGCTGCTGACGAGAGCGTAATGCCCCAGACTCGGGAACATCTGGCCATCCTCGACATCCTCCAAATCACTCGCGGATTGGTGGTCATAACCAAAACCGACTTAGTCGACGAAGAGATGGTTGAGCTGGTAAAAGAAGACATCCAAGACACCCTACAGGGGACGTCATTTGCTGGCTGCCCCATGGTACCAGTGTCGGCCTACACCAGTGACGGCATGCCAGAACTTAAGGCAGCCATAGACACCATTCTGGACAAAACAGACTCCAGGAAAGACTTGGGCCGCCCTCGGCTCCCGATTGACCGCTGTTTCACCATCTCCGGTTTCGGCACGGTAGTCACCGGCACACTGATCGACGGCACACTGACGGTAGGTCAGGAGGTGGAGCTTGCGGGGTCAGGACAAAATGCCAGAGTTAGAGGCCTGCAGAGCCACAAAAACAAAGTAGATGCTACAGACCCTGGAGTCCGACTCGCAGTCAACCTCTCGGGGCTATCCAAAAACGACGTTGAACGCGGCGAAATATTGACCATTCCCGGCTGGCTTAAATCCACCTACCGACTAGATGCTCGGATTCGGATGGTTAAGAATGCTCCAAATCCCTTGAAACACAACCAGGGCGTGACATTTCACCTGTTCACCAGCGAATCTCCTGCCAGAGTGAGACTCCTTGATGCAGAACGATTGACAGCTGGAGAAGAAGGCTGGGTCCAGATATTACTCACCGATCCACTCCCAGTAGTAAAAGGGGACTTCTTTGTGATTCGTTCCGCTGAAGACACCCTTGGCGGCGGGCAGATAGTCGACCCCAATCCGAGACGTCGATACCGTAGGTTTGACGACGATGTCATCGAACGGATGATGACCATGGACCAAGGCACCGGCGGAGACATCATTGTCAGCATTGCGGAACAATGGGGCCCTTGCGACATGATTACACTTTCCCAGCGCTCCAACCTACCAAGGGAGGAGGTTTCAGATAGGGTACGCCAGTTGACAGAAGAAAAAGAGATCATATCCTTGGGTGATGTCAGCTCCGATTCGGACGCCGTAGTGTATTCATCTCAGGGATGGGCCGTTCTTAAGAGCAAGGTGGCATCAGCACTTCGGCTTTACCACACTCAATACCCCCTCAGGCAGGGCGCGCCAGCCCAGGAGATACGAAGTCGGCTAGATCTTTCCCAACCCGTCTACCAACGAGTACTGGCGCGACTAGTCGAGGAACAAATCGTAGTGGACGACCGGCAGTCCGTCCGGTTGCCGGAGCACGAAATTACTCTAACTCCAAAGATGGAAGAAGAGGCATCGGCCTACTTGGATTCCCTGCAAAAAGACCCGTATTCTCCGTCCAGTAACGTTAAGGTAAGCCCAGAGTTGTTAGGGGTCCTAATCGATCAGGGCAAGGTTGTACGTGTTGCCGACGGTGTTATCTTTGACGCCGCAGCCTACAAGGCCATGACAAACAGAATTATCGAGCATCTCGAAATCGAGGGAAACATCACTGTGGCCGAGGCACGAACTATATTCGATAGCAGCCGCAAATACATCCTCCCCCTATTGGAACATCTGGACCAACTGCAAATAACCCGACGCAATGGCGATGAACGAGTGCTGCGGTAATCACCGTTGGCATCATACCGGGTAAAAATCTCTCAGAGGAATAGATGATTTGGGACTGGATATGGGTCGAACGGTTCTCCAGCTGGACAAATTCACTCAGTCGGTCAGCGGAGCCAGCCAAGATCGAGAAGAGCGACTGACGGCCTTGATCAACTCTGCATCAGGTATTGACCCCGATACTGCCGCAGAGAAGACTTCGGACACCAAACAAAGACCATATTTAGCTGCAGAAGTGAAGGAATCTTTACTCGGCGTCTACCCGCCACCGAGTCCGTTAACAGATTGGGTTGTAGCGGCAGTTGATGGTTCCCACATTGATGTAGACCGACACCTTCCCGTTGCCTGCTACCTGCTCAACTTCGGTGGATGCGTTCTGACCTACGGAGCAGAACCCGACGCCACACTCTTCAGCGAACCTCACCTGGCTACCACCCAGAAAGAGTTGTATATAACGGACCCAGCAAGCAACACTGGAGAGGAAATGGTTAGCGGTGGGCTGCTAGGCCTAGTGCGCACCGTGAAAGAGTTAGAAACGCTAGCAGACACCATTGATCTATGTCCTCCGCACCTACCAGTCTTAGGTTTGGTTGATGGATCCTTAGTTATGTGGCCATTGTCCGGCCAGGCCTATCGACCATATATCACAGACGCCATTGTCTCCGACGGCCTACTTCCGGTGATGAACCGATTAAAAGAACTATCCGAAACTCGCACGGTAGCCCTTGCAGCCTACGTATCCTACCCTCGAAGCACCGAAACCATAAACGCCGTGCGCTGCTCCTTATGCCCGCATAATTTGACTATCTGCACTCAGTCTTGCAATAACCGTCGTTCAAATCAGGGGCCTTGTAACGGGGCCAACGAATTCCTGGACCGCGACCTATTCCAACGCCTACTGAAACCCGGGTGGCGCTCACCAGTCTATAAGACCAACTCGTCAGTCTCCAGAGACTCCTATAACGAAGCAAACAAAGTCTACTTCTTCTACATAAACGCCGGAGAAGAGATTGGTCGGGTTGAAGTACCCAAGTGGGTGGCCAAGAATGAGGTCCTGCTCTCTCTGACGCATGGTCTGGTCTGGGACCAGTGCAAGCGCGGCCAAGGCTACCCAGTAGCCATCTCAGAATCCCACGAGCAAGCGGTAGTTAGCACGGGAGACCGTCGGGTCTTTCGCCGTATGCTAGCCGACTCCCTAGAGCGTCAAAACCTCTCCGGTGCCACTTCCCAAAAAGACCGCTCTAAACGTTCACCTTGGGTTTAGTATCCCAGGAAAAATAGAAAGCGCCTTCTCACATAAAAGTTGCCTAAGTCCAACAAAGTCGGAAATATGGGCACTTTCCCAGTCAAACAATCACCAGGAGTACCAGCCTTGATCAGTACCAAACTCTGCTCCCTATTGGAAATAGATTTTCCAATTATCAACGCTCCGATGACCGGTAGCGCCGGTGCTGCACTGGCATCTGCCGTTACAAGAACCGGTGCATTCGGAATGATTGGCGCTACTCTGGAACCAGAGCCAACATGGCTCAATGAACAGATCCAAGCCGTCAGAGAGAAAACCGACCTACCTTTTGGGGTTGGATTCATATCATCGGCCCCTGGAATTACAAAAAGCGTCCAGACCGCACTGGACGCCAAAGTCTCCGCAGTGGGATGTTCTTTCATTGACCCAACCTCATTCATCTCCCAAGCCAAAGAAGCTGGAGTGAAATCCATCGCTCAGGTACAAACGTTGAATGACGCTAAGCGGGCAGTGGCCGCAGGGGCAGATATTATCGTAGCCCAAGGTAGCGAAGCTGGCGGCCACACCAGCTACATGGGGACACTGTCATTCGTTCGATCAGTAGTCAAGATTGCCGGTGACACGCCAGTTGTGGCAGCAGGAGGAATTGCCGACGGGCCAGGTTTGGCCGCCGTTTTAATGCTTGGTGCAGAAGGAGTTTGGATGGGCACACGGTTCGTAGCAAGCATAGAATGGGCAGGAGCGGAATGGGCCAAAGGACAAGTAGTCATCGCTGACGCTGACGCCACTATACTCACAAAAGTCTACGATATGTTGACCGAAGCTCCTTTCCCTCCAAGCGTTGGAGACAGGGTAATCGCAAACACCTTCACCGACACCTGGCATGGGCGAGAGACCGAGATGATGGAGCTGCAAAGAAAACTTCGAGAGCAAATAGCCACCGCAGTAGACGCTGAAGACGCAACAACAGCGCCAGTGCCTGCTGGCTCAGTTTCAGGGCTGATCAGGTCTGTAGAACCAGCGTCATACATCATCCGAGAGATCATGTCGCAAGCGGAAGACATCCTTAAGAATCGTCCGCAGGCACTGCTGGGTAATTAATCAAACAAACCCCGTATGCCTGTACCTTCCTCATGATTTAAAGAAGCCAAGAGTTAAAGAGTCAAATCTATAGATCAAGGCAAAGAAAGAGACAGAGATCTTCCTAAGTGTTCTTCCAAATCCGATACTCGCTTGAACCCTCCCACAGTTTTGACAAACTCCTCAATGGAATCAGATTCCAATCTTAGCCGCTCCAACTGGTCGCCTATGGGGCTGACCGATCCGACACCAGTGGCGTAAGATCCATAAAATGCAAAAAATGCCTGGTTCAATTTACGTATGAAATGACCATTGTCCTCCATAAACTGTCGCCGGCCTTCCATATACGTTTCGGCTTCCACAATATGTCCATTCGACAGCATCTCTTCAGTATTCAGGCGCGTTTCTCTCATCTCGGCGTTGAAATCAAAAGAGTCTGGATCAACACCGCCAACTGAAGCACTGGCCTTTCGGATAACCTCTTCTCCAGTCATAGCTGTAAAAGCTCGGTCGCCGATTAACTGACCACCAATCGTTGCTGCAGTCTCGTTCAGAGTGACCATATCTCCATTATCCCAAAAGTGCTGCCCTAGGGGTTGAAAGAAAAACCAATGGTGCAACCATTCGTGAGCAGTAATGACCAAGGCGTCATGTAACGACATCGAGTCAGACACTACACTAGGATAAGTAGCGACCCCTCCAGTGTTGACGACCAGAGCTGAAACGTCATCTTCTCGAAAAATTATTTCCTCTAGATCATCGCGTACTGTATTGGATAGACCCGGTTTTAGCAGAGTGGATTCTAACTGGGAAATGTTGTTACGGGGAGAGATGATCAGCGCCGTCGGAGAATCTGCATAGACCACGTCAACAGGCGGGAAAATAACGCCGATACGAGAAGCGAAGCCTTCTTGCGTAAGGATCGAGCTTATCTCAGACTCCATGGTCTCTTCCACATCCGCCTGCATGGCCCAACGGCGCTGTTCCAAGGCAGAAATCTGTTCAGATCTGTCACTATCCGTATCACGACCTAGATTTCTTAACTGTGCCTTGAGTTCAAAGAATTCCTGGGCCTGTGCAATCCTAACTTCTCTTGGCGGCTCCGAGTTCCAAGGCAGAATGTCATTGAACTTATGGATCCACTTGTCAGAAAAATGCTCCAATTCCCAACGCACTAAGCTGTATTTGTGCGGATCAACGGCAATATCACTAGGAGATGGATTGTCTCTACCTTGCACAGCGCCAAGCAGCACCAAGAAGCCAATAAGAACCAAGAAAGTGATAGAGACAATTAAAAGTCTCTTGGTTATCGTAAACATGTTTTAGATCAAATCCCAACTATATGGCCACCTAACCTATGCTAAGACTCGGTAACGGTAACTGGACTCCAACATATCACCCTCTTCAAACCGATTGAAACGCAGAGGAGAGATATCCACACTGTTTGAGACACCTTCAACTATAAGCTCTGCCATAGTTACGCCTATCATAGGCGACAGCTTAAACCCGTGGCCGCTGAAACCTATGGCACAGTACAGCCCTTCGATGCCTGGAACAGCATCCAATATTGGGTGCCAGTCAGGTGTGGTAGTGAACAATCCAGACCAGCCCCCTCTGAAATATGCATCTTCCATGGCTGGAATCCGGTTAGCCAAGCGACTTAAAGCGCTAGCCATTTCGTCCATGTCCACACCTTGGTTATAGGTCTCCAAATCAACTTCTTCCTCAGGCCCAAAACCCATCATGGTCAAAGAATTGCCATCTGGTCGAAACGAGAATGACTGAGCTATATCGCCAACCGTGGGGTGCAATGGCAGCTTATCCACAGGACGTGTCAGGGATGCCACCTGATGTCGCACCGGCACCAGAGGGACATCAACGCCCATATCACCGAGCACCTGCTTAGACCAAGGCCCGGCGGCAACAACAGCTATCGGAGTCTCAACGCGGCCTTCAGCTGTTACCACAGCTTTAACTCGACCAGATCCAACCTCGATTGAGGTCACAGGATTGCGCAATGAAATCTCCGCTCCCATCTCCCTAGCACGAACTCCATATGAGGTGGTCACCATATATGGGTCCGCGTAACCAGACTGAGGCTCCCACGCCATGAACTCGTCTTCATAAACCGCTACCATTGGGGCAATATCTTCCAGGTCTCGTGCCGTTACTCGCATGGTGTCGATGCCAAGTCCGTATTGCATGGAAACGTTCCGTGCCAGGCCCACACTGTCATCAGCAGTCACAACGACCAAGTAACCAGTCTCCACGAATCCGGATTCACCGCCCACTACTTCCTTGAAATTGCTGAAGATACCAAGGCTCTCCCAGGCCATAATCGCCGTAACAGGGTTGGAATAATGCATTCGGCAGATGGCTTGGGAACGCCCCGTTGATCCAGAGCCAAGCACATCTTTCTCCAATAGCAGGGTGTCTGTCACACCCAATCTGCCCAGATTGAACAGCAGACTTGTGCCAATTACGCCGCCGCCAACAATTACGACATCAGCAGTGGATTTCATGCCTAATCACCTTTGATATAGCTAGTTCGAAGACTTGACTTTTATGACTATACAGGCATCAGAGTTACAAGAGAATACGATGACCAGCGGGCCTCCGCCAATTTGGGAAATCGCCAATAGTTTTGTTTTTTATGCGTGGTTGTTGACAGTTTTTTCTCGTAAGAGTAGACTCTAATGCAATGTTTAAGGTGAACGGTAACCCCTGCGCGTCTTGTTGTACCTGTATCTGTTACATAGGGATCAGGTAATCCACGCCGTTTAGCTAACAACGACTAGGAACCCTTGGAGCCCACCAATCTATGCGAGACTGGTGGGTTTTTTATTTGCCCAAATATTTGGAGGACGCCTTGACTAGCAACACTTCGACCGGATCAGAAAAAAGCCTAGAAGCCATCTACAATGAGAGCTTGGAGTTGTCCAAGAAATCTCAGAGCATCATTCCATTCATGGACGACGAGATTGGGCGGTTGGAAGAGGAGTCGGCGAAGTTCGTTGCGGGCCAACTGGAAAACACGGAGTTCACACCTTTCCGTTTGAAACAGGGCGTGTACGGCCAACGCCAGGCCGACGTACAGATGATTCGCATCAAGATTCCTGGCGGTATCATTAGTACAGAAGCGATGGATGCCCTAGGCGTGTTCACAGAGAAGTTTGCCCCTCTCGGCAAGGGCCACATCACCACCAGGGAAAACTTCCAATTTCACCACGTACCGTTGAACCAATGCCCCGATGCCTTAAGGCTCCTCGGAGCAGCCGGTTTGAGCACTCGTGAAGCCTGCGGAAACGTAGTCCGGAACGTGGTGGGATCACCGGTTTCTGGTGTATGCGCATCAGAGGTATTCGACCCTACACCTTACTTGGCGGCATTCGTCAGGTTTGCAGTGAGGCATCCCATAACCCAGGCATTCCCTCGCAAATTCAAGAGCGCCTTCACCGGATGCGACGACCACGACCACGTCGCCGCTGCAATTCAAGACCTAACCTACGTCTCCCAGATCAAAGTGGTGGATGGTGTAGAGAAACGCGGATTCAAAGTCTTCGTCGCCGGTGGCACATCAATCATGCCACGATTGGCCAAGCCTCTATACGAATTCCTACCTGAGGAAGACATACTCCGATTGGCCTTGGCCCTGTTCACTGTGTTCAATAACGCCGACATGTTGCGAAAGAACCGGATGATGGCCCGTTTGAAAGTCTTGGTCGATCGGATTGGTATCGACGAGTTCAAGACCTTGGTAGAAGCCGAGCTCGAAAAAATTGGGCCAATTGACCCGAAACCCTACATGGATGTTGAAGAACTCTTGAAGGAGACTCCTCCTGCACTGTCTACCAACTCTGCTAACGATAACGACCACGGTGCAGACTATGCCAAATGGCGAGAGACTAACGTGGAATCCCAAAAACAGGATGGCTACTTCGTGGTCCACGTCAAGCCGGATCGCGGCAACATCACCGCCGCCCAGTTCCATGGCCTCTCCGCCATCATGGGTAAGTACACCAGTGGTCGGGCGAGGGTCAGCCAAGAACAAAACCTGCTTCTGCGGTTTATACCTGAGCACCTGCTCCACGATGTTTTCGACGAACTGACTAAGATAGGCCTCGCAGAAGCCGATGCTAATTCCATCAGCAACGTCGTGTCTTGCCCCGGTACGGATAGCTGCAAGCTAGGCATCACCTCCTCCATGGGTCTGGCCGGCGCTCTCAAACAAGAGATTCAAAGCTGGAACGGCCTGACCGAAGACGAAGGCGTCAACGACATCCGCATTAAGATGAGTGGCTGCCCCAACGGTTGTGGCCTCCACCACATCGCCAACATCGGTTTTCATGGGGGCGCGACCAAGGGTCCTGACGGAGAGCAAGTTCCCGCCTACGAGATGTTTCTCGGCGGCAATTACGGAGATATCAATGTTCAGGATTCCAGAATCGGGACCCGGATTCCTCGAATCAAGATTCCAGCCAAGTCCGTCCCCGGTGTGTTGAAGCAGGTCGTCTCCTATTACAAAGAGAACCGCTCTTCCGACAGCGAGAAGTTCAATCAATTCTTGGACCGAGTCGGCCTTGAAGGAATCACAGAGGTCGCAGAAAAGGCCGAACAAGCTCTAGCGGATGTAACTCCCGGTTCCGATCTATACATAGACTGGGAACGCACCAACGCCTACAAACTAGAACGCGGAGAGGGCGAGTGCGCTGTATAGGGCATCACTGATTTGGCAGCTTCAAGCACGACTACTCTGGCAGGAAAAACAATCGCCTACGTCGAGGCCCGCATGCTTTCAGAGATGGGGTCCCTGATTGAGCGTCATGGCGGTGTGCCTTATCCCGCTCCAGTACTTCAAGAAATTCACCTTGGAGACACCCCAGAGGTGATTCGACTAGTGGATGACATCTGCTCCAGCACGGTGCAAGTGATGGTCTTCCAGACTGGAGTGGGAACCAAAGCGCTCTTCGATAGCGCAGCGTCTCAAGGCCGCGAAGCCGAATTGCTAGATGCCCTGACCTCCACAACAGTCATCGCTCGCAGCCCAAAGCCTGCGGCCGTCCTACGCCGTTACAAGGTTCATATCGACCACATGCCACCCGAGCCATTCACGTCATCAGATCTGCTGATNGCCATAGAAAGACTAGACGTATCAGGGAAAAACGTGGCTGTGCAGGCGTACGGCGGGCCCAACAACAAGTTAACCCAAACCCTGGTAAAACGAGGTGCCACAGTCCAGGAGATTTCTTTGTACACCTGGGGCCTGCCCGAGGATGTGTCTCCGGTATTAGGTCTGATAGACGCGTTAGCGGAGGGCAAGGTTGACGCTTTGGCGTTCACCAGCCAGATCCAGATTGGAAATCTGCTGTCGATAGCCAATCAGGCCGGCAAAGAGGAATCATTAAAGAGAATCCTGTCTAAAGGACCTGGAGTAGTGGCATCAGTTGGCCCAGTTTGCACTGAAAGAATGCTTGAAGCAGGATTCAGGGTGGATGTTGAGCCGGATCATCCCCATATGGGCAATCTAATTCTGGCATTAGCGGAGCGACTCAACCCAAATTAAACGCACATAACGACCAAATAAAAACGGGCCTTATTCATGTGAATGAGGCCCGTTTCTGTTTCAAAATCTGCGATGGGAGTTTAGCTTTTAATCCAATATTTGAACCGGTCCCAGAGGGACTCGGGCTCATCCTCAATAGATTCTCCTCGCCACCGTTTTTCCATAGAGATATTTCTGGGTGTGACAAAAAATAATAGATAACCAATTACTAACAGAGCTAAACCTACCCAGACCAGGATCCAAATCTGAAGAATGGCAGTTACGACAAACACCACCAAACCGGTCAATAGAAGCTTACCAGGAGTGACGGTTGGCCAACGCCTACCCTTGGGGGAATACGATGACGTCGGTTTCTCCGCTTCAGTAGCTCTGCTCACCGACCTTGGTCGATCCTCCAGTGGTCTTTCCGAATCGGACCGAGATTCTCCAGGCACAGCCTCGCCGGCGTTCTTAAGAATCTCTTCAATCTCTTCTAAGTACTTATCTTGCATAAATAGTTGGTGCCGTAGTTTCAGATTTTCGAATCGCTTTAAACATCTATATTAGCGACCGGATACCTCACCCTCAACCACCGCAAAACACATCCACTTAAGCCCAATTGTGACTCATATCAGTATAAAAAACAACGGCAGAAGGTACGCGGCCAATAAAACATAATCAGCGGTAAGAACCGAACGTGGTTGGGTCAGCAATTACTCATTTTTGAGAGATTCATAGCGTCCACTCCGTCCAGTTACCATAAATATCACCCTTTCTGCGATGTTAGTGGCCCGATCGGCTATTCGCTCCAAATCATGTGCTACCCACAAAAAATGGGTAGACGCTTCGATAGTTTTGGGATGCTCCCCCATATCCAAGAAGATTTGGTGGCAAACATCATCGTAGAGGGTATCTACTTCATCATCCGAGTCCCAGACATCGTTGGCCAGGTCCGTATCCCGGTCCACCAAAGACTTGAGACTTCGGCGCAACATAACCGTACCGGCTTTGGCCATTAGGGGCAGCTGAGGAGGAATGTCCATCGGAACATCGTCGCCGATAATCATGCAAATCTTGCCGATNCCCTCAGCGTAATCCCCCATCCGTTCAAGCTCAACCGCAATATGTAATACGGACAAAAGAGTTCTGAGGTCAATGGCTAGGGGTTGCTGGGTGGCAATCAAGTTAATGCATTTCTCTTCCAGTTCAAAACGCTTCTCGTCAATCTGATCGTCCTCAGCAACGACCTCATAGGCAACAGCTAAATCCCGGTTTTCCAAGGCTTCCATAGACTTAATGATAGCTTTTTCGACCAACTCGCCCAGAAAAACCAATTCCGCCTGTAGTTCCTCAAGGCTTCTATCGAAATCAGCTCTAACCATACTGCCCTCCCTGACTAGCCAAACCTACCGGTAATATAGGCCTCAGTCCGTTCATCCTCAGGGTTGGTAAAGATCTGACGACTCTCACCGAACTCCACCATGAACCCTACTCGTGCCTCCTCAAGCATCAGGAATGCGGTATAGTGAGAGACTCGAGCCGCCTGCTGCATATTGTGAGTCACTATTATGATGGAATAATCCTCAGACAACTCCCGCATCAGCTCTTCAATAGCCAAGGTTGCTATCGGATCCAGAGCTGAACATGGCTCATCCATCAGGATCACCCTGGGCTCAACAGCCAGTGCTCTTGCAATGCAAAGGCGTTGCTGTTGGCCGCCGGACAAGGCAAGTGCGCTCGTCTTGAGCCGATCCTTGACTTCGTCCCACAGCGCCGCCCTTACCAAAGACCGCTCAACGATCTCATCCATGTCGCCTTGGAAGCCGTTAATTCGAGGCCCGAACGCCACGTTGTCGTAGATGGACTTCGGAAAGGGGTTAGGCCGCTGAAACACCATGCCAATCTGATAACGTATCTCGGTGGGGTCGACTCCTTGGCCGTAAATGTCCAATCCATCAAACATCACTTGACCTTCGACTTTAGCCGAAGGAATCAAGTCATTCATTCGGTTGAAACAGCGCAGCAGAGTGCTCTTGCCGCAACCCGACGGTCCGATTATCGCGGTTATTCGGTTTCGTGCCACATCCAAATCAACGTCTGTTACGACCTTCTTTGTGTCGTAATAAACGCTCAGACCCCGACTCTGGAGTATTGAATCCTGATTTTGCAATGTAACTTCTATTCCCTCTGCAAGTAAGCTATTCGAATCGGACATAGAGACCGATTACCCTTCCGATTTATTCTGAAATTTATTACGCAGTATCACGGCGCCCGCATTCATCACAAGTAGAATAACGAGCAACACGATTATACCGGCTGCTGCTGCCTCCTGAAATCCTTCTTGCGGCCTTGATGTCCAGTTGAAGATCTGAATGGGCAACACTGTAAACCGGCTCAGCGGACTGTCCGGAGTGAAAGGTACAAATGTCAAAGCGCCCATTGCGATCAGAGGTGCCGTCTCACCAATGGCCCGACTGACCGCGAGAATCACACCGGTTAAAATGCCAGGGAAAGCTTGTGGTATCACCATGTGCCATATGACCTGCCAGCGGGTAGCGCCAAGTCCATAAGCAGCTTCACGTAGAGACGGTGGAACAGCTCTCACTGCTTCGCCTGAAGCCACGATAACAATAGGCAATACTAACAGTGCAAGCGTAAATCCACCTGCTAGTACGCTCTTGCCTAAGTGGAGGCTGTGAACAAATATCTGCAAACCCAAAATTCCGTAAACAATTGACGGCACGCCAGCCAGGTTCGCGATGTTGATCTTGGCTATTCGAGCAAATTTACTCCGGGCAGAATATTCTTCAAGGTAGAGCGCAGAAGCAACACCCAATACAAAAGAAACCGAACCGGCCACCGTAACCACATAGATGCTGCCCAAAATAGCCGCCTTGATTCCCGCTTGTTCCGGATGCCGCGATGCAAAGCTGGTCAGAAAGCTCCAACTTATACCTGTGATGCCTTGAATAAGCAGGTAGACAAGCAGAACGGCCAGCATTCCCAGTGCAATTGCCACCGATATGAGGCACAAACCGTAAAAAGCGCGCCCCATCCACTTACGACGACCTCTCTTCCGCTGGAATTCTGTCTGAGAGATTACCGCCATTATTCGTACTCTTCCCGAAACCGGCTAACCACAAACTGGCTCAACAGATTCATCAAGAGGGTTATAGTGAAAAGTAGCAGAGCTACGGCGAATATAGTCTTATACTCAATAGATCCAGCTGGCGCATCACCTTGGCTGACCTGAACTATATATGCGGTCATGGTTTCAATTGGTACAAACGGGTTCAGTGTGAAGGTGGGGTTCTGCCCAGCAGCGATGGTCACGATCATCGTCTCACCAATCGCCCGAGAGACCGCCAATATAAAAGCCGAAACAATCCCGGACAAAGCGGCAGGAACCACCACCAACGTAGACACCTCCAGCTTAGTAGATCCTAAGGCGTAGGCGCCCTCCCGCAGGTTCCTGGGCACAGACCGCATCGCATCCTCACTGAGGCTTGAGACCATGGGTAGAATCATTATGCCCATTACAATAGACGCGCTCATGGCGTTAAAAACTGCGATGTCGCCTGAGATCGACCGTAGAATCGGAGTTACGAACAAAAGGGCAAAATACCCGTATACCACAGTTGGTATCCCAGCTAGGACTTCCAAAATGGGTTTGACCACTTTACGCACTGAATTCGGTGCGTATTCACTGAGATAGATCGCGCTGAGCAAACCCAATGGCAAAGCCACTACCATGGCCATAACGGCAGTCAACGTAGTACCAGCAACCAAGGCTAGAACGCCAAATTGTTTTGATGAAAAGAGCGGGGTCCAGCGAGTTCCGGTAATGAATTCGAATACGGAAACATCAGCGAAGAAAGTAATCGCCTCAGCAAGAAGAACTGCCACTATCCCAGCGGTTACCAGCACAGACAAAAATGTGGAAAGGAAAAGTATCGACGCGATGCCTCGTTCCATAACCATCCGTTTCCAGGCTATACGGGAACCCTGTTCCAATTGAGAACCTACCGCATTTCTAGCCAACCTTGATCTCGCTACTCATTCGATACGGCCACATTCTTATCGGTTATCAAAAATATCTCTTTCAACAGTACTATCCTGAGAATTCACTCGACCGAAGTTGCTCCAGTCTTTCCATGTTTGATCTGGGTTGAAATCAAGAAGTGCACCGCCTTAAAAGAAAGCCCAACCCTCAGTTCCTTCAATCGGTCTGAACACAAGGAATATCTAAGTCATCACAGTGCTTCAAACCGACAACACCTGTCAGTCTAGCCTCATAAGCGGCCACAGAAACCCTACAGAGCAAAAAAAAATCGGCCCCCAGGTTTTGTAGCCCAGAGAACGACTTTAAGATCGGTTCCTATTCTTCATTCATCGAGAATTATAAAACCGTCTTATGGAGCACGCAATAGGATTACAAACCAATTTACAAATCCGTTATGCTTCGTGACGAGGGGGGTAGGTGGGTTCGACTCCCTCGCACTCCCGCCAGATACAAACTAGGCACGAAATCACCTGATTTCAGCCAATAACAAAGCCCCCGACTGTAATGGTCGAGGGCTTTGTTTAGATCAAATGGTCACGAACTATTTCGCACTTAATTTTCTGGGCACTTCTCATGTGTATGGAATCTTGGACCTACTGATTAAGAATAAGTTGATTTTTGTTCACAGGCGTGTACTGGCGTGTTTCCTAGACACACTTTTGAGGCTAAATGCGAAATTCGTGCCTACGAGTTGAAAATAAATTGTGGCTAATTTGTGGCTAAAATCCCCAATAGGTAAACGACAGCATTAAGTTTGTCTAAGGCCTTCGGTGATGTATCTGATCTCTTCCATTAACCCAAATTCAGCTCTACAACATAGGCAATTTTGTCGATAGAATTAATGATTGGTGGGCTAAGGATTTGACATCAATACAAGCCTTGATTGGGAAACCTTTGGTTTCTTGCCCTCCTTCTTCTCGATCTCGAATAGACCTGCCACTGTAACAGCGGATCCCTCAGCAACCTCTTTCAGCCAACGATAAACAACTACTCTAAGCTTTTCTATCAAATCTTTACTAATAGACAATACCTATCGTTATGACAGGAAATAGGGCTCTGCTCCTACGTCTAAAACTGCATATACTAGCGGTGTACCAATAATGCTTAGTAGAATTTATGGAGTCGTTAAAATCGTATTGGTTCCAATTTTTAATTGGGCGCACCCAAAAATCTTAATATGGAGTAGCAATCGCTTTAATGTTAAATACGCAGGTCTTTCTCTGTAGGACACGGGCACTAGCCTTCGCTGTAGTATTTGCGACAGCGTTAATATTGATAGCATGCGGAAGTTCAGATTCGGATACTGGTTCAAAACAATTAAGCGGCGATATTATTATCGACGGGTCTAGCACGGTGTTTCCTATCACTGAGGCCGTAGCGGAAGAATTTGGGATACTGACTGGAGGAAAAACCCGGATAACGGTTGGTATCTCTGGTACCGGCGGTGGTTTCAAGAAGTTTTGTGCAGGCGAGATCCATATCCAAGATGCTTCCCGTCCAGTTAAACAATCAGAAATAGACTTATGCGCTGATTCAGGTCGCGAGTTTGTAGAACTACCAGTTGCTAATGATGGTCTGAGTGTTATTGTCCATCCGACCAACGACTTCGTAGATTGTCTCACTATAGACGAGTTGCATACTCTCTGGAGTCCTGAAGCCGAAGGTAAGATTACTCGCTGGAACCAAGTTAGAGATTCATTTCCTGACGAATCAGTGAATCTTTATGGACCAGGCGTAAATTCGGGTACATTTGACTACTTCACAGAGACTGTAAACGGTGAGGCACAGGCTTCCCGGGGGGACTTCCTAGCCAGTGAGGATGACAATGTGCTCGTGCACAGTGTTTCTAATGACGCCAATGGATTAGGGTATTTCGGATATGCCTATTACACTGCGAACGCGGCTAAACTCAAAATAGTTCCGATCGACGGTGGTGATGGATGTATTGAGCCAACCGATGAAACCATCAACAACGGAACCTATGCCCCGTTATCTAGACCCCTTCTCATATATATCGAGAAGAATGCTTTAGAACAGGAGCAAGTCCTAGAGTTCATCCGGTATTTCTTAGGTAATGAAGCGCGTGGACTTATTTCCGAAGTTGGATTCATCCCCTATCAGGATAATGTTTACCAGCTGGCGAAAAATAAGGTTGAGTCTCGTATAGTTGGGGCAGTTTTTGGTGGTGACAACCGCCAGACCGGTACGGTGGAAGAGATACTTGCTGCGTCGTCTGGTGAATAGATACCCAGGTTACTCGTAATTGTCTTCAATAATTGCGGGGTTAACGGACCTGTATGGACACCCTTATACGGACGGCGACGGACTTCCTATCCGTTATCACAGTAGTTGAGATTAACGGTACCTAGTCATACCTTGTATACTTATAGCTAGTATCCAAAACCCTATCCGAATCTCTCGAGCCTCATGGACTTTCCTACCTACAGATTCCGTTGATCAAGCTTGGAAAGACCTAAATGCCATTTTGAGGTATACACTTGAGTCAGAAACTTGAATTAAGCGTCGTGGACCAGTCACCGGTACGTGTCGGAGAGTCGGCTGGCCAGGCGTTGCGCGACACAATCGCGCTGGCAGTAGAAGTCGAAAAGCTAGGCTACCAGCGATATTGGTTAGCCGAGCATCACAGCGCACCCAACTATGCCGGCACCAGCCCGGAGATTCTCATCGGCCAGGTAGCAGCCCACACCAACAGCATCAGGGTTGGCAGCGGCGGGGTCATGCTATCCCATTACAGCGCCCTGAAGGTTGCGGAGAACTTCCGATTACTAGGGGCCCTCTACCCAGGACGCATCGACCTAGGCGTAGGTCGCGCCCCCGGCAGTGACCAAATCACTGCCGCTGCCCTGTCTTTCCCCGGACAACCAAAAGAGATACGCCACTTCCCCAGACAAGTGGTTGACTTGCTCGGTTTCCTTAACAACGACCTGGAAGACAATCACTTTTTCTCGAGCATCAGCGCCGGTCCAGGGGAACCTGAAGTACCTGATGTCTGGCTCCTAGGCTCCAGGTACGAAAGCGCCAATATGGCCGCCCAACTAGGTCTGCCATTTGCCTATGCGCATTTCTTCGGCATCGCCGTGGAAGAGGGACCAGCTGTGGTGGAGAATTACAGAAAGAATTACCAGCCATCTGCGTCCTTTCCGGAACCGAAAGTAAACGTGGGTGTGCATGTCGTGTGCTCTGAAACCGAGGAACAGGCACTGAGGCTCTCGGCTTGCCGCAACCTGTCCAGACTGCTTAACATCACAGGACGAGCCGCGGGCATACCATCACCAGAAGACGCCGCTGCATATGTGTACCAGGCTGACGAAGCCGCCTACGTAAATCAATACCAAAGCGTTTGCGTAGATGGAACTCCAGAGCAGGTAAAGGAAAGATTGGAAGAGATTGCAGAATGGTACCAGACGCCCGACCTAAGCATCGTAACCATCACCCACGCCCTTGAAGACCGTGTCCACTCTTACGAGTTAGTAGCCGATATTTGCGGTCTGACGCCAGTGGCGTAAATCTACTCAATCTGCTCGTGTATGAGGTGACATGGGATTTAATTTGGAGCCAGCGAGTCGATCACGTGCATGTGGGATGCTTTGTTATCACCAACTGCGAATGGCGCGATGACCGGTAACTGCAGTCCCGCAGCTCGGCGCTTCTCTAGGGCCGCACGGCATTCATCAACGGTCCCAACGATGGCCACCTGATCCTGCATCTCCACGGTTATTGATTCAGCCGCTTTGTCCAAGTTGCCGTCATTCAACGCGGCCGCGGCGGCAGACATCTCTTTATCAAACCCGGTCTGGGCAAAGAAGTTACGGTAGAACGGATTGCTGGCATACCTAGCTACCTGTCTCCGCAAGGATTCCCTTGACGCCGACACGTCATTCCCCACTGCCACCCGCACGTACCCGGCGATGTCAATCTCCGATATGTCTCTACCAACTCTGTCAGCTCCACGCTTGATGTGGATGATTGCTTCTTCCAGGTAATCCACCGCCGTCCAGTTCATCAGCACGCCATCGCAAAGTTCCCCAACCATCTCCAGCATCTGAGGTCCTAGCGCTGCGATATAGATGGGCACCTTCTTTTTAGGAGTGGCCGCTCCCATTGATGCGCCAGTCAAGTTAAACTGCCTACCTTTGAAATTGACCTCATCTCCAGAAAGTAACCTTCTGATGATTTGTATGGTCTCCCGCATGCGGGTCATAGGTTGTCTGAAAGGGATACCGTCTTTACTCTCTACAGTCGGCGCGTGTCCAACTCCCAGTCCCAATATGAACCGCCCATTGGACACAGCCGCCATACCCGCAGCCCCCATGGCGGTATTGGTGGGTGTGCGGGCGAATATGGGCAGAATCCCAGTGCCCAGCATCACTCGTTCTGTCTTCATTGCCATGGTTGCCAAAGAGGTCAGCGAATCGCGGCCACCGCCTTCAGGCAACCAGACCATATCAAATCCATTCTTCTCGGCTTGAGCAGACAGTTCCTGATAGTCCTGAGGGCTCAGGGTCGGGTCATTTTCCAGTCGCACACCAAAACGGGCCATGATTGCTCCTAACTTGAATGTTGCTAGACACCTAACTGTGTCGCTAGATCCCTGAAGTCATCACAGACAAAGTCAAAGGACGGATCTGGCGTGGTGTCAACCTTTCCGTTAATCCCGCGCTCCAACGGTCGTTTAACGAACGCAGTCCTAAGACCCTGTTTGGCGGCGGCAAGCAAGTCACCTTGGTGAGCAGCCACCATCATGACCTGTTCCGGCTTGAGATGCAGGAGTTCGACACCAGTCAGATAAGTCTTGGCATCGGGTTTATAAGCGTGTGCCAATTCAGCTCCCAATATGGTATCCCAGGGCAGGTTTGCATATT
>JAKUNL010000013.1 GCA_022451925.1 Dehalococcoidia bacterium
CGGTAATGGTGCATTGATGCAAGAGTCGGGAATAGCTTTACTTAGTCTCGAGGAGCAGGCATCGGTACTGGCAATGGACGGTAAAACCGTGATGTTTTTGGCTGCTGACGAAATCGCGTTGGGGCTAATCGCCGTGGCTGATACTGTGAAACCTGATGCTTTATCGGGCTTGTCCAAATTGCGGGAAATGGGTCTGGACGTGGTGATGCTCACTGGAGACAACGCTCAGACCGCTGACGCCATAGCCAGACAATTGGAGGTGGATCAAGTCGAAGCTGAAGTGCTCCCTCAGGACAAAGCTGCGGTGGTTAAACGGCTGCAGCTAGACGGAAGGGTAGTGGCGATGGTAGGCGACGGCATTAATGATGCTCCTGCTTTGGCCCAGGCAGACGTCGGTTTAGCCATGGGTAGCGGAACCGACGTCGCTATGGAGTCTGCTGACATAACTTTGATGCGAAGCGAGGTTAACGGGGTGGCTAACGCCTTAAACTTAAGTCGTCAGACCATGCGAACCATCAAGCAGAACCTATTTTGGGCTTTTTTATACAATGTTCTGTTGATCCCTGTGGCGGCAGGGATGCTCTACCCTGTCTTCAATGGGTTTGGCGGAGTGCCTGGTGGATTAGAATTCTTCTTTGGACAGCAAGGTTTCTTGAATCCGGCGTTGGCTGCGTTGGCCATGGCGTTCAGCTCAGTAAGTGTGGTCACTAATTCCTTGAGGTTGCGCCGATCAAAGATATAGTAGGAATATGATGGTTGGAATTATTTAGAGACGATATAGGGATTTGGAGAAATATAGAATGGCTACAGCAATAGACCCGATTTGCAAGATGGACGTGGATATCGACAACCCTCCGGGAGGGGAGAGTGAACATGATGGAGAGACGTATTATTTTTGCGCGCCGGGCTGCAAGGTGATTTTCGATAAGGATCCTAATCAGTATTTAACGGAAAATTCAGGCGTGTCTGATGATACCCACGGGCATGAACATGGACATGATCATGGGCCTGGTGGACATAGTCACGGTCATCACATGCCAGAACGGGAAGAGCCTTCGGTTACGGCCAGTAAACCCGGTTTCTTCGCAAGGCTGTTCGGAAAAAAGTAAGTGTGTTTGATTAGTTCTCTCTTTCTAGTACGATATACTTTTTGCCGTTACTCTGAATGCAACTAAGGGTTGGTCCGTTCTTGTTTCTAAGCCTTCTTATCTGAGATGATTTTCGACAAAAACACCCGAGAATTCCAGAAACGGTATTGATTTCCGTCAGCATACGTTGAGCTAGTTGTTCTAGACAGTTAGGCTGATCCTCCGTGGCAACGCTTGTACTTTTTGCCGCTGCCGCAAGGGCAGGTCGAATTGCGGCCGACCTTTCCGCTGAAACCAACTGGGGATGAGCCACGGCTAGGGTCGTTTATCGCTTTCATGGGACTCTCTTTGGAGACGGGTGCAGTTGGAGATCGTCGCTTACCGCTTTGAGCATTTTGATCTGTGAGTTGGGCGTGGAACACTGTGCGAATCACTTCGTTCTCAATTGCGATCTGCAGATCACCGAACATCTTATGCCCCTCGGATCTGTATACTACCAGGGGGTCGCGCTGGCCNTAGGCTTGTAGCCCTACGCCTGTGCGCAGATTCTCCATAGCCGTTAGGTGCTGTACCCAGTGGTTGTCGATTGCTCGAAGCAAGAGCAATCGCTCCACCGTACGCATCTGATCGGTACCGATTTCTTCTTCGCGGGTGTCGTAGATCGTCTCGGCATAGTCTTTCAATATCTCAAGTATCTGGTCTCGGCTCCAGTCGAATACTTGATCTGATTCTGTCAACTCAGGTGGCAGAGGACAGATTTGACGAATCTCGTTAATCAGACCGTCTCCATTCCAATCATCCACATGTTTTCCTGGTAGGTGGTGATTTGCAGCTGCAGAGAACTCGCGTCTTAGCATATCTATGAATTTGAGCTTCAGAGATTCTCCGCTAAGCGCTTCAAAGCGGTCTTCGTAAATAATCTCACGCTGTTTGTTTAGTACATCGTCGTACTCTAGCAGGTGTTTGCGCATGTCAAAGTGATAGCCTTCAACCTTGACTTGAGCGCTGCCGATGGACTTGGTGATGATTTTATTCTCCACTGGGGTTTCTTCGTCTAGGCCGGTCCAAGACATCACGGTTTTTATACGCTCGCCGCCGAAACGCTGCATGAGTTCGTCTTCTAAGGACACATAGAACTGGGATTTACCAGGGTCTCCTTGGCGCCCGGCACGACCTCGCAGCTGGTTGTCGATGCGGCGTGCATCATGGTGTTCTGTTCCTATTACGTATAGTCCACCTAGGCCGATAACCTGGTCGTGCTCGTCCTTCCATCCGTCACGGGTAGTATCGCTGCCGCCAAGCACAATGTCTGTGCCACGGCCGGCCATGTTAGTGGAGACGGTAACGGCATCAAGACGGCCAGCCTGGGCAACTACGGATGCTTCGTGTTCATGGTTCTTAGCGTTCAATACTTGATGGGGGACGCCCCGTTTCCTAAGACGTTCACTTAGATATTCGGAATCTTCTACCGATGTTGTCCCAATGAGCAAAGGTTGGTGTGTTTCGTGAATCGAGGCGATATCCTCGATTACCACGTTCCATTTGCCGTCCTCGGTCTGGAATACAAGGTCCGGGTCATCTTGCCGGCCAAGAGGTAAATTGGTAGGGACTGCCACCACCTCAAGTCCGTAGATCTTGTAGAACTCGTCAGACTCGGTGAGAGCGGTGCCGGTCATCCCGGCTAGTTTCTCGTATAGGCGGAAGTAGTTCTGCAGCGTGATGGTAGCGTAGGTAATGCTTTCCCTCTGTATCTTGACGCCCTCTTTGGCCTCAACTGCTTGGTGAAGACCGTCTGACCATCGTCGACCGGGCTGTAGACGACCGGTGAAATCATCGACGATGACTACCTCACCGTTCTGAACCACATAGTCTTTGTCACGAATCTTAGAAATCTCCGCGGTTAGAGCGTTTTCCAGGTAGTGTACCTGGTGGTAATTCTCCGGATCGTAGAGGTTATCGATATTGGTCCATTTCTCCATCTTGGTAATACCTTCCACTGTTAAGGAGATGGCCCTTGTGCGGTCGTCGATAGTGAAATCCGCTTCATCGTCTAGACGTGTAACGAGCTTGGCATAGCTCTGGTAGAGTTGGACGGGCTCTTCGGCAGGACCGCTGATGATCAGAGGAGTTCGGGCTTCGTCTATGAGGATGTTATCTACCTCGTCAACGATGGCATAATGGAGTTCCCTCTGAACTCGGTTTGTGGCTTCCAAAGTCATGTTGTCTCGGAGGTAATCAAATCCGAATTCGTTATTGGTCCCGTATGTGATGTCGGCTTGGTATGCTTCTGTACGGGAAACAGGCCGGAGAAATTCCATGCCGTTATTGGCTTCAGTGATTGCCGGGTCGTAGATGTAACTGGCGTCGTGCTGTAGGCATCCTACCGTAAGTCCCAGGGCATGGTAGACAGGAGCCATCCATACAGGATCACGGCGCGCGAGGTAATCGTTCACTGTGACCACGTGTACCCCTTTGCCCTCTAAGGCATTGGCGTACACGGCTAGGGTGGCGACTAGGGTCTTTCCTTCGCCGGTCTTCATCTCAGCGATTTGTCCTTTGTGCAGGACTAATCCACCAATCAGTTGAACGTCATAGTGGCGTTGTTTCAGCTTCCGGCGGGCAACTTCCCGAACTGTAGCAAAAGCCTCAGGACTAATGTCGTCCAGGCTTTCACCCTCGGCTAGACGAGTCCGAAACTCAGCGGTCATGTNCAGAAGTTCCTCATCGGTCATCTTTTGGAAATCAGGCTCGAGTTCGGTTATACCTCTAGCTANGGGAGTTAGTTTCTTGAGCGCTTTCTCATTAGGGTCGCCAAGAACTTTTTGGAGAACAGAAACCATNGATACTCAGACCTCTCAGATGCTGGCCGGACGCTGTTCGGGTTGTTTCTAAATAGTAAAACCCAATTATATTGTATCCAATGCCTTCAGGTGATGCACGCTTAATAGGAGTTGATACGGGGCTGAAGCGTTCCGAGGGGTTTTCCTAGATTCTGAGACCCTTAAGATTGGATAGACCTGAATGACTCATCCAGTCTTTGAGCTCGGACAATATCCGCCACGGGGCACTAAGCCCAACTAGATTGGCGCTCCCTATTTGTACGGCAGAGGCGCCGGCAAGGATGTATTCAGCGGCGTGCTCACCTGAGAAGATACCGCCAATTCCGATTATCGGGATATCAACGGCGTTGGAGACCTGATAGACGAGGGCTAAAGATATGGGCCGGAGTCCTGGTCCGGAGAGTCCTCCAGTGACGTTGCCCAAGACTGGTTGACGAGTTTTTGTATCTATGTGCATGGCCGGAATGGTGTTACCGATGCTGATGGCATCTGCTCCTCCGTCGACGGCCGCGCGGGCTATCTCGATGATGTTGGGAACGTTTGGCGCTAGTTTGGCTAATATAGGTCGGTCCGTGTTCTTTCTGACGGCAGCTACAGCCTGTGCGGTGAGATTGGCACTATGCCCGAAGAGCGAGCCGTCTTCAACGTTTGGGCAGCTGAGATTTAGTTCAATTCCTTGGAATCCAGTGCCTTGATTGGCCATGGCGGCCATGTCACCAAATTGTTTCACGGAATCAGATGCAAAACTGAGGATGCATGTTGCGTTCCACCGGTCCCAACTCGGTGTCACGTCCACTAGACCGGCTTCAATGCCGGGGTTAGTCAAGCCAATGGCATTGAGGAATAATATATCGCCAGCGTCCCAGGCCTCACGATAAGATGTGGGGTGCCATCTGGGTTCTGGGTTGCCTTCTCTTGGTAGGTGGGTGAACGTTTTCGGGATTACGGCGCCAAGTTCACCCAGATCCATATCTCCAGTTATGCCCCTGCCATAACCGTCGTAACCGAAGGTTCCGGAGGCGATCATAACCGGGTTGGTCAAATGTAGATGGTGAGGATTATTGGGGGCTAAGTCTACGGATAAGTCTAGCCCCTGAATCTGTGAAGGATTTGGCCTATTCGTTTTCCTCACCATCTGGCTCGCTGGTTGGCTCTTCGTTCCCCGCGGCATCATCTTCTCCAAAAATCGAAGCAGCGTAATCATTGTCGTTGCTGTGGAGTTGGTCAGTGTCGTCGTCTGTGTCTTCATCGATTCCCATTGTTGGCATCGATGTTTCATTGTCGGTGAATACGTTAGACGATTTGGGTGATGCGCCTTCATCGGCCCCCTCTTCAAATGCACCACTGGCAGTGCCAGTCTCCGCATCTGTGCCACTCAGCCAGCCACCAGGGGACACAGCAGCAATCGCTGCGACTGGTTCGGGTTTTAGCAATTCTGCCATTCCAGGTATCTCTACGCGAGCTGGGATGAGTCTGCCTATGATGACATTCTCTTTAAGTCCTTGGAGCCAATCTTGGGCTCCGCTGACCGCTGCTTGGGTGAGTACTCTGGTGGTTTCCTGGAAAGAGGCCGCTGACAGGAAGCTGTCCGTTAGAAGTGAAGCTCGGGTGATGCCAAGTAGTATGGGTTTAGCAGTGGTGGGTTCTCCACCTTCTGCCAATACCTTGGCGTTCTGGTCTTGGAAGTCAAACTTATCTACCATCTGGCCAGGAATGAAGTCCGAGTCTCCGGTGGACTCCACTTGCACGCGTCGTAGCATTTGGCGGAGGATAATCTCGATATGTTTGTCGTGGATGGCCACGCCTTGTGAAACATAGACTTGTTGAACCTGATTTACCAAGTAGCTTTGCAGGTCATCCTTGCCTCGTATATGGAGGATGTCGTGTGGGTTAAGCGGTCCACTGATTAGCGGGTCGCCAGCCTTGACGGTATCGCCGTCGTCTACCAACATGTAGGCTGATGAGTTAATCAAGTGTTCTCTAGCTTCGATATCATCCCAGACAATCGAGATGATGTCAGAGTCAATTTCGATTCTTCCTCCGATATTGGCGACGACTTGTTCAATGGCTTCGCCCTCACCGGATTCAGCTGCCTCCGCAGCAGCTTCTGCAGCCTTCTTGATGGCGGCCCTTGATTTTCTCCCCTTGAGTGCAGGCATAGTCGTGGCTAAGACCATCCCTGGTTCTACTTCCTCTCCTTCGTCCACTAGAATCTGTCCGCCCTCAGGAATCAGGTAGTCTTCTCGGAATTCTTCGCTGCTGACGATGCGAAGACGGCGACCTTCGTCGTCCGATTCCATTTCAACCACTCCGTCGATGTCAGCCAGGATGGCGGCGCCCTTGGGCACTCTAGCCTCGAAGAGCTCCTCCACTCTGGGTAGACCACTTGTGATGTCTAGACCGGCTATCCCGCCAGTATGGAATGTGCGCATGGTTAGTTGGGTTCCAGGCTCACCGATACTCTGGGCGGCTATGATTCCTACAGCCTGGCCCATCTCCACTGTGACTCCTGTGGCGGGTAGTCGGCCGTAGCATGCCTGACAAACTCCGTGGTGGCATTCGCATGTGAGAGGCGAACGTACCGGCACCTCCCTGATTCCGGAATCTGCCAGCATTTGACCGATTTGTAAGTCTATGGTGTCGTTTCGCTCTAGTAAAATCTCACCGGTTTCAGGGTGGGCTATGGTCATTGCTGCCAATCTTCCGTTGACTCGTTCTGCTAATGTTTCAGCTTTGTCATCCTCAGGACGTGGGATAATCCAATAAGCGTCAGCCGATCCACAGTCCTCTTCGAGGATGATCATTTCTTGGGCAATATCTATCAACCTCCGGGTCAGGTATCCGCTGTCAGCGGTCCTGAGGGCGGTGTCTGCCAGACCTTTCCGTGCTCCGTGAGTGGATATGAAGTACTCTAAGGCAGTCAAGCCTTCACGGAAACTGGACTTGATAGGTAAGTCGATGATTCGTCCTTTTGGATTGCTCATCAGACCGCGCATACCAGCCATTTGTTTGATTTGGGAGATATTACCTTTGGCTCCTGAGACGGCCATAACGGCGATTCCGCCATAGTTACTTAGCTCGTCTTCCACTAACTCGGTGGTTCTGTCCGAAGCGTCGGTCCATGCTTCAACAGTCTTTTCGTATCGTTCTTCTTCGGAGATAAGACCAGACAGGTACTGATCCTCAAAGTTGTTCACTTCGATCGTAGTCTCGTCTAGAACCTCTTGTTTTTTAGAAGAAACTTTAATGTCATTTATGGCGATGGTAATACCAGACGAGGTTGCGTAGTGGAATCCTAAATCCTTAACGCCGTCCAAAACTTGAGCAGTCACTTCATTGCTGACTGTGCGGTAAAGTCTGGCCGTTAAATCCTTGAGGGCTCCTCTGTTCATTAGGATGTTCTGGTAGCCAATCTCAGGAGGAAGAATTTCGTTAAAAATCATCCTGCCTAAGGTGGTTTCCAACCATTCGCTTTCATAGTTTCGCACTTCCCTGACCTTGATCGGAGCGTGCAGGTCTATTAGGTTAGATGCGTAAGCGATATTGGCCTCATAGAAATCGTTGAACTTACTGCCGTTGCCGGTGCTGTTTTCTCTGACTTCAGTCAGATAGTAACAGCCCAGAACCATGTCAAGTGTTGGGGCAACCAGAGGGTCTCCGGAAGCAGGTGAGAGCATGTTATGAGTACTAAGCATAATCTCTTTGGCTTCAAGCACTGCCATTCGTGATAGAGGTACGTGAACGGCCATCTGGTCACCGTCGAAGTCTGCGTTAAAGGCTGAACAGACCAACGGATGGATTTGGATGGCGTTGCCCTCTATAAGCACCGGCATGAATGCCTGGATTCCCAATCTGTGCAGTGTTGGGGCGCGGTTTATCATAACCGGGCGGTCTTTTATGACATCTTCCAAGATGTCCCAAACCTCTCCGCGGGCTCGTTCGACCATACGCTTGGCATTCTTGATGTTGGGTGCTATTCCTAAGATGACCAATCGGTGCATTACAAATGGCTTGAATAATTCCAAAGCCATTCGTCTGGGCAGTCCGCATTGATCCATCTTGAGCTCAGGCCCCACTACTATGACCGAACGACCGCTATAGTCCACTCGCTTGCCTAGTAGGTTCTGACGGAAACGACCCTGTTTCCCACGGAGTAGGTCGGATAGTGACTTCAGCTTATGGTTGTGGCTGCCCTGAATTGGTCTACCCCGTCGGCCGTTATCTATCAGTGCGTCGACGGCCTCTTGAAGCATCCTTTTTTCGTTGCGGATGATGATTTCTGGTGCACCCAGGGACATTAGCCTCTTCAACCGGTTGTTGCGATTGATAACTCTTCGGTAGAGGTCATTTAGATCGCTTGTGGCGAACCGTCCCCCGTCTAACTGCACCATGGGTCGGAGTTCAGGAGGTAGTACCGGCAACACGGAGAGTATCATGTCCTCGACACGGTTTCCGCTGTTTCGGAATGATTCAACTACGCGTAAACGCTTGATGGCCTTCTTTCGACGCTGACCCGACGTGGAATGCATTTCGTTGACCAGTTGATCCCGGAGGGATTCCAGGTCGATGGTTTTAAGAATCGTCAAGATGGCTTCGGCGCCCATGTCGGCAATGAAAACGTCACCGTAAGCCTCTTTCAGTTCACGGTAGCGTGTCTCAGCAATGAGTGTGTGGACACGCAAGTCTTCTAATTCGTCGATAGCATTTTTTAGCTGTTCTTCCAGTTGAGCTTCTTCGGTGGCCAACTGGTCGGCAATATTATCAATCTCCGCTTGAATGGTCACCGGATCCATTGCCACTTCTGGCTCTTCGAGGATAGAAGAAGCGTCGTCGTTTTCAGTTTCGTCAGTATGAACCGGGGTCACCTCTGCTACGGGCTCTTCTGCTACGTCTTCAGCGATGGTCTCTTTTGAGGGTTCATCTTCAGATGTTTCTTCGTCCTGGTTGGTTTCAGTGATGCCTATGATTCCGGCCAGGCGTTGTTTCAAAGTCTCCGATCGGCCCTCCGCCAAGCGGCGGGCTTTTCTAAGTTCCAGTTCGAATTTGGCTTGTTCTAGTTCAATGGCCTCAAGGCGCACGTCTTCGTCTACACCAACGATTATGTGCTGGGCGAAATAGAGCACCCTTTCCAGGTTTCTTGGGGACAAGTCCAATAGGAGGCCAAGCCGACTGGGAGTGGTCTTGCTGAACCAGATATGGGCGACGGGAGCTGCTAATCGAATGTGGCCCATGCGTTCACGGCGAACCTTGGAGCGAGTGACTTCGACGCCGCACCGGTCGCATATCACGCCTCTATATCGGATGCGTTTGTACTTTCCGCAGAAGCATTCCCAATCTTTTGTGGGACCGAAAAGCCTCTCGCAGAAAAGGCCATCTTTCTCCGGACGCAGTGTACGGTAGTTGATGGTCTCCGGTTTAGTTACCTCACCGTGGGACCAGTTCAGTATTTGCTCCGGTGATGCAATGGAAATACGGATCGCATTGAAATTTGTGCCTGAAAGTTCCGTTGTATCCGCCATCCTAACCATTAAATCGTCTCCAGCGCCTGGAATAGATCGGTTTCATATGTTTGTCCTGGTGTCGTTGGAGGCCGGTTTTCCTCATTCAATAACTCAACCGCTAGGCCAAGGCTTTGGAGTTCTTTAAGTAGGACATTGAACGATTCCGGCACACCTGGTTGTCCAATGGGTTCACCTTTGACTATTGCTTCGTATGTTTTAACACGTCCGGCCACGTCATCAGATTTTACAGTTAGCACTTCTTGCAGGTTATAGGCGGCGCTGTAGGCCTCCAGCGCCCAGACTTCCATCTCACCAAATCGCTGTCCACCGAACTGAGCCTTTCCACCTAAGGGCTGTTGGGTAATCATGGAGTAAGGGCCGGTGGAACGGGCGTGAATCTTGTCCTCAACTAAGTGAATCAGCTTTAAAATATAGATATTCCCTACGGTTACCAACTGGTCAAAGTTCTCTCCGGATCGGCCGTCGCTAAGTTCGAACTTACCAAATGTAGGTGGCGCGATACGTTGCTCGCGGTGTACGTCAATGGCGGCGCGTTGCATTTCAACAAGGTTCATGTCCTTGGCGTCTACACCTGCCTCTTCAGTCAGCCACATTCTTAGACAGGCTTCTTGAGCGTGTCCGAATTTCGACTCGTCGAAGATCAAAGTCGGGTCGTAGCCCCTTTCTTCCAACCAGCTGTTCACCTTGGAGTAGTCCACCTCTGGCAGAATCTCCTTGGTGCCGATATGGGCGGCGCCGGATTGTTCCGTGAACCAGACACGGGCAAGGGCATCTTCTATTTGCTGGTCACCAGCTCCGTCAAACACAGGGGTGTTGGCCCTGAAGTTGAGTCCGCGGGCGGCCCAGCCTAGGTGAGTTTCCAGCACTTGACCAAGATTCATTCTGGAAGGAACACCGATGGGGTTCAATATGATGTCGACAGGTGTTCCATCAGCCATGTAGGGCATATCCTCTTCTGGCAGGATTCTGGCAACGACACCTTTGTTACCGTGGCGACCAGCCATCTTGTCACCAACCGATATTTTTCTAGTTTGTGCGATCCAGACCCTGACGGCCTGGTTTACGCCTGGCGACAAATCATCGCGGTTCTCGCGGGTCAGAACTTTTACATCGATGACCTTGCCTCGCTCACCGTGGGGTACCCGCAACGATGTGTCCTTCACGTCCCGAGACTTCTCTCCGAAAATAGCGCGAAGGAGTTTCTCTTCTGCGGTCAGCTCCGTCTCACCCTTGGGTGTAACTTTACCCACCAAGATGTCTCCGGGGCCTACGTCTGCGCCAACTCGGATGATTCCAAGGTCGTCCAGGTCACGCAGACTATTCTCCCCCACGTTGGGGATATCCCTCGTTATCTCCTCGGGCCCTAGTTTCGTCTCTCTAGCTTCCATCTCATGCTTTTCAATATGGATGGAAGTGAAATAATCGTCTCGGTATAGTCGCTCGCTAACGATGATAGCGTCTTCGTAGTTGTAGCCTTCCCAAGACATGAATGCCACCAACACGTTCTGGCCCAATGCGAGTTCACCGTGGTCGGTGGAAGAGCTATCGGCTAAGACACTTCCAACATCCACCACGTCGCCCTTGGTGCTTATGGGACGTTGGTCGAAACAAGTCCCTTGATTGGTTCGGGAAAATTTGATGACAGGATGTGAGAATTCCACACCTTCTTCATCGGTCACGATTATCTCGCGTCCGGTGACAGATGTGACTACGCCTGCAACTTCGGACAGGACTAGATGACCGCTATCTCGAGCCACGCGGCTCTCAATCCCAGTGCCTACTACAGGTGCTTGAGGTCGCAAGAGAGGCACGGCTTGGCGCTGCATGTTCGAACCCATCAAGGCTCTGTTCGCATCATCGTGTTCTAAGAAGGGAATCAGGGCGGCTGAGACACTCATGATCTGCATTGGCGAAACGTCCATGTAGTCAATCGTATCTGCTCCTTCTTGGGTGTAATCCTCACCTACTCTCAGTTCAACACGGTCTTGGACAAACTGATTCAGGTGGTCTAGTTCTGCGTTTGCCTGAGCGACTTTGAAGTCTTCCTCTTGGTCGGCAGATAAGTAGATAACCTCGTCATCCTGATGGGCGACGAAAGGCTGCACCGGAATCATCGTGCCGGCTGGCAGTTGTTTGAGTGCATTAATCTTGTTCGCGCCGATGGCTCGGCCCTTACCGACAATCGTCTTACCGTCTTTATCCAAAACCGCTTCGGTGACAGTCCGGCCCTTGAGGTCGTCAGAGTCATTGGCGAGGCTTCTGAATACTCTCCTGTACGGAGATTCTATGAAACCATAAGGGTTTATCCTGGCAAAGGACGCTAAGGAACTGAGTAACCCTATGTTGGGACCTTCCGGTGTCTCGATGGGGCATATACGGCCGTAGTGAGAGAAGTGGACATCCCGTACATCGAACCCGGCCCGTTCTCGGGATAGACCGCCAGGGCCAAGGGCGGATAGGCGTCGTTTGTGAGTCAACTCTGCCAGAGGGTTGGTCTGATCCATGAACTGGGACAGCTGTGAACCTCCGAAGAATTCACGTACGGCAGCTACCACCGGTCGGATATTCACCAGCCCTTGAGGCGCGGCAATTTCTGGATCCACTAGAGTCATCTTTTCTTTGACCATGCGCTCCATCCGGAGCAGGCCAACGCGAACCTGGTTCTGAACCAGTTCGCCTACCGCTCTCACTCGACGGTTGCCGAGGTGGTCAATGTCATCTGGGTGGCCTTCGCCCTGATTGATTCGAATCATGGTGCGAATCACCGAGACTACATCGTCTAACGTTAACGTCATCAGGTCATTACTACCACCCTGACCAAGACGGCGGTTCAACTTATATCGTCCCACGCGACCTAAGTCGTAGCGGCGTGGACCGAAAAATAGATTGCGAATCAGTGTGCGCGAGTTTTCCAGGCTGGGTGGTTCACCGGGTCTGAGGCGGCGGTAAAATTCGATCTGGGCGGCAGCTATCCGGCGGGCAGCGTCGTCGTCAAAGTCCTTATCTTCGTGAAGCCACTCCCAAAGGGAACGCAAATCCTCTTTTTTGAAATTTAGATCTTTGGCTTCAAGGACTGGGTCTTTGTCCAGGGTTGTTTGCATGTAAGGGTGCGATTCATCCGTGTCGATATCGGAGAAGAGGTTCATCATCTCTTCGTCATCCGCCACTCCGAGTGCGCGTAAGAACGTGGTTGCCGAGACCTTGCGTTTTCTGTCCACCTTTACCGATATGATGTCCTTGGCACTGGTTTCAAACTCTAACCAGGCGCCACGGGACGGTATTAATTTTGCAGAACAAAGGTTACGGTTGCTGATGGCATGCCGTTCCTGGACGAAGTAGATTCCCGGAGAGCGTACCAGCTGGCTTACAACCACACGTTCAGCGCCATTAATTATGAACGTGCCGTTATTTGTCATCATGGGGATGTCTCCCATGAATATTTCTTGTTCTTTGATCTCTCCGGTCTCTTTCATGACCAAGCGGGTCTTCACGTACAGAGGCTGTGAGAAGGTAATTTCCCGCTCTTTGGTTTCTTGAGGAGTGTGTTTAGGCTCCCGGAAATAGTGCTCCAAGAAATGCAACTCATACTTATTACCGGTGTAATCGGCGATTGGGGATATTTCCTGATATACTTCGATCAATCCCTCTGCCTTGAGCCAATCCCAAGACTGAATTTGACTTTGAATCAGATTTGGGACGTCAATGATTTGTGGTATCTGTGCATAGGTCTTGACGTCGGGCAGTTGCATAGTTTGCCCTTTGAGAGCGGGAGACAATGCCATTTAAAATACTCCTTAACGTGAGTAGAGGCGTTTAGTCGAACGGCCTAGTGGCTGAGGCGTGATTGTACGCTGTAGAGAAGCGCGCTGAAGAAGACTAAAAAGCATGGTGAGCGGATTCGTCACTTGCGACATAAGTCTAGTAAACCCCCATTATACAAATAATAGGAGCAATGTCAACGCATTCGTTCTTAGGTTCTTTGTGTTTCAGTCAAATTGACCCAAGGTATTTTCGATTCCGCACATGGAACATGGATTTTAATTCGCTCCTTTCATTGTATTGGGCTCATGGGCTATTATCTTTGTAGTTTTCTGTCACACGATATAGCGGGGTATTGCATATTAATTGGTTGTGCTGTATCGCACATCCGCTATATGGTTATCAAAAACGTACTGGCTTCGGTTAAGATCAAAATCCAAACAAATATCGGGATGTAATGGCTAATTTCAGTCTTAATCCTTCTACTATGCAGGTTGCTGGGAAACCCGTCCATTACGCTTGGGTAATTGTGGGAGTCGGTGCGTTGATGCGTTTGTTCAGTTCATCCTTTCGCTCTTCTTCCAGCATTCTCATTCCCCGTTTGGTTGATTCATTTGGCTGGAGTTATGGACAGGTTGGACTTGGATTCGCCATTCAGTGGATTGTGTCCGGATTGTTTGGCCCTCCTGCAGGGATGATGGGGGACCGTTACGGAGTGCGTTGGACGATGCGTTTAGGAGCTGTGCTGTTTATTGTGGGCATGGTTCTGACTGGGTTCATGAACAATCTTTGGCAATTCTACTTTTTTTTCGGCGTGATTCTGAGCGCCGCGATGGGAATTTTCCAAGTACCGCTCACCGCAGCCGTGACCTTGTGGTTCCGAAGGCATCTGGGCATTGGAATGGGCCTTCTTCAGTCGTCTCAGGGCATTGGTCCTTTAGTGGCTGTGCCAATAATGCTGCTTATAATCCATCAATTTGGCGGTGGAATTGAGGGATTACGAGCTGCGTTCTGGATACCGGGTATTCTGGGCGGCGTCATTATCTTGGCAATGGTCCAAATGTTTTATAACGAACCGGCCGCTATTGGTATCAGAGCACTGGGCGCTCCTAAGGACGAACCTATTAAGGAGGTTCAAACAGGCGAAATCGCCCGAGTCAGGACTAAGACGTTTATAAAACAAGCACAGCGGACGAGCGCATTTTGGAATCTGATAGGTATTCATTTTTGGGGTTGCGCTGGCCACGCGATTATCCTGGTATATCTGGTTTCCATTGCGGAGGCTGAGGGTATTTCTTCAGGGGTCGCGGCTACCATATTTGTGGTTCTCTCTGTTACAAGCACCATTACTAGGTTCGCGGTTCCCATAATCGCCGACCGTACTGGCAGCAAACCGGCAATGGCTGGGTGTTTCTTCCTTCAGGTTGCACCGATCCTTCTGCTGTTGATTGCACACGATCCTTGGCAGTTTTACCTGTTTGCTGTGCTCTTTGGTATCGGTTTTGGCGGTGAGATGAGCGCTTTTCCTATAATCAATCGTCAATATTACGGCAGCGGACCCATCGGAACTACATATGGTTATCAGATGATGGGTGCTGGTGTGGGAATGGCCGCTGGGTCCTTGCTTGGTGGTTTCCTTAGAGATATAACCAATGGATTCGATGCCACCATGTGGTTGTCCTTCGGTATGAGTTTGACGGGCGTGATTAGCATCTTGATACTACCCCCCACCCAAAAGGAGTTACTGCCAGATTGGGAAGATCAGCTGCCAGGAGCGATACCGGTTCACTCTCACGGTGGTGACTAACAACTCAACTACTGATCCAAGCGCAAGTTATTATGCCTTTTGATTTTCGTTCACTTCTGAGTTGTCCTTAATGCTGTACTTTTGCCTATGTGCTAAACTCCGTTATCGAGTCTGACAAGGCTCGAATTGCCTGAATTAATGGAGGGTGTACTAATGCTGGATCTGGTCATTAAAGGCGGACAGGTTGTGACTCCCATGGGTGTTGGTTTGTGGGACATTGCAATCCAAGGCGAAAAAATTGTTGCAGTTGCCGCGCCAGGTGCACTACCTGATGAGGCTGGTCGAGTGATTGACGCCACTGGCATGGTTGTGGTGCCAGGAGGAATTGAGCCTCACGCCCATATATCTGCACCGATTATGGGTCACGGAGACCTTAAGACAGCCCCTCCAGAAGAGGTTAGCAGAGCGGCTTTGTTCGGCGGGACCACTACCTTAATGGACTTCGCTATTCAGTACCCTGGCATCGACATTCCCCAGGCTATTCAAGAGCGGACAGACACTTGGCTAGGTAAGTCCTACGCTGATTACGCCCATCACTTGATGCTTTTGGGAGCGATTCCGCCTGAGATTCTGGGTTCGCTGCATGAGGCCGTGGAAGACGGGCATTCCAGTATCAAGATATTCACCACTAACATTAGGCCTCCTGCTACTACCGGAGAACCGAGAATGGTCGGTACTGGGCACCTCCATGATCTTATGGAGGAGATTCAGAGAATGAACGCGATGTTGCTGGTTCACTCCGAAGATGATGATATGGTCCAGCATATGTACCAGAAGCTAGCACGGGAAGAGCGAACTGAATGGCATAACATGCATTTGGTCCACAGCGCGGAGTCTGAGGACGTCTCTTTCAGGCGTGTGCTTCGTGTCTCAGAATGGACCGGCGCTCCGGTCTATTTCGTCCATGTTAGCGCTACCCAAGGGTTACAGAATATCCTAGAGGCTCGTGCCGATGGCCGACCGGTCTATGGCGAGACGCTCCATAACTACTGTTGCTTCGGTTCTGAGAACTACAAAGAGGAGAATGGCATGAAGTATCATACCTATCCTTCTTTGAAGTCGGAGGCAGACAGGCAATCCCTTTGGGATGGCATCATAAACAACGGCCTCAGTACCATGGCCACCGACGAATACTGTACGTCTTGGGAGACCAAAATTTCTGGAAGAACCGTTGCCGATGTCACCGGCGGCCATAATGGAGCCGAATCTCGGATGGGCGTTACCTATAGTGAGGGAGTCTCCCGTCGAGGTATGTCTCTTCAGCGGTTCGTGGACGTTTCTTCAGCCAACGCAGCAAAGATAATGGGCTTGTACCCTCGCAAGGGTGTGTTGGCCCCCGGCAGTGATGCTGATATTACGTTGATTGATACTAATTTCAAACGGAAGTTGACCATGGACGATTTCCATATCTCTGATTACAGTATCTGGGAAGGTTTCGAGGCTGATGGCTGGCCTGTAACCACCGTCCTGAGAGGCAACGTTGTTGTAGACAACCGTGAGTTCAAAGGTACTCTTGGTGACGGTAAGTTCATCCCACGTAAGGTGGACGCGCTAGTTACTAATCGGCCGGTTGCGTAAGCTAAGATTTTTGATCAGACCATAAGAGAGAGTTTCCAGATGACGCTGGAAACTCTTCTTAACAAGCGCTATAACTGTTCTTCTGCAAGCCTATCTCGGGAAGACCTTTCGCCGATCTAGTATCTTGGCGAACTCGGCTATGCCTTCTCGGATGGTCTCTACGGGCGGGTGGCCGAAGCAGAGACGCACATAGTTGGAGCCTTCACCTGAAGCGGAGAACTGAGACCCGTTGTAGTAACTTACTCCGTCTTGAAATATATCCTCTTGGACTGTCGCCATGTCCGTTCCCTCAGGGAACTTAACCCAGATGTATAGTCCACCATCTGGCACGGTCCATGACACGGTGCTGCCGAAGTTTTCGCCCAGTGCGGCAACCATGGCGTCCCGTTTGGCGATCAAAGATTCGTTTTGTTCTTCGATATGGCGATCGATATTGCCCTTCATGAATTCTGCGATTGTCAGAGCTGTGAACTGGCTAACAGCCCCACCTGACTTGAAGCTCCAAGCCCGAGCGATTACTTCTTTGGGCGCGACCAGGTAACCCATGCGCATTCCAGGAGCGATTATCTTGGAGAATGAACCCACGTATATAACGCGTCCTGTGTCATCAAGGGAATGGAATGAAGTTACGTTTTCACCGGAAAACCGAAGGTCCGCGTAGCAGTCGTCTTCAAATACTGGTATCCCATGTTTGCCAGTTATTCCGAGTACTTGTTTACGGCGTTCCAGGCTCATGGTCCACCCCATGGGATTTTGGAAAGCAGGGATGGTGTAGAGATATTTGACCTTTTTACCCTTGGCTTTTTGTTCCGTTATGACTGAGTCCAAATCCTCAGGGATGATCCCGTCGTCGTCGCATTTGATTCCTACGCAATCAGCACCGTAGCGGCGCATCTGGTTGAGAGTACCCAGGTAGACGAACTCTTCAACTAGTACTACGTCTCCCGGATCGGTCAAGGCCTGAATCACTATGCCTATGGCCTCGCCGGAGCCGGACGTTAAAACCATGTCATCGGCGGTAACCGTCATGTTCCGCTCTAGGCTCAATTTCTCAGCCACTAATTTTCGGAGCTCGGGGTCGCCAGATGGAGAGGAGTAGTATGCAAGGTCTTTGCCTTCACGCTCGAACCCTGATTTCACCGCGTCGATCAAATCGTTTAGAGGCAGGGTGTCTGGATCAGGGTATGCTACAGCAAAGTCATACTTGGAATGGCGGACTGACCCTGGGCTAGCTTCTATCGAGTTGGCTGAGAATATGTCGCCGTATTGAAATTGTTCGGCCATGGTTTACCTCTTAATTTGTGCGGCGTTTCTGTATGCAGTGGACAATGCGAATCAGTACAGGTCGTCGTCGCTGAAGAAGGGTTTATTGGCATCTGGACTGGTATGTCCTAGCAGCCGTTCGGTGTTTAGTTGGCCAGCACGGTTCCAGAGAACTAAGATGGCTCGGTCGATTAGATTCTGTGGGATGTTGATTCGACGCCCATGTTTGAGGTTCATCCATTCTGAGTAGCCGGTAGAGAAAAACTCCTCCATAAAGGGAGTAGGTTCCGCTTCAGCCGAGGCGAATTCAAGAATGACATCGGGGACATCGGCGCACAGAATATCTGGCTGTTCTTCAGCCATTTTGAGGAACTGTGCCTGGGCCTCATCGTCCATTGGTTCAGGCATAAATCACGCTAGCCTAGGTCTAAAAATGACCTTGGCGGAGGCTTCGATGCCTCCGCCAAGGTATGTTACCAGTTATATTGTCCGGTGTTATTCGACACCTAAACGGGTATCAGAGATTGAGCTGAGGAACCAGGTAACCCGATTTCTTTGAGTATATTTGGACTCGGCTGCGCTGTGTGTCTGCAACCATTAGTCGATCGTTGGCTGTATCCCATTCCACCGCTGTTGGATGAGCGAATGTCCATTCCGGTTCGGTAGAGCGTACTTCTCTGCGGCGCTTTGCGTAGTCAGCGTTGGCGTCGACTGTCATCTGCGCCCACTGAGAAAGCTGTTGGGCATCACCGACTAGGGCAGTCAGGAACTGACCTTCAGCGGTGAATATGTGAACTCGACCACGATCCCAGTCATTTTTAGACCAGTCGCAAACGTAGATGTCACCATCAGGGTCAACGGCTACGTCGGTCGGGTTACTGAGTTCGCCTCGTTTGTTTCCGGGCCGGCCGATCTGAAGTTCGAATTTGCCGTCGGCGGAGAACTTCTGGACGCGGTGGTTACCGAAATCTGCGACGTATACTTTGCCGTCTTTGTCGATTGTGATGCCCCAAGGAGAGTCGAACTGTCCTTCACTGACACCTTTGCTGCCAAAAGCGCTGATGAACGTGCCGTCAGATTTAAACAACCTGACCTGGTGGCTCCGGCTGTCTGTGATGTAGACGGTTCCATCCTGGGCAATCGCGATACCTGCGGCTCCGTTAACGTCACCGTCTCCGTCCTGCACTGTACCGAAGGACCGTACGAGATTGTCGTCTTTGTCAAAAACTGAGACCCGGTTCAGCCATTCGTCGGTGACAAACACTTCACCCTGGTCGTTAGAGGCGATACCTGCAGGCCAGATTAATTGACCATCACCGTTGCCGTAGCGGCTGAATTCACCTAGAAATTCTTCTTCGCCCCATTCTGCACCGATGGTGACCTTGGATATTCGCTGGCCCACTCCGGTGCGGTTCCAGCCAACGTTGCTGATGCTCTCGCTACCACGGTTGGTGATGTAAACCGTGCCGTCAGGAGCGAAGGTCATGGCGTTTGGCCAGTTGAACCCCATACCTGACTGAGAGCCTCGGCCAACGTTGTGGGTGTAGTCGTATGTACGACCTGCCACTGTTTCCGTAAGCATTAATCTCCTCCGTAAATGGACACTCAATATTGCCGAATCTATAAAGATCGTCAACTGAGTCGTTTAGTTAAGGGCGGCTATACTGCCGCCCGTTTATTTCTTGTATCTTCAGCCCGCCTTAAAGGCAGGCTCAGTTACTTGGCGAAAATAGGTAGCTTCTCGAAGCTCCCATCAACTATGGGCTTACCGTCCAGGCCCATCCAGTCTTCTAAGACTGTGGTGTATAGGCCTCGGAAGTCGTAGTTGGGAACGACGTCGCCCTGTTCGAGATCTTCGGCCTTCATGGACGGGAATTCGCTGTATTGTCCGCCTTTGACTGCGTCGCCAAACATGAAAGCGGCTCCGCCAGCACCGTGGTCAGTGCCGGAACCATTATCATGGGTCCGTCGTCCGAACTCGGTGAACATCAGGACGGAGACGTTGTCGGACATGTCGTGTTCGCGCAGATCGTCCAAGAAGGCGTCCAACCCCTCGGAGACATCCTTCCACAGTTTGTCGGCCATGCCATTTTGGTTCGAGTGGCTGTCAAAACTACCGTGGTCGACATAGAAGACACGGGTGCCGAAGTTGGCCATGTGTACTTGGGCGATCCCCTTCAGCTTCTTGGCAATGGCGGTGTCTGGATATTCTACGGTGGAAGAGTACATACCGGGGGCTTTGTTCAGGATGTCTGCACCTTCCAGGGTGTCTAGGCCGGTCTGCCCCATGTAGTCCATGACAGCACTGCTGCCGATGGCAGGTGAGTACATGCGAGCGAACCGGTCAAGAATCTTGTTCCGCTGAATCTCCTCAGTAATACCTGGGAGCAGACCATAGTTGTCCAGGTCGTCTACCACTGCAACTGGAGTCCCAGGCAGAGCTAAGGCTCGGAACAAAGAAGGGCCGAAACTGACAGTTGTCAGAACGTTTTCTTTTTGTGGGTCAATATCGCGGGTGGCGCGACCTAACCAGCCTTCTGTTCCCAGGGCAATAGGCTCACAGGTGTGCCATATGTCCATCGAGCGGAAGTGTGATCGAGGAGACTTGGGATAACCGATACCGTGGATTACGGCCATGTCGCCCCTGTCATATACCTTCTTCAGAGGAGCCATTTCAGGGTGGAACCCAACATGGTCGTCAACCTTAATTACGCGTTCGTCAGGGATACCCACGGTCGGTCGGGCATCTTTGTAGATCGGATTGCTATAGGGAATAACTGTGTTTAGGTAGTCATTGCCCCCCGATAGCTGGAATACGACCAGGACCGGGTCTTTCTTTGTTTGTGTCATGCTTTACTTATTCTCCTATGATTTAGGCGTACTGGAATTCGCGAAGCGAGACGATTAATTGAAGCAGCTCGGATACGCGTACGGTTGATTTTTCGATATCGTCAGCCGATTTCCAAGCAAAGTCACCGCCATCGCTTACGAAGCCGACTAACTCGACGTGGCTCTCAGGGTTGACTTCTAGAGGACCCATCAAATCCAGTGCGCCGTTGACCACGGCCTCTGGGGAGGTGTCACCCTTGGAGATTAGCCGATCAACCATGTTTCTAATACCGGGGCGGGAGACGTCACCTACTAATTCGGCAGTGAAGTTGACGCGTCGCATCAATGAACCACTGTTGATCCACTCAGCACCGGTGTGCCAGCCTTCGACGCTCGGTGGGTTAAGCAAGTCCTGGCCCATGTAGTTGGGTTGGCGAGACAGGTCACCAATGCCAGGCGCGGGGAATTCGGCCCCTCCGACCATTCTGAGGGTGCCAACCACCACTTCGGTCGGGTTCTTCAAGCGCTCGAACCGGGAGTTCTTGAAGAAGTCAGAGTTGAACAAGACACGTAAAGCTGACCGCATGTCGTAGTTGTTGTTCAATAAAGTGTTCGCCAACAGATCAACTGCTTCTGGATCGCGCGGTGGGGTCACAGACCAAGCGGGTACCTGGGCTTCGTCTGCCACGAAGAAATTGTAGAGGTGGCGGGCGATGAACCTGGCACAGGCAGGGTCTTCGGTGATGTACCGTATGATGTCTTCACCGTTGTGGTTTCCGGTGTGGCCCAAGAAAGTCTTTTCAGAGTCGTCGTGGTCTTCTTCCCTGTACTCGAAGAACCAATCGTGGCGGCCGATGGGGCCGCGGGGGAGCTTGGGTTGGATGGTCCAGCCGGTGAAAGCTCGTGAGCAGTCTCTGACGTCGTCTTCGGTGTAGTTGCCAACGCCCATACTGAAGAGCTCTAGTAATTCACGGCCCCAGTTCTCATTGACCGCTTCGGCGTGGTTGTCGTTATTGTCCAACCAGTAAATCATGGCTGGGTCTTTGGCCATTTCAAGGAGTAGTTCGCGGAAATCTCCCATTCCCTTTTGGCGGAATTTTATAATCATGTCCATGACGTCGTCGTAATGGTCGACTTTAGAGACGCCAGTGGCGAAGATTCCATGCCAGAAGAGGGACATCTTTTCTTCCAACGGGCGCTTGGTGTTTACTAAGTCATGCAACCACTCAGCGGCTCCCATGCCGGGGAGAGTACCCGGACGCCAGGTCCAGGGATGGAAGCGCATCATTTCGTTTCGATCCAGTTCTTCCTGCTCTTCTGAGCTAAGAAGTTCTTCGACTGTCGCTTCATAACCTTTCGCTACACGAGCTTCTATTTCGTCTCGAGTAGCGCCAAATCCAGCGCGACGCATCAGGTGAGCCATTAAAGCTATATCTTGGTCACTCATATTACTCCTCCCATTTGGTGATGTTTAGTAACAAAGCATTCCGGGAAAGGATTCCAGCGTGTGCGTACTGTTTCATGCCTGAGTACTACACCGGAATCGTCCGGGTATTTAATCACATATATTAGATGGGGTTTGAATTCATTGTCAATAACTAACAAATACTTAATTTACTTCGTCGTATTGGTAATGTTGATCCTGATTTTTTGAGGTTACTTTCCCCCTAAAAATGTTTTCGATTATCATAAATCCACGTATATTATCGGGCTATCTGAATAAAACAATGGAAAAGGGGCAAGAATGAGATTAGAAGGGAAGGTTGCACTGATTACGGGAGCGGCCCGAGGTCAGGGAGCTGCAGAGGCGAGGATGTTTGCGAAGGAAGGAGCAAAGGTGGTGCTCGCCGACGTATCAGACCAAGAGGGTATCTCCGTAGCATCCGAGATAGCTGAGTCCGGTGGGGATGCCATATTTGTTCATCTGGATGTTACGAACGAATCCGAATGGGATTCTGCTGTTAGATCGACAGTGTCAAGTTTTGGGAAATTAGACATACTGGTAAATAATGCAGGTATCTGGCGTCGGGGGCATGTTCTGGAAACATCAATCGAGCAATGGGATGACATATTGGATATAAATGCGAAGGGCGTGTTTCTTGGGTCTAAGGCGGCTATCCCAGAGATGAGAAAAGCGGGTGGTGGCTCTATCATCAACATCTCATCCACTGCCGGTCTTGTGGGAAGCCGAACTAGCGCTGCGTACTCAGCCTCGAAGGGTGCCGTGCGCATTTTCAGTAAATCAACGGCTATCCAGTACGCGGCCGAAGGCATACGTTCTAATTCGATTCATCCCGGGCCGATAGATACTGATATGGGGGACCAAGTCTGGCCCGACGCGGAAAGCAAAGAACGAACCATGAACCGTGTGGCTCTCTCCAGGATTGGCACAGCTGAGGACATTGCTTACGGAGCTCTATATTTGGCTTCTGATGAGTCTTCTTTTGTGACCGGTTCGGAGCTGGTGATCGACGGTGGGGTTACCGCCCAGTAGACCTAACCGCCCAGTAGACTAGCTAATGGTCCGACTGGCCCAAGATCCTCTACGTTGTCCAGCATTTGTAGTGTTTTATTGGCGTTATCTGACGTGAGAGCAAGTCTGGCACAATCCAGATATTTGGCACGGACCGCATCAAATGTGGCACCACGTAATGCACCTACGTTGTCGCGTTCAGCTTGCTCGGTGAGGACACGCCCGTCTTTTAAATGAATCTCAACAACGTTTAAGGGCTCGGCCCAGCTGGTATGCCCCTCATAGCCTGGAGTTCGTTTCATCTCGATCTTAGGAATCAGTTCTTGGGCCTCTGGCCTCATCACTTGTTCGTCGGTAAACGTAGACATACCGATCCGTCGGTCCAAGATCTCTGCAGCCAGGCAGTACTGCATACTGAATTTGCCCTCAAGTCCCTCTTTGGGTCTGGAGTGGATCAATGAACGAGGCGGGTCGAAGTTCACAGTCACATCGATCTTTTCTATATCGGCTGCTTCTAGGGTCTCGCGTTGCAGCAGCGCGCTGGTGGCGTCTAGAGCTAAGTGGGCGCTGCCACAGCATGGGTACTTCTTGATCTCGATACCTGATTCAACCATAAAACACCGCTTTCCTAAGGAATCAGCAGCCTTCTCTGGGTCGTACTCGTTGCCGCCAGAGAAGGCTCGCATGAAGCCGAAACGACCCTCCAGGGCGTCAGTGCCTGATGTGAACCCTCCGCGTACCAACTTGGCAGCTGTGATGCCTGATTTGCAGGCGTGACCAGCGTGGAACGGCTTAGTCATAGTGCCGAAATTCTGTCGCAGTCCGGCTGATTGGGACGCTCCTAGAGAGATTGCCATGGCTGTTTGTTCTACATCGAGTCCCAGTAATCGAGCAGAAGCGACTGCAGCGCCAAGAGCTCCTAAGGGGCCTGTCGGGTGCCAGCCTAGGTCGTCGTAGTACAGAGGGTTGATGGCGTCGCCCACAGCACATGCGACTTCAAACCCCAAAAGGTAAGCAAGGAGCATGTCACTGCCTGATGATCCTACTTCTTCAGCCATTGGTAGAGCAGCTGGAATCAGTACCGCGCTAGGATGCGTTTTGGTTATTACGGTGATGTCGTCATAGTCCAGGGCATGGGACATGGCGCCGTTGATGAGCCCAGCATCCGGAGAGTTGGTCTTGAAACCACGTCCAATTACCGTTGCAGTGGGATTGCCGCCAAGGTCGTTTAGATAATCGACTAGCACATCAGCCAATGGTTCTCTAGATCCGGCCAAAGCGCATCCGATACAATCAATTATCGCCGCTTTCGCGCCTGTGATCGCCTCCGGAGGAAAGTCCTCCAAGCTGGTATTGACTACATATTCGGCAATTTTCTTTGTGACTTCCAAGGCTTCCCCTCCGTCTGCGATTTTGGATTGGGCTGAGTGTGTTGGCTTCAGTAAACCACGCTTGAACCGCCAGTACAACCTGGCAGTTATCCACATTCTTGATTGACAACTGTGGATATATGTCTGTCGTACGGAGATAAAAGCGCTCTTCGTGTATATAAACTTATGGTTATCGTTGACTAAAAGTAGCCTAGTCTTGATATATTTTTAGCCGTTGCCGCTAGGACGGCAGGAGGGTATGATTATCGACCACCCGTTGACTGGCGAAGGGTTCAAATTATTCTATAGATATGGAGTAGATTAATGAGCACATCTATAAGTGGACGACAGTTACATGTAGTTAAGGGAACGGTTTCACCTGATACGACTGCACAGACGCCTGGGATGATTAGGAAACCTGGGATAGACAAGAATACTGCAGGTGCTGAGAAGATCTGGCTAGGCCATGTGGAATGTACTCCCAATACCATGGGACCTCCACACCATCACGGTGAAGCGGAGACCGCTGCCTATGTTATAAAAGGCCATATTCGGGTCTATTATGGCGAGGACTTCAAAGAATATATCGAAGCCGGTCCGGGAGACTTCATCTATGTGCCAGCCAACTTCAACCACATAGAGGGCAATCCCTACGACGACCCTGCAGAAGCCGTGTTGTCACGCGGCCCTGACAATATCGTCATAAATCTGTGAGCGGCGTTTGGTCTATATCTAACCTAAAACCCGGCTCAGACTTCGTTGTGTGAGCCGGTTGACTTAAAGCGCCGTCATTAAAGAGCCGTAAAAAACCCGGCCGGTTTAAATCTTGTTGTAACGCATTTGCTCCTGACTATATTGGGTTAATTCTAGATGATCGTTAGAGCCTGAGCGGAATACAAGTTGTATACTAGTCCAGTCAGGCTTCCCTTCCTATCACGAAATCTACCAATCTTCGACGTTGCGGGTCGGCTTTAGGCGTTACTCGCTTCATCTGGCGTTTGAGAACGCCCTTTCATTTGCTTAAAGAAAGAATCACAGAAAAGATGCGTCTGCCTCACAGCATTTTCTACGGCTGGTGGATTGCTATAATTTCAGCTGGCGCTGACTCCCTGAAACACGGAACGTTCAACAAGGGATTCACTTCTTACATTATCCCCTTGAGGGGTGAACTGGGTATCAGTCTCGCCGCTGTTTCCTTTGCTGAGATGCTCGGCCGCATGGAAGGCGGTGTGCAGGGACCGATCATGGGATGGGCTACTGACCGTTGGGGGCCACGGGTGATTCTGGCCTTCGGTGGTCTCACCTCGGGATTTGGCTTCATCCTACTCTCATTCACTCAGAACTATCTCTACTTTGTCTGTATATTTGTGGGTTTGCTGTCTCTCGGGTTCCGTGCTGGTTATAACAATGCCACGATGCCAGCCATCAACCAGTGGTTCCGCAGGCATCGTGGTCTGGCAATGGGAATCGCGGGCATGGGCACGGCTATCGGCGGGACCNTAATCGCCCCTCTGATGGGTTTTTTGGTACTGAGTGCTGGTTGGCGCCCAGCGGCTTTTATCTCTGGTGTAATTATTTTGGCTGTTGTAATCCCGCTATCGTTCCTGATACGTCGAGATCCGGAGAGTATGGGCCTTCGTGCTGATGGAGATCCTATCCCTGAAGACGAAATAAACATCTCCGACCTGGTTTCCGGAAATACCAGCAATGATGACCGACACGGGGCAGCAATCCTTCATGCTGGTGAGCCTGACTTCATGGCTAACGAGGCTATGAGGACGCCTACTTTCTGGATGTTGGTGTTGGCGGTGGGGTTTCGGAACACGGTGCACTCAGGAACTACGTTCTTGATGGTTCCCTTATCGGTCTGGTTCCTTATGGGGTCGGGGCGCACCGAGGATGACGCTCAGCCCATAGCCGTTGCGTTTGTAGGAGTGATGTCTTTCAGTCTGTTGATTATGACTCCGATTGTCGGATGGCTCGGAGATCGGTGGTCAAAAAAGAAGCTAAGCTCCGCCTGTATGGTTGGCGGGGCGTTATCACTATTAATGCTGCTGGACGACACTGGAAATATATTACAGCTGGTGGCGTTTGTGGTGTTATTGGCCTTTTCTGAAACTGCGAACCCGCTGGCCTGGGCAATCATGGGTGACTACTTTGGAAGACGAAGTTATGCCACATTACGCGGTTGGCAGCACCTACCAGATCAGTTCATGTCAATGAGCACCCCTGTGTGGATGGGGATAATCTTTGACCATACAAACAGTTTTTTTTGGGCTCTTATCCCGCTGGTGATTATCTATTGTTTGGCGGCAATATTCTATTGGATCATACCAAATCCAAAGACACCGGCTAGAGTCAGAGCTTACCAGCAACAAGGCCTGGATATATAAGCTCTGTCTATCCGCGTGGTGCTGCCAGGGCCTCGGCGAAACCTTTGACTGCACCCTCTAGAACCCAGTCTTCTACGCAATAAGAGATCCGGAAATATCCGGAAGTGCCGAAGCCGCGCCCGGGTACGGCTAAGACGTTCGAGTCTAGGAGGGTTCGGCAAAATACAACGTCATCTTCGATAGGCGCTTTCGGGTATAGATAAAATGCACCTTGAGGTTGCACGACATCGTATCCCAAATCCCACAGGTTCTGGCAGAGGTAGTCTCGCTTCTTCTCGTAATAACTCGCGTCTACGCTTACTTCCTGTAGGTTACGGACGATGTGCTGCATCAGCGCAGGAGCGTTCACGAAACCAAGTGTGCGGTTGCAGAATGCGAGTCCAGTTGATAGTTCATCTTTATCTTCATAGTTGGGGTTTATCGCAATGTATCCGATGCGCTCCCCAGGCAGGGCTAGGTCTTTGGCGTGGGAAGTGACTACGATGCTGTTGTCGTAGTGAGGCAGCACTTGAGGGAAGCTCATACCGTCAAAGATGATCCGTTTGTATGGCTCATCGCTGATGATAAATATCTCGGATCCGTGCTCGGCCTGCTTCTGCGTTAACAATGCAGCTAACCCTTTGATACTCTCTTTCGAATACACCGCGCCGGAGGGATTATTAGGTGAGTTAACCATGATAGCTCTTGTCTTGGGAGTGATGACTGCTTCAATCTGGGCGAGATCCGGCTGAAATTGGTCGTCGCAGGGCGCAACTACCGCCACGCCACCGTGATTGTCGATGTAATAAAGATATTCCCAGAAATATGGTGAAAGTATGATTACTTCGTCGCCATCGTTCAGGATAGTTTTGAGCACCACGTTGGCTGCGGCTGCTGCGCCACAACTCATGATAACCTCGGCTCCGGTGAAATTTAGGCCCATGTCTTTTTTCAAGGTGTCGGCCACTGCCTGGCGTGTTTCCATGTAGCCAGGGTTGGGCATGTAGCGGTGCATACCGGAGAGCGGGTCGTTAGCCAGGCGGCGCAGCTCTTTGTGGAACTCCTGTGGAGGTTCCATGACTGGGTTGCCTAGCGACAGATCAAACACATTTTCGGCCCCAATTTGGGCTTTCAATGCCATGCCCTCTTCAAAAACCCGGCGAATCCAACCACCCTCGTCCATAAATCGTCGGACCTTCCGTGACACGGCCATACAAATACCTCCGCCAACGGTGAATGTTGGCTGTCAAATCAAAGCTAAGCGAGTGTAGCAACGAGGGGTGTGGGTGTCAAAAAGGGATGCCATGTCTATGGCATCCCTTTTTGCCACCCTTAATCATCAGGCGTTCCCTAACTTGTGGTTTACGGAAATCTCCGGATAAAAAATGGGGTCAGTTGAGGATGGTTTCAGCTATTCCGTATTCCATCTTGAACCCAAATTCTTGACCGAATTGGTAGACGAGGCTGTAGCGTATTAATTCCATGTCTACTGGTTCGCCCAAGATGGTTGCCATAGATGTGACGGGCCGGTCAGTGAAACCGCAAGGAACGATGTCCCGGTAGTANGTTAGGTCGGTGTTAACGTTTAGGGATAGGCCGTGGAACGCTATACCGCGGCTGATTTTGACTCCGATGGCTGCAATCTTGCCTTGATCCGTCCAGACTCCAGTGTTGCCAGACTCGCAATTGGCTGTTATTCCCATCTCAGTCAGAGTTGCGATTACTACCTTTTCAAGAGCCCGTACGTATTTCACGGGGCCGCCCCATTCTCTGAGATTTAATATAGGGTATATCACCAGCTGACCGAAGCCGTGGTAAGTCACTTGGCCCCCGCGGTCGGTCTCGTAGATACGTATTCCCTTGGCCGCCAGAATTTCTTCTGGAACTAGTACGTCAGATTCTTTGCTGAGGCGTCCTTTGGTGTAGACGTGAGGGTGCTCCAACATGAGCATGGTGTTTGGCTCTGAACCCGAATGCACTTTTTCCACCAGCGACAGTTGTAAGTCCCAAGCTTCAAGATAATCCATTGTGCCGAGCCAGATAGCGCGGCAGGTGTTGGCGGCAGGCATATTGTCCTAGTAGATGGACGTGCCGGGAGCCATAGCCTGCAGTCTGGATTTGACTGCGGACAGGAAGCCACTGGCTTCAGCCCCGTCGTTGATACGATGGTCAAAGGATAGGCAGATATTCATCATTGAACGAATGGCGATTGCATCGTCAATAACTACAGCACGCTTCTGTACGGTCTCTGTGGTCATGATTCCTGCTTGAGGGTAGTTGATGATGGGTCCGGACACCGTTGAACCCAAAGCACCAGTGTTATTCAAAGTAAAGGTGCCACCTTGTACATCAGTTAGTGTCAGGCTTTTAGTCCGGGCTCTGTTAGCCAAATCTTTTGCGGCAATGGCCAGTCCGGAAATGCTAAGTTGATCTGCATTGTGTAGCACAGGGACAATGAGTCCGTCTGGCGCAGCCACGGCTAGCCCAAGGTTTACACTGTTTTTAAGGATAATCTTATCTCCGCCCCATGATGCGTTCATACTTGGGAACTGTTTGAGCGATTCCACTACAGCCTTCACCACAAAGGGCAGATATGTGAGAGAAGCTCCTAACCTTGGTTCGAACTCTCCGCGGACGGATGCCCTTAGAGCAACCAGGCCTGATACGTCCACTTCCACAGTGCTCCAGGCGTGAGGAATTTCGGTTACGCTTTTGACCATAGCCTCGGCAATCATTCGCCGGATCGGAGTTACTGTGACGTAGGTCTCCTGACCGTCAGCGGAAGTTTCACCCTGGAATGAGCGGGCTGCGGAGGTGGAAGCAGAAACTGATTGGTTGCTCGCTACAAATTTTAATACGTCATCACGGGTGATCCGCCCACCCATTCCAGTACCTTGTATTAGGGAAACATCCAGAGAGTATTCTTGGGCCAGGCGTCGCACCGCCGGAGAGAGCCTGGCTTGCCTCTCTTTTGTTGCGGGCTCTGATAACAAAGGAGCACTGACTGGAGATGACGGAGCGGGAGCCGTTTGCAGAGGTGTGGGAGCCGCAAGTTCAGACCCGGTTGGTTCGGAAATCTCTACGGCCGCGCCGCCGGTCGGACCCACGGGTGTTACATCCCTCATGAGATAGCCAGTGGTGCCTGGGGACGTCGGTGATACTGACGTTGCGGGCGTGGGGGCAGATGGTGCTGTTTCTATGGCTATAGAAGCTGTTTGCGTTTCGGCCCCCTCAGGACTGTCTGCGGTCGCGACCTCCGCTATAGCCGCGCCCATAGGTAGAGTGTCGCCCTCTTCAGCTAACACACGTACCAGAGACCCCTCGACCGGAGAAGGAACCTCCATGGTTACTTTGTCAGTGATAATCTCGACCAGAGGCTCATATCGTTTAACGTTTTCTCCGGGTTGCTTTAGCCATTTCCCAATGGTCCCTTCGACCACTGATTCTCCGACGTGAGGAAGTTCTATAGTAATTGACATAACTTAGTAAGCCGCCAGTTTGCGTAGTCCGTCTGATATCTTGTCTGCTGTGGGCATGTAAGCGTCTTCTAGGGTCTGGGCAAAAGGCATTGTGGGCACGTCTGGCCCGCAGACTCTAACGATGGGACCGTCTAGGTATTCAAAAGCCCGATCAGCCACTATCGCTGCTATCTCTGCGCCGACGCCGCCCGTGATATTGTCTTCATGTACTATCGCCAGTTTGCCCGTCTTTTTTACTGAATTTAGGACTGTATCAGTATCGAGTGGGGTTAGAGTTCTGAGGTCAACCACCTCCACATCGACACCCTCGGCGGCCATGGTTTCCGCAGCCTCAAGGCAATAGTGAAGCGTCAGGCCATAGGAGACTAGGGTGATGTTAGCGCCCTTGCGTTTAACGTCGGCCTTGCCAATGGGCAGAGTGTAGTCTTCTTCTGGGACTTCGCCGCGTACTAGCCTATAGGTCTTTTTGTGTTCCAGGAACACCACGGGGTTGTTGTCGCGGATGGCTGACTTAAGTAGTCCCTTGGCGTCGTATGGGGTGCTGGGAGCCACAACTTTTAGGCCCGGAGTGTGGAAGAAATGGGTTTCCACATTCTGGGAGTGGAACAGACCCCCACGGATGCCACCGCCGTATGGCATTCGGATGACCATGGGTACTTGCACCGCTCCGTTGGTACCGTAGCACGTACGGGCTGCTTCTCCAATCAATTGGTTTACGGAGGGCCATACGAAATCTGAGAACTGGACCTCTGGAATTGGTCGCATGCCACGGAAAGCCGCACCCAAGGCGATGCCCATAATGGAGGCCTCGGCCAGAGGGGCGTCGATGATTCGTTCGCTACCAAACTCTTCCATAAGACCTTGGGTGGCGAGGAATACGCCGCCTCTGACTCCCACGTCTTCTCCGATCACGAAGACCTTGGTGTCTCGCCTCATCTCTTCAGTTATGGCTTCTCGCACGGCTTCGATTACACTTTTAACAGTCAAGATTTCTCCTAGGGTCCGTAAACCGAGTCATGGAGTACAGACTCGGGCGGTTGACTGGATGCGTCAGCTAAGTCGGTTGCTTCGTCGGTCGCTTTTAGAGCGTTGGAGTCAATGGAATCGATCTCTTTCTGAGTCAGGATACTTTCATTTATAAGAAGGTTTGCTAAGGAGACCACCGGATCACGTTCTCGGGCCTTCTCTACTTCGCCTTCCGGTCGATAACGGCGGTCGTCGTCATCGGTCGTATGGGACATGAACCGTTCAACCAGCATCTCTAATAATACGGGACCTTGGGAACGAGCATGTGTGATTGCCTCTCGGGTTGCCTCATAACACTGAATCAAGTCCATACCGTCAACGGTGAAGCCAGGGAAGCCGTAGCTGGCAGCCCGGCTGGCAATTTCTTCAACCATCATCTGAGAGCGTTGGGGTGTTGAGATGGCGTAACGATTGTTCTCACAGATGAATATAACTGGCAGCTTGTGGATTGAGGCAAAGTTCATGGCCTCGTGGAGCTCGCCTTGACTGGTGGCGCCGTCGCCGAAATAAGAGAATACCACCGTTTTTTCGCCGGCCATGCGTGCTCCCAAGGCGTAGCCTACAGATTGAGTCAATCCTGCAGCTACAACATTAGAAATCTGGATGATCTTGTTGGATAAGTCCGCTCCCTGGAGAGGGAATTGTCGAGCATTGCTGTAGGGATCTCCCGCCTTGCCCATGAATGACATCATCGTTTGGACTGGAGTGAGCCCGGCAGCGACTTTAAGGGCGAGATCCCGGTAGTAAGGGAACAAGAAACAATCGCCATCTTTCTCGGCGGCTAGGAGGCTACCTAGTTGGGTTGCTTCGTGCCCTTGGCTAGAAGCTGCGATGGGGACTTTGCCCTGACGGTTCAGTGCCCAGATGCGTTCGTCCAGTGACCGAGCCTGAACCATTCTGGAATAATAATCCACCAGATCGGCGTTCTTTAGTCCTTTGGGAAGTGTGGACTTGGAACGCGCCCTGTTTGCCTGAGTGCTTGTAGTGCGCTTCCTTGGCATCGTTGCTCCCTAAATGAGAAACCTCAAATATGCCATCCGAATTTTCCAAAAATTTGCACGGTTTATTAGAAAATAGGATGGGGCCGATTGTAGGCCCAGTTAATATTTACGATACTGGGTGCGGCTGGATATTCTGCAATACTGGTGTGTCTGGATAGTCACCAGATTATATAGGCAGGACTGTGACACGGCAAATGATGACATAACCTATCGTGGTTATGTTCTATAGACAATAGTCGAAGTGGTGATGGTTTTTAGAAAAAAGCCGGTTTAAAGCCTCTGCTAGCCTCAAAACCTAAAGGTTTTAGGTGAAACCATAATCATAATTTCAAAATAATAAAAAACCAAATTGCTCCATTTCACTGTTGACTTTTTTTAGAAGAAGTTGCTAGTGTCACATCAACAAGGTTGTGTGGTCTCGCGGCAATATCTTGCGGGGATTGCACGAGGACATCTGGGTAAGCCCGGAGTTACAAGAAAGAACGAAGGTTCCACTGGAAAGATCTCTGGCCGCTGCCGCAGGTGGTCATAAAATTACCGGCGGAATTGCTCTAGGTTCGGATCTGTTTAAGGTCTGGCCTTTACCACAAGTATCCAAATTAACGCGGTTTTTTCAAAAAGGACGGTAACGTCTCACGGTATCCTATTGTCTTTTTTTAACGTAAACCATAGTCGGGATACTGAATAAATTAAAAATTCTTAGAGTAAGGGCGGTGCTGGGCCAAATAGGACAAGGCACCGAATGTTTGGGGAATGATGAGGGGAGAGAGCGTGGGAGCTGCAACTGAGGTGGGAGCAGATTCATGAGTGAGTCTACAGCCCGTGAGGTATGGCGGGCAGTGTTGGGGGATCTTCAGTTGCAGCTCCCACGCTCAACCTTTGAGACCTGGCTGAAACCAACGGTAGGAATCTCATATGATGAGCATTCCTTCGTAGTGGAAGCTCCGAACTCCTTCGCCGTTGAGTGGTTGGAGCGCCGGATGTATAACGCCCTCCAAAAGACCCTTAAGAAAGTCTCTGGACGAGAGTTCGATCTGCAATTACAGGTTAGGTCTGAAGGCGATTTCTACGCAGTTGAACAGGCGCCTCCTCCCCAGGTCCAACCTGAGAGTGCTGTTCCAACTGCGACACCGCTATTTGAGATTAGGTCTTTCAACCCGAAGTATACTTTCGACACCTTTGTCCCAGGTCCGTCGAACCGCTTGGCCTTTAGTGCGTCTAGGGCAGTAGCTGAGTCCCCCGGACAGACGTATAATCCGCTATATTTGCACTCTGGATCCGGACTCGGTAAGACTCATCTCATGCATGCGATAGGCAAGAGTTGTGCTAGTCGAGGTATGTCGGTGATCTATGTGACCTCAGAGCAGTTCACAAACGAGTTCATCGGCGCAATTCGAAACCGTACAACTGAAGATTTCAGACGTCGCTACCGGGGCGTCCAGGTGCTGCTCATTGACGATGTTCAGTTCCTGAGCGGTAAGGAACAAACCCATGAGGGTTTCTTCCATACATTCAACGACTTGCACACTTCTGGCAACCAGGTAGTGATTTCCTCAGACAGGCCGCCACGTGATTTGGTTTCAATAGAAGATCGGTTGCGTTCACGGTTCGAGTGGGGCCTAATTGCGGATATTCAGCCGCCTGACTTGGAAACTAGAATGGCCATATTGGCCAATAAGGCAGATCAGCTTCGTCTTGAGATGGAAGATGCCGTAATCGAGTTGATCGCTAAGCGCGTACAGCGGAATGTGCGAGAGTTGGAGGGCAGCCTGAACCGAATGGTGGCCTACTCCCAGTTGATGAACGTAAACATCACGTTGGAATCCACCCTGAAAATTCTAAATGAGATGGCGCCTGACAGGGACGTCAGATCGATAGATCCACATCGTATATTCGAGCAGGTAGCATTCTTCTACGCGCTTTCTGTCCATGACCTGATGGCTAAGAATCGTACTAAGAAAGTGGCGTTGGCTCGTCAGGTTGCGATGTACCTGCTTATCTATGAATTGGAGCTCACTCCCACACAGGTGGGCCGCTTGCTGGGCGGGCGGGATCACTCTACGGTGATCCACGGCGCAGGCAAGATCAACGGCGAGGTCGCCGAGAACGGACAGATTCGTCAGGATATATTGGCTATCAAAGAAGCTATATTTTCCTAAGGTCTGTCTAATTCAGGTTAAACGGTCTGTCCTAGCGAAATACCTGAAATGAATCTCTTCCTGTGTCTGAGAGTTTCCGGTCATTTATCAGGTACAATGTTCGGGTATGGATGACCTTAAATCGCACGCGATCGTGAAAACACATGAATTGGCACTCAAGGGCAAGAATCGCCCCTGGTTCATGCGGAAATTGACCGACAACCTCCGTGCAGCTACTAGGGGCGCTGGAGTGGAGCGGATTTGGAAAGGTCAGTTGATGGTGGGCCTGACACTTTCTGATGAAGAAGCATGGCCCGAGGTTCAATCTCGCCTTAAAGAAGTTTTTGGGGTTGCTAAATTTTACAAAGCCTATGAGCTTCCTCAAGACTTGGAAGGTTTGAAGGCTAGAATGCCCGGCTTTTTGGAAGGGCGAAGCTTTAAATCATTCCGTATCACCACCAACCGTGCTGACAAGAGGTTTCCGATGAATTCGGAGGCGGTCAACCGAGATCTGGGATCCTTTGTCCAACATCTTACTGGAGCGCAGGTCAAGCTGAAGGATCCTGAACTGTCCATCTATGTGGACATACAGACCATTGGAATTCTTGTCTACTTCGATGAAGTCAAAGCCCACGGCGGCTTGCCTGTGGGGGTCAGCGGCAAGGTGGCTGTGATGCTCTCTGGCGGTATCGACTCGCCAGTAGCAGCTTGGCAGATGATGAAACGGGGCTGTCAGGCAATGTACGTCCATTTCCACAGTTACCCATTGGTTGACCGTACTTCCATAGAAAAGGCTGTGGACCTGGTCGAGCACCTGACCAAACATCAATATGAGTCGAATCTATTCATGGCGCCGTTGGGTGAGATTCAAAAGAACATTATCCTGACTTGCCCTCCCTCATACCGGATTGTACTTTACCGTCGGTTTATGGTTCGGATTACTGAGGCTCTCGCCAGACGTAACAGGGCGAAGGCAATCGTAACTGGAGAAAGCTGTGGGCAGGTGGCATCCCAAACTCTGGAAAATATAGCGGTGGTGGACGAATGTGCCGGTATGCCTATCCTTAGACCCTTGATTGGCGCTAACAAAGAAGAGATCGTGGATCTGGCTCAGAATATTGGAACGTTCACTACATCGATTTTGCCGGATCAGGATTGCTGCTCTCTATTTGTTCCAAAACGCCCTGAGACCAAAGCCGACCTAGAGACCGTCCTGCGCTTGGAGGAGACACTATCGGTGGATGAGATGGTGGATGAAGCTGTAGAAAAAACCGAGAGACGCCATTTCACCTCTCCAGAGGCCACTTCGGCAACCCGTTAGCTTGGTGGACCGGTAACAATGTCTCGATCTTCTTCTGGTAGGCTTCCCAGCGTCGACACTGCCGGCCGCAATCGGATCTTCAATCAAATTCTAAAGGGCGTCTCCCGCTCTTTTTATTTGACTATCAGGGTTCTGCCCAAGAACATCAGGGAACCAATCGGCCTAGCTTATTTATTGGCTCGCGCCGCTGACACCATATCAGATCGAAAACATTTGGGTTTGCGCGGGTCCAGAATGGAAGGGTTGGAAACATTTCGATCCCAGGTGGCTGGGCCTTCTGAATTGAATGTATTACGTAGGCTGGCGACTGATTCGGCGGACTCTATGTCTACCCCCGGAGAGCGGGCTTTGTTTGCTTCTCTGGTTGAGTTATTTTCACTGATGGAGTCTCTCGGTCCTGAAGACCTGGGTCAGGTTAGATGTGTGTTGTCCACGCTGATTCAGGGGATGGAATTGGACTTGTCTGTCTTTCCAGGCCAGGACGCCAGAAGTCTGACAGGATTATCAACAGCTGCAGATTTAGATCGCTACACCTACTTGGTAGCTGGCTGTGTCGGCGAGTTCTGGACTAACGTGATAACTGCCCATGAACCCGGTTTGTCCGACCGGAATATCTCTGACATGATTCAGAATGGAGTCAAATTCGGGAAAGCCTTGCAATTGACAAACATATTGCGGGACATACCCCGGGATCTGCGTATGGGACGTTGCTACCTACCTGTAGATGAGTTGGCATCTGCGAGGTTAACTCCTGAAGACTTGCTCGATCAAGTTAATGAAACACGCTCCAGGGAAGTTCTTATCCCATGGGTTCAGACTGCCTTGTATAATTTTGATGCAGCCGAAGAATACTTGCTGGCTATTCCTCGTTCCTCCGTAAGGTTGCGGCTTGCCTGCCTGTGGCCTCTACTGTTGGGATTGGCTACTCTGGTGCAACTGACCGGTAGTAAAGCTTGGCTGCACCGCGACCAATCTATAAAAGTTAGCCGACGTTGGGTCTACCTAATGATGCTAAAATCACTTCCCGTCGTAACCTCCGACTTCCTCCTTCAACGGTGGATTAACGGACTGCGCCAAAAAGTCTTAACCTCAGATTAACAGGCATATGCGATTTTAAACCTTCGGAGCAACAAAATCTGTGCAGTTGTTGAACGAAAGAGTAGTGCCTAATATACAGTAGCTGATGTTGACGCGCCGACTATTAATAAATGGAGAATATAATGCCTAAATTCGTACATGTTTTTACCGGTCCAGAAGGGGTATCAGTCATTGAAGAACGAGAGATTGAGATGACTCCGTTTACCGATACGGAGGGTGCCCACGGTTTGTCCTCGGTCGTACAACAGACCACTGGAATATCGTTTCGCATGGTCAAGGCTGGATATTTCTTGGATTTCCACACTGCACCCCGTCGTCAGTACAGCATATCTCTGACTGGTTCGGTGGAGTTAGGTCTGCCAGACGGTACGTTGAAGCAGTACGGTCCCGGAGCTGTGCTGTTGGCCGAGGACTTGGAGGGCACGGGCCATTCCACTCGCGTAATAGGGGATGAAGACCGTTTCACCCTTATCATTCCCCTGTCCGACTAAGAGATCTCTTAAATAACGGGTAATGGAGTTACTAATATGACCCAACAAACCTCGTTGCAAGGTACGTTTGATCCGGCAGTTCCAACACGTATTGTTTTCGGCAATGGGAAAGTGGACTCATTGAAAGACGAGGTTCAAAGGTTGGGAGGCAAAAAAGCGTTGGTGCTGTCAGGAAAGACTGCGGCGGAGGAGACAGATTCTGTACGTAGTGTCAATGACGTTCTGGGAGGTCTTTCTGCTGGAGTTTATTCCAACTTGACCCAACGTGCGCCGTTGTCCACTGCAATTGAGGCGGCCAACTTGGCGGTGGCCAACGGTGTGGACACTCTTGTTGGAGTTGGTGGCAGTACTATCTCCGACGCCGCTCGCATGATTGCCGTTTTGATGGCAGAGGGCATCACCACTGAATCCGAGCTTCGACAATTGGGCGAAGATCATGACATGATGCTTTCGCCGAACCTGGATGGCAAATCCCTTCCAATCCAAGTGTCAATACCGACCACGTTGTCTGCTGGTGAGTTCAATATGGGTGGAGGTAATGTACTGGATGACCAGGCTGGTCACAAGATAAGGGTTCGCCATCCACGTCTTTATTCTGACCTGATTATGTTGGATGCGGTAATGACTGAGGGAACACCCGACTGGCTGTGGTTGTCCACAGGGGTAAAGTGCCTTGACCATTGTATCGAACGGCTTTATACCACGGGCAACCAGCCGGCGATCGACGCTCCGATTCTCGCAGCCGCGGAAATGATATTTACCCACTTGCCTAGGTCTAAGGAGTCAGACAAGGATCTTGAGGCACGCTTAAAATGCTTAGTAGCTGCCTGGATGTCCATGATGGGTGCGCCTAATTTCGCTACAGGTTTGAGCCATGCCATTGGGCACATAATTGGCGTGCATTACTCTGTGGGGCACGGTTACACTTCTTGTGTTACCCAGCCATATGTGATGGAGTTCAATCGATCTGTATCTGCTTTCAAGCAATCAATGCTAGCCCGTTCTGCGGGTCTGGATATCCGCGGACTCAGTGACGAAGAAGCGGCAGAAGCTGCGGCCCGTGCTGTGGATGACTTTGTTATAGGCATGGGTATGCCACATAGGATAAGAGAGCTTGAGGTACCGGAAGAGGATCTACCCAGGATTGCTGAACTAGTCCTTACCGACGGCGGCTGCCGCAATAATCCCATTCCCATCACATCTGCAGAACAGGTGATGGAAGTGCTTCGGAAAGCTTTTTAGCGCCAATCATTAAGGAACATCTATTTGGCAAACCAGAAATTCGATTTGGTAGCTCTTTCTGAACTAGAAGCTAGAGCTAAGGAACATCACTTTCTTAAAAGCTTTGCAAAGTCAGTGGAGATACTTCGTGGTGTCTTGGCAATGCGGTTGATACTTCAGGGAGATAGGCACTTTCAGACGATCAATGCCCGCAGCGGGCTGGCACGTTCCTTGCGTGCGATTCATCAATATGATGAGTGTTTCATGTTGTACTCTGAGAATATTAGGATTCATACAGATAAATTGGGTCCGGATCATCCTCAAACTCTGAGAAGTCTCAGTCGTCTAGCCAATACCTATTTCGCTGCGGGTCAGTATGAAAATGCCAGGCCAATGTTCGTTGGGATATTGGCCTCGAGGATTAAAGTGCTCGGTCGTGACCATCCGGACACTCTCCGCAGCCGAAGCAGCCTAGCGAACACACTATCAGAGCTTGGCATGTATAGAGAATCGGCAGTCTTACATCAAGAAATCATTGACGACCGAGTCAGAGTTCTAGGTCCTGACCACCCAAGGACGCAGCTGAGTCGTTTAAGGTTTGAGATTGTTCGGAAGGCTATCCATAGCGCTTAAATAAGATAGAAAACATTAGATCACAATGGAGATTTAACTATGAAACACGGATTCACCCTGCCTGGCAGAGGCCCGATGGCTACCCCAGAGAACCTGGGTTTCATTTCTAAAAAAAGTGAGGAGTTCGGGTTTGACGCTCTTCTAACTGGAGACCACATACTGGTTCCCAGGCATATCTCTTCTACATACCCGTATACCGAGGGTGGGGAGTTTCCGGGTTCGGCGACAGGGGAATCCATGGAGCAGATAACTCTACTCTCATACATCGCCGGCCAAACCTCTAAAATTCGCCTTGTGACTAGTGTACTAATTGTCCCTCACCGGAATCCGTTGGTCGCTGCTAAGTCTCTGGCGACGCTGGATGTCCTGTCAGGAGGTCGTTTGGTTGTGGGTGTTGGTGTTGGATGGATGCGTGAGGAGTTTGAGGCGTTGGGGCTGCCGCCTTTTGATGAGCGAGGCGCAGTGACCGATGAATACATCAGAGCTTTTAAAATCCTATGGACCGAGGATGACCCTCATTTTGGAGGTAAGTACATCAGCTTTGACGATATCAGTTTCTTGCCCAAGCCGGTTCAGAAGCCCCATCCGCCGATCTGGGTGGGGGGAGAGAGCCGTCCGGCGTTGCGCCGTGCCGCGGAACTAGCAGATGGTTGGTATCCCCTGGGCTCTAATCCGACTTTCCCTATGGGTACTCCGGAAGAACTGCAGGGTGGGTTGGACCGCTTGGCTCAGTATGCTAAGCGCTTTGACCGAGACCCGTCGGCGATTGAGACTATTTACCGCACACATCAATTTGAGTTGACNAAGGATGCGCTTGGAGACGACAGGCTTCCATTCATGGGGGACGCCGATCAGATCGCAGGAGATATACGACGATACCAGGATATGGGAGTTACCACTATGATTTGGGACTTCCTACGCCAGACTGGGGATATGGACCAGATGCTAGGTCGCATGGAAGATTTTTCCAAGCAGGTGTGGCCTAAAGTCTAGAATTCAGTCGCGGAAACCCTTGCAGTACAACTCTGTTAGGCGTGTTATTTGGGCGGGGTCGATCGGGTCTATGTCGATGCAGTTGGCCATCTCTTCCGTCTCGGACTGGTTCTTTACTCCTGGCACTGTGGTGTGAATGTCAGGGTTCATAAGGCAAAATATCGTGGCTGCCTGGGATAGCGTTCTTATTGGGCCGTCGAGCAGGAAATCCAGCTGAGCGGCACTGATCACGTCCTGGCTCAGTAAGTCGTTATCGTCAGATATAGGACGGTCAAGTCCAGAAGATAGCGCACCAGCGGCATGAGAGCGAATTCCGATTACGCCCATATTGTGCTTCTTGGCTAGCAGGATATTCTGACCGTTGTCGAACAACTTCACTCCCGGCGGTGGTTTTGACTGGGCGGTCCAATTGAGTAGATTGTAATAAGCTAGTACCGTATCCCAATCTCCGGTGCCCATAATCTGGTTTAGGGTAGGTACATGGTGCTCCATGGCCGATAGGCCGATGAATCTTGTTTTTCCTGACTTTTGCACCGACCGGTACGCTTCCAATACCGGTCCCATTACGTCCTCTGCTGCCAATGAGTTGGGTGTATCTCCCCTGTTCAGCGTGAAACGATTGTGGACATGGAGTATGTCCACCGCCTCTGTTTTCAGTAGTCTAAGACTGGTTTCTATGGAGCGTTGTACGGCGGCTGTGATATCGAACATGTCTTCGGAGGCTAACCTGACTTTAGTTCCGATGATCACATCTTCACTGCGATCCTTCAATGCCAGGCCGAGCACTTCTTCCGCTTCACCGTTGCCATAGGCCGGAGCGACGTCAAAGTAATTGATCCCCAAATCCAGAGCTTTGTGGACCGACCTAATAGCCTCATCACGAGTCGTTTCTCCCCAGACCTGTCCGATACCGCCTCCTCCAAACCCAACACGGGAGACGTTAAGGCCAGTACGGCCAAGCGCGTTGTATTGCATGTATTCCTCTGATCCCTTTTTGAGGAGGCGATCCTTGTTTGTCTAGATATGAATCTTGGAACTTAAATATATATTACGGATTGGGCCCACCATTGCCGTAGGACATGTGAATTTACGACGGTTCGCCCTCGGCCAGTTGGAAGTGAATACCCAAGGAACTTTCAGTTTCGATATTAGCAGTCTTGTATCCAAATGGGCTGATAGCTGGTCCGTCTCCGCGCATGGTGTTGCCGCTGTTTTGGAGACTTTTGAATACTTGGTCAATATCATCCACACCCCAAGCTACGTGCATGACGCCCGGGCCTGTGGCCTTTAGTTGCCGAGCCATGGTNGTTTCTTCACTCAGAGGCTCAAAGAAATCTACCAAAGTTTCTCCAATACGGAAGAGGATCGATTTGAATCCCTGGTCGGGAAATTCATCGGTTGAAATAGGTTTGATACCAAAACTCTTTTCCAGGTAGTTTGACATCTCGGCGATGTTCTCCACTACATAGGTCACATGGTGTACCTTGTTTAGCATTTTTGTCTCCAGTAGATTTAGAATGGCCGAAGCCTAGCCTGTTTTATAGAGCCAAGCAACCCCCAAATTGACCGATAACTTGGAGCAATTTAGAATCGGATGCAGTCGTGAGGGATACTAAATCGTAATAGAAAACTTGGAGTTTTGTCATGCCCACATTTTCGTCCGACGGAGTGGAGATCTATTACCAGGTGGCTGGTGAAGGATATCCGCTAGTTTTGGCCCATGAATTCGCCGGGGATATCACCAGTTGGGAGCCTCAGGTGAATTACTTTTCACGTCGCTATCAAGTGATTACTTACTGCCACCGAGGCTATCCACCTTCTGAGGTGCCAAAAGATCCTGCCGCTTATTCCCAAGACCTACAAGTTGAAGACCTGGCCAGATTGCTACGCCATCTGGGGATTGAACAAGCACATATTGGCGGACTTTCGATGGGGGGTACTCTGACTGTAGGCTTTGCCATTGCCTACCCCGAAATGTGCCGTTCGCTTGTCATAGCCTCGGCCGGTGCAGGGTCCGACTCCAGTGACCGGGAACAGCTGGTGGCTTTATGGCAATCCCTTAGTGAATCAATGATCACCGAGGGTATGGAGAAGTTCGCTGATGGATACGCACGGGGCGCAGAACGAGTGCAATTCCTGCGTAAAGACCCATTGGGTTGGGCCAAATTTCACGCTGGGTTGGCGGCTCATTCAGCTCAAGGTTCTTCTTTGACATTCAGGGGCGTTCAGATGAAGAGAAAGACAATCTATCAACTGGAAGAGGAGATGAAAAATATCAGGATTCCGACCCTGGTGATGATCGGAGATGAGGATGGACCCTGTGTGGAGCCTGCAATATTTATGAAACGTAACATTCCAGGAGCAGGTTTAGCCGTATTCCCTCAATCCGGACATACCATTAACTTAGAGGAGCCAGATCTCTACAACCGGACGGTGTCAGACTTCCTGACAGCCGTAGAGGCTGGGAAATGGGTGGTGCGTTAGAGTCGAAGGCGCTAAGGTTTGGCGAATGGAGAGATTCTCTTAGTCGCATTTTTATGAGACAGGGACTTTACCTAGCCGTGTAACCCCCGTCTACCATCAGTTCGGTGCCTGTAATGTAGGATGCCTCGTCGGATGCCATGAACAGGACGGCGTTGGCTACTTCTATTGGTTGACCCTCTCGGCCCATGGGGATCGCTGCCATTCGAGCGTCCTGGCTCCCTCCATCGCCTCTGGCACCAGAGGTAAGCATCGGGGGCATGCTGCCGGGATGGACGGAATTTACCCTGATGCCGCTTTTTGCATGTTGTACTGCTGCTGCCTTAGTAACTAGCCGCACTGCGCCTTTCGAGGCGTTGTATCCAGGGTGAATGTAGGATTGTCCCACCATGCCTGAGATGGATGAGATATTTACTATTGCCCCACCGCCGGCCTTCTCCATTTCGGGTATCGCGTGTTTCATGCCTAGGAATACGCTTTTGGCGTTGACGTCCATTAACTGATCCCAGGCTTGGCTGCTGCCGAAATCTTTTTCCCCGCTGCCGCTGATCCCAGCGTTGTTCACCAGAATATCCAGTTTGCCGAATCTGGCAACCACATCAGCTATGGTTCGTTCCCATTGATTTTCTTTAGTAACGTCCAATAGAGCCACCATGGCTTCGCCACCGACCTCAGCAATCTCTGCTTCGACCTTACGGGCGTCTTCTTCTCTGATATCTGCGATGACGACCTTGGCTCCCTCTTTGGCGAATAGAACCGCTTCAACTGCTCCCATACCGTGAGCTCCACCGGTAATTATCGCTACTTTGCCTTTTAGCCTCATTTTAGTACTCCACGATGTTTGTTTTACTCAAATTTCTTAAGTTAAATCCGGTGCTTACCACTGATCCCTGCAAGTGTTGTAGTCGGCACCGCCCGAGTCTAGGAACGGTATGCGGTTAAGAAGTCTTAGGGTATTTTTTATAAATGTCTAATTTCGAGGGCGGTGACTCTGGAATAGACCGAGGTTATTCGGTCCTAACTTTTAGCGTTAAGCTAGGTGGCCTGTTTAGTTAGCCAAGGAATCATATTTAAAAAAAAACCCAGACAACCGTCTGGGTTTTTTGTTAACTACTGAGTAGTGGAAGTAAGGTTGGTTATGTTCATAGTTTGTTGTTGTTATAGGTATCCTCAAATCTAGTCTGAGGTCAGTGAGCTTTCTTAAGGAACCGCTCCATTGGGCCGGGGAGCACTAATGCGCTCTACCTGTCGGCTTTCTGGATAACGGAACACCCACTGAACGACCTAGGAGTGGGCACGAACCTCCATCCCGATAAATCGGGAAAACAGGCTCAGCCGATGCTCCATAAAAGGAGGTGATCCAGCCGCACCTTCCGGTACAGCTACCTTGTTACGACTTCGTCCCAGTCACCAAACCCGACCTCGGCGCCTGCCTCCCTTGCGGGTTAGCTCAGCGACTTCAATCGTTCTCGGCTTCCATGACGTGACGGGCGGTGTGTACAAGGCCCGGGAACGTATTCACCGCAGTGTGCTGACCTGCGGTTACTAGCGATTCCACGTTCATGCAGGCGAGTTGCAGCCTGCAATCCCAACTGGGGCCGGCTTTGGTGGGATTGGCTCCACCTCGCGGTTTCGCAACCCATTGTACCGGCCATTGTAGCGTGTGTGTAGCCCAAGGCATAAGGGCCATGATGACTTGACGTCGTCCCCACCTTCCTCCTCCTTGTGGGAGGCTGTCTCGTTAGAGAATGTAACTAACGACGAGGGTTGCGCTCGTTGCGGGACTTAACCCAACACCTCACGGCACGAGCTGACGACAGCCATGCAGCACCTGTGAAAGCTCCCAGAGTTACCCCTGGGTCATTACCCTTTCGGGTTCTTACCACAATCATGTCAAGCCTTGGTAAGGTTCTTCGCTTAGCATCGAATTAAACCACACGCTCCACCGCTTGTGCGGGCCCCCGTCAATTCCTTTGAGTTTTAGCCTTGCGGCCGTACTCCCCAGGCGGAATACTTATCGCGTTAGCTGCGACACAGGAGGGGTCGATACCCCCTATATCTAGTATTCATCGTTTAGGGCGTGGACTACCTGGGTATCTAATCCAGTTTGCTCCCCACGCTCTCGCACCTCAGCGTCAGGCACTGCCCAGTAAGCCGCTTTCGCCGCTGGTGTTCCTCCCGATATCTACGCATTTCACCGCTACACCGGGAATTCCGCTTACCTCTACAGTCCTCAAGTCGAATAGTATCTCCTGACCTCTCCCAGTTGAGCCGGGAGCTTTCACAGAAGACTTACCCAACCGCCTACGTGCTCTTTACGCCCAGTAATTCCGGGTAACGCTCGCTCCCTACGTATTACCGCGGCTGCTGGCA
>JAKUNL010000014.1:0-13053 GCA_022451925.1 Dehalococcoidia bacterium
GTGATTAGCAGGACGATGATCAGTGCATCGGAATGCCTAGTAAGATCGAAACGTAGACGACTGGGTTTAACAACCCATCTACGAACAAATGCCCAAACGAGAACCACCAGCAAAACGGCAGACAATATATCCAGATAGCTGCTGTACACCCTTACGCCGGTCTCCGTAAGCAGCCATTCCGGGAATTCACGTTTAACTGAAGCAACGAAGATAAATATTCCGTAGCTGAGCATGAAGGTCAAGAAACCCCAGAAGATGATTGCGTGACCGATGCCCGCGTAGTCGCCATACTTCACCCGCTGTAAAACCTTCTGTTGACCTAACGATATGAGCAGAGCCCCTTTCAAGCGGACCAGAGGCTGATCAAAGCGGGCGACCCCTCTACCCTGCAATACCAGTTTGACCACCCTGATGTAGAAGGCGTAATGGAAGATTGCCAACGCCACTCCCAATAGACCTAATACTCCAACCCAAAGTGGCAATGACCCAATATCTCCTGGAGGAACCACGCGCAACACTCACTTCACGGAACGGTTCTTCGTCCCGCCGCATTTCATTTAAAATAGCTTGTTCGTTGACACTCAGTCTAGCACGATTCAGGTGCGGCTCAATTAAATAAAACGCGCCCGGATAATATCATTCGTCGTAAAAGCGTCAAAAAATCTTAAGATTTATCTAAAACTCTCTGATGCGAGGTATGACTTCACGCCCCAACAACTCTATCTGTTTCAGCACCTTCTCCTGAGGCATCCCAGGCCATTGCATACGGCATATCATGTGGTTCACACCCAGCTCATCGTGGTAGCGGCGGAACTCTTCTACAATGTCATCCGGCGAACCAAGCAAGAACCTATCTTTCGCTAAATCCTGATATGGCACGCTAAAGCTTTCCTCTCCAGGGAGGGCTTTGTCCTGGCCCCAATCTGCGTAGGCCTTGTATTTGGCTTCCAAAAACGGACGACTCTCTAAGTAGGCCGTCTCCCGATCTTCGGCGACGTACATCTCCCGCATCATCGGGAGGTCATCCGGCACCGGATTTCCAAACTCATCCAAGGCCGATTTGTACTTGGTCCATTGGTCAGCCACCATGGGAACAGTAGCATGGGGATTAATCAGCCAAGGATAACCCCACCGGGCGGCGCGGCGGATGGCTACATCGTTATTAGCTGCTACCCAGATAGGTGGGTGAGGGTTCTGCACCGGTTTGGTACTAATCTTGGTCTTAGGAACCGTGTAATACTTACCGTTGAACTCCACCTCGTCCTCAGACCACAGCCTTTTAATTAGATCCATGGCCTCATTCATCCGACCCACTCGTTCTCCACGCTGTACACCAAACGCGCTGTATTCTTCGTCGCGGTACCCCAATCCGACACCAAAAACGAATTTGCCATTTGTGATGGCGTCCAACGTAGAGACGCTCTCTGCCAATTCCACTGGATTGTGCAGCGGCACCAGGATCACCGTGGCGGCAACCTGCATATCTCCAGCGTCGGCAGCCAAGCGAGAGAGAAGGGTAAAAGATGTACTCATCTGATACGGCGCAGCTAGATAATGTTGGCCTGTGGCGATTAGACTAAAACCTGCATCTCGGGCTGCCCTCACTTGCTCGGAGCTTTCTTGAATCTTCTCCGACATGGATTCACCGGGCAGATACTGGTTGGTGACGAAAAATCCTAGTTTCAAAGAGTCTCCTTCTCGAGGTTACAGTGTTCGATTTCGGCGTGAGATGCACCGCACCCTAAGCGCATCCCGATCTGATAGATAGAACAAATTCTTGGACTGTATTCTAGTCCGCGAGCAATTGTCGTACAACCCTAACTACCCCTTGCCTCACCTGGAGAGAAGCATTAAAATCTGCGATTGATTAAGGTTTTTTAACCAAACTCAAGCAATAGGAGCAGCATGAAGATTGCACGCTTCCGCAGCAATGGCCGGACCGTGTATGGCGTGGTCCAAGGTGACAAGGTAGTGGAGATTAGAGGCAGCATCTATACCCGTTTCCGCCTGACTGACACTAAACATGAGCTGCAAGACGTGAAACTCCTATCGCCAACGGACCCCACGGAAATCTGGTGCCCTGGCCTCAATTTCGCCAATCACCTCGAGTATGCAGCCGGAGTGTTGGGAGACGACGCACCGGAAGTACCCACACACCCTAACCCTTGGATTAAGGCGCGGGGTTCCCTCACGGGAACTAATGAAGCCATAATCCTACCCAATGACTCCACTGACGTCCACTACGAAGGAGAGGCAGTAGCTGTTATTGGTAAGACCTGCCGCCGAATTTCACCAGAAGAAGCCCCCAAATACATTCTAGGTTACACTTGCGGTAATGACGTAAGTGATAGGGCCTGGCAGGGAGATGACTGGACTTTTTGGCGAGCCAAGGGTTCAGACACTTTCGCTCCGGTAGGCCCCTGGATCGATACCGAGGTTGACCCCCAGAAGCTGGAAATGATCGTCCGTTTAAACGGTAAAGAAGTACAGCGTGGTTATACGGAAGAGATGTTGTTCTCCTTCGCTGAAATTGTTAGCTACATAAGCCAACAGGTGACTCTACACCCAGGAGATCTGCTCTTCTCTGGCAGCACCGGTGTGACAATAGCTCTAAAGCCTGGCGACAACGTGGATGTAGAGATTCCCAATATTGGAGTCCTCAGCAATTCCGTCGAGGCTGAGTCCTAAGGAATAACGTTTCGATTTCACCAGCTTCAACTTTGCGTGAGCACTGCGGTTTTGTTCTTAATAACCGGGTCAACCACCCACTCGACGTAAGGCGTAAACCTACCGGAACCTAATGACGTCAGTTCCGATACGTTTCGATATTTATGGCAAGCAACGTATATCCAGGTCAACGCCATGCTCTTGATGCGATTAAGAACGATAGAGCTCAAAAATTAACCAGAACAACACGAGAAGGTTAAATTTTGGGATCAGTCTATGCAGTGTGACATCGTGGCATCAGGCAGAGTACTTATATCTTTAGAACAGGCCGCAAATAATACGCTCGCTGAAACGGTGTCGACTCTGTGTCACTGCAGAAAAAATTCTAGCGAGTAAATCTCTCCAAGACGAATTACAGTTAGTCTTGCTTAAAATCCACCCTTCCCTGGTAAACATCCTGGGTCCACAACAACTCAGTAGAACCAATGAACTCGGCGATTACACACCCGGATGCCGGTGCGAACCCGTTCCTATCTATTATTCGCCCAAGCTTGGGCTCATTTACATGAACTGTAGCTAATTTCTACTATCGTAACAACTAGAAAATCTGATTCATCTAACCACCTCTTCTGAGAATTATCCTTCGCACTAAAAGCGCAGCATCCCCGTCAGAGTTTTTTCTCCGCCTCGAGGGCCAACCACCGCAAGCCGCATCTGATCATCACTCAATACTGTTTTGGCTACGCGAGCTATATCTGAGGGTTGAACAGCATCCAGCAATTCCACAATCTCTTCAGGCGTGGACACATTGTTTTGTAAGAGTTCTTGCCCCCCGAGCCAGGAAGCCACAGCCCGAGTGTCTTCCATCCTCAAAAGCAGTGTTCCTTTAGAATATTCCCTTGCCTTGGTAAGTTCTTGCTCGCTAGGTTCTTCGTGCATTCGGTGGAATTCCTGAACGATGGTCTTCACTGCGTCATTGGTCTTATTCGGTTCCACACCGCAGTAAACGACCAAAGCACCCGTATCCCGGAAACTGCTGGCGGAACTATGGACATCGTAAGCCAAGCCTTGTTCCTCACGTAGATTCAAGAACAACCGGCTACTCATACCATCACCTAAGATAGTATTCATCAGATTAAAGGCATACCGATCGGGACTGGACATTGACAGTCCAGGAACTCCTAAACATAGATGTGTTTGGTCACTGCGGCGACGTTCAATCTTTACTAACGAGCCATTGGATTCGGAGACCCGTTCCCAATTCAGCGATTCCTGAGGTTTCCAGTCACGGGTGGAGTCCGTCAACATATCCACGATCTCATTGTGAGTAACATTGCCTGCAACCGCCACCACAGTGTTGGACGGGTTGTACTGCTGCTTCATGTAATCATGGATGTCTTTTTGCTGGATGTCCGCTACTGTCTCTAAAGTACCGCCGACGTCGCGCCCCATTGCTTGGTTCGGCCACATAGCTTCATCTATCAACAGGTCCACCCTATAAGATGGCGAGTCATAGGTCATCCGTAATTCTTCCTGGATAACCTCCCGTTCTTTCTCAACCTCTTCAGGATCCAAGCGTGAATGGAGCACCATGTCCATCAGAACCGCAAACGCCGTCTTGAAATGGGGTTTCGCAACTTTAACCCAAAAGACCGTCATCTCCCTGTCTGTACTGGCATTCATGATACCCCCGACGCCTTCGATCGCCTCGCTAACCGCTCTGGCGGTGGGCCAACTAGCTGTGCCTTTGAACGGTAGATGTTCTATAAAGTGGGAGACGCCAGCCAATTCTTCGGATTCGTATCGGGAACCCGCCCCTACACAAATTACTATGGAAACCGACTGGGTATGCACCATGGTAGATGTCAAAACGCGCAATTTGTTGTTTAGTACGGAACGTTGGTACATGCACTCCTCAGGGTTTCCTCAGGGTTTCGACTATGTTCGGGCTATGAGTTGAGCCAGTCCACGTCACCGGACAAATCATCCGGATGAGACTTTGAAGCGAAAACGCTATGGCGGCGGCGTGCCTCACCAATGGTGGTGTCGTCACCGTGGCCAGGATAAACGGCTGTGTCATCAGACAGTGTCAACAGTTTACTGGTTATGCTGTTTAACAGTTGAACAAAGGCTTCTGGACTCCGGGACTTTCCAGGTCCGCCCGGGAAAAGGGTATCACCCGAGAAAAGGTGCTTCCCTACCAAGAAACAAGACGCGCCGTCCGTATGCCCCGGAGTGTTCAGCACCTGTAGTTCTTGGTTACCGAATTTTATGATCTTGCCGTCGGTCAATTCGAGTTCTGGCGGTCTCGGTAAGGCATGGGCGTCTGCTGGAGAGATGCCCACAGGAGCATCCACTTTCCCGGTTATTTCCCCAAATCCAGCCAAATGGTCGCCGTGGTTATGAGTAATCAAGATCGCCTTAATGTTCTCATCCCCAATAGCATTGAGAAGCTTTTCAGGTTCCCCGGGGGTATCAATCAAGATGCATTCATTGGTCTCAGGGCAGGTAACCAGGTAACCATTGTTCATCATGGGACTCATTCTAGCTACCTTGGTGATCTTTACTTCGCCGTCATAGTGCAGAGTCATATGGCATCTCCTGTTTTGGTGTCTTATCTTCAGAGGATTCTATCAGCCAAGTCTAATCCCCCGCGGCTACAACCGAAGGTTTTTGGGCCTTGATTTTACCCGGTTTCTTGACTGTCTTAGGCTCAGTGCTCTTATGGTTCACTTTGAATCTGTCAGCGTTGGCCCCGCGTCCCGACGCTGACAGCACGTTTTTGAGATATTTGCCGGTGAACGATTCCTCGTTGGCAGCCAGCTGCTCAGGTGTTCCCGTGGCAATGAGTTTGCCGCCTCTGTCGCCGGCCCCTGGGCCTAGGTCAATCAGCCAGTCTGAATTCTTGATCACGTCTAAGTTGTGCTCGATGAGTATGACCGTATTTCCGCTATCCACTAGACGGTGCAATACCCCCAACAGAGCAGCCGTATCTGAGAAAGACAGACCTGTAGTTGGTTCATCCAACAGGTATATAGTCTTACCAGTGGCCCGTTTTGATAGCTCGGTAGCCAGTTTCACCCGTTGGGCTTCACCACCCGATAGGGTAGTAGCCGGTTGCCCCAGCCGTATATAACCTAAACCTACATCCCGCATGGTCTCCAGCTTTGGCTTTATACGCGGAAAGTTTGTAAAAAACTCCAAAGCCTGGGCCACCGTCATATCAAGCACTTCAGCGATGCTCTTTCCTCTAAGAGTGACTTCCAGAGCCTCCCGGTTATACCGGGCACCCTGACAAATCTCGCATGGGACCGTCACGTCTGGTAGGAATTGCATCTCAATTTGGTTATAACCCTCTCCCTGGCAGGCCTCGCATCTACCACCTTTGACGTTAAATGAGAACCTGCCTGGCGCGTACCCACGCACCCTCGCCTCAGGCAGACTGGCGAACAAGTCCCTAATTGGAGTGAAAGCTCCAGTGTAGGTCGCAGGGTTGCTACGAGGGGTTCTCCCTATGGGGGATTGGTCAATGTTCACGACCTTGTCCACCGCGTCGATACCTACGATATCCTTGTGCTGACCTGGAAGGTCACGTCCTTTATTGATGACCTGATTCAATTTCTTATAAAGAATCTCGTAGACTAGACTACTCTTGCCAGAGCCAGACACCCCAGTAACACTGACAAGTCTACCTAACGGAAACGTCACATTAACATTCTTGAGATTGTTCTCCTTGGCGCCTTTTACGGTTATCTTTTCCCCGTTCCCCTTCCGGCGTTTTTCCGGGTAAGGCACGACTTTACGACCACTTAGGTAGGCGCCGGTCAGAGAATCTTCATTGGCTTCGATTTCGCCAACGGTCCCAGTAGCCACTATGTTCCCGCCATGCTCACCTGCTCCGGGGCCTAGGTCGGCGATGAAGTCCGCCGCGCGCATCATGGCCTCATCGTGTTCTACCACCACAACAGTATTACCCAAGTTTTTTAAACGAATCAGGGTGTTGATCAGGCGATGGTCATCGTGGGGATGCAACCCTACTGTAGGTTCGTCGCAAACGTAAAGCACGCCGGTCAACCCTGACCCGATCTGCGTTGCCAAACGAACACGTTGGGCCTCACCACCGGAAAGAGTGCGAGCAGTACGATCCATAGTCACATAATCGAGCCCGATCCCTTCCAAAAAATGGACTCTCCCCTCGATCTCTTTCAAGACCTGGTTAGCGATAGTCTTTTCCCGTTCCGACAGGACCTGCTTACCGTGGGGACCGGCAGAATCTGGGTCGATCTCTCTAATCCATTCTGAAGCCTGACCAATGTTCTTAGCGCAAACATCCATAATATTCAGACCGCAGACTTTGACCGATAGCGCTTCTGGTCGCAGTCGTTTGCCGGCGCACGAGGGACAATGCCTAGCCGACATGTAACGCTCTATCTGAGTACGCATATAGTCGGACTCTGTTCGCTTATAGCGTCGCTCTAGGTTAGGTATGACGCCTTCAAAGCTAGTATCCCACTCGTAGGTCTGCCCTCGACCAGTTCGGTGGCGCACAGTGACTTTCTTTTCATCATTACCGTACAAAATCAGGTCTATGTGCTTCGGGTCCAAATCTTTGATAGCCGTCGTAGCTGAGAATCCGTTGGCCTTGGCTACGGACTCCATCAAGCTGATATACCAACCACTGGAGGGCCCACCGCGGGTCCAAGGAGCGATTGCTCCTTGGGACAGAGAGAGGTCTTTATTGGATATTATCAAGTTCGGGTCAAGCGCCAACTTGAAACCCAAGCCAGTACAGTCACTGCAAGCGCCGTGGGGACTATTGAAACTGAACGTCCTCGGTTCAATCTCTGGCAGGCTAGTATTGCACTTAGTGCAAGCAAACTGCTCGGAGAAAACCAACGTCTCTCCACCTTCCACGTGCGCTTCGACAACGCCTTCACCTTCACGAAGGGCCGTTTCCACCGACTCAGCGACGCGGCTGAGTTCCGTATCTGGCCGCACAATCAAACGGTCGACGACCAATTCGATGTAGTGCCATTTCTTCCGGTCAAGTTCCAGGCCTCCCAGATCCTCAAGCATGAGGATTTCGCCATTGACGCGAACGCGGACAAACCCAGATTGGCGAGCGTTCTCAAACACGTCCTTATGCTCACCTTTTTTCCGTCGAATCTTGGGGGCCATCAAGGTGATCCGGCTGCCTTCATCTAGGTTCATGATGGCATCGACGATCTGAGTGATGGTTTGCCTCTCTACCGGACGTCCACATTTAGGACAATGAGGCATACCAACTCTGGCAAAAAGCAACCGCAGATAATCGTAGATCTCCGTTACTGTACCAACCGTAGATCGGGGGTTGTGAGAGACGCCTTTCTGGTCGATAGATATTGCAGGAGAAAGGCCTTCTATGTAATCAACGTCAGGCTTGTCCATACGTCCCAAAAACTGGCGGGCATAGGCGGACAGCGACTCTACGTAGCGGCGCTGGCCCTCTGCGTAAATCGTGTCAAAGGCCAAAGAACTCTTTCCGGAACCGGATACTCCGGTAATCACCACCAGCTTGTCACGTGGTATCGTGATTTCTACATTCTTGAGGTTATGCTCGCGGGCGCCTTTTACGTAGATGAAATCCTGAGGCATACAACTACACCACTCACCCAAAAATACCGACCCACATTGTATCACCGTTATGACAAGCTAAGCCCTTCCACTATCTAGATCGAGATGCCAAGATATATACAGATAAGTCTCGTATGCTTAAACCCAAATCCGGAAGCTAAATGGTTGGACAATGGATCGCAATATTTTTAGCCCTTCCAAAGCATTTATCGGCGTTGTGCATCTGCTACCTCTCCCAGGATCGCCTCGTTGGAACGGCAGCATGAGGGACGTAATTGACCGAGCGGAGGAAGAAGCCAAAATACTTGAGCAGGGTGGCGTGAACGGAATCATAGTGGAGAATTTTGGCGATATCCCTTTTCAAACCGGACGGCTTGACCCAGAAACTGTGGCGGGCATGACCGTAGCGGTAGAGCGAGTGCAAAGGGTCGTCAACGCCACCCTGGGCATCAATATGCTCCGAAACGACGCTCTGTCTGCGCTGGGAATCGCTACGGTAACCGGAGCCAAGTTCATCAGAGTTAACGTCCACTACGGCGTTATGGCTGCAGAAGAAGGCCTCATTGAAGGTAACGCCTACAAGACCATGCGTCACCGCAAGAACCTTGGAAGCGATGTCAATGTGCTAGCCGATATACTAGTAAAACACGCGGTTCCGTTAGGCCCAGTTGACCTTGGTCAAATAGCCAAGGAGACTGCCCAAAGGGGCCTGGCTGACGGCTTGATCGTGTCAGGATCAGCTACGGGATTGGAGACAGACAACCGTGACATCTCAGTAGTACGGCAGGCCGTACCGGATGGCCTAGTCCTGGTGGGCAGCGGCATCACAGAGAAGAATATCCGGAGCGTCATTGAACACGCCGACGGCGCAATCATCGGCACCAGCCTGAAAAAAGAAGGAGATATCAACAACAAAGTGGACCCCCAACGGGTGCGCCAGATGGCAAAGATTTTCGATAGCATACGCTAACTAAATAATCTATTAGTTTCAGAATCAGGCCTTACGCTTCACTTCCATTCCGGCTTCCTTCTCCAGCAGACGCAACACACCTGGCATATCCAGATCGCCAAGCCCAGCTTCTGCGGCCTGTGTAAAAAGTTTGTAAGCCACATCCCCAGCTGGAGTCGGGGTGTCAATACTGCGAGCCAGATCTTGGATCAAGCCCAAATCCTTGAGTATAGTCCTCACTGGAGCACGGGCATCCTCATAAGTTTGATCGAGCATCACCGAAGAATTCCTATCCAGCATGAAACTCTGCCCCCATCCAGAACTGACCAACTCATAGACCAAAGCAGGATCTGCCCCGGACTTGGCACCCATCAGAATGGCCTCAGCCGCGGCCAGAGTATGAACACCCACGAGCAATTGGTTCGCTAGCTTGACCGTAGTGCCTGTTCCAGTAGGGCCGGTATACCGTACTGTTGTACCCATGGCATCGAAAACTGGCGAAACAGCTTCGAAAGCTTCCTCAGGTCCTCCTACCATTATTACCAACGTCCCATTTTCAGCACGTTCCGTACCTCCGCTAATTGGAGCATCCAAAAACAAAGCCCCTTTGGCCTCAGCTGCTTCAGCACAGGCCTTGGATGTGCTCATGCCCACCGTACTGTGGTCAATTAGGATTTGACCTGGCCTAGTGTTCGCGATAACGCCGTCAGGGCCAAGAAAAATCTCCTCAGAGGTTGAAATATCGGGTAGGCATGCCAAGATGATATCGCAATGCTGGGTGATTTCAACGGTAGACGCGGCTGGGGTGGCCCCTGCAGCCGCAATCTCACGTACATTGGGCTGGCTGCGGTTGTGAACCGACAGATCAAACCCTGCATTCAGCAAGTTGTAACTCATGGGTAGGCCCATTCGCCCCAGGCCGATGAAACCTATTTTATTGGTCATAATCCACCTTTAAATGAATCGTAAAATCGTCGGTTTTTACTAAGCCATCAGTTCTTCTATAGCCCGGTTAATATCAGCAGGGCGTTCGGCCATTGGAAAGTGGCCTGCCTGTTCCAATTTGATGTACTTAGAGCCAGGCACAGCCTGGTGGATCTCCAGTTCGTACTCGGCGGGTTTACCTGGATCATCGACACCCCTAACCAACACGAGCGGCGCCTTCAACTCTGAGATACGGTCTCGCACATCAAAATTGTCAATGGTCACCAGATCGTTGTACTGAGATATAGGACCGACCGTCCGGTGACACTCGATCAACTGCTCTCGTAGGTCGTCTTCAATAAACATCATGGAGTGTCGCATAGCATCCAACCATTCCTCGTGCACCTTTTCGTCTTTGGCAGCATTCAACCGGAACTCCAAACTGCCTGGTGCTCGAACTTTAGGCCGCATTGCAATGGTCATCAGCAGTAATCCTGCCACTTCATCGGGATAATCCAGGGCATATTGCAGCGCAACACAAGCCCCCAAAGTAAACCCGGACAGCACCAAGTCTGAAGTATGTCCACGGCGTTTCAGCCAGTTGCGGAGCCACTCCGTGTATTCAGCCACGGTGTCCAAAGAGTCACCATCCGGATGCCCCGGCAAGTCTGGTGTCAGACAGTCTGGAAAATATTTTTTCTGGTATTTGAAGCCTGCTGAACAGCTACCTGCGCCAGGCCCGTGAATAAAAATCAATTGTGACATGGGCTAACCCTCTGAATTATTAGTTAGACTATCGGCCATCTCGATTGGAACGACAGGCCGGTACGGGCCAGCATATCCTCGCCGATTCCCTGAACCTTCTGAATCAGTTCCCACTCGTTAACAAACAATGGTTCGTGATCTTCCACCATTATTTTCCCGTCCACCATCACAGTATGGACGCTTCTACCGTCGGCATTGTAGACCAGGTTGTTCACCGGATTAAACAGAGTTTGCCACTCTGCACTCCGTGTGTCGTATAGAACTAGGTCGGCCTTCTTGCCTACCTCGATTGAACCGACTTCATTGGACAGGCCCAGTGCCTCAGCTCCTCGTATCGTCGCCATCTCAAGGGCCGTTTCAGCCGGTATGGACTTGGGGTCTTGACGGGCATCTTTATACAGCACAGCAATCAGGTACATGGCGCGGTTCGTCTCTAACAGATTTGAGTTATTGCCTGCATCTGTGCCCAACCCCACCGCCATGCCGGCAGCCAGCATCTCTGGCAGAAGTCCCGTGTAAGCCATGCCGGCTCCACCTTTTACAGCCGCCGTTGGCACGACAACAGCCCTGCTCCCAGTACGAGCCAAAACCTGGACTTCGCTCATATCCTGTCCCAGCATGTGGGCCAAGGTGACATTTTCGCCCAGAACGCCAATTTTCTCCAAGTACTGCGATGGCAGCATACCAGTCTCTTTTACGCTGGCATCAATGTAGTTTTGACTGTTGTTGTAATGCAATGTCATGCCAGTACCGTATTTATCTGCTAAGAATTTGCAACCTCTAAGTAATTCATCAGAGCACATGCTTGGAGCAAACGGCATTGCCCATGCACTCACTCGACCGTCCAGCTGACCATTAAATTTCTTAATCGCGACCTCCACGGTTTCAATCGCGTCAGCGGTGGTGGAGACTGGCAACCCTAACGGATTTGGTTTGTCAGTCACATGAACACCGGTGATTATCCGGCAGCCAGTTTGGCGATAGGCTTCTATACAATGGTCAATATACTTAGTGCTGCCAGGATCCATAAAGGTCGTAGTCCCGTACTTCAGAAGTTCGGTTATGGCCAGAAGGCTAGTGTAATATTCCTCTTCTTCAGTCATGATGGCCTGAAGCTTGAAGACGTTGGGCAGGTAGTCAGACCCGAGGTCGTCAGGGAATATGCCCCTGGTGGCATGAGCATAGCTAATGTGCATGTGCCCGTTGCAAAACCCCGGCGTTATTACCATATCGCTGGCATCTACTACACGATCTACCTGGACATGGGAGAGTTCCTCGGATTTCCCTACGTGCAATATGCGCTGCCCTTGAACAACCACCGAACCATTCGAAATAATCCGGCGCTGGAGGTCCATGGTGATGACGTAACGGGCACCTTCGAATTTCACTGTAGCGTCTGGCATCTTCTCTCCCCTCTGTTCGTAATCGCTTGCGGCTGGCCAGAGTCCAGCCGCAAGCAAGTCATGAGGATGGGGTATTATACCCTGCACACCCACGAGGACAGCCCGGCGCATATCAAATAAAACGCATGAGAAACATATGAACACATCCGACCTAGTATTTTTGTCCATTTCAGAGTTGTCGGCGCTTCTAGCCACCAAGGAAGTCTCTCCAGTTGAAGCGACAATGTCCTATCTTGATCGTATTCATTCGCTAAACAGCAACCTTCGGGCTTACGTGACAGTTACAGCAGACAAGGCTCTGGAGGCAGCCAAAATTGTTGAAAATGAGATAGTACAAGGAAATTATAAGGGGGCGATGCATGGTGTACCGGTGGCAGTAAAAGACCAGATACAAACTGAAGGAATATTGACCACAGGCGGGTCACCGATCTTCAAGAACAATATACCTACAGAAGACGCCACGGTCATAAAAAAACTAAAGGCATCTGGAGCAGTGTTATTGGGAAAGCTGAACATGACAGAGTTCGCTACAACAGCTCTATCACACCAGTTTGACCCACCTCGGAATCCTTGGGATTTGGAAAGGTCAACGGGAGGGTCCAGCAGTGGTTCTGGAGCGGCCACAGCGGCCTTTCTGTGCGGAGCGTCCCTTGGGGAGGACACCGGCGGTTCTGTCCGTCTACCAGCAGCATGGTGCGGCATAGCAGGAATCCGACCCACGTGTGGCAGGGT
>JAKUNL010000014.1:13063-39651 GCA_022451925.1 Dehalococcoidia bacterium
ATGCCAGGAGTCCGATCAATGGACACCGTTGGACCTCTGGCGAGGACAGTGGCAGACTGCGCCATGACTTTAAGAACCATCGCAGGCCATGACCCAAATGACAAGATAACTAGCACCGAACCCGTACCGGATTACCAAGCTGCGTTAACCGGGGAAGTGAATGGCTTACGCGTAAGCGTAGTCCGGGAATTGATTTATACAGACGTGGTTGAAGACGAAATTCGCCAATCTGTGTCGACTGCTGTAGAGACTCTCAGAACGATGGGAGCCCAAGTAAAAGAGATCTCTATTCCTTTGGCAGCTAACGCCGGAGCAATAAATGGGGCCATACGTGTAGAAGCTCCATGCACCTATCAAGATTTGCTACGAAATCGACCCGAAGCAATAGGCCATGACAATCGAATCGGGTACATGGTCGGTTCGATCATACCGGCTCAGACCCTCTACAAAGCCCTACAACTGCGGTCACTGCTTCGCTACCAAGTCTTGAAAGAGTTGGAGAGCACAGATATTTTGTTGTCACCAAGCACTGGATCTCCAGCCCAATTGCTAGAGCAGGACCCTGTAATCGACGGCAAAGGCAAGGTCAACCGGACTCCTTGGCTCTTGGCAACCACCTTCAGTCTGGCAAACGTCCCCACCCTTAGCGTTCCCTGCGGGTTCACTACAACAGGTCTACCCATTGGCTTGCAATTGGCAGGAAGACCGTTTGACGAAAGCACCGTATTCCGTGTTGGTCACGCTTACGAGCAACAAACCGATTGGCACCTCCGTAGGCCCAAAATCTAGATAGCTTTCAATAATCAACTTTGACAGCGGATTGCCCTTTTTCACACATTGTGAGAAATTTGACTCGTGCTAAATAACATCGACGTAAAAGCGTCCTTACAGGGCTTGGTGATCATCAGTGATGACCGGTTGCCAGTGAGGAGAATCCCCCTCAGGGGAAAACCGGTTAAACGCTACCTGCTCCCCTACAGAGGGTTGTTAGGCTTGATTCTGATATGCGTCGCATGGCCTTTCTCTTGGGCCGAGAGCGGAGCAGGCCTCCAGTACACCTTCTTCCCACTATGGCTGGGATTCATACTTGCCGTAGACGGCCTGGTTCTACGAAGGACTGGAACATCCCTCATAGTCCGCAGCCCGAAGATCATGGCTATGATGTTCATCCTTGCCGTCCCGTATTGGTGGATGTTTGAAGCAATCAACCAGGTGATTCAAAACTGGGTCTATATCGGATCGAACCCAGAAACCAATCTCTTTTCCTTAATCCAGACATCTCTGGCTTTTTCCGTGGTTATACCAGCAGTGTTTGAAGTTTCAGAACTCGTCGGGTCATTCAATTTCATCAATCGCTTTGCCCGTATGCCGGCTCTGGTATTGAACCGACAGCAGGTTGCTATAATTGGAATCCTAGGAGTGTTATCCCTGGCGGCTCTACTAACCTGGCCAAAATATCTGTTTCCAATCACCTGGCTAAGTCTGTTCTTCATATTCGACCCCATCAACTACCTGACTGGAAGGCCTAGCATCACAGCAAATGTGAGACATGGTGATTGGCGGCTGGTGGTCGCCTTTGCTTTAGGAGCACTTATCTGCGGTTTCTTTTGGGAGATGTGGAATTACCAAGCCACTATCAGTTGGCAATACAACATTGGCTTTTTTGATTTCGCCAGGATATTCCACATGCCCCTCCTGGGATACGGCGGTTACCTACCCTTCGGTCTGGAAACCTACGCCATGTTCCATTTCGTTGTTGGCCTCCTGGGCTGGTCTCGTGACGCGAACATACCAGTCCGTGGTGACTTAGACATATCCGCCGATTAAGCTCCCATCTCACTGGCCCACTCTGGTAACCCTTTCTTGAACCCATTCCTATCACAGTGTATCCTTGCCCCCATTAAACCGAGATCTGTTCTTTGATTTGACCCTATAAAATTTAGTACAGAAAGGTGTTCAACTTATGAAGTTTGGAATTTTCACCATTGTTCCTTGGCACGAGAGCAAGGGACAACAACAATCCCTAGATGAAGCCATGGAACAGATCGAACTGGCAGACCGATTAGGGTTGGACGAAGTATGGCTCGGGGAACACCGTTTCTCACGTCATGGACTCTTGTCTGGAATTTGGTCCTTTGCCGGCATGGTCGCCGGCCGCACAAAAAATCTTCGGATCGGTACAGCGGTGGTGGTATTGCCGTTACACAACCCCATATTGGTAGCTGAAGAAGCAGCCATGATAGACGTCATGAGCGGAGGGCGACTCAACCTAGGAATCGGTTCCGGCTACCAGAGACAAGAGTTCGACGGTTTGGGCATCGACATCAACACCAGCCGGGAGCGGTACTCCGAAGCCGTAGATGTCATCAAGCAGGCTTGGACCAATGAAACTCTAACTTACAAAGGTAAATTCACAGACGTTGAGAACTTATGGGTCCTGCCCAAGCCTCTCCAACAGCCGATCCCGCCGTTGTTCCAAGCGGTAAGCACTTCTCCCGCCAGCATCGACTTTGCCGCCAAAAACAACATACAGGTGATTGCTGGTGGACCCACTGACATACTGGGACAGGCTCCCCAGGTGATCAAAGCCTGGCGTGAGAAGATGGACGAATATGGTCATCCGCACGCGCATCTGGACCCGCCCATGTCCAAAGGAATCTACGTTGCACCCAATCAAGAAGAAGCGGAACGTGACGCAGCCGAATTGCAAAATTTTTCATCCCGTATACTCAACTCTGAGGGCACTAATGGTTCCATCGGAATGCCGACAGACAAGAACGGTAACGTTCCTCCCGGTTATGAGCACTGGGCCGGACGGCAAAGCGACAGGGACCGTCGGGACGATCCGGGCCACGCAGGCCTGCCACCCTTGGTGGGCACACCAGAAGTAGTGATTGAACGATTAAAGGCCACTCAAGCTGCCGGTATCAACCACGTATTCGGCAACTTCGGTTTCCCAGGACTGCCTCATGAAAAAGTACTGCGATCGATTGAGATGTTCGCCAAAGAGGTGCTACCCGAATTCCAAGGGACTCTGGTAGCCTAAAGACAGGTAAATAACTAACAGTATCAAAAGGGAGCGGATCTTTTAGCCGCTCCTTTTTAATTTTGAAAATGTTTCGGGTAAAAGCACGCTTGGAACATAACCTTGCTTGTCTACAATACGCCTGAGGTTGCTCAATATGACAGCCCAATATCTTTAGTTTTTGCCCCGCCGTTAGCTATGAAGCATGACAAGTTAGTAGCTCTTAACCAGGGATAGACTCATACAAGAAACGCGAACTAATCCACCGGCCCGCCGAGAGGTGTTACGGGACTTTCGCTGGTTAGAAATTTGCCGTAGCCTGGTTTCTGCTCCAACTCACCGTCATTCAATAACACCTGGCCCCTTAGTAGGGTCATCCAGGGTCTACCGGTGACCTTCCAGCCCTCAAACAAACTATACCCAGCCATACTAAGGTGATCTGCAGCAGTTACCACTCGGTCGACGCCAGGGTCTAGTATCAACAAATCAGCATCAGAACCAGACTGAATAATTCCTTTCCTAGGATAGAGACCAAAGATTCGGGCAGGGTTCTCTCCCATCACTCGGGCTAGCCACCAGATGGGGAATCCACGCTTGACAACTCCCTCGCTGTACATCAACGGAGCCACGGTCTCGATACCCGGAGAACCAAATGGCACAGATGCACCGTCTGGAGTGACAAATATATTGTCCCAGCCTGGCTTCTTAAGCTCTTCAGGGTGTGGCGAATGATCGCTTCCAACCAACGAGATCTGCCCTTGTCTCAGACCATCCCATAGAGCATCTTGGTCAGGCCCATCCTCTGGGCGCAGAGGAGGACCAATCTTGGCCATAGGGCCGAATTTGGCCATCTCAGCGTCGGACAAAAGCAAATACTGAGGGCATGTCTCTGTCCAAATTTTCTGTCCCTGAGCTTGGGCCTGCTTTATACGCTCCAAACCTAGCTGAGTGCTCAAATGTACAACGTAAGTCGGACAATTCGTTGCAGCCCCCATCTTGATTGCACGATTGATCGCCTCTTCCTCCGCCCAATCTGGACAGGCAGTTGGGAAATTCTCCGGATGAGTGTGACCATCAGCTATCAGCTTGTTCTCCAGATACTCGATGATATTTCCGCTTTCGCAGTGAAGTTGTAGCAAACCGCCGCCCTTGGCGACCATATCCATGGCATTACAGATGTAATCGTCGTCGCACATTCGACCAGGTCGCTTTTTATAGGTCATAAACATCTTAAAAGACTTAATCCCCAATGCCATGGCCTGAGGAAGACTATCCAATATGCTAGGACGGTTTTGTAGTATGAAATGAAACGCAAAATCTACTACCGCAGACGCATTTACCTCTTCTTGGATCCGTCGAACAGCTTGGTCTAACGTTTCATCGCCTTCAAGAGCGTAATTCCCAAAGGGAACCAGCGTGGTCAATCCCGCGTGGGCAGCTGCCTGAGCTCCCAGTGCATAATCGTCGTGCCCATCAAGATGAACATGAGAATCAATCAACCCTGGTAATACAAACTTACCTTCGGCGTCGATATACCTATCAGCCTTAGGCATCAAGTGTTCAGGTCCGACAGCCGCGATTTTCTCGCCCTTGATGGCTACAGCAGCATCCATCACGTTGGATGACGTGACCACTGTACCGCCTCTGACAATCGTGTCCACTCGTTCTTCTGGCATAACGTGCCTCCCATCTCAATGAGCCTAGTCCAGATGCTGGCGAGTGTAATCATGGCCTGTTGAACTGTCAACGGACTTGGATTCGTTGACAGTCGTTATTAGGCACCGCTACACTCGCTCCTATCATGCCCATACTCAGGCAAGCCTGGTAAACCCACATCATTCGGACACCCGCTAACTTAGAGGAAAACATGCAATTAGAAGATAAATTTGCCTTGGTCACTGGAGCCGGTCGAGGTATGGGCAGGGCTATATCCCTGCAGCTAGCCGACGAGGGCGCTAATATCGCCGTCTCTGACATTGATGCGGCCTCCGCAGAAGACACCGCTGTAGCTGTAAAGCAGTTAGGACGCGAGAGCGTCGTGTTACCAGCGGACATGGGGAACCTGGCAGACATTGACCGAATGTTCCAACAAGCGAAGGACACCTTTGGCCGCATCGATGTTGTAGTAAATAACGCCGGAGTCACTAAATACCTGGACATCATGGACATTCAAGAGGAGGACTGGGACCGCATCCACCAAATCAATGCCAAAGGCGTATTCTTCTGTATGCAGCGCGCCGCCAAAGAATTGATTGCCCAAAGGCAGGGAGGTCGCATCATAAACATAGCCTCCATCGCCGGAAAGGGGTATGCCGGAACATCCAATGCAGCGTACGCTGCAAGCAAAGGCGCTGTAATTTCTATGACCCATATAGCAGCGTTACAGCTTGGCAAATATGACATCAACGTGAACGCTATTTGCCCCGGTGCCACACTCACCACAATGGGAGCAGAAACCATGGCCGGTCGAGCTGCCAGTTCGGGTCAGAGCATAGCAGAACTTGAACAGGCTCGAGACTCCAAGATTCCTATCGGAAGGGCGAATGAACCTGAAGATATTGCAGCCATGGCCGTATTCCTCTCCGGTCCCGGAGGACGAAACATCACCGGTCAGGCGTTTAACGTGGATGGCGGATTGGTGATGCACTAAAACGCAGTAGCCATCAACGCGCATTTGGCTTAAGTATTCGGATTCATGTTATTCCCGACCTGTATTTCACAAAGCTGACACCATCGAAATGTGCTCCCAGGAAAAGTCCATCATGTACAAGTAAACAAAGACCTCGCGACATAGCTAAACAGTTCGTCAAAGCTCCTGTTCAAAGGGTGGAATCCGGTACCGTGACAGCTACTAGCGCCACGCTATCCCCTATGGGATAATGACACCCCAGGCTCGAGCCTATCCTAACAACCATTCGCCACGCCTATGATTCAATAACCACGGTTACAGGTGCCCTAAACATGGAACTCAATGTCAGGCTATTTGCCATATACAGAGAACGGGCCGGCCAGACTATAACATCAGTAGTTGTTCCAGATGGTGCAACAGTTGATAATTTGACGGATGAGGTCCGGCGGCAATTCCCCAACCTAGCCCCGCCAGAAGTAAACATCGTAGTTGCGGTCAACGCCGACTACGCCGCCCCCAACGTGATTCTCCATCCTGGTGACGACGTTTGTCTGATTCCACCGGTAAGCGGAGGGTAGCTCGATTTTCGAGAGGTAGCATAATGATAGAACTGACAGAAAACATCCTTGATCCTGAAAAAATTACTGCCCAAGTACGACGTGACACCAACGGATCCGTCATCACATTTCTTGGCACCACTAGAGATAATTTCGAAGGCAAAACAGTACTGACTCTGGAATACGAAGCCTTCGACGAGATGGCCGTCAAAAAATTAAAAGAAGTCCGGATGGAATTGATGGCTGAATTTGGTATAGAAGAAGTGGCAATCAGTCACCGTATAGGAACTGTGGGTATAGGTGAGATTAGCTTGGTCGTCGCCATTGGCTCACCGCACCGCAAAGAGGGTTTCAAAGCCTGTCAGAAAGCCGTTGACCGCATCAAAGAAGTGGTACCCATCTGGAAAAAAGAAATCTATCAGGACGGATCACGCTGGGTGGCCTGTGAAGACCACGAATTCGATCCGACAAACTAACACTAGCATTTTACTGGCATCAATCTAATCTGATTCCCGGATTGTCTCAGGTTCCAAATCGACATTCTCTAACCTATGCTTGTCACTCGGTTTTGTCAGCACTTTATTAATAGCCTGACGTAGCGTCCTGACGCCAATCACATTCATACCTTCTGGTATTTTCAGTCCCTCCAAACACGCCTCAGGCAAAACACACTTCTTTAATCCCAACCTTCCAGCTTCAACAACCCTACGTTGCGCTTGAGGAACAGCCCTAATTTCCGCGCTCAAACCAATCTCGCCAAACGCAAACAATTCCGAATCAAGAGGAACGTTGTAAAGACTGGATGCCATTGCCAAAACCAGTGGTAAGTCGGCCGCTGTCTCATTAATCTTGAAACCTCCGGCAACGTTAGTGATAATATCCTGACCTGCAATTTCCAAACCAGAACGTCGGGAAGCCACCGCGGCCAGCATTAGCAGCCGGTTGTAATCTACTCCATTGGAGACTCTCCGTGGAGCAGGCAACTGAGAAGGCGACGTGAGCGCCTGAACCTCCATAAGCAATGCACGGCTTCCTTCGACAATAGGGGTCAGTGCTGCTCCAATCGCCCCACCAGCTCTCTGTGACAGCAACGCCTTAGACGGGTCGGAAACATCCATCAACCCCTGTTCGGCCATCTCGAACACCCCAACCTCTGAGGTCGCTCCAAACCTGTTCTTACCTGCGCGCAATATCCTGTAGCCGCCATCTTGCTGTGATTCGAGGTACAAAACAACATCTACCATATGTTCCAGCACTCTAGGGCCTGCCAGAGATCCGTCTTTGGTCATGTGGCCGGATATAAACACTGCGATGCCGCTGGCTTTGGCCCAGCGCATAAGCCTTAGCCCTGCCTCACGCACCTGCCCTACACTGCCAGGACTGGAAGTTTCATCGTCACTGTATAAAGTTTGAATGGAATCAACAATTGCCAAACCGGGCTGAACTGTATCCAGTTTTTCAATAACNGTGGTCAGGTCGGTCTCAGAGTGCATCAAGACTCCCTCCCCCACAAACCCCAATCGGTCAGCACGAAGTTTGATTTGTTGAGGAGATTCTTCGCCACTAACGTAAAGCACCATATCGCCTTTGGCGGCTACGTACTGAGCCATCTGAAGCAGTAACGTGGATTTACCTACCCCGGGTTCTCCTGCAAGAAGAACCACCGAACCTGGTACCACTCCACCGCCGAGAACACGATTAAATTCTACGGACGGTAAAGCAACTCGGATTTGGTCATCTGAAGAGATAGAGGAAAGCTCAACCGGTTCGGTTCGCTGATACTCCAGCCAACCTGGGCGTCCTTTTTGTTCCGGAGCCACGGCCATCTCAACCAGAGGAGATTGGGAAGCGCACCCAAGAGCAGGGCAGAACCCCAACCACTTAGCAGATTCATTGCCGCAAGACTGGCAAATAAAAACCGTTCGGCGCTTTTCCTTTGCCTTAGCCACGCTGTACCACCTCACACCGATCACTTAGGGGATCTTTCAGGAAATATTCCTACTAGTCCATTTTCAATTCCATTGAAACGCAGGCATTATAACAACAGAAGGCCCCATAGTAATGGGGCCTTCTGTCAGTAAAGCTTAGATTATTTACCAGCGTTAGTCTGCAGAGGCAGCTGCCTCTGCTTCCGGTTCAGCCTTGGCCTTCGATTTTGGCTTGGCTTTGGCTTTTTTGGAAGTGATTTTTATAACCCCTTCACTATCCAAGTCAATAACCGCGATATCTCCTGCAACGATTCTTCGACTCAAGACTTCGTCGGACAATCGGTCTTCGATCTCATCTTGAATAAGTCTCCGTAGTGGCCTAGCGCCCAGAACAGGGTCGAACCCGTTCTCGCCGAGGTGGCTCTTGGCCGCGTCGGTGACCTCCATGTCGATATCTTTCTCCCCAAGTTCATCCCGTACCTGATTCATCATCAAATCAACGATTTGCAGAATCTCGGGCTTAGTGAGCTGGTGGAACACGACTGTTGAGTCGATCCTGTTGAGGAACTCAGGCCGGAAGAAGCGCTTCACCTCTTCAAGCACTTTTTCCTTCATCCTTTCGTATGCGCTATCGTCCGTCTGGGCTTCGTTGGACTTGGCCGAGAAACCCAGAGCTGTCTCGCGTTTGATCAAGTCTGAACCAAGGTTACTAGTCATAATGATGATAGAGTTCCGGAAATCTACTTTCCGGCCTCTGGCATCAGTCAATTGCCCGGCATCGAAGATCTGCAGGAGAATATTGAATACTTCAGGATGAGCTTTTTCGATTTCATCAAGAAGTACGGCGCAATAGTTTTTCCGCCGAACACCCTCAGTGAGTTGTCCGCCTTCGTCATACCCAACGTATCCGGGAGGAGCTCCGATCAATCGAGCTACCGTATGTCGTTCCTGGAACTCTGACATATCCAGACGAATCATGTTGTCTTCATCGCCGAACATGAACTCAGCGAGAGTGCGAACCAACTCAGTTTTACCGACACCGGTGGGGCCAAGGAACATGAAGACGCCGATGGGTCGCCGTGAGTCCTTGAGACCTGCCCGAGCCCGGCGGACAGACTTGGAGATGCTAACGATGGCCTCGTCCTGTCCAATGATCCGCTTGTGTAGTTCGGATTCCATCTGCAGGAGGCGTTCAGTCTCTTCTTCAGCAAGCCTGGTCACAGGGATTCCGGTCCACATACTGACTACTTCAGCTATATCATCTTCGGTGACAACTCGGCGTTCTTTGTTCTCGCCCTCTTGCCACTCTTTTTCCAGAGTGTCCAAGTTCTCCGTCTGTCGGAGCTCTCGGTCCCTAAGCTCTGCCGCCGTCTCATATTGCTGAGAGGCGATGGCCTCATCTTTCTCCTTGCGAACTTGTTCCAAAACCTGCATTGCGTCTTTGACCGATGCAGGAGTGGCACTGCCGCGTAACCTCACACGGGAACCTGCCTCGTCAATAAGGTCGATGGCCTTATCAGGTAAAAACCTGTCTGGGATATAGCGCTGGGCCAATAAAGCTGCGCTCCGAATGGCTTCATCTGTAATATCTACTTTATGATGATCTTCATACTTGTGACGAACACCCATCAAGATTGCGACAGTATCATCATCGGAAGGCTCTTCGACGCGGACTGGTTGAAGTCTACGTTCCAATGCTGGGTCACGCTCTACATATTTTCGGTAGTCATCCAAAGTGGTCGCACCGATGCATTGGATTTCACCGCGAGCCAGTGAAGGCTTAAGTATGTTTGAAGCATCGACCGCACCCTCAGCAGCACCTGCTCCAACGATGGTATGAATCTCATCTATGAATAGTACGCAGTTGCCAGCAACCTTGATTTCCTCGATTACCTTCTTCAAACGCTCTTCGAATTCACCGCGATACTTGGTCCCAGCAACAAGAGCGCCCATATCCAGGGTAACCAATCGCTTCCCTGAAAGTGTATCTGGAACCTCTCCGGAGCTGATTAACTGGGCCATTGCCTCGACGATAGCCGTCTTGCCAACTCCAGGTTCGCCGACCAGAACTGGGTTATTCTTGGTTCTTCGGCTGAGAATCTGAACCATCCGTTCAATCTCTTTAGACCGGCCAATTACCGGATCAAGTTTCTCCGATTTAGCGGCTACAGTTAAGTCTATGCCCAATTGATCCAAGGTTGGTGTCTTCGAGGTTGATCGTCCGCTCTGGGTCCCGGTACTGGAGGTATGACTGAGTATACGGTGGGTTTCAGCCCTGACCTTGTCCAGGGTTACGCCTAGACTTTCTAAGACCCCCGCGGCCACGCCTTCACCTTCTCTTAGTAGACCGATCAGTAAGTGCTCTGTACCAATATACGTGTGATTCATACGTCGAGCTTCGTCGACGGCCAATTCCACGACTTTCTTCGCACGCGGGGTGAGACCAATTTCGCCCTGGGCCGGCTTATCACCGCGACCAATGATGAATTCTACTGCCGAGCGGACCTTAGTCAGGTCTACAGATAAGCTGGAAAGCACACGAGCTGCGACCCCTTCTGTCTCACGGACCAGGCCTAAAAGAATGTGCTCGGTGCCTATGTAGTTATGGTTAAATCGCTGTGCTTCTTCTTGCGCGAGGGATAGAACCCTCCGCGCGCGTTCAGAGAACTTTTCGAATCTACTGCCCATATTATCGCTCCTGAAGGGAGTGAGGTAAGGAACCCATTGCCCATGGTTCCTAGCTAGATCGAGAAACTTGCCATTCTTAACGAGACATCGGCTCGTATACTAATCAAGCATACTAGCAATTGTTAGGCACATCTACCACCAAATTTACCGCAAAAACGAGATATTTGAGAATCCTGTGAAGCGGGATTCATCTCTAATGAGAACGAATCCCTACAAGAATTTACCCTCATTTCACTCGCGCACCAATTATATTAGAGGCATAATCATGTGTAAAGGGACAAGCAAGTCCTTAATATAATTGGAATAATGAGTCCAGCCGGATATGCATCGATTAAGGGAGGTTGCGTGAGACGTACCAGAGGGCTTCCTGTGGCTGGAAACACCGAAGACGTAGACTGGAAAGGTGCAGCAGTTTGGAGGCCTGCTAAGAGTGCGTTGAAATACCTCCCGGCGGTGACCTATTTTCCCACTCCGTCACCAGAGCAGTATCGTAGGCGCTGAAGCGTTTCACTACCGTGTTCGGGATGGGAACGGGTGGGGCCGCGTCGCTAGAACCACCAGAAGATATATCAGCGTAAACAGTATGCACCATTTACAACAGTGCCGCAAGGTCAAATCAGCCTGAATACCGAATCCATCCCAAATTAGTCCCTGCCTGACATTGATAGATTTTTAACAAGGTCTAAATCAGGGCATTTTATAGCTCCCAATTTAACGCAGACCCAGGTTGACTTTTCACGCTGAATACTGATTAAATCAACCAAATAATCGGTAATGGAAGAGGTGCGTAGGGATGGGGAAAAGGCTGTTCAAAGAACTTGAACGTTCTTATGGTTTTGACGAAGTCGCAATCGTTCCTGGTCAGCTCACAATCAACCCGGAGTTGACCTCAACCAAGATGACCGTAGGAAGCTTGGAATTTGAGATTCCGATCATGGCCTCGGCAATGGACGGTGCCGTTTCCCCTGGGTTCGCCTCTTACATGCATGAGATGGGCGGGCTAGGTGTCCTAAACGCTGAAGGTGTGTACACCAGATACGAAGACCCCTATTCGGTTCTAGAAGAAATCATATCGTGCCCCCAGGACGAAGTCACAGAGTTCCTCCAGAAAGTCTACTCGGAACCCATTAAAGAGGAATTGATTGGTCAGCGAGTCCACGAGATTAAGAACACCGGTGCCACATGCGCAGTCTCCTTTACCCCCCAAAACACCAAACGCATGTCCCCTCCAGCTGTTGAAGCTGGAGCCGACATGGTTGTGGTCCAATCAACTGTAACCACTGCCAGACATATGTCCAACAGTTACCGTGGCTTGGTTTTCTCCGAACTCATAGACGCCTTGAAAGTTCCTGTTATGGTTGGCAACTGTGTAACTTACGAAGTTGCTCTAGAGCTAATGGAAACAGGCATAGATGGTCTCTTGGTTGGAGTCGGGCCCGGAGCCGCTTGTACTACCCGCGAAGTCGTTGGTGTTGGTGTACCCCAAGTAACCGCCACACTCCAGTGCGCAGCAGCTAGGGAGGATTATTTCCGTCGAACCGGAAGGTACGTATCCATCATCACTGACGGTGGGTTCCGCACAGGCGGGGATGTCTGCAAGGCCATGGTCAGCGGAGCAGACGGTGTAATGCTTGGCACTCCCTTTGCCCAGGCCAATGAGGCCCCTGGAAGAGGATTCAACTGGGGTATGGCCAACCCCCACCCCGAACTGCCAAGGGGCACTCGCATATCTGTCGGCACCAAGGGTTCACTGAAAGAGATTCTCTACGGACCTACTTCCAAGACCGATGGAACTCAAAACTTCATGGGTGCATTGAAAGTTGCAATGGGAATGTGCGGTGCCTACACCCTACGCGACCTCCATAAAGCCGAGATGGTCATAGCACCTTCCATAAAGACAGAAGGCAAATTCTTCCAGATGAGCCGCTAGGCGATCATTTTCTAAATTAATCGCATCAGTTAGAAAGGGGCCACACATGACACAGGTAATTGGCATGATTGAAATATTGGATCCAACAGCAGAGGACGTCCCAGAGGAGTTAGGTCTCAGTGATTCCCTGCCAGACCTCAAAGGTAAAGTAGTTGGACTGCTTGAAAACCGCAAATACCACGCAGACGCATTCCTAGGCGAATTAAAAGAAGTCTTGCTAGATGAGTACGACGTATCAAAAGTTGTGTACGCGACCAAGTTCACTTACAGCGCTCCTTGCGCCGAAGACACCATAGAATCGCTCTCAGAGGAATGTGACGTGGTGATTCACGCTATCGCCGATTGAGGCTCCTGCACGGCGTGGGGTCTCCACGACACGGTTATGACAGAGTCCAAAGGTATACCGTCAGTCAGTGTAATTACCAGTACTTTCACTAGGGCGGCTCACGCCAGAGCCACCGCCCTTGGGATGCCAGGCGCCCGCATCGTGGTGCTACCCAGNCCGCTAGCCCCACGTACCGTACCGGAGGTTAAACGTATGGCCCACGAATACGCTCCGGAGATTGTAGGTCTCCTAACAACCAAATAATTTTTAACTCTTGAGTGGAATGTTTTAATTTCCCCAAGAGTTAAAGAATCACTACAGTCGTATTCTGTTTCAATACGATAACTAAAAAGGGCCGTGATGGCCCTTTTTTAATGATTCATAAATATTAACCCGCAAGTCATCCGACCCAAAATCACTCCTTAATTATTCACCATAGAGGTCAAACACCGTGAGTTCCGTTTCCTTGAAAGCCCGAAGAATCGACGTCCCTGACTCATTTCAAGCCATCCAGGATTATTGCTGGGAACAGGGCTGGACAGACGGCTTACCGGTAGTACCTCCTACAGAATCCCTGGTTCGAGAGATGCTAGAGGGCTACGGAGGAGATCCGTCTTTATCCCTTGGCACCATGCAGCCAAGGAACGCCCAGGCAACTTTGGAGAAATTGGCTATCAATGCAGTGATGGCTGGCTGCAAACCGGAGTATTTCCCCGTAGTAGTCGCAGCCACTAAGGCGGCGTTGGACAAAGACTTCAACCTAGGCGGTAACGCAGCTACAACAGGCGGCGCCGCCCAGGTCATGATTATTAACGGCCCGATAGCGAACGAGTTGGATATAAACGGTGACGCAGCTTGTTTTGGGCCAGGGTCCAGATCCAACGCGGCCATCGGTAGAGCTTTACGTTTGATTATCCGCAATGTAGGCGGTCTGATACCTGGAGAGATGGACAAAGCCACTCTCGCCACACCAGGACGGTACAGCTTCTGCTTCTCGGAGAATGAAACCAGAAGTCCATGGGAACCTCGGAACATTGAAGTCGGCTACGCGGAAGGCTCCAGCACCGTAACGTTGATGGCTGTGAGAGGTGTTTACACAATCATGGAAACCACAGTTTCCACTGGTCTCGAAGTTTTACAGACAATTACCGGCAATATGAAAGCTACTGGCATTTCGAATTACTATCAAATCGGCACCGGAGCCCAGATTGCAGTGGTACTCTGTCCGGAACATGCCAACGAGATAGCCGCGTCTGGCCTCTCCAAATCCGACGTCCAAGAGTTCATATATCAGAACGCCCGAATGCCCATGAATATGTTGGTGGGACGGGCCCACTACGGCAACCGCAATTGGCCCAGTTGGATCGACCAGACCGACCCTGAGACCCTAGTGCCTATAGTACGCGAATCCAAAGATCTGATGATTATTGTTGCCGGTGGTGATGGCCGCCACTCTGCGTGGCTAGCCGGTTGGGGAGTAACTAGAATGGCATCAGAGGAAATCATCAAGCACACATAGCCAAATCCAAGACTCCGTCGGCGAAGAATCATACGAACATCAAAAAAACAGCCATTATGCTTCCAAATTTCCGCCAACGATTGTATGTATTCCTAAAATGCTGTTAACCCGAAGGATTCGAACATTCACTCTTGTCATACGTTGACGTAGATATTTTCGCAACTAACTAAACCCTAACCAAAGATCCGCAAGTAGGTTATTTGACCTGAATCAAGAACGGAGCGAGTTTAAGTAACCAAAGTCGCTAGCATAGTTCTGGATATGTCAGGCAGTCCATTTCGTAAGTCCAACAGTCATTCCCATACGTAAGTACGGTTACAGATGCTTTTTTCGACTTTCCGAGCGCTTAAACAAGGGCAGCGTGTCGCGAAATTCGTAAAAATCATTCGAACTACTTGTGTATCACGGCTATCTCACAGAACCAAAACAGCAATGATGGGTGCCACATTGACGAAATCAACCACCAAATGTTAAAATAAGTTCATCAAATAGAGGTAAGAAATCATGGCACAACGCACTACAATCGCACCGGAATCTACAGAGAAGACAGGCGAAGAAACCACGACTGCAACGACTATCAAAAACAACGCTGCATTAGACGTTTCTACTTGTCGACATCACTGGGTTATTCAACCAGCAGACGGACCTGTTAGTAACGGATCATGCCAAGTTTGCGGAGAAACGCGCGAATTTAAAAACTATGTTGAGTCTGCCACATGGGGCGATAGCCGCATAACCAATAAAGCTTCTTCCACTTCTGTTGAAGAGTCGACATCCGACGACGATGACGTCAGCGACAATCATATCGAGTCGGACTCTGACCTAGATGATGACGGTGAAGAATAACACCACCGTAATGGCTCCGAATAAATCCAATACCCACTGATAACCCACAATTATCCGCTTGCTAACTATCCCTCAAGGATCCATAACTCCTGGATACTCCCTAACGATAAAACTCATTTCCACAATCCCAAAATGCAATATGTAAACTCTTGTTCACAGCGGATAAACAGGGTTTATAATAGCCACTACCAGAGAGTTGGGGACTTCATTATTTACGAAATCCTACCTTTATCCACTCCCTGGTAGCATGTGGATAGCGCGGCCGCATCTTGTGGGGAGGCAGACGGGTTTAAGTGTTCACGCACCTTCACGTTCATACCGAGTACAGCATGTTGGACGGCATCAGTCGTATACCCAACCTGGTAGCACGCACTAAAGAATTAGGCATGGAGTCCCTCGCCATCACCGATCATGGAACGTTCTACGGTGTCGTGGATTTCTACTCGGCCTGCAAAGAAGTCGGTATCAAACCAATCATCGGCTGCGAAGTTTACGTAGCTCGAAACAGCAGGTTCGATAAAGACCCATCAGAGCGCAGTCCCAATCATCTAGTATTGCTGGCCAGAGACAACACTGGATACCGCAACTTGATGCAGTTGGTAACAAAAGCCCACGTCGATGGATTCCACTACCGTCCCCGCATAGATAAAGGCCTCTTAGAAGAGTATGGACAAGGACTGGCCGTTTTGTCTGCCTGCCCTTCTGCGGAGGTACCACGCCTGCTAGCCGAGGGCAATGACGAAGAAGCTGCCAAAGCCGCCGGGTGGTATAAAGAACGGTTCAGCGACGGTTATTTCTTAGAAATCCAACGCCATGAGCACGTCCCTAATTTGCCCAAGATCAACAACGGCTTGGTCACTCTAGGCAAAAAGATGGATCTCCCTCTTATCGTCACCAATGATGCTCATTACGTTAACAAAGTAGAGTCACCTCTCCAAGACATTTATATCTGCATCCAGACCAGCACCACCGTCAACGATGAAAAACGCCTTCGCATGGAGGACGACTCCTATTACATAAAAAGTCCCGCTGAGATGGCCCAGCTGTTTCCTGACTTTTCCACTGGCCTGGAAAACACTCAGTTGGTTTCCGACATGTGTAACGTGGAATTGGACTTTGGTCAAAGTCATCTTCCCAAGTACCCAACTCCCAACAATATGGATGCTGACGAGTACCTGGCCCAGCTATGTGAAGAGGGTTTCAGACGCTTATACCCTCACCCAACCGCTGAAGCACGAGAAAGGCTCAAATACGAGTTAGAAGTTATCCGGCACACCCAGTTCGCCAACTACTTCCTCGTAGTCTGGGACATCATCGACTTCGTCAGAAAGAACAACATCGTCTACGGCGTGCGTGGAAGCGCTGCCGCTAGTGTGGCTCTGTACACATTAGGAATCACCGAAGTTGAACCATTAGAGTACCGACTGGTATTTGAACGTTTCCTAAACATGGAACGGAAAGAGATGCCGGATATCGACCTCGACTTTCAAGACGACCGACGAGATGAAGTCCTCCATTATGTGATAAACCGCTACGGTAACGACAAAGTGGCCCAGATAATCACGTTTGGTACCATGGGCGCCAAAGCTGCCCTCCGGGACGTTGGGCGGGCGCTAGGCATGGGGTACGGTGATGTGGATCGAATCGCTAAGATGGTCCCATTAAAGGCCCGGACCCTCGATGATGCCCTACGAGTCAGTCCAGAGTTAAAGGCAGCCTACGACCAAGAACCGGCGGTAAATAAACTGGTGGACAACGCCCAGGGACTAGAGGGCATCGTACATCACGTGAGCACCCACGCAGCCGGTGTGCTGATTGCGGACGAACCGCTAACGGATACCGTGCCACTCCAAAGGCCAGCCAAAGGCGACGAAAATAGCCCGGTCTTGATGACTCAATATTCCATGGAGCCAGTAGCACATCTGGGTCTGTTGAAGATGGATTTTCTCGGACTGACCAACCTTACGATTCTCGACAGGGCCGTTAAACTAATCAAAGAAAATCATGGCGTGGATATAGATCTGCAGACACTCGACCTTGATGACAAATCGACCTACGAACTATTGTCATCGGGAGATACCAACGACCTATTCCAACTAGAAAGTGCTGGCATGCAGAGGTACATCAAAGCCCTGAAGCCCTCTAATTTAGGGGACATCGCTGCGATGATCGCACTGTACCGTCCGGGTCCTATGGAAAATATCGAGACGTTTATTGACGCCAAACATGGCCGTAAACCGATTTCATTCCCTCATCCCAGCCTAGAAGAGCTACTAAAAGAGACTTACGGTGTCATCGTTTACCAAGACCAAGTACTACTGATCCTGCAGCAATTCGCCGGCTATTCATTGGGAGCTGCCGACATCGTCCGTAAAGCCATGGGGAAGAAAATAGCGTCACTGATGTCCGAAGAACGAGTCAATTTCGTCAATGGTGCTACAGCCAAAGGTTACGACGAGAATGTAGCCGGCGAAATATTTGACCTTATAGAGCCATTTGCAGGCTACGCATTCAATAAAGCACACAGTGTCAGTTATGGATTGATTTCATATTGGACTGCTTATTTCAAGAACCATTACCCTGTTGAATACATGGCTGCCGTGCTCAACTCTAGGTTAGATAATCCAGAGAAGACGCTGGCTTCCATGAACGAATGTTTCCGTCTCAAGATTCCAATCTTGCTACCAAATATCAACCGGTCTGAAGAATATTTCTGCATCGACCATGAAACAAGCGACCAGCGGTCCGATGGCCCTGAAGAGGAGGCCCTCAGCGGGCCAGGCCTCCGCATAGGCCTGGCTGCCATCAAGTCGGTGGGAGAGAGCGCTGTCCGACCTTTAGTGGCTGATCGTAAAAAGAACGGGCAGTACAAATCCATCGACGATTTCAGCCGTCGCACCGGAGCAACCGGTCTGAACCGCCGAACGCTAGAAAGCCTCGCTAAGGCTGGAGCCTTTGACAGTCTGTCTCCAAGAGGCGCAGTGATCCAGGCTCTCGACCAGATCACTGCCACAGCCCAAAGAGAGGCTCGTACACGTGATTCAGGCCAAAGCAGCATGTTTGACGGAAACGAAGCAATCTCAGAATCCGCCGGAATGAGCGGGATAACCCTCAACGCTCCTGACGCATCCGACCAGGAAAAAGCTGCCTGGGAAAGGGAATTGCTGGGTATGACTCTCTCTCACAACCCACTGATCGCCCTGGCCGCCATGAACATTGACGGGGTGTTCACGTCCCTGGATCGGATGACAGAAGACCCTTCCGGACAACCGATTAATGTACTAGGCTTTATCTCTTCCATCATTGAGCGCAACACCAGAGAAGGAAAACGTTTCTTCATCGTTAACTTGGAAGTTATGGGAGGGATCCTAGAGGTAATGGTCTGGCCAGACACGCTACTTCGTACCACAGAAGTCTGGCAGGACGGCCGTCTGGTCATGATTACCGGGCGACTACGAACAAGGGGAGATCAAACCTCTCTCTCCTGCGATAGCGCAATTGAATTCGACCCCGAAAATCCTTTCATGCCGCCTCCAGCGCCAATCAGTCCACGCAACGGGTATAGCGGAAACGGTAATGGCAATGGAAGCGGATATGCAAAAAATAACAAATCCGACGGAAAGAAAACTACGGACAATAACATCAGCGAAAAGAAGGCACAAATGACCTCAAGCTACAACACTTCAGAGGAACCCCAAAAAGTGGTTCGTCTGGCAGTGACCGAATCTGCAGATCCAAGCCACGATGCCCATCTCCTTAGAGAGGTCATTGGAGTGTTATTAGAATATCCNGGCCGNGATCGGGTCAACCTAGACATACGCACTGGTGAGCGCCTGGTTCGAATGGACCTCCCAGTAGTCAGCACTAGTTATTGCGAAGGTCTACACAGCCGTTTAGAAGAGTTATTGGGATCTGATACGGTTTCGGTTCATCAGGAGCTTGATTTGGGCATGGATACTCTGGAAGAATCTCCGCCCAGCACCATGGCTTTGGAATCAACTAGCGAACAAAAGCCAAAACCTACCCCATTAGTAACAGATCTACCATTCACTGAAGATTCACTAATGAAACCGGAAGAGTCCCAGGTTACGGTTCCACCCAACATTGGAGTGTCCGCTACAGTGGGAACAGGAGACACAAAAGACGAACCGCCTTTCTAACTCCCCAGACCAAGTATATTCGAGAAGGAAACTGCTGTTTTTGGATCTATACCGTTATATTTAGGCTATTACTCAAGCAATTCTCCAAAACCGTATTTAACCTCTCACAAGTCTGCATGAGTAATAGGCTCAAACTTGACCCATATCAGACTCGCTGATACACTCGGCTGAGCGCCTGCGGCACCCTGAGTGCGAGCTCCGTGAGCGGTCAAAGACGCTGGCATCAGAACGTCAAACCAACTCAGCAGAGAATCTGTCTAAGTACTGCGGCTGCACCTCAGCAAAGCTCCTATTAAATAAAAAAATGCTTAACCGAACCGTGTATATCGAGGCCATCTCCTTAATCATGGTCTGCTCCCGCCAAGACCACGCTCTCCCTTGCGTTCCGTAGCGCCGTAATCCCAGCCGCATAGAGCCCCACGGTTCCAGGTCCACAAATCCCGCTAAGAGAAGGACGATTTCTCTGAGTTTTAATCGACTACCGATATAGAAACTCGCTGCAAAAAGCGTTGGTATTTCAATCAAACCCTAGTCACAACAAGCAATCAATAAAAATTACTCAGAGATATAAAAGATAAAACCTTACTAAACGTACTGGAGATCAAGATGAACCCCATCTCGATGATCTAGGTCAACTCCATCCCCTATGCAACATATTGAATCAAATAGCTAACAGACTCGCGAAATTCTTGGAGGATACAAAGAATGTCCAGCAGGTTCACTGAACAAGAAACGGAAACCTATTACGACAGGCAAGATGACATATATCGTTCAGTTTGGGACGAAGAAGGTAGTGTTCATTGGGGGTTATTCGACGATAACACCGGCGATGATTTTCTCAAAGCCTGCAACAATCTGAACAACATGATGGCAGAAAAAGGCCAGATCAAGTCCACATCCAATGTCTTGGATTTAGGATGCGGGAACGGCACCACTGCCATCTGGCTCAACAACGATAGAGGTTGTCATGTTACGGGAGTCGATCTCAGTGGAGTTCGCATTAGCAACGCTCAAAAAGCGCGAACACTTCTCAGTCAATCAGCACAGAACAAACTGGCATTTGAAAAGGCTTCTGCTGCAGAACTACCCTTTGAGGACGAATCTTTCACTCACCTGTGGAGCCAAGCCACCATCTACCATGTACCAGACAAGAAATCCGTCCTAGAAGAAGCCTTCAGAATCCTGAAGCCTGGCGGTATAATGGTCTTNGACGACCTGATCAAACCAAAACCAAATATCAGCGCCGATGCTCAAAAATTCGTCTATGACCGACTCCTTTACGATACGCCATTCAGCTTTGAGTCCTACCAGGACACACTTAAGGCCCATGGGTTCAAAGTCATCGAAGCCCACGACCTTTCAGCCCACCTGAAGAACAGCTACATTCTCCTAGCGGGTCGAGTGCCAACGAACTCCACAGAGCATGCAGAGCACTATAAGGAGCTGGCCAACTCGTACATCGAAACCGCCCGCGCCGTAGACAACCAGGATCTGGGTTGGGGATTCTACGTCTGCCAGAAGTAGAAAAACAATCATCAGACCCAAAAGGCCCGGCTTAAGCTGGGCCTTTTGGGTTTCTCCTGGCTTCGGTTACAATCCAATTCTCGAGTCACACTTTAAAAGCTAAAAGATGCACTTAGGAGCACATCCATGCAAGAAAGCCACAGGAGAGTCCAATGGGTCTATGAGTCTACCAGCGACAAAGACTTGGAAGACCGCTATGACCAATGGGCGGCAGATTATGACAACGATCTGGCCACAGAGTTCGAATGGAATGCTCCCCAGAACGCCACTGATGTATTTATTAAACACGTAGATAAACAAGCCCACATATTGGATGCTGGCGCAGGTACAGGGCTTGTTGGAGAATGTTTGGTCAGCGCCGGTTACAAAGACCTGGCTGCAATGGATCTGTCCAAGGGAATGTTGGATGAGGCAGAAAGCAAGAACCTCTACAACTCCTTCCATCAGATGGCCTTGGGTGGCAGCCTCGATTTCGCAACAGACGAGTTCGACGCCGTCATCGGCGTGGGGGTTTTCACCCAGGGACACGCCCCAGCCAACTCCTTCGACGAACTAGCACGAATCACCAAGCCGGGCGGCTTTATTATTTTCAGCTTGCGCGTAGATACTTACGAATCAGCAGGGTTCAAACAACAGCAAACAAGTATGGAAGAATCCAATATCTGGGAGCTCGCAGAGATGACTGAAGAGTTCCAACCTCTGCCAAAAGGCGAGCCGGAAGTCTGGCACCGAATCTGGGCTTACAGAGTTAAATAGTAATCTAGTCGACTTAACCCTAAGACAGCGATGTTTTTAGGGATTACCCTTCCGCTAGAAAATCTCCGATGACCTGTGCTAGTTCCTGGGGCTTATGGTAGCCAATATCGTGAATAGTATCAGACACCCAATAGACGCGGGCGTCCTTCAAACACCTCTCTGCAGCATCAACCATCCGCCGACGGGTCTGGGCATATTCGCTGCCCGCACGCTCTGGCGTAGGCCCCGCGGGCACGACCAACGTTGGGCACTGAATTCTCGGCATCGTCATAGATGCCGGCTCATCCCACATTGCGCGAATCACCTGAGCATGGTTCTCGGGTTGCAGGATGTCTTGAATCTGTCCGTCCTCATCCTCATAAACCATCGTCTGTACGATCCGTTCTATTTCATCGTTCCAGATGACTCCCAATTGGTTTCTCAGCCGATCAAGGAATTCCTGCCGGTTACCAGTGACGTCTCTCGGTCGCACACGATGGGAGAAGGTTTCCCAGCTAGCTCCAGGGAAGAGTCTGCCATCAAGAAACCCACCATCAATCATGATCAGTCGCTTCACCCGACCCGGGTAATTGGCAGCAAAATTTGTGGCTACATTTCCTCCCCAAGAATGCCCCATAACCGAAACTTCGTCTAGGCCAATATGATCCAACAATCGGTCTAAATCACGGGAGAGTGTCTGCCAATCATAGCCACTAGTAGCGCTGGTGGTTTGGCCGTGACCCCGCTGGTCCGGCGCATAAATGTGGTACCGGTCTCTGAGCATAGGCGCAACTATGTCATACCAGTGGGCAGATGACGCCAAGCCATGGAGAGCCAATAAAGGCGCACCTTCACCACCCCAATCCAAATAACGAACTTTGAGTTCGCCGATATCGGCCCAGAGCTCATTGGGTGAAAGACCACCGTTTACCAAATCACACCTCCATCAACGCCGTTACAGACTGTAAGCCAGTATATCAATGGTCAAAGCAGCCTGGAAACGATAAACCGGGTCCGTCATCATAGTCAACGACCATTCCAATCCAATTCCATTTGCAGCAGCCTCGCTTTTACCCCTAAGCCTCCCCCTCCGTATCCACCCAGTCCGCCGTCACTGGCGATTACCCTGTGGCAAGGTATGATTAAAGAGAACCGGTTGCGCGCCATGGATTGTCCGGCAGCGCGCATAGCCAGCGGGCTACCCGCCTCTGCCGCCAGCCAGGCGTAGCTCCTAGTCTCTCCGGGCGGGATGCTCCTGCATGCATTCCATGCTGCGCTGAAAAACGGAGTCACCCTCGAAAAATCCAGGACTATCTCATCCAACGCTGTCAGGTCACCACTAGCATAACGATTCAGACATTCCACCACTTGAGTGAAGAAGCCTGGATCATCATCTGCGCCGTCTAAATCTGTCCCCAAATCCTCCACAGCCTCTTCAGGCGTCGGTTTGAGAGATGCACGCTTCAAGCCGTTGGAACCAGCCAGTAGAACCATCCAGCCCATAGGTAATTCCAACAGATGATACTTATCCCCTCTCACTGAACACTCCCGACTAACGTCCTTTAAATCCAACCCGGGTTAAACCGGTCAACATATACGACATCTAAAAGCTCTCCACAACATTGGAAAGCGCAGTTTTCTCCATGCCACGGCCAATAACCTCTTTTCGCTAGCTGTAGTTGTTTTATTGGCATACCTACTCTTAACATACGAAGAAACAATAATTGAGACAGGGGCTTGTTGCAACGGTAGAATTTGTTGCAACCTTTCTCCAAACTGATACGGCGTCTGGTAATCAGTTTGGCTCGCTTTGGCTAATGCAGCCAGAGTCCTCATCCGCCTAAAAGCTATCCTTGGATCGCTAGGTGTTGCCAAGAACCGCTTCCAAATCAGGCTGATGGCCACGGAACCCAAAGCCAATACCGCAAGTCCCGTCAACAACCAAGGCCAAACACTAACCAGAGAACTCCCACCGCTGGTGCTTAAATCCACACCTACGCCTGACGTTGGTTGTCCCAGACCAAAGCAATCATCCGATTCATCCAAGCAGCCTTCATCTAGGGGTTCAGCCCAGATAGTGCTAGTGTCCAGAAATCCACCTTCTTCTGCGCCCAGCTGATAGATTCCTGGCAACGCTTTACCTGGAGTGGGTTCAAACGGAATCCAGCCAAATCTCGGAAAATAAACCTCCACCCAAGCATGGTTATGACTATCGGTCACCGCGTAGACTTCTTTACCTTCTACTTTGTCTCCAGTTGTATACCCCACTGCTAATCTGGCCGGTACACCCACCGTCCGCAACATAACCGCCATAGTAGAACCAAAATACTCGCTATAGCCCTCCTGTAATCCAAACAAGAAATGGTCCACACCATCAGACCCATATGGCGGAGGATTCACTCTGAGGTTATATGGATAAGTCTCCTTCAGATAGTTCTCAATGGTTTTGGTCTTCTGGTAGGGGTTTGTCATCTCATCGGTGACCCTAGCCGCCAAGTCTCCAACACGGTTCGGCAGATCCGGCGGCAATTGCAGATACCGATCTAAAACCCAAGCCGGATAAGCAGTACCAGCCTCGAACAACTCTTGTGGTGCCGCCAAGGAGATTGCTGATGTTATCGAGTACGGTTCCCCGATAGTGAATTTGCCATTGGACTTCGTAACAGATAGCACTTCCGATATGTCTGGCAACGCTTCGGTTATCTGAACACCAACCGGCCTGCCCCCCACTCTATGTACCTTATCTAAGCGAAACTCGGGTGGTAGTGACAAAGCTAGTTTCTGATCACTCAACAAAGCTCCTTCGCCTTCGATCTCCCCAAGTAAACTATCCGCCAATTCCTGTAGATATCTAGGCAAACTCGAATCGGGCTCTTGTAAATCAATATTGTAAACAGGCGTAACCTGAGTCTCTATCATCACGTCTCGGTCCACCTGCAGAACCTGATTAGCATAGAATAGTTTCTTAGACTCATAGAGCGGGGTCACCGAATACGTAACCTCTTCCCGTTGGCGATCGGTACGAGGCAGTGTGAAATCCGGTTTATATCCCAAAGGCTCGCTCACAGTATGATCAGAAATCCACCCCTGACCGCTATAGGTACCGTAGGTCCTGGCTTTCCAGTACATCTCCACAGGTGAGTCCACCCATAAAACATGGGTTGTGGTTGGATATATGCTCCCTTGGAACGCCATTACGTCGTCCCAAATTCGGAAGCCTAAAGGACGTCGGGCAGGCAGTCCTGCAAACAGGCGGTTGAAGTCAGCCTCCATAGTCGCCAGCGGTTTTCTCATGACCTCGTAGGCATCGTTGGCCACATCCCACTTAGGAGCCACAGGAAGTAAAAAGGCTATCAAGATGACTGCGCCAGTAATACCAAAGCTATCTGAAAGGGACAATCCCGCAAGATGATCATCCACCTTAATTGATCGTTCCTCCCATTCTTGCTTACGCCGGATAGCCTGCACCCTGGCGACCAGAAGGAGGGCGGTAAAGAGATACATAGCAAGATAAAAAGCAGTGTTAGGTGGGAGAAATGTTAGGTTTGATAGCAGGCCAATCCCGCCTAGAACGAAAACTCCCCAGAAGTTTCTAAAGCGCAGGAACAACCATGATCCTAAAAACCCGGTGATCCAAGTCGAGACCATTAGTACGAATATGAAGGGCAGTTTATCGATATTGATCGAACCGTCACGGGCGGAGGTCAACCACAGATTCAACCGTGTCAAAACCTCTCCAACGCCACTCACTTCCACGTTGTCGATGCTATAAATGGAAAGCTGCCAAAATATTACTACCAGACCCACCCCGAGCCCAATTGGCACCAAGGCAATAGACCATAGTTGTATGCGGTATAAGAACAAGCCAGTCAACATGGATATTATCAACAGCCATACCAAGTTTGGAGAAGGCACCCAATCGGCCCGTTCAACCGACATTACGATTACTATCAGATTGGCGACTAACAATCCGGCAGCGACCCAGCCCTGGTTTGGCCTTAGGGTACGATCAATCCAGTTAATACCATCGCTGATAGACTTAACGGTTAGGCCATCACTCACAGGTTGATTCGCACCGGCACCCTCAGAAGTCATTCAATATTTCCAGTGACGCCTGAAACCCAACTACGGTATATATCGCGCACCGGAGATTTGAGAACATCGTTGAGGCCATCTCCTTTTCGGACCAAATACGTCGGAATCATATTCATGTGTAGGGTTTCCATTACCGAGGTCATATCGGTTGACGAACCGAAGCTGGACCGATCAACCAAGACCACCGAAACTTCCACCTCATAGCGCAGTAGACCAACAAGCGCCCCAACCCACTCCGTCTCTACAGAAGAGGTGACCACAGTTAGAGAGTTGCACCGGTTCAAATAGGCACCAATCCCGTAGACGAAATCCTGAAATGGCCGTTGACCAAAGGCACGGACCTCCGAAAAGATTTCCATTAGACGACCAAGATGTTCAGGACCGGTGTCCGGCCTAATAATGTGTTCCCAATCTCCGTTACTCGCCATTCCCACCCGAATGGAATGGTTAATCAACTGATCAACAATTGATGCAGCGACGGTGACAGACAGCTCCTCGGTGTTATCGATTTCGTCCAAGTCCATCCCAAATTGGGAGATGTGGTGCATGTCCAGAAGCACCCACGATTCTGCCGAAATCCCCAGGTCGAACTCTTTTACCATCAACTCGTTCATGCGAGCGGTATAA
>JAKUNL010000015.1 GCA_022451925.1 Dehalococcoidia bacterium
TACCGTCTGGTGCCACGTCGAATGCGCGAATAAACTGATGTTCGCACACTTGTTTATTTTCTTTCTCTTCCAGGCAGCGGTTGTCTAGGCGTGTAATTGCCACGTAGAGAATTCTCTCATCTGGAGAGAATGCCAGGCCGTTGGGGTATTCGGTATCGGTGGTACCGACTGATTGGCTGCCGTCTGGTTTGATTAGATGCACTCCACTGTAATCCAGCTCACGTTCTTCTTCCGATAGGCGTCCGCCAGGATCAGTGAAATATAGAGTGCCGTCGGACCGGCCCACCACGTCATTGGGTCGGTTTAGCCGTTTGCCGTCGACGTGGGTGGCGATGGGTGTGTAAGTGTTATCCGACTGGCGGCGCATGATCTGGCGATTGTCACTCTCACAGATTATCATGTTGCCCTGTTTGTCGAAGGTCATGCCATTGGTGCCGAAGCTGGGGTCTCGGAATATCTCCAGCTGGCCTGTGGTAGACATCTTGTGAATCTTCAGCTTCTGGATATCAACGAAGAGCCAATAACCATCTGGATGCCAAACTGGTCCTTCAGTGAATCCAAAATTACCGGCCAATTTATCAGCCGAGGAATCTGTGATTTTGGCGATTTGGTCGGGCATGGTTCACTCCTGTTGGATACATGTATAAAGCAGGGTTTAGTTGTGATATGGATGGGTTACTCGAGGTGAGCCAGGTATTGGCTCTCGAAATCCATTCCTGCGGTATCGCTAAATGCGTCCATAAGCCTGCGAGTGATGGTGCCTGGTGCCTTCCCTCCTGCAACCGGTGTACCGTTGAAAGAAGAGACTGGGCAGATACAGAGGCTTGTAGATGTCAGAAAGGCCTCGTCGGCAGTATAGGCGTCGTACAAGTCTAGATCCCGTTCTTCCACAGGTATGTCTAAGCCGGCAGCGAGATTAATGGTCACTCCCCTGGTAATGCCTTCTAGAACATATTGGCCCTTGGGCGTTGCGACCGTTCCGTCTTTGACTAAGAAAATGTTACTCCCGCGACCCTCTGTGAGGTTTCCAGATTCGTCAAGCAGTACGGACCAGGCGTCGGGATCGCTGGCCGCAGCTTCCAAATCCCCCAAAATCAGGTTCAGGTAGTTGTGCGTTTTGGCACGAGGGCTGACGAATCTTGGTGGGACCCTAGGGACGGAAGGGGTGAAGATTGCAGCTCCGTCACGGTATAAAGAAGCCCTTCTAGCAAATGGGATAGGATGGGTCTCAATCAATACAGTTGGTGTCATAACGTCGCCGGGCAAAATAGGCTCGATACCACGGCTGATCCGCTGCATGACCCACATATCTTGGCCGGGAGGTAGTAGTGCATAGTTGTGCTCGACAACCTGGCGTGACCAGTCCTCCATCTCGTGTTGGCTTAAATTCACGTCGATTCGCAGGTAACGGAGTGAATCGTATAGGCGGTGGACATGCTCCGTAAGTCGGAATGGAGTTCCGTTGAATGTGCGAGCGGCATCAAAAACGGCATCGCCGTAGAGGTATCCACGATCCCGAATGGATATTCCGGCTTGAGATTCTGGTTTTAATTCTCCGTTTAAGTAGACAATTGGTTCTTGCTGTGTCATTTGGGCTAACTCCAGTGGTACCGAACTTTCTACAGATTAGCGTGATTCCGCCTCGGACTAACTCATATCATAGAGATTTATTTCTTAAAAGCATTTGCTCCGGTGACTAGAGATGGAAGACCTCCCATTAGGAAGGCTACGCCGACAGTTTCAGCTATTTCTTCTTCTGAAGCGCCAGCCGCGCGGGCACGGTTGGCGATAGTTGCAACTCCACTGTCATGTCCCAGAAGCGCGTCGCAGAGCATGGTCATCAGCGTTTTGGTTTTATTATCTAAAGCGCCGTCGGAGAGAATGGAGCCTCGCGCATCTTCGGAGACCTTTAAAATGTTTGGAGCGCCACTCTTTAGTAAATCTTGCCATGCAGCAGGCTGTGTCATAAATAACCTCTCGATAAAGCCATTTGGAAAACCTTTTTGGATAATTGCTAACGCCGATCAATGTTCCATAGGGTACTGACACGTCGTCAGGTAAAAAAGCATAAAACAGTAGCTCTCGGCATGATTCGCAATGATAGCACAGTAGGTGAAGGTATCTAGGGGGTAGGATCCAGTCTACTCTAAGTGAATTTACACTTGGACTGGGTGTTAGTGGTATAAAAAGTGGCCGAAGGGGAGGGACCCTCGGCCACGAAGCCCTGATTTACCGTTTCCACGTGTGATAACGTCGAAACATAGTCTAAAAAATTGGAATAATCGAATCCCAAAATCCCGACTTTTTTGGTCAAGTAACATAATTCCTTAAGCATTTGATCCAGTTGGATAAGGGTCAGCCTTAAGGATGAGGACGGGATTTTCAAGTGACTCTTGATTAAAGCTGCTAGTAGTCACCCTATACACACAACCAAACACCACACCTAGGGTGACTACCACAGGCCATAATCTGACCACTGGGCGAAAACCAGAGACTGATTCTATCGAGCCAGAATACTGACTAGACGCCCGTTATCAGCCGAGGAGAGAAGGTAAAGGCCGGTTTTAGGCGGCCCCGATGCGGAAAACCTTTGTACCACACGATGGGCATACACCCTGAGTAGCTGGCTTCCCATTTTTCATGGTGATTTTTTCTGGATTCTTAATCTCGCGCTTGCTTCGACACTTCACACAGTATGCTTCCATAAGAAACACCTCCCATGATTACATTCTCGATATTCTAGCTCGGATATCTAAACATGTCAACATGTAGTATGCCATTTTCTTAAATTATGGCAAGTATTGAGACTAATTAGCCTCATCAACATGTAGTATGTGAAATATCCAATAAGCATTAAACTCGGAAATCGGTATACTTTCAAGTACATCGTGTTTAGAATATTCACCAGTATGGGAACATTACTATTAGTCCGGCACGGCGAAACTGAATGGAACGCCGAAGGACGAATTCAAGGCCACACCGACATAGGACTCTCAGAGAAAGGTGCAGAACAGGCACGTTCCTTGGGGCAACGCCTGGTCGACCTACGAATTGATGCTGCCTATAGCAGCGACTTGAAGCGTACCTCTGAGACCGCCAAACTTGCCCTGGGTGACCGGAACCTCGTTTTGAACAAAACTTCAGAACTGCGCGAATACCATAAAGGTATCTTCGAGGGTATGACCCTAGGAGAGATCCAAGCCCAATATCCTGAGGAATATCCCAAATACCTTGAAAAAGACCTGAGTTATGCCCCGAAAGGTGGGGAAACAACCCGGGACGTCAGCATACGCATGGCCAGCATAATCGGAGAGATCAAAGCCAAACATATGGATGAGACAGTGTTGGTGGTTAGCCACGGCGGTGTGTTGCGGGCGGCAATGGTTTTTCTTCTAGGAATGGAACTGGAAAGTAACTGGTCGTTCGTATTTGGTAACTGTAGTTTGACCATTGTAAACACCTTTGCGGACAACACCGTGCTGCGCTTGTTCAATGACACTTCTCATATGATGGGAACCGTGCATCATGGTATGACTGGTTAACCCCATGTCTTCTCGACTAAGACAAATAATGGAGATTCTCTAGATGCCGGGGAAGGTTTTGATGGTTCAGGGCACCGCCTCTCATGTGGGAAAGAGTGTGTTGGTATCTGCGCTCTGTCGCATCTTTCGACAAGATGGGTTCAGCGTTGCCCCATTCAAGGCTCAGAACATGTCGAATAACTCGTACGTGACAGCTGATGGTGGCGAGATAGGGCGGGCCCAAGCTGTCCAGGCCGACGCCGCAGGAGTCGATGCTCGCGTAGAGATGAATCCAGTCTTGTTAAAGCCGGAGGCCGACCATATATCCCAAGTGGTATTAATGGGTCGGCCATTACTTACCGCCGAGGCCAGAGATTACTTTGGTCTCAAACCCCAACTTTGGGAAGCGGTACATACTTCTCTGGATAGCCTTCGGGAAGACTTTGATATCGTGGTGGTGGAAGGTGCCGGCAGTCCTGCTGAAATCAACCTCAAGAAGAACGAGATCGTGAATATGCGCGTGGCTCTATATGCGAACGCGCCAGTCCTACTTTGTGGTGATATCGACCGCGGCGGTGTGTTTGCCTCTCTAGTTGGCACTCTAGAACTGCTTGAACCCGAAGAACGAGCCATCGTAAAAGGCATAGTAATCAACAAGTTCCGAGGGGATCCTGCGCTGCTTACGGATGGTGTCACCTGGCTTGAAGAAAGGACAGGAATTCCAGTCGCTGGCCTGATACACCACTATCGCGACATCCACATTCCTGAGGAAGACTCAGTGGCGCTGGACGACGCTCCTAAGAGCACACATCAGTCCGTATTGGATGTGGTTGTACTTCAATTGCCGCACATCGCCAATTTCGACGATTTTGATCCTATAGCACGCCATCCAGGTGTGGAACTTCGGTATGTGGACTCTCCAGACCAACTGGGCTGCCCCGATTTGGTAATAATCCCAGGAACTAAAACCACCATACCCGACCTGGCATGGATGAACGAAAGGGGCTTGAGCCGAGCCGTGATAGAACTGCACTCTGGCGGCACTGCTGTAGTTGGAATCTGCGGCGGATACCAGATGCTAGGCACAAAAGTCAGTGATCCTGAGCACATAGAGTCGTCCATCGCTGAATTGGACGGTCTCGGCCTCTTGAATCTGACGACTGTTTTCGAAGGCAGCAAAGAAACCCACAGAATTAAGGGGAAGGTCACCGAGGCTACTGGGTTATTGTCCGGTGCCGATAATATGCCGGTATCCGGCTATGAGATACATATGGGCCGGAGTGTGGGAGAGGGATTCTCCCTACCGTTCTTGGTTGAAGATCGCGCAGATGTGCCAGTCAGCGGAGATGGCGATCTGGAAGGAGCTATTGACTCTTCGGGAAATGTTCTGGGTACATATATCCACGGGTTATTTCTTAACCCTGAGTTGAGGAGCTCTATGCTGGCGGAACTTGCTCGACGAAAGGGCGTGTCACTTCCGGATGCCACCGCAGAAAATGATATGGACCGTGAATACGATAAGTTGGCAGACTGGGTACGTTCAAGCATGGATATGGACTTGATCTACCAGATAACGGGCTTAAGCCGAAACTACGACGCGGCCCGAACCTGATGTCAGCTGATCTATGTTTAGTTCTGGGAGGAGTTAGATCAGGGAAGAGCGCCTTTGCCGAGAGCAGAGTGGCTTCTTTCGGCCAACTGAACGGCGGATCCATACTATATGTGGCCACCGGTGTGGCCTTCGATGATGAGATGGCTGAGCGTATCCAGCTTCACCAACGCTCCAGGCCGGAGTCTTGGGCAACGTTGGAAGAGCCTCTCAAACTTGCTGAGAGCATTATTAGGCTGCTTGGGGAAGAGCCTAGTCCTGGTGCAGTGATTATCGATTCCATAGACGTCTGGGTGGGAAATCTACTTATGGAATATGAGAATGAACCCAAGCAGGCAATGGAACAAATTGTAACTAAAGAGACAGATAAACTTCTGGTGCTGACGGCCATGTCCGATCAATCATTTGTATTTGTTAGTAGTGAAGTTGGTATGAGCCTGGTGCCTGTGGAGCCTCTGGGACGCCGGTTCCAGGATATCTTGGGAACCGTTAATCAACGGATCGCGGCTACAGCCACGGAGGTTCATATGCTGGTGGCTGGTATTCCCGTCGAGATTAAGTCGAATATCGCGGAGTAAAACCCTTGGCAACTTCATCGTCGAATGGCAGTCTGCCAAATGAAGACGGTTCCGTGCTTATCGGCAGTGCAACCGTTAGGGCACCGGGAGTGTGTGGTGAACTGGCCCAGGGGGTTATTGGAGGTAACCACTTCTTGGTGACCTGCCCAGTGGATTTCTACTCTCGGGTTAAAGTTGATCTATATGCGGGAAAGCACGGCATTGACGCACCGGAAGGCTGTGAAAAGACCGGAGCTGCCGTGCGCCGGACACTTGTACAGTTGAAAAATGCCAAGGTCAGGGCCAGACTGACTATCAACAACCCCATACCCAGGGGCAAGGGAATGGCCAGTAGCAGTGCTGACTTGACCGCCGCGATAGCTGCGACGGGCCTGGCTTTGGGCAGAGAATTGTCCTCCGAGGAGATTGCCCAGATAGCCCTATCCATCGAACCTACAGACGGAGTGATGATTCCGGGTGTGGCTCTTTTTGATCATCGGGCTGGCACACTTCATGAGAGTTTAGGGCCGCCACCTCCTATGGAAATCGTGGCAATCGACATGGGAGGGACGGTAGATACCGTGCAGTTCAACATGGTTGACCGATTCCAGCGTTGGCGGGCGGTTGACGTACAGACCACCGAGGCTTTACGCCTGCTTCGTCAGGGAATATCGGAACAGGACCCGGTTTTGGTGGGACGGGGTGCCACTATCAGTGCCGATGCCAGTCAAATCGTCCTTTCGAAGCCACGTTTATCTGAAGTGAAAGAGTTTGCTGAGTCTGTGGACGCTGTAGGAATCAATGTCGGGCACAGCGGCACCATCATGGGTGTGCTCTTGGACGCGAGGAAGAAACGAGGAGCCTCGACTTATCACCGGGCCAAGGAGACCTTCCCGGACGCTCAAGAGGTGTACCATTTCCGATTAATTGGCGGTGGTGTTCAGCAGGTAACCACCTGATATGTCAGAAGTTAATCGATACCATTAAAACAAAAGGATCAAAATGGCTGAGTATAAAGTTGCAGTAATTCCCGGTGATGGCGTGGGTTTAGAGGTCATCTCTGAAGGTAGAAAAGCACTTGAAACCGTGGCTAGTGTCACCGATGGGCTGAGCTTTCAGTTCACTGAGTTCCCGTGGGGTTCTGAATACTATCGGGAGACTGGGAATCTTATGCCCGCAGACGGGATTGAGACTCTAAAGGCTTTTGACACAATCTTATTCGGAGCTGTGGGGGATCCAAATATTCCGGATCACATCACTCTACATGGTCTGCTACTGCCAATGCGGCGCAGTTTCGACCAGGGTGTTTGTATCCGTCCTGCCTATTTGTATCCGGGCGTGGAATCACCTTTGTCAGGAAAGAAAGCCGGGGACATCGATATGGTGATCTTCCGTGAGAACACTGAAGGTGAATACGCGCCTGTGGGTGGACGTCTCTATGCAGGTACACCTCACGAGACGGTGGTTCAGACCAACATGTTCACTCGCCGGGGGACCGAACGAATTATTAGGGCGGCTTTTGAATATTGCGACAGGCGTAATAAAAAGAGCGGCAAGAAAGTAACATCAGTGACCAAGTCCAATGCCCAGTCGTTCGGCATGGTCTTCTGGGATGAAGTCTTTACTGAGGTAGCAGCCGGGTTTCCGCACATAGAGACTGAATCGCTGTTGGTTGACCGTGCCTGCATGGATCTAGTCCGGTGGCCCGAAGACTTTGATGTCATGGTGGCCTCCAACTTGTTTGCAGACATACTCTCAGACATCTCTGCAGTTGTGACTGGCAGCATGGGGTTGGCACCGAGTGCGAATATCAATCCGGAGCATGACTACCCCTCTTTATTTGAACCGGTGCACGGGGCCGCCTTCGATATCATGGGAAAAGGAATAGCCAACCCATTGGCAACAGTATCTGCGGTAGCCATGATGCTTGATCATCTAGGTGAACAGTCAGCAGCCGACCGAGTGGATAATGCCGTCGCTAACTGTTTGGAACAGCGCACTATATTGACCGCAGATCTGGGTGGCACAGCTTCAACCTCGCAGATGGGCGACGAAGCAGCTAGGCTCATACGCGAAGGTTAAGAATCTTGAGTAAATGATTTCGATTCCACAAGACCTGATCCTATCCATAATTGGGAGAAAATAGATGCCATACGTAGACAATTCTGGAGTGAAAATTCACTACCACGTTGAGGGAGAAGGGCCTCCATTGGTGATTCAGCATGGACTCACCAGCAGCCTGGAAAATTGGTACGCTTACGGGTACGTGGAGGCACTCAAGAAGGATTATCGGCTGATATTGGTAGATGCTCGCGGACACGGCCTGAGCGATAAACCCCATGACCCAGCAGATTATGAGCTCGGACTCAGGGTTAGAGATATCTTGGCGGTCATGGACGATGTAGGAGTTGATAAGGCTCATTACCTGGGCTATTCCATGGGAGGGCGCATCGGTTTTGGCCTGGTTAAGCATGCTTTGGGTCGTTTCCATTCCTTTGCTATTGGAGGAATGGGAGCTCATGTCGCTAACACGGATACCCCTCCCGAGACCAGGATTCGTGTTCTCCGGCAAGGAATCGAGGCCTACGTGGCCAATGCTGAGGCCAATGAAGGGCTAATGGACGCTGAGCGTAAAAAACGACTGTTGCAGAATGATGCTGAAGCGTTGATTGCAGCTACCCTCGCGCCAATGGGAACGGAAGGTGTTCCAGAGGTGCTTCCCGGCTTGAATGTGCCCTTCTTTATCTATTGCGGAGACGCAGATGGGTTCTACTCGGCTGCTAAGTCTTCAGCCGAGGCGATACCTGGTTGCGTGTTTGTAACACTACCGGGACTTAACCATGGCGAAGCGTCTCGATCTAGTGAGCCGATACTGCCCCATCTGACCAGGTTTCTGAAAGAGGCGGTTGGTAAAGTGGCGGCGGGTGCCTAAGTAACGCGATCAAGATCGTACAAAGGATAAAGCTACGTCAAGGGGTACGGATTTGTCTATTGGTTGGGGGTTCATTGGAACCGGTAACTATCCCAATTCACGGATTGCGCCAGCGGCGGCCCTAGCTGAGGACACTTCCATCGTTGCCGCCTACAGCAGGGACCAAGAGCGTGCAGAGAGATTTGTCAGAAGTCACGGCGCACAGGCTTCGTACACCTCGGTAGAAAGATTGTTGGCCGATTCTAGGGTCGACGTGGTATTTATTGCGTCTCCTAACCATCTGCACGCCGAACATGCCAAATTGGCCGCTGAGGCAGGCAAGCACGTGTTGGTGGAAAAACCTATGGCAACCACAACTAGTGATGCTGTTGCCATAATAGAATCATGCAAAGTAAACGGTGTTAAACTGGCCGTCGGCTTCCAGCTACGGTACCATCCTGGACATATCGAAGCTAGGAAGTTAGTTCAGGATGGTGTGTTGGGCCAGGTTTCGTTTATCCATAGCCTAATTGGATCTGGTATTAGAGGGGAAACACAGAGGGAAATACGATCTGGCTTGAGAAGCTGGTGGGAAGCTCCCGATATGGTTGGAAACGCCATGACTTTTATTGGATCAGGTGTCCATGCAATGGACGCCATGGAGAATGTTCTGGGTCAGACCGTCGTTGAAGTTGCTGCGATTACTGATGGCCAAACAGCGGAAACCCCATTAGAAAGTCTAGCTTCTCTGACTTTGCGGTTCAGCGGGGGGGCTATTGGGACTTTGTGTAGCAGCAGCCGGGTGCCTGATGCAATAAACGACGTGACTGTTTACGGCAGCGATGGGCGTATAATACTGAAGGATTCCTCAAGGCCGGTCATGGGAGGAGGACTAGAGATTAACAGTGAGACAGTCAATTCTTCAGTTATTTACGAATCCGACGCGCTCGCACTGGCGAAATGGCAGATAGAAGGGTTCAATCGGGCGATTACCAGAGATGAAGAATCGTATGCAACGGGCATGGACGGACTCAGGTCAGTTCAGATCACAGAAGCCATGATTGAATCTGCAAAGACCCGTCGGATTGTCAGAGTGGAGCCTATTCAAGTCAACTGAAGGTCTTTTTGACGGTTCTCTCTGGTTGTTTATTGGTGCCTCACATAGACCCTAGTACCACTCTGACCATGCGCTTTTCGAGGGTCTGACCGAGTTGTTCTACTGGCGTCAGTCGGTCGTGATCTCCAACTGCCCCGATAAACACAACACCCAAAAGGCGTCCTACCCGAAAGTCCACTACGGTGGATGAGATTAGCCCATTAGCTCCGCCTTGCAATATCCTTAACCCCACAGCCTCATCGAAGAACCCCTGGGGCTCCAGCCTAGTGGCTGAGACCAACTGGTGACCTTGTCCTACACTCTGGCCGATTTGGTCTTCAAAGTCCTTTAAGAAGATGTCATGCATCCAGTAGTGCACAGAATCTGGAGAGTCGAACAGGTGGACTACGGAAGCCGCCATGAAGTCGAACCCGTCAGACATGGCCATGTTGGAGGTTGGTCCCAACTCCCGCATTGCGCCTGAGACGCGGCCCGCATCAGAAAAACGCTTTGCTGTGCTCCCTTTAAATCCGTTTTCAGCTAAGGTGGTGTTGTCTAAGGCCCCTTCCCTGACAACTTGGTGCCCTTGAAAAAACTCTGGGAACTCGGGCTTCTCCAGAACCATTAAATCTAGGGCATTCTCACCCACACTGTAGGTTGCCCTTTCAATCGAGAAACTTGTCAATCCGGTCTCCTGTGTCTTTGGACGTACCCGCCGGGCGAATACGTTAGGTTTGGAGGGCTATTTTCGCCCTCCAATTATCTTGACTTGTCAGCCGTGGAACTGGCTAACCACAGACCATCGGGTAGACGTGCAAGGATCGTGAGCTTTCTGCCGGCGTCTTGCTCTTGGACCAGCTGCCACCGCCGTCGGTACTGCTGTAGACCTCACCGCTGTAGGCTGCACAATAGATATGGTCCGGTGCGGCGGAATCAATGGCGATGGCCATCATTCGACCCGGCACTGTTTCACCCAAGTTTAGTCTCTCATAGGTTTCACCGGCATCTCGGCTGCGGAACAAAGCGCCCTCTTGGACGGTATCTGGAGGCGCGGCTCCTCCACCTGCACCGGCAGCCAGGTAGATGGTCTTGGGATCGTCCGGTGCAACAAGGAGGTCACGGCAGTATGATCCGCCTGGGAACATCTCGTCCACTTGGACGTGTTCCCAGCGAGCCCCTTTGTCCCGGCTGAGGAATAATGCGGTTTGGGTGGCAATGTGGACAGTTCCAGGAGCAGCTGCGCTCACCTGAACATGGTGTAGGTCAAGAGTATTGTTCTTGATATAGGGTCCGTCAATCACGGAGAGCCATGTGTTACCGCCGTCACGGCTGGCCAAGAGGCCGCCGACTTCTACGGCGGCGTAGATATCTTTGGTGTCGGACGGGTCGAAGGCGATGCCAATCACTCTTTTGCCAGTGGGAGGCATGTAAGTGGTGATGTGAGGATAGACTACTTGGCTGGTGTCCATCATATTCCACGTCTTACCGCCGTCTTCCGAACGCGATATGGAGCAGGGTTCGTAACCGGCATATATTACGTTGGGATCATCTGGATGGATGGTCAGTGACCATACCTCATGGCCATCTGGGGAATCACTTAATGCGTCCCATGTTTCACCACGGTCATCGGACCGGAAGACACCTTTATCGGTGCCAGCGAAAAGAACCTTTGGGTCGTCAGGTCGGATTGCTAAAGCGCGTACTTGTGGGTTGTCGGGCAGGCCTTTGGAGATGTCTGACCATTCTTCTTCGCCGTCGGCGCGCCTTACAAGACCGCCTTCGCCGATATAATCTCCCTCTCCGCCGAGTCCGATATATACGTAAGTCTGATGGTTTGTGGCTACCATGATGTACCTCCAGCCCTAATTGTATTCGAGATTAAGATACACGAATTTCTGGGATATTCAATCCCGAAGTTGTCCTTCTGTGCAATCAGATGCAGAGGATTTTTACAAAATTCAACGAAATATGGACCATTGAGTGTTAAAAATGCAGGCATTGGTCTGGCGCGGATCACCAGTCTGCGGTAGTATTTAAATCTCCAGCCTGGGGGCGTCTTATGCATAGATAGCGGATTTGGTTGCCCAGGAACAGGCCACCTTGATTCCCGTTTTGAATCCACATTGTTAAAAAGGAATTCATGAAGAATAAGATTTTCCAGACCATGGATGATGCTGTAGCAGATATCCCTGACGGAGTCACGATACTGAGCCCCGGGTTCAGCGGAGTAGGTGTACCCAGGAACCTGCTGGCTGCCCTTAATCGACAAGGAGCCAAGGGACTCACCGGCGTTTCCAATAACGCGGGTACTATAGATGAGAACGTGGACATAGGGACCTTAGTTGAAGCGGGGCAGATGAAGAAGATGATCTGCGCCTTTACCGCATCGCCACATCCATCCCAGGTCACTCCGTTTACACGTATGTATAACAACGACGAGATTGATGCCGAGCTGGTGCCACAGGGTACTCTGGCGGAAAGGCTTCGATGCGCTGCTGCTGGAATCGGTGGCTTTTACACGCCGACGTCTGTTGGTACGGAGTTGGCAGAGGGTAAAGAGCACCGCGAAATTAATGGTCGGATGCACGTGCTAGAACACCCCTTGCCAGGAGATTACGCATTGGTACGCTGCTGGAAAGCGGATACGGCAGGCAATCTTGTTTTTCGCCTGACGCAACGTAATTTCAATCCGTTAATGGCAATGGCTGCAAAGGTGACCATTGTGGAAGTCGAAGAAGAGATAGTCGAAGCTGGGGAGATTGACCCAGACCTGGTTCACGTTGCTGGTATCTATGTCGATCGACTTGTGAAGATACCCTCAGACGGAATCTGGATTTAAAAAAATAGGTTTTAGTGTCCGGCTGACAGCTTTGATACGGAGAAAACAATGTCCGATAAAGTGAAATTGGAAAGGCAGGCTATGTGCGACCGTCTGGCCATGGAATTTCAAGACGGTTGGATTGTGAATCTGGGGGTGGGGATGCCCACCTTATGTTCCAACTATTCAGACACCAGCCGAGAGATCATCAACCATGCTGAGAACGGTGTGGTCGGTTATGGACCTCTTGCCAAAGAAGGCGAGGAAGACCGTCATCTGGTGAACGCAGGTGGACAGAAAGTTACGCCTCTACCAGGTATGGCCTGCGTGCATCATGCCGACTCATTTATGATGATTCGCGGCGGGATGATCGATGTAACTGTTATGGGTGCCTACGAGGTAGCCGAGAATGGCGACTTTGCCAACTGGCGGATTCCCAGCCGTAAGGGTGGAGGAATTGGCGGAGCCATGGATCTGGCCGCTTGTGCCAAGCGGGTTTTCATCGCAATGGAGCACACCACTCGAGAAGGTGGTGCCAAACTACTGAACAAGTGTACCCTGCCGATCACAGCTCCTGGTGTCGTGAAGATGCTGGTGACGGATCTCGGATTGTTTGAAATAACGCCTCAGGGTTTCATGCTGGTGGAATACGCTCCAGGCTGGACTCCAGAAGAAATCCAGGGATTNACTGAGGCTAAACTGATTATTTCTGATGACCTCAAAGAGTTCCGGTTTAGAGCTTAGCTATTAATTAGTTTTGTCAATGGAGTACTTGGAAATCAAAAATCCCGACTATAAGATAGTCGGGATTTTTGATTTAACTGGCCTAACTCCTAGAAGAAGTTAGTTCCGCCGTTTACGTGTAGGGTTTGTCCCGTCATGAATCCGCAGTCGTCTGTAATCAGGAATAGGGCTGTGGCGGCTATGTCGTCAACGGTACCCAGCCGGCGTACGGGAATGTTGGATGTCTCTTGCATCCCACCCTCCGGATACCAGGACATATCTCTGGTAGTGTCGATGCGGCCAGGTGAAATGACGTTCACGCGAATGTTCTTGGGTCCGAATTCTGAAGCCAACCCCCTGGCTAATCCGATTATTCCCATCTTGGCCGCTGAAACATGGGAACGAGTGGCCGATCCTACGAATGCTCCGTCTCCAGTGAAGAAAACCACACGGCCGTATTCGTTTTTCTCCATGTAGGGCATAGCTGCGTGCACGCAATAGAAGGCCCCGTCCAGCACAACCCCTCTGACTTGTTCCCAGTCCGCGATTGTGAGCTCCGTGAACGGCTTCTTAGGTCGAATGGCTGCGTTGCTAACCAGGATGTCCACACCGCCAAATTGCTCCGCAGCGGCGGCGAACATATCCGTAACCTGCTGATGGTCTGCTACATCGGCTATGAAAGGCAGGGCATTCGCTCCGAGCGATCGTGCTTCTTCAGCCACGGATTCAGCCTCGTCTTTGTTGCTTCGAGTATTGATTACTACGTTGGCGCCCTCTGCTGCTAGCTTCAATACAATCGCCCTGCCAATGTTACGGCCCGAGCCGGTAATCAGGGCTGTCTTACCTTCCAATCGCTTCATTTATAGACCTCTACAGACCTCAAATTAGGTGTCATATTCTGTCTCAAGTAGCTTGAACACGGGCTCTTTAATATTGGCAGGGATTATAGCAAGGGTTTCTTGGAAGACGACTTGTTTCTAAATGGCTGAATCGACAATCGTTATCAACGTCGTATAATCCGAAGCTATTATGCCAATATTTAATATTGAATGCCAGAATTCCAATGGGTTGGAGGGCCGGTAAGACCCATGCAGCTTATGTCTTTGATCTTCTGGCTGTTGTACCGCAGATTGCGACATTCTTGGTTGCTACTCGTTGTCACTTCCTTCGGCATTTTGGCTTCGGTGACTATCATGTCAACCGGAGCGTTGTACTCCCGTGCCCTTGGCGAAGCGGGTCTGCGCCATTCAGTTTCCTCGTTCAGTCCAGAGGTACACGACGTCCAAGTCATTTCGCAAAACCGTCCATTAGGGCTGACTGATTATTTGCCCCTGCAGAAACTCGTTGATCAGACAGCAAACGACCGTCTCGGTGATTTTCTTGTTAAGACGGAGCGTTTTGGCCGTACTCAACCAAACTTGACCTTGTTGGATTCACTTGAATCTCCGATTCTGGGTTCTCCTTCGGGCCGTCCATTTTTTTTAACAGGCTTTGAAGAGCACACGAATCTGGCCAAAGGCCAGTGGCCTGCATCTGGTGCACTTCAAGACCCGAATAAACAGGGTGATATTGAGACCGTTCTGGGATCTGAATCTGCTCGCAAGATGGGGTATGACGTCGGTGATCGAATCTTTTTGATCCCGAGTAGAGGTTCGCCGGAACGAGTGACATTCAGAGTTGTCGGACTGGCCGACCCGATAGATCATCGTGAAGAGTACTGGATGGGTGCGCCTACCTACTTCGATCTTGGGTCAGTTGGAGAATCGGTGGTGGTTCCATTGTTCGTTAACGAAGATGACTATTTCAATGGGATCGGCTCGCGATACCCGACGTTGGTCGGGGATTTTGGTTTCTATCTATTTCTGGATGTTGCCTATTTGACGGCGAGTAACGCCGATGACGTGAAACAGCAGGTCAAAGGTGTGGAAACAGACATCAACAAGGTGTATCCACGCACGTTGGTGTTGAGCCGCTTGGGCCTGACAATAGAAGAGTTTGAGACAGCCCTAACGCTGGCCAGAATCCCGATATATCTCTTTTTGTCGTTGGTTGTGGTAGTAGTGCTCTATTTCCTGGTTCTGGTCACCGGAATTTTGGGACGCAGCCAGGCTGACGAGGCGGGGCTGCTTCGCAGCCGTGGCGCAAGTGTGTTGCAGTTGACCGGTCTATCGACTCTGTCAGAGGTCGTTGTTGTGGTTATCGCAATTATGGTTGGCCCGTTCTTGGCCTGGGCCATAATGAAAACGTTCCTTTTAGACACGATAAACCCGATAGGAGATATAAGCGCTCCGATACCGTTAGGGGTAGGCGGAGACATGTTTTGGATGGGAGCATTGGGTGGTGTACTGGCTTTGATGATACTTATTTTAACCGCCTCGGGTGCGGCTAAGATGGGCACCTTGGAATCTATGCAGTCGCGCGCCAGGCCACCAACTGTGCCATTTCTCCATCGGTATTATTTGGATATGTTGGCAGTGGTATTGGTGGCCATAATCTGGTTTCAGGTGAGGGGTCGTGACGGTTTTGTCTCTAAGGAATTAGCGTCTCAAGGCTTGAATGTTGATCCAACCTTAGTACTTGGGCCGGTGCTAGGGTTATTCGCAGCTGCGGTTCTGCTGTTACGTGTATTGCCGTTGTTTATCAGAATGCTTGGCTGGATAGGCGCGAAAATTGGCCCAGCTTGGTTCCAGTTCGCTATTTTCAGACTGGCCCGCGACCCTATCCCCTATGGTTCCGTGGCGGTGATTTTAATGTTGTCCGCTGCTTTGGGTGGATTCGGGGCTATGTTCCAGTCAAGTTTGTCCCAATCAGGGGTTGACCAGGCACGTTATGACGTTGGTGGGGACGTGGTTTTGACGGGACAGTCGATACACTCTTATGCTCCAGAGAAACTTGCAAGTATTGCAGGAGTCAAGGCAGTGAATCCCATATTCAGGGACTTGGTGGCTCCTCTGGATGGTCCACTGGGTAGGGATGTCGCATTGGTAGCGGTGGACTCACCATCTCTCGCCAGGACGAGCTGGTTTAGAGACGATTTTTTCGAAGGTGGTCTGCCAGAGATTAGCCGATTGCTTCGGCCCGCAGATTATCCATCCAGTTTATCGGGTACTGGAATTCAAATGCCTAAAGACGTTGAGTCTTTGGGTATTTGGGTGGACAGTAATGAACTAGGGGAATTGAACCTTAGGTCTGGTGTGAACATGTGGGCGCAGTACATGACAGCTACGGGGAGCTACCGGACTATTGGCTTGGGCGATATTTTGGATACGGATGATCTTGAAATACACAGTGGCCTCGATGCGGAAGCTAGTACAGTTGCCGCCACGGACGGACGTTGGAGACTATTCAGAGGTGATCTGCCTGAGGCTGCCTCGGGATCACTACCTTTGGAATTGGTGTCTATATTTTTCTCAACATCTCCAACCAACCGTCTGTCTGATGGAGTAGTGCATATCGATGATATCACTGTATTTGGCCCTTCCTCTGGCCCAGATGGTGTAGTTGTTGAGGGGTTTGAAAATGAAATATCGTGGATTCCGTTGGCGAACCAGGGAGAAATAGCTGATGTGGCCGAATCATCTCATAGCAGCTCTAGGAGCGGCTCGTCGGGAATGCGATTCTCTTGGGAAATCCCAATTTCCACTGGCCATCGGGGTATCCATTTGGCGCCTGGTTCGTTCCCATTACCGGCTATTGGTGGGCCAGACTTTTACACTGGTCAGCAGATCCGGGTGAAAGTAGGCAAACAAGCAGTGCCGTTGCGGTTAGTTGGGATAACTAGTTATTTCCCCACAGTCNAGCCAGAGCGAAATCCGTTTGTCATCGTTGACTTGTCCGATTATCGTGAATACGTTCGACGTCTGCCCTCCGGATCGGGAAGCCGCCCGGATGAGATTTGGTTGGCCTTGGACCCTGAAGTAGATCGTGATGAGGTGATCTCTCTGATACTTGATGTGATGCCGGGGGTTGTGTTTGTGAGAGACGCTGAGGCCGTGGCAGAACTCGCAGAACGGAATCCACTCGCAGGAGGTGGATGGGACGGTCTTACTGTGTTCAGCATATTTGCCATTGGTGTGGCGGTTTTCTTGACTCTCACCGTGCACGCTCTGGTGTCGGTAAAATCTGGCCGCATCGACCTTGCGGTAGTACGTGTCCTTGGATTTTCCCGCCACCAGTTATTTCTCTCTCTGGTGACGGAACGATTGATCATCTCCGTTCTAGCTATCGCCGCTGGAGCAGCCATCGGCTACTGGCCTGGACTCTGGGTATTGGAGTTAGTTGATTTCACTGCTCAGGGTAACGATTCCGTGCCGCCATTGGTGCCATCAGTGAAGGTTTGGTTGATGACTGGTGTGTTGGCAGGGTTGATGGCAGGAGTTGCTCTGTCTGTATGTTTTGCCGTCGTCTCGGCAAGTCGGCTTAATACTTCTGAAGTGCTTCGCGGTGGCAGTTGATGCTGCCCATTATTAGGTTCGCCTATATGATGGCGGTTCGGAGGGTTCTGTCTGGTTGGCGCCTAGAGTCGGTCTTGTTTGGCGGAATTCTACTGGCAGTGGCCCTAATGGCCAGCGGAGTGATTTTTTCGGATCTGCTCTCCAACGCTTCTCTACGCCATGAATTGCTTCAGGCTACGCCGGAAGAGGCTAATATCTCCATGAGGTCTTTCAGTAGTCAAGATGAATCATCGACTCAGGCTGGACGTCGTGAGGCGTACCAGGAGCGGTTGGATTTTGCCCAGCAAAACGTGTCCTCACGCTTGGGCTCCCATATTAAAGAAGAGTTGGTGGTCTTGGACACGGCTACGTTCTATTTTGAAGGGCAGCCTAATTTAGAGATTGATAACGATACTCGAGTCCGAGGCTCTGTTATCTACATGTCGAGCTTTGGATCCGATCGAGTCACTTTGACACAAGGAAGCTGGCCCAGCGTAGAGAATGCCGGGGTATCTAATGACACTCCTATGGAAGTGGTTGTTGATGATCTCGGCCTAGATTTGCTAGGCGTGGGCGTAGGTGATGTCGTTGATATCTTTCCAGCAGCGTCTTATGCAGATCCTCCAAGGTTGCCGGTCCGTATCTCGGGGGTTTTTGAGCGAGTGGATCAGGAAGACGAATTCTGGTACGGGGTGGAAGGTGATTTTAGCCTCCAGAACGACCGTTGGACAATCGTCCCTATGTTTACTAGTGAAGAGGCCGTGGTCAATCGAGTGCTTGGCGAATATCCAACTTTGTACACGGATGTCACCTGGTTTTATTACTTGGACCGGGAA
>JAKUNL010000016.1 GCA_022451925.1 Dehalococcoidia bacterium
AAAGCCATCTTCTGCAAATAGCTTATTTGTCGGTTGACGGATACCCAATTCTTTGTACTATCATAGCGGCTACAAATCCGATATCCCCTTGGAATGTTGGTTGGAGATACTAATCCTGAACTACTACCTGTAATACAGTTAATACAGTTATTTTTCTGTTTGGATCAAGAGGCCCGTCATGAAATTAGGAATGTTCCTAGAATTCCCTGTTATAGAAGGGGGCACTGAGAAAGATGCCTTTGATGACTCTATGATCTTGATTGACCAGGCTGAACGACTAGGTGTGGACTCTCTTTGGCTTGCGGAATATCACTTTAACCCGGGGCGAGTTATGGCCTCTCCGATCACTATCCTCAGTAATGTCGCCGCACGAACGGAGAATATTCGACTGGGGACCGCAGTAATACTTCTTCCTTTGACGAATCCCTTACGCGTTGCCGAAGAGATCGCAACCTTGGACTTGATTAGTAGTGGTCGTGTTGAGTTCGGCATCGGACGAGGGACCTTCCCCAACGTTCACGAAGGTTTTAGTTCACCATTTGATGAGAGTAGAGGACGTTTTGATGAGAGCCTTGAGATAATCCTTAAGGCATGGACTAACGAAACTTTTTCGTTTGAAGGAGATTTTTATAATTTTGGAGACATAATTGTCACGCCCAAACCATATCAAAAACCACACCCGCCAATCAGTGTCGGAGTGACTTCTGTTGAAAGTTTCGCAGCCACGGGACGTATGGGGCACAACATGATAATCAACCCATCGCGTGTGTTCACATTAACTGGTCTGAAACCTCAGATAGAGGAATATCACCAGGCCTGGAAGGACGCCGGCCACGAAGGCAGCGGCAAGGTTGGCATCAGGATTCCAATTTATCTTTCTAATGATGCTCAAAAAGCCCATGACGAACCCATGGAGAGCGCTATGTTCTCTATGGGACGACTTTCTGATCGCACTGCTAGATACGCTGGGTACCGTGGGACTACAGGAGATTGGGGTGCGGAAGCCGAGGCCATGAAGAATATGTCCTACGATGATTGGCTTAGGGATAAAGTCGCCTATGGCACCCCTGAAGCAGTGACTGATAAATTGCAAATGTTGATAGAGGAATTGGGACTCGATCAGATTATGTTTGAAGTCAATTTTGGTAACCACATTCCCCTGGACAGGCAATTGACTACTATCCAATTGATGATGGAAAAAGTGGCCCCAAACCTTCAGTAGGTCGAGTCTTATGAAGAGAATCGGGTTTACTAGTTCGTAATACAAATGACAATAGGCACGAGATAATAGATATATTGCATGAGCTAGATTTGCTGGAATCTGATGCTAATCGGCCTAATAATGCGTTTCAGGTATTATCCAAGTCCCTGATTTTATGCTAGTATCTTTGCAAATCCGTTTGTAGCGGCTCCGGATAATCCCGGTCAAAATCATAGAAGAGGTGCTCTAGGAAATGGTTCAAGCAGAGATTAAGACTAGATTTGAGGTAGGTCCTATCACGTTCATCGCACGACATGAACTATGGGACGGTAATATCCAAGACCACGCAGACCAGGGGGTATCAATTGTAGTGCAGGGGATAGTAGATGGCGAAGAGACAACACTACTTCGTTTCAACTGCTTCGACGTCGAGAGAAGCTACATCTACGGCCCTGAGAATCCTAACCTGAAAAGCGACGGCCCCATGATGCTGGCTGGCCGGACGGAAGGCTCCACCGGAATGGGCAAGCTTTACCGAATGGACCCGACAGCAGATGGAAACCCTATAGGCTGGACCATCAAGACCATGAAGTCCAAGCTACCTGATATGTTAGAACGAGCCGGCTATCCCGAGATAGCTAAAGAGCTTGACTTAGAAGAGCTTATGGATACGCTTCCTGAGCTTGAAGCCACTGCCCGAGAACTCTTCGTTTCCAAGCGTAACGTTGTCAAGCACAATCGCGGCACAGATATTTTCGAAGCTGGTAACATTCGGTTCGGACTTGAGATGCGCCGCCTCCCCGTAGGTGACGGCGGGTTGGCCATCCACGTCTTGTCGGATCTCGGTGGAACCTCCGAAAAATCCTACGTCGAAGAGACCGAACTCATGGCATTCGACCTTTTCTGGGATGGGCCTCACTACCATTATGGTCCCAGAAACAAGAACCACCGCATCTATTGGGACAGGACATTGGTACAGGACTATCTTGGCTGGGTTCTAGACAAGATTGAAGGCAAGAAGCTTGGTGCAATGATTGAGCGGGCAGGATACCCGGGGGTGGCTGCAGACTTGGATCAGGATATGATTGATGCAGTTCTTCCCGCGTTGACCACTAAGGCACGCGAGATGTTGGACTTGGGCGAGTCTTTGACAGGCCATCCTGGTCTGCCATTGGATCCTACCCCTAATATGGTCTCGAACTAGTCAGTCGATCAAAGTTAATCACAAAAAAAGAGCCCCGATTCATCGGGGCTCTTTTTTTGTGCGAACTATTCCTGGTTCTGGAAGTTAGTTATCCAGGCGAGTGATTAATCACCCAGATACATTATAAGGGCTATGATTACCGCTATGATCCCGATGACTACTGTGAGACAAGCCATCTTGGTGATGAAACTCGCTATCGTGAGTGGCAGTTTTATCAGAGTGATTGCCAAGCTAAGCGGCAGTTTTATCAGCTTGATTGCCAAGCTGAGGGGCATAGTTAGTAGTTTTAATAGTTTAAACATCGTTTAAGCCGTTGCCCATTGGACGCCGTTTAATACCATCTTCTGAAATTCAAGGGACTCAAAGCTCTTCCCGTCATGTCCTAGAAGTAGGGTAAACACCTTGCCTTGCCCGTATGACCTGGTCCATCCCAGAGGGAATGTTCCGGCAGGCATGTGGGTCTCTTTACGGTCTGGTCCCCAGGGCCATGTTCCTTCTTCAGAAGTTCCTTCCAAGAACACATCGTTGCCGCTCTTGTACTCGATTCCCATGTAGAGTTCATCATCAGTGGTGAAATCAGAGACTCCGGAAACGCCTGCATGGCTGGATTGACTGACTTTAACGTCGAATGTTCCGTAAGGAGGATGGAAACTGGTTCCGGAAATCCAGCCACCGCCGGTAATCTCGGCGAACTCTGGCCAGTAGTCTGCGCCGCAGCCTGATATGTGTAGACAAACGAACCCTTTACCGGATTTTACATAGTTAATGATGCCGTTTTGTTCGGCCTCAGACAATTTTAATTCTTTGAAGTCAGCGGCGTTTTCCCGACGAGTATTGAACACCAGAGCATCGTATGCCGTCATACCAGTTTCATCGGCCAACACCGATGCGTCCTCTGTCGTGGTGACATCGTGGCCCGCCGACTTCAGGAATGAGTCGAGGATGGGGGTGGATTCTTCGTAGGGGTGCCTTCCCCCGGAGATTACGAGCAGTTTCACTTCTGTTGCCTCCAAGCTGTTTCTTAAATATGTGCTTACGGGGCGGTATTATACGCCACTTACTCCATGGGCATCGGATTTCAGGGCGAGGAACGAATCACAAAGCGGGAATGATGACGTCACAAAGAAGGCTTAGTGCTTCTTCAACGTCTGGTCCCAGTTCTGAAAACATCAACTGGTTAAAACCTTGTGACCTGGCCACTCCCTGGATCTCTGTCATGCGTTCCAGACAATATTCCGGTTCGCCAGAGATGAAAATCGCATCAATCATTTCATCGGTTACTAATTCATTAAACGTGGATTTCGAGACTTGGGATTTGTCTGCCTGGTCGAGCCGTTCTACGTCCTCGAGTTTAACACCAAGGTTTTGGATGTCTTCGTGTGTGTAGCCGCGCCGGTACATGTTCAATACCCGGGTTCCGGCGCTCTCTTTTACGAATTCCCTGGCAGACTTTCCATTACGAGACAAAGATATCTTGATCTCTGCAATCTTGGGGGAGTTGGTGTCTTTCCCTGACTGACGGGCTGCGTTTTCAAACGTTTCTATGAGCTCTGGAACTCTGCCGGTGCGTAATGCAGCCATGTAGTGGCCGCCGAATATGAGACCTTCCATGTTTTGACCACCGATAGTCAGACCCCGCGGACCGTTGCTCCCGCAATATTGTAGGACCGGGGTCTTGGGGCCAAAATTCAGCTTGAACCTCCCTTCTGGATTGAAGTTGAAATACTCCAATAAAGTAGGGTATGCATCGAAGCAGATCGTCTCTCCTTCCAGTAGTTTACGAAGGCTTTGAGAAGTCTCTCGTAGCATGCTGATGGGCTTTGGCGTTTTGATAAAGTTATGGGTTCGAGGGTTGCCGAACCCTAACCCGATGCTTAATTCCTGTCCGTTCATCAACTCGCTGATGGATGCTACCGAGTCGGCCAGGTCTACCGGGTTTCGGAAATATTGCACGGTTATAGCAGTGCCGAGTTTCGCCTCCAAGTTGGCAGCAAACGCTGCTAGCACGACGAAGCTATTTCGGCTTCTCAAGTTGTCGGTGACCCAAAACTGGCCGACGCCCCGGGACTCTGCTCGCTTGGCCAGTTGAATTAATTCGGGTAATGGCACATGGGCATAGGTGGGTAGATGAAATTGGACTCCGGTCTCAATTCCTGGCATATCTTCATCCTATTATTGAACGGATTATGGTTGGTCGACTATTATCTTACATTTTGAGAGCACCTGTTGGTCTCGTGTCAGTTAGTCCAATCAACTGGTAATATCATGCCAGGTAATTATTCAACCATAGGTGCGAGCGATAACTGATGAGCGATATAGGTAGCGGACAAGTGGGAGTAGTAGTAACTAAACTTGAGGGCCGCGGGCCGCTGAACCTTCTGGGTCGTGATACTTTTTTGGGTTTGAATGCCGAATTAGACCGGTTGGACCAAGACCGGAGTGTTAGGGCAATCATCCTCACTGGCTCTGGTGATCGCGCCTTTTCGGCTGGAGTCGATTTGGAGCAAATGAAAGACCTTGAGCCAGCGGACGCTGAAATATTCATCACTGCATTGCACGGACCGGCAAGAAAATTGCTTACGATGTCTGTGCCGGCCATTGCCGCCATCAAAGGACCGTGTCTAGGCGGCGCGCTGGAGTTGATACTTGCTTGCGACATACGGATCGCCACCGAGGGTGCAATCATGGGGTTGCCTGAAGTACAGGTTGGAATCCCTTCGGTTATAGAGGCATCGCTTCTCCCACCCACCGTTGGATTAGGTAGGGCTCGGCGGCTCCTGCTTACTGGAGAGACCGTGAACGCTGCAGAAGCTTTGGCGATGGGTCTGGTCGATATCGTTGTTCCGGAAGACTCTTTGATGAACAAGGCTCATGAGATAGCAGACCAATTCTTGGGCATGAGCCGCGACGTATTGGCATCCCAGAAGGATATTATAACCAAATGGCTGGAACTCGGGGAAGAAGATTCTGCAAAATTCACTATTCAAGAATTTTCCCGGATATTTAACACTTCCGCACCTCATGAAGGCATGTCAGCCTTTTTGGAAAAGCGGAAGCCCAACTTCGACACCTAGGGAGTCTCTACCAGTTGATTGGGGAGTCACCCTCCTGCAGTACCTCTCCAAAGAGAGTCAATATCTGATGCACGTTTAATATCACGATGGAAGATTCAATCTCTGGGTCTGTTATTAAACCGGCATCGGTAAGGCGGTTGATTCCGTCCTCGTAGATAGGTCCATGNCGATNGACGNTTGACGTGCAGCGGAACTTCCAGCCTTTTTGCTGTTGAGCGTGGCGAAAGAGCATCACCAATTTAGCGGGTTCTTCGATGGTCTCAGAGGGTACGATGCCGCTGCGGTCCCGGTATATGAATGTCTTCTCGTCGGTGGCGAGCATAGTGCCTATGTAGGAGCAATTGGGCGTACCATCGGTGTCCGCAGTTGCTATGACGCAGGGGTTACCGCTGAATCGCGAGTTGCTTACTAACTCTCTCATTTCTTCGGTTAGATTTATCAAGAATCGTCTCCTTGAATGATTGGTGAGAAATTTGGCGTGTCTTCTGGTCAGCTTTTTAGTGATGATTCTATTTAATATGGTTGGCCTGTTTAAACGGGATACTGTTCCTTCCACCAGCGGGCAATCTCATCCCGGCGAGCAAACCAAACTCCGGATTTTTCGGAAGCATATTTCAGGAACTGATCCAGTGCATAAGCGCGCGAGGGTTTGCCGATAATCCGGCAATGTAGACCTATGGACATCATCTTCGGGTGAGTCTCCCCTTCTTCGTAGAGCATATCGAAGCAGGATTTGGCTGCTTCGAAGAAATCGTTGGGTGTGATCAACTCGCCGCGCCAGTACTTGAAATCGTTTACCTCCATGGAATACGGCACTACCAACCACGGTTTACCGTGTACTTGGGTGTAATAGGGAAGGTCATCGTTATAGGCGTTGCAGTCGTACTCGAACCCGCCCTCTTCAAAAACCAACTCCCTCGTGTTAAGGCTGGGGCCGTAACGTGTATACCAGCCGATGGGTCGCTGGCCGGAGGTTCGGGTTATGGACTCCACTGCTTGCCGAATGGCCTCTCGTTCTGAGTCTCTGTCCATCTTGTAGTACTCTTCCCAGCGATTTCCATGGCCCATTACCTCATGACCTTGCCTGATAATCTCTGGTCCGACCTCAGGGTTTCTCTCCAATGCCAGGGCGCAGGCGAAAAAAGTGCCCTTAACGTTGTTCTTTTCCATCACCCGCATCAGTCGCCAAACTCCCACACGGCTGCCGTATTCGTAGAAAGATTCGTTGGCCAGGTCCCGTTCTCCTGGGCCCATTGGTGATGGAGATTCGCCGCCGGTTTCTTGTCTGGGATCACCATCTAAGACTGAATATTCGGACCCCTCTTCGTAATTGACCACCACTGATACAGCGATCCTGGCTCCATTGGGCCATTTGACCACTGGGGGATTCGCGCCGTAACCTATCAGATCTCTTGTGCTCATAATTGCTCCATCACTCTGTTGGGTTCTGATTCAATAATCGGTGTCTGAGTTCATTGTCCCATCTTCCAGTGGTAGAGGATCACAGCCACGGAGCAGGCCAGATTAAGGCTAGAGACCCCATTCTCCATCGGTATAGAAACCCGGTAATCTGCTGCATTGATAAGATCTTGACTGAGTCCTTGTCGTTCCGTTCCAAAGGCGAGTAGTGCCCGGTCCGGGATATGGAAGTTTGGCAGGGTGTCACCACCTAGATCCACGGCCACCAGAGGCCGATTACAATCTGGCCATTCGGTAGATTGGACTGTTGGTATGGCAAATTGAAGTCCCACTCCGCTGGTCAGTGAGGCCGGTTTCCAGGGGTCCAGATTACCGGTGTTAATCACTCCAGCCGCTCCGGCAGCGGCAGCGGCTCTGACGGCTGCCCCAATATTGAACAGATTTCTTGGGTTTTCCAACAGTACGACCGGAGCTGGACTCGAATCAGCCAAAAGTTGGGTGAGGTCAACGTTGGGACGACGTGCGATTGCCATCACACCGGTTGGTGGTTTCACCGGTCCCAATCGTTCGAATACGTCTTCAGGAATAATTACTACCCGGCCGTTAATGGCCTGGGTGATGTCGGGGGCGTACACGGCTTGTAGCGCCGAAAGTTCTGACAGGTTGGGGCTAACGATCTCTATTAGTTCAGCGCCGAAACGGATGGCGTGTTTCAGCGGATGGAAACCTTCGATAACAACCAACGATGGATCGGTACGAGCGTTGTAGAATCGATCTTCAATGGGCTTTTGATTCATCCGGTCATTCTCGCAAATTACCAGTGAGCGCTTCAAACGGAGCCATGGAACTATCAGCTTAGACGCAGGCGTTGCGGACGGCTTGCGAGACGGCTGCCAACCTGGCGTTATTGGCGGCGGTTGCTTGGAATCCATTTGTGATGTAACCGACGGCCAAGCCCGACTCTAAATCGGCCCATCCGATGGATGTGCCGGCGCCGCCGTGGCCAAAAGTCTTCAGTGGGTCACCAAGAGATTTGCCCATACGTTCGTCTGCCAAGGCCAGGCCGAAAGACCGTTGGGCAAATGAGTCGTTGGACTTGTCGATGCCCTCTACTTGGAATGCGGTAGCCTCGTCAACTGTTTCTGACTTTATGATGGTTACATCATCCAATGACCCCTTGCGTTCCATCATTGCGTAAAACCGGGCAAAGTCTGTGGCTGATGCTACCCCGTTCGTCCCGGGGGCGATGCCTCTGAGAACCGAAGATTGGCTGTGAATTCCACACCAGCCTGTGGTGTCGGTTCCTTCTTCCATTTCGTGCATTGGTGAAACAAGGTCTTCGAGGCCTTGCGGGAGTCCCACGTGAGTGGAGTTCATGCCTAGGGGTTTGGTTAATTCTTCTGACAAGAATTGGGTGAAGTTTCTGCCGTCAACCAGCCGGACGATCTCACCGATTACCCATCCGTAGTTGCTAGGGTGGTAGGCCAGGATTTCGCCAGGTGTGTAGATAGCAGGAGCCTGTTCCATGGCAAGTACTACTTTGGACCAATCTGGCCAATCCCTGGGTAGCAATGATTTAGGAGTGTTGGGAAATCCTCCCCTATGAGTTAGGACGTGGCCGATGGTAACCGTCTCTTTGCCGTTTTGAGCGAACTCTGGCCAATGTTTGGCGACTAGGTCATCGTAGGATATCTGGCCGCGTTCCTTTAGGATATAGAGGCAAGCTGCAGCTAGAGGTTTGGTGGAAGACATAAGGACGAACATGGTTTTGGCAGTCACGGGTTTGCCGTCGCTCATGTAACCGCCGTGGATGTCCAGCACCAGGTTTCCGTACCGGTATACCGCTAGTCCCGCCCCGGGATGGAGTCCTTGATCAATCTGCTGTTGGAACAGGTTTTTGACTTGTTCCAGCTTCTGGCTATCCATTGCTACATCATCGGGTTTGGTCAGTGTAGCCATGCTGTCTCCTAGGTCGATTCTTTGCGATTTATGTTTAGAGTTTCTTGACGGAGTCGCCGGGTTTGATCTCACCGTTCTGCACAACTTTGCAGTTTATTCCCCTCAACTGGAGTTCCTTGCCAACTGGTGAGCTTATGAACTTCAAGGCGTCGGCACCAAATCGGGCAGCGAACTTCTTGCAGCCAGTGTGCGGTTGGTCGGTGGCAACTAAGATGGCAGAACCCACTGAGATGCGTGTACCAGGGGGCATGTTTTCTGCGCTCAGGTCAATGTCGGCGAATAGCTGATCACCGGATAGCGGCCAACGTTCTTTGTCCTGAGCCACCAGATTGGCGACTCGGGAGTTCATGATGGTTATCTGCATGTCTGGGTGGGCTTTGCCGTCTCCACTGCGACTACTGGGACGATTCTGCCAGGTATCTCCGACCAGTCCAACCTCAATGTCCAGGTCTGCCAACGTCATGATCTCGCGACCATCTTCTTCAGGCCTGCTCACAATCATATCTAGAACCGTCTCGTTTTTGGGCGAGCTTCGTATGTTATCTAGATTCGCTTCCAATTCAGCGGTATTCAGGTGTTTAACTTCAGCTTGCATTGTTCAACTCCGTGTGCTCTTCAATGTAAATATTCAGGAGAATGATTCAGGTAGTTTAGCACGAGTGAATTTGGTGGCGTTCCCAGATGGATTAAGTATTGGAAACAATAAGGCTCGGTTGCTCGGTCTTATTTTCTTAACCTTAAATTTAGCTTGAGTTTATGCCTAATCATTAACTGGGAATCAATATGTTCTGGAATGACACCCCTCTAAACTTCTATCCGCATCAACTCCTCAGAGAATATGATCTTGCCGTCGTACATTGGGGACATCTCTTCGTAGTGGCGGTCGAATGGCGTGTCCTTGGAGAGTGTGGGGCCCATGTGGACTAAGACAAGTTGCTTGACGCCGGCTTCCTGGGCCATTTGGGCTGCACCGGTGGTGCCACATTGCCCACGATGCTCGTTGTTACCTTCCATCACTGACTGTTCATCCCAGCACATGCAGACCATCATGTCAGCGTCACGGGCCAATTCCTTGACCGAGTCGCAGGGCTCGGTGTCGCCGGTGAAGACTACGCTGCCTTCCGGTGTGTCCACTCGGTAGGCTAAGGAGTCGAGGTAGGGCTGTACGTGGATAGCCTCTGCTGACGTGACCGTCCAGCCTTTGCCCGAGGCCACTTCACCCACTCCTACATCAGTGGCTTTAGGCGCCGGTGGGATTCTGGGCAGTGTGCCACCCCTGTTAACGAATACCTGCTGACTGTACGGATGGTTAACCCTGGCCTGCCAATCTGATTCAAATGCTCCGCCAACGCCGATGACTTTCTGAGTGATCTCTTCGGTCAGTCTGGGGCCCCAGACGTTCAGTTCATTTCCCTTGCCGGCGGCCTGGTCCCATCGGCAGAGCAAGAAGCAGGGATAGTCGATGTTATGGTCAAAGTGGTGGTGGGTGAAAAATAGGTTGTCCACGAGTGTAGGATAGAGCCCTGCTTTGACCAGTTTGTGGGTCGCTGCTGGACCGCAATCGAACATCAGTACCTCTTCACCGATGCGCAGGGCATGCGCGCTGCCGAATCGATATTCGGTGGGAGTGGGAGTCCCACCCCCCAGGACGAAAACCTCAACCATCTCATTTCCTCTCGTTATCTGTAGGATTGAAATACCGACGAGTTGTTGTGTGGGCGGCCACAGTATACCTTAGCAAGACTGAGATAATTCCAGTGTATTCTGAGGGTATTTGGTGAATATAGGCACGAATGGTTGACAAGTGCCGACTAAGCATGCTAAAATAGCGGAGCGTTTTCAGAAAAGTTTCTGAGGGCGCTCTTTTTTTGCCCAAAAATAACCTAGTAAAAGCTCTCCCATGAAATGGGGCCTTCGCTTAACCCCGTGCAACGATTATGCCAGCCGCGATAGTGTTCGTTTAGAGTGACTTAATAGTCGTCATCGACTGGAATTTGGTAGCCGTTGGCTAATATATTGGCCTGCGAGGCCACCCCAACTACGGCGAGTACTTCACCCAGCATCTCCTCGGTCATACCCTGTTTACGGGCTGTGTCTGTGTGGCATCTGAGACCATATTCGCAGCCGTTACTGGCGCTGACCGCGACGAAGATCATCTCTTTGACCAATGAGTCTAGGGCCCCTGTAGACATCACCTCTTTTGCTGCTTCCCAGGTGCGTTTCAATGTTGGTGGGTGGTTGGCGATATGTTTCCAATAGTTATTAACGTCGTTGATACTACGAGTGGCCATGATGTCGTCAAAGACGGCACGGACCTCCGAGCTAGCTTCAGAATAATTGACAGGTTTGGATTGGGGCATGTTGACTCCTATTAAATTCGGCAGCCCATTTAGATGGCTTATCTTAACAGGCCAGTGATCACGTAACTTGGCAGTAAGCTAACCCAACTGGAGCTGCGGTCTGGCCGGCGGAGTCGGCCTGGAGCTGAAGAAGAAAAATATGGAGCTGCAGGCATACATCACTAAAAATACTACGAGGCCGATGTGGTAAGAATCTGTACGGTCAAACATCCAACCTAGAAATAAGGGAGAGGCCAGCATGCCGACGCTGTAGACCGCGGTTATTATTCCGATAATGGTGGCGAAATTACGCCGCCCGTAATACTGCCCCATCAACACCCAGTTTAATGTGGTCGCGCCTTCCAACAGGGCGATACCACCTACGAACACATAGACGGACCAACTGGCATCAACGAAAATCATTGTGAACAGACCCAAGGTCCCAAAGGCCATACCCATGGAGAGGATGTACCGGGTTTGGATTCCTGAGTTGTACAGTCCGAAGAATAACCTGGCTGGGATGGCTATGAAGAACAACAATGCAATTAGGTCAGCGCCAGACTGCTCGCTAAGACCCTTCCAAGTCATGATTGGTATAGCGTGGACCAGTAGGCCGCTTGTTACCGAGATGCGTAACGAGCTGCCAGTGAGCATCAACCAAAAAGTAACTGTCTTCATTGCTTCTTTGACGCCAAAATCACTTTCGGAGCTACGGGCTTTGGCAGAAGTCGACGTTGGCTCATCCAAAGCCTCCGGCGACTGGTCGATATCGATACCAACGCTCTCTGGAGAACGCTTGATGAAGAACGATGTAGGTATGGAAAGAACTACAACGAAGATTCCGGCGTACAGCAGGACGGTGCGCCAGCCAAGGGCTTCTACACCCCTAGACAGAAGAGGCACCATGAATGCTCCGCCGATGGTATAAGAGGTGATGACCAACGTCATAGCTATAGCCTTCCGTTTCACGAACCACCGGTTAATCACTGCCAGAAAGGTTTGGCCAAAGCTGGTGTTGTTTCCCACCGCCACCATGCCAATAAACACGACTAAGAAAATCCAGTAGGTATTAACTATAGATAGGATTGCCAGGCCGCCGCCCACCATCAAACCACCGAAGATGATGATTGGTCTGGAGTCGAACTTATCTACAATCCATCCTGTGATTGGTCCGGCGAGACCGGCTTCTCCGCGGGATAGGGCGAATATCAGTGAAGTGGCCGCGCTGCTAAGTTCCAGGTCTCGCTGTATGTGCAGGAAGAACACGGGAAAGCCATAGACGAAAATACTGCCACAGAAGACAGCTAGGAAAGAGCAGGCACCAACCACCTGCCAGCCTGGGTAGGCGAGAGTCTCTTTCAGCTTAGCAATGGTTGATTGGGAACGAGGTTTCGGCGAATCTGATGTATTCACGGACGATAATGTACCATGATATCGAATAATAACCCAAGAGTTATATCTCCTTTATTGATGATAGTTCATATTGGATTAATAGATAGTTTAGTCTGTGATTATCTTGCTATATCATCTTTTCATGTCTAACCGTAGGAGGTTATTGTGGCTGTAGTTGTGACAATTGGGTTGCAGATAACCGCGAGTCGATTGGATGAATTCAAGCGGTTAATGAAAAAAGCGCTCCCGGATACTAGAGGTTTTTCAGGGTGTATATCCGTGGAGGTTCTTGAACACCACGGTGTGCCTGGAGGCATCACCTTACTTGAGGAATGGGAATCGGTAGAAGATCAGGTGAAATATATCAACTGGCGAACTGAGACAGGGATGATGGAGAAAATGGGTAGCTTCATCGAAGCAGAACCTGTGATCGTCTATTACGATAAGCTCGAAACGTAGATAGGCAGAGTCAGTTCGGGTAAATTGCAAAGCCCTTGCCGTAATTGTCACCGTTGTTTCTACGTCTAGCCGACCGGCCCGCGCCAAAGTTAGACCTGTCTAATTACCGTCGCTAGTATCGGTTATTGGTTTTAGAAATAAAGTGGTTAGGATAGTGGTCTTCGGAACCCTTTTGCCTGTGACTTTCATATTGTGTAATATCTCCCAACAACCCTCGTTTCCTATATTAAGGAGTCCCAATGGCTTATCAGATGTACGTTTCGCTGCAGGGTGATAACCGGATCATGCGGTTTTTGATGAACCCTGATACCGGTGCTCTCGAAAGCGTTGGAGCTGTGGAGGTCTCTGGCGGCCCTGCTCCCATGACATTCAACCCAACCAACACGACTTTGTACGTTGGTCGGAGAGATGGTCTAGAACTGACCAGTTACGACATCGATCAACGAACCGGCGATCTGGTCGAAACTGGCAGCGTGGGATTAGGCGGTGAGCCTTGCTATCTATCTACCGATCATACCGGCCGGTTCGTGCTTTCGGCTTACTATCAGGCAGGCCACTGTGCAGTCCATCCTATCGACGAGTCAGGAGCGGTCGGCGGAGCAGCTACTGAGTGGTTAGAGACGGGTTCCGGTGCACATTGCTTCCAGACTGACCCGTCTAATAGGTACGCGTTCTTACCGCACATAGCCAATGGTTCGGGTGGTATCGCCAGGCTGCCAGTGGACCGGCAGCATGCGGTTAACGCTATCTACCAGTACAAGTTCGATGCAGCTACCGGGCGCCTGACTCCCAATGATCCGATGGTAGTTCCCCAGGATGAAGAGGTAGGCCCACGGCATTACCGGTTCCACCCGTCGAAAGACTTGGTCTATGTCTCCAATGAGCAGGGTGGCAGCGTCACAGTATATGCCCTGGATACCGCTAGGGGAACGCTCTCGGCCGTCCAGACTGTTACCACTTTGCCTGAAGACTACGTTGGACACATCTCATGTTCTCAGATACAGATGCACCCCGCTGGTACAAATCTCTACGTAGGAAACAGAGGTCATGACAGCATCGCCTCTTTCTCCATAGATAGCGGAACCGGCATGCTCACGGCTACTGGATGGGAAGCAGTTGATCCAGTACCCCGTGCATTCAGCCTAGACCCCACCGGAAATTTCCTGTTTGTTACCGGACTAGAATCGGGTACCCTGATCACTTTCCGTGTTGATCAGCATACGGGGGAGTTGACTCGATTAGACAGGCGATTATTGGGAAGCCTGCCTATGTGGGTTTCCATAGCAAACCTGCCGGGATAGCTGGTATCCACATGTGAGAATCTTCGTCGACTAGGGCTGGGTCATCTCTCCAAATCGGTCCCAGTGGACAATCTCGTTAAATGGTACCCGTGGGGTTCCTGGTGGCTTCGGGATGTCAGCCCGATATCCGAAAGCTAGCACTGTGATCAAGTCCATCTTCTCTGGGATGTTGAGCAATGCCTTAACTGCTACAATCTGGTCCTGTTCGCGCACTCCCACGAAGCACATGCCTACGCCCTCAGACCAGGCCATGAGTTCCATACTCTGTATTGCTCGTCCAGCGTCTAACTGTGGCCTCGGTGCATCGTCCATCACTACTGCCACGGCAAATGGTGCTTGGCCAACGAACGGACCTTGCTTGCAGATGTTACCCAATTCAGACAGGGTATCCAGGTTCTGGATTGCGATGAACGACCATTTCTGAGTGTTGCTGGAACTAGGAGACCAGCGTGCGCACTGCAGAATCTTCTTAATCAACTCCTGAGGAATAGGGTCAGGCTTGTAATCTCGCACCGTTCGGCGAGACCTGATAGCTTGGTAGACTTCCATGTTGGTCTCCTGTTGAATGGTTGATTTGGGTGGGGCGTCTTGGGGATTATAGGTCATTAAGCGCCCGATGAAGCAATTAAAATAACGTATATGCGACCATCCCTATCCTGCGTAAATGTAAGTTAATGTTCAAGCCGATAATTGGTTAGTTCGCCTTAAACATATTTTAGATAAAGATGGCGACAATAGACTGTCGTCCTTATTCGGATAGTGGATCTGATGGTTAAGTGACTTGGGATTAGTTAGCCATTTGTTGATTATTTATATACTGTGGGTACTGACAATCGCCTATACTCGTCTTGCCTACCGTGCCAAATGTAACGTTTAACCCGGAGAGAGGCTATGGCCAAGAGTTGGACAGATATGGTGAACGAAGCAAAAGCTGAGGTGACCGGCGTTAGCCCAGCTGAGGCCTACCAGAGACTTCAAGATGATCCTGAAGCCTTGTTGATCGAAGTGAGGGATGCTGAGTCGGTTCCAATGGAAGACCGGTCTTCTGACGTTGTGATGATATCGTTGGGTGCTCTCCCGATGCGGGCCGACCTGGAGATAGCTGAAAGGCTGAGAGACTCTCGATTGGAAGACCGTTCAAGGCAGGTAATCCTCACTTGAGGCGGCGGCCAGATGGCAGCGCTTGGGGCCCAAGTGTTACAGGATATGGGATTTACAAACGTGACCTATATGGATGGTGGAATGAGAGGTTGGAAGGCAGAGGGACTGCCGACTGCTGAGTAGTCATTAACAGATCACCTGGGTCCTGATCGTGGAAGCAGATGAATGTCACACTTTGAATTGCGTTGCCCTCGGTGTAGCAAATCTAGACCAGCGGATATGTCGGTTGAGGCATGTCTAGATTGTGGTTCGCCCTTGGATGTAGCCTATTTAGGTTCCGATGATAACAAGTTTGGCTCAATACCGACACCGATTCATAATCCGGTCTTGTCTGTGTCCTTGGGGGAAGGAGATACCCCAAGTGTGCGTTTGACAAATCTGAGCACTAAACTCCCTCCGATTCATCTATTTGCAAAGTTGGAATTCCTAAACCCTACCGGTTCTTTTAAAGACCGGGGAACAGCTACCATGCTGTCGGTAGCTCGGGAGTTTGGGGTTGACGAGCTGGTCGAGGACTCATCTGGCAACGCTGGAGCATCGGTCTCGGCCTACGCAGCTCGAGCCGGTATTAAGTCCCATATTTTTGTGCCGGCTGATGCCCCTGAGGCCAAACTTAGGCAGATCAGGGCATACGGCACGACTGTGCACCCGATTGCAGGTGTTAGAGAAGACGTAACCACAGCGGCGATTGAATACAGCCGGAATCGTGATTTGGTCTATGCTTCGCATATGCTGAGCCCCTATTTTGCTGAAGGTACCAAGGCTTTCGCATACGAGGTTGTGCAGCAGTTCGACCACCAAATCCCTGACCACGTAGTGTTTCCGGTGGGAAACGGCTCACTAATCATTGGAGCTTACAATGGGTTTAAAGAACTGGTTGCCGCTGGACGAATAAATAAGATCCCTATGCTGCATTGTGTACAATCGCGCAACGTAATGCCTCTCGTAGCCGCTTTCAACG
>JAKUNL010000017.1 GCA_022451925.1 Dehalococcoidia bacterium
AGAAGCGGTTCCAATAGATGGCCCGCCATGCATTGAACTGCATATAACTATAGCTGGTATCACTTACCAGACACCTAGTAAGTCAATAACTGTAGGTTCTTCGCCAATCAGAATTTTTACCCAAGATAGCGACCTCAATGTCGAATAATTCAAGAAGAGAACAACCGAAAATGGTTAGCTGGACGGTAATGACCGTTGGGGGAACGGCGGTAACCCATAGCTATCACTTGCCTCCAGCAGCCGCTGAGGCAACACGGTTTGTGATCTCTATCGATACGATTATTTCCAGCGCGCTCTCTGGTGAGACGAAGACTCTGCGTCTTGCGAACCCAATGGTCACGTATAACCCGGCTTACATCATCAGCATCGCGTTCGATTCTTACGGACAGGCCGAGCTAGATAACGCCGTTGGAGAAGTAGAGCGAACCGCAGGATTTAGGACCAGTTCCGACTGACTGATCCGTGGGATTAGACACGTATAACGATTCCTGCATAAAATCTGGAATACCCTTGTTCCCGTCATGTTAGGGCACCAAGAATTGACGCCTGTGCTATCCTGTCGCAACCAGGGCTATAGACTCAGAAATAATCTGTCAATACGAAATTTCATTAGGAGGAAGATGAAATGCCATCTTTTACAAAAGGTGATGTCACCATCCAGTATGAGGAGAAAGGCTCCGGATTTCCGCTCCTCGTCACACCCGGCGGTGGACTTAACTCAGTTGCAAGCGGCTGGCCTCGCCAGGTGATCAATGTATTCGAAGACCTTTCGGACGAGTTCCGTTGCATCACCATGGATCAACGTAACGCTGGCGGAGGCTCAACCGGACCAGTCCAAGTCGACGACCCATGGGGCGCTTTTGCCGACGACCAACTCAGTCTGCTAGACCACCTTGGTGTTCAGCAATTCGGCTTCATCGGCTTCTGCATCGGCGGCCCGTTCGCCCTCAAACTAATGGAACGAGCTCCCAACCGAATCGTGGCCGCCGTCCTCTGTCAGCCAGTGGGCAGTAACGTGGCATTCCCAGACTCCATGTACGACTCTGGACAGAACCAATGGGGTCCGGGTCTGATGTCCCAGCGGTCTGATGTAAGCCAAGAGACCATCGACTCGTATCTACACAACCTATACCGTGACCTCGAACCTGACTTCGTATACAGTGTGTCGCGCGACTTTGTCCGTTCGTGCCAAACCCCTATGATGGTCATGCCGGACAATACTCCTTCACATTCCTATGAAGTAGCGATTGAAGTTGGTGAGCTGGCTCCGAACGCCGTGACAACCGTCTATCCTTGGAAAGAAGACGCAGATGTGATGGCCGCGACTATCACCCAGATGCGGGATTTCCTAAAGGCCCACCGTACCTAGAAGATAGACCAGATCAAGACTTTCTGTGATCTTCATCAAGGCTTGGCGTTACCATACTGGTAGCGTCAAGCCTTTTTTAGTGTTTGCCTACTCAGCACCGTCCTCTATAATCCAGGCATCAACCGCAGGAGGAATGGATTATGTCATTTGGCTGGGCGATCATCAGCGCCGGCGATTATGCCAACTCCAGGGGGGCTCCAGGTATAAACCAGGCAGCTGACGCCGATCTGGTAGCGGTACAAAGCCGGGACCAAGGTCGAGCTGACGCCTTCGCCGAACAGCACGGGGCCAAAACAGCCTATACCTCCGTGGAGGATGTCCTGAACGATTCCAGGGTCGACGCTGTCTACATCACCTCACCCAACCATCTACATACCCAGCAAACCACCATGGCCGCAAACGCTGGGAAACATGTCCTGGTGGAAAAGCCTCTATCCCTTGATCTGGCTGATGGCGTAAATACGCTGCGACTTTGCAGAAACAAGGGAATCAAAGTGGGAGTAGGACTGCACCTCCGGCACCACCCAGGTCACATAGAAGCCCAGAGATTGATAGCCAACGGAACCTTGGGCACCGTCGCCTTGGCCCAATCACAGATCGGCCAGGGAGAGCGGGGCAATGTGCAACCAGAGCCCAGGGCCGGGCTACGCGATTGGTGGACCCACCCCGAACTGGTCGGCGGAGCATTCTCTATGTTGACGATCGGCGTACACGCGATTGACGACCTACAGTTCCTTTTAGGACAGGAGGTAGTGGAACTTGCCGCGATCACAGACGGCCAAACGTCGAAAAGGCCGTTGGAAAACCTCGCCACAATGTGCATAAGATTCGAAGGCGGTGCAATTGGAACCATGATATGCGGGATGCGATTACCTGAGTTTGAAAACGACGTCGCCATCCACGGAAGCGAGGGCAAAATCATTTTGGATGATGGTTCCTGGCCGCGTCTTCAGGGTGAACTTCAGGTCTCTAGCGAGACTGTGAACACTTCAACAAGCTATGAACCAGATTTTGTGTTTTTGGTTAAAAAGAACATAGAAGACTTCCAATCAGCCATCCTGGAAAACCGGGACCCAGCAGCTTCCGGTGCCCACGGACTCAAATTGGTTCAATTGACCGAAGCTATGATCGAGTCAGCCAAAACGAGGCGGACCATCAAAGTGGAACCTCTGCCAGAATAACCGCCTTCCTTCCTATCCACTCTGGGTTAGATCCCTCCTCGAACCAACCATCAACCCGAGAGTCATTCTTGGTCCGATCTAGAACGGATGAAAGAGTCATCCGATAACAACGTCGTGACTCAGAAGCACTCCACCATTTTGATAAGTGATTGACATGGGATCGCGGAGCAATGCCGCCTGCACTGCTTTTAATGGAATATCACTAGGTGTACCAGGAACCGTTATCCGGCGCTTAACATCACGGTAGCCAACCACGCCTTCTGACGCATTGGCCTGAGCCTCTGCCGAACCGCCTGGTATTCCAGCCATGAACAATTCCACCTTGAGCCCGTCCGCTCCGTTCCCTCCGAATGGTAAAAGCCGACTTAAAGTGGCTACTGTAGACGAAGCCCAACCGCTATGGGCTAGAGGGAAAGGTCCGGGGACCAGACCGGCGGTACTATGACCTCCCAGCACTATCGAGCTGCTCTTTCGAGTTAGGTTCTCGAACCGAATGGTAACCTTCGACTCACCCTCATGAATCATTCCTCCAGCTTCGTCATGTTCTTTTGTTTCAATGAGGTACATTCCAGATACGGTCCCGAAAGGGATGGTCGGAATACTCGCGTCAAGATTTGGCAGGTCGTCGGGCACAGGGGACGCAGATTTGGTCTCCCCAGAACTCCACCTGACTTCGTCCTTAATCTGCATAGAACCCTTTGACATCGCCTGGCCCACAGGACAGAAATTTGATGCACGTTCAAGTCGGACTCTCTCGGACTCTGTTAGATCTCCGATCAAAGTCACCACTTCACGCACACCGAACCCCATACCGGATTTATCTGGAATGGGCTCGACCTTAAACTCAGCCGTTATGTCATTAAGAGCGATATTCCCTCGGTAGGCCACGCCTACCAATGTAACCACCGTTCAAGCGGCCCATCCAGCCACAGCCAGATATTGTGGCGGAGGCGCGACTATATCCAAGTTGGAATTAGGTATCCCGGTGGTGTACGACCACGGACCGTTTAGTCCTGGTGCAACTGCGATGGTCGCAGTTATCGTTTCATCGCCAACGTATCTAGCAACTATATTTGGCTTCACCTGATCGTCTGATAGACTCGTCCCTTCAACCATTTTTCCATCCGCCTAACAAGATATGCTTCAACAAGGTATTGTATGCACACTTACCCAATCATAAGATGATTCTCGCCCCGAATTTTTAGAAAGATGACCCCGGCCATCTTACCGTGGTTTGGCCCAATTGAGCTGATCTAATCAGGAGAGAAACTTGAAAGTAGGCGTAAATCTAATCAATTTTGGCCCCGGTGTCAGCCCCGCATCTATGAAAAGCTGGGCTACTTTATCTGAAGCGCTGGGCTACCACATAATCATGACCTCCGACCATATCGCCATCACTCCTGACGTCCAGTCCCGTTATCCTGCTCCTTTCTACGAACCCCTATCACTACTTGGATGGCTTGCCGGTGTCACCACCAAAATTGAGATTGGTACCACCGTGATAATAGTACCCTACCGAAATCCCTTGGAGCTGGCCAAAGCAACAGCGAACGTAGATCAACTGAGTGATGGCCGGTTCATCTTAGGAGTCGGCATAGGTTGGGCCCAGGAAGAATTCCATGTCCTTAATGCCGCCTACAAGTCTCGAGGGGCAGTCACCAACGAATACTTGGCAGCGGTAAAACTACTCTGGACACAGGACGTGGCGTCTTACAACGGGAAATTTATCTCGTTCGATGACGTACACACCGCTCCTAGACCGATACAAACGCCCCATCCACCCATCTGGGTGGGTGGTCCCAGTGACGCAGCTATGAGACGGACCGTCCGCTATGGGAACGCCTGGCATCCGATACGTATACAGATGGATTGGTTCAAGAACACCGGAATTCCTAGACTGAAAGAGATATCTGATGAAGAAGCGAAGTCCGTGCCGGAACTCTGCCCAAGAATACGACTCCGGTTAACGGACTCCCCAGTAACCGGGAGTGATCGGGTTGTCGGAGAAGGAGATATTGATCAAGTACACCGGGACCTGGCTGAACTGGAAAACCTGGGCTGCTCCTATGTCATATTAGATACCTACGCAGATGACCTAGAAGCCATCAAAAACAACGAGATATCTTGGCGAATGCTTACCACCCTTGCCGAGAAGGTTCTGGACTTAAGTAACCAAACCGTCCGGTAAATGCTAAATCAGCCCCTACTCTGATTTGGTTACTGGAGATTGACGTTACCAGGCACCATGGGTATATTCGTGCCCACGGTCCCGGTTTAAGTAACCAGTCCTTACAAAGTAGAGATGAACCAATGCCCTTAACTCCAGAGCAAATCGCCGCAAGCCCCAAAGCCCTAGAAGGAGTGCGGGTGGTAGATTTCACGTGGGTCAGGGCTGGACCATGGGCTACGCGATGGTTGGGTGCCCTCGGAGCAGAGGTAATCAAAGTAGAATGGCCGCTCTCCGAACGGGGGCGGACCACCGGTGGAGTTCCACCCGGCATGACACCCAACCTCAACACGGCCACCAACTTCAACGATACCAACGCCAACAAAAAAGGGATCACCGTTAACCTCCGCTCAGAAAAAGGCCTGGATTTGGTCAAAAGGTTGATAGCAGAATCAGACGTCGTGGTAGAAAACTTCAGCGCCAAGACTTTAACTAGCTGGGGGCTTGGCTACGACGAACTGAAGAAACTGAAACCAGATATCGTCTACGTATCTCAAGCCGGATTCGGACACACAGGCAGACACAGGGAGTACCTCACCATGGGGCCAATCGCCCAAGCGTTCTCCGGACTGACCTTTCTTTCGGGATTGCCGGGCTCTCCCCCCGCCGGTTGGGGCTGGTCATACTTGGATGACACAGGTGGCATGTACATAGCCTTCTCTGTTTTGACATCTCTTTATCGCCGGAACGTCACTGGCTTAGGCCAGCACGTTGACCTGTCCCAGATGATTATGGGAGTAACCTTAAACGGATCAGCGATGCTGGACGTCACCGTCAATGGACGCAGTTCTCAAAGAGAGGGCTACCCACCAGGCAACAGGGCTCACTGGCCTGGCACACCAATGCTCAACAATTACCGTGGTGCTACGACCGCACCGCATAACGCCTACAGAACCAAGGGAGCCGGATATAACGACTGGTGCGCCATCACGTGCTTCTCTGAGGACGAATGGCAATGTCTAGTTGGGGTGATGGGTTCGCCAGAGTGGGCAAAGTCTTCGAGATTTCAAACATTGGGTGGCCGCCTGCTACATCAAGAAGAATTGGACCAAGGCATACAAGCCTGGGCACAGACTCTTGAAAAGTACGAATTAATGGAACTCTGTCAAGCTTCCGGCGTTCCGGCCATGCCGGTTCAAAGCACCGGCAATCGGGTCGACGACGACCCTCAGTTACGCCACCGGGAGATTTACCAAGAGATGAACCACCCTCACATAGGACGGTGGAAATTTCAGAACGCACCATTCAAACTCTCCGAGACACCGGCCATAAACTACAATGCCGCACCCATGATCGGCGAACACAACCAAGAGGTCTTTGAAGGCATGCTTGGCCTAACCCACGAGGAATTTGTGGCAGGATACGAAGACGGGACCTTCTGGCCCAAGTCGCTAGACCTCTATCCATACATGGAAGACATGCTCAAGTCTGAACAAACCCCGTTCGTTGGACTTGGCACTTCGACCAAGCGAGATATACCTACGAAATCTGATGCCGAACCAGGACCATTGTCAGGAATACGAGTCCTGGAACTGGCAGACGAGAAAGGTCAGTTCTGTGGCAAGATGATGGCCGACCTGGGAGCCGAGGTCATCAAGATAGAGCCGACCGGTGGGGAGAACACTCGGAAGGTCGGACCGTTTTTGGACGACATCCCACACCGTGACCGAAGCCTCTCATTCTGGCACTACAACACCTCAAAACGCGGAATCACTCTGAATTTGGAAACTCCCGACGGGCAAGAGATTCTCAAAAAATTAGCCAACACCGCTGATGTCATCTTAGAGACTTTCAACGCCGGATATCTACCTTCATTGGGCTTGGGATACGAAGACCTAGTCAAGACCAACCCGAAGCTGATTATGTGCTCACTAACTGACTTCGGCCAGACCGGACCGTGGAGAGATTATCTGACCAGTGACCTGATCCATCTGGCAGCGGGCGGTCAGATGGGCTGCAGTGGCTACGACCCTATAGACGACCCTGAGCAGACTCCCATCGCTCCAGGAGGCGGAAACGCCTGGCACACCGGCAGTCACTATGCGTACATGGCCATATTAGCCGCTTTGATGTACCGCACCGAATCCGACAGAGGCCAATATATAGACGCGTCGGTCCACGATGCCTGCGCGCTCACCACCGAGATGCACGTGAACACCTACATCTACCAGAACCAGGTTGTATTGCGCCAAACCGGGCGCCATGCCGCTGCCACACCCAATGCTGTTGCTCAACTCAGGTGCAAGGACGGCAAATATGTCAACGCCTCGGCATCTAGAGTCACTTTCCGGCAGTTTCCAACCCTAGTTGAATGGATGGATAGCCATGGACTTGCCGATGACCTCAATGACGAACGATATCAAGACGCGGCAACCTTCAATTCGAGCGTTGGCCACATCGAAAAAGTCGTCGCTAATTTTGTGGCCAATTTGACTAGGGATGAAATCGCCCACGGTGGCCAAGCGAGAGGGTTCAATTGGGGCGCTGTAAGAGCACCTGATGAACTAGTTGATGAAGGCCACCTGAACGACCGTGGTTTCTGGGTAGATGTGGAACATCCGGAACTGGGCAAGACCTACAAGTACCCGGGCGCAGCCGGTATCTATAACGGCTCTCCATGGCGAATCTCCCGACGGGCTCCACTGACCGGTGAACACAATGAAGAGATCCTCTGTGGTGAACTCGGCCTACAAAAGACGGAACTCGCTTATCTAGCGGAAGCTGGTGTGGTCTAGTCTACAAACCTGATGGTTCAACTAGAACATAGCCAAAGATACATCCTGGCCGTCGACCAAAGCACCACTAGTTCTTCCGCGTTCATCTTTGATCGCGGTGGTGGTCTTGTTTCATCCGCCACTCAGGAAATCACTCAATTCCATCCAGAAGCTGGCTGGGTCGACCAAGACCCTGAAGAGATCATCCGATCTATAATGATCGTCGCTCGCGAAGCCATTGCTTCAGCTAAGCTCACATCTGAACAAGTATCAGCCATCGGTATCACCAACCAACGGGAAACGACGGTGATCTGGGAACGCGCAACCGGTCGACCGGTTGCGCCGGCTATCGTCTGGCAATGTCGTCGTACCGCCCCGTTATGTGAAGCGCTCACGAAACAGGGAATGGAAACGACTGTCAGAGAACGGACGGGCCTGGTCATCGATCCCTATTTCTCAGCGACTAAGATCCGCTGGCTGCTGGATAACATCTCAAACGGCCAGAAACGTGCCGATAACGGAGAACTATGCGTTGGTACGGTCGATTCATGGCTCCTCTACACGCTAACCAACGGGGAAGTACACGCGACGGATATATCCAACGCATCACGGACAATGCTCTTCAACATCCACACTCAGGAGTGGGACTCAGGCCTATTAACCCACATGAGCATCCCTATGTGTTTGATGCCTGAAGTTCGCCCGTCCAATGGTTTCTTTGGTGAGACCGACCCTGAATTATTTGGAGTCGGTATTCCAATCACGTGCCTCATTGGTGACCAGAGTGCGGCATTGTTCGGCCAAGCTTGTTTTCAGCCAGGCATGATTAAGAACACCTACGGCACTGGGTCGTTCCTGCTGATGCAGACCGGTGACCAGCCTTCACAACCAACTCCAGGACTGCTCACCACCGTTGGTTGGCAGCGTGAAGGAAGACAGACACAATATGCTCAGGAAGGCAGTATCTTCATCACCGGGTCAGCTATCCAGTGGCTAAGGGACGGGCTGGGCATTATTGAGAACGCAGCGGAAACGTCAGACATAGCACTCTCAATCCCTGATACAGGCGGTATGTATTTTGTACCGGCTTTCGCCGGACTCGGCGCGCCCCACTGGGATATGTACGCCAGGGGAACGATGGTCGGGTTGACCAGTGGCACCAGCCGGGCCCACATCATCAGAGCAACTTTAGAGTCGATCGCATATCAGGTGAAAGACGTCCTAAACGTTATTCAGGCATCATCCCAGATCGATGTAACCGTGCTTAGAGCTGACGGCGGAGGGGCGGCCAATCCATTCCTGATGCAATTTCAGGCCGACATACTTGGGATACCAGTGGAAGTGCCAGCAATATCAGAAACCACTGCTCTCGGCACCGCCTATCTCGCTGGACTGGCGGTTGGATTCTGGGACAACCAGCAGGAATTGTCCGACCAACGGCTATTGAACTCCCGTTATGAACCTAGGATATCTACTGCGGAATCCGATAAACTATATTCAAGTTGGCTGAGAGCAATGGAACGGGCCCGAAACTGGGAACTTCCCACCTAGAACCAACCACCTGATTTGTAACCAGGTCGAATACACGAACCTTTCTTTCAATCACCAGAAATCAATTAACAAGTAAGGAGCCGCAACATGAACATCGAGAACAAGATAAAGGCAATGGGACTGGAACTACCTACACCTGGGACTCCGCCAGCCGGCCGGGCCGGAGCGGTACAGGTCGGAAACATCCTGTTCGTTGGCGGGCATACCGCAGGCGCTGAATTCAAAGGCAAACTAGGGGCAGATATCACCGTAGAAAGAGCCTACGAGTCCGCCAAGGACGCCTGCCTATCCTGCCTGGCCGACGTCAAGCTAGCCATAGGTGATTTGGACCGTGTGAAGAGAGTGGCCAAGCTGCTCTGTATGGTCAACTCAACGGCGGATTTCGGCCAACAACCAGCCGTAGCCAACGGAGCTACAGATCTTCTAAGCGAACTTTACGGTGAAGCTGGGGCTCATGCTCGGTCAGCAGTGGGGATGGCCTCTCTGCCTAATGGAGCTTCCATAGAAATTGAAATGATCCTCGAGATAGCCGACTAAATAGACCTGTCCCTAACTTTGTAGCACCGATAAACCAGAGGACGCTGCTGAATAATCAGCAGCGTCCTCTGGTTCTCTATTCAAGAATTCCTGAACTTCGGAGCGACCACAGCTAACAAGAGCACAAGCACGATTCCCATAATTCCAACCACATTGGCTGCTATCGGCGCACTCCATAACCCAGCCATAAAACCTGAGGTCATGCTACCTATGGCAAAGGCATAGATCGCTAATGACCGCAAGCTCACCACCCGCCCACGAAACTCAGGCAATGAGTTGCTCAACATAGACGACAATAGGAATACCTGTGTCGAGGCGAAACCCGCTCCGGTTAATGTCAGTATAGCCATGGACACGTAAAAAGATTCAGAGGTAGCGAACAATAGAATGCTAGCATGCCAAAAAACCACCGATGCGATCATGAATTTACCAACGTGTTTTAAATCCCTAATCATTGCCCAGCCAATCGATGCCACCACGGCACCAACTCCAAACGCGAAGAGCAGGAGACCCAATCCGGTAGAATCAACGTCCAATACGTTTTTGGCGAATATTGGCATCAGTGTAGTGTGGAACGTCCACCCTGATGACTCAATGATCAGGGCTAAAGCCAAAGTAGCCCAGAGTATTTGATGACTCTTAACATACTTCAACCCGCCAATCATAGTCCGCAACACCGACTCCGACTCGGCCGTTTTAGATCCGGACACGTTAATCCCCGACGAACGTATATAAAGAGCAACCCAACCACTCAAGAAATATAGAATAGCTATGGCGATATACGCGCCCTTAGCCCCAAAGCTGTTGAACAGGACTCCGCCAAGCAGCGGACCCAGCAGCATAGCGATATTCCTTCCCAAGTTATTAAACGCGGCTCCGTTGTTGATCCTTTCACTGGGTAGAGTATCGGCCACTAGTGATTGGGCAGCAGGCATCTGAAACACTCGAACCATGCCGGCAATCACTGCGATGACGAATATATGCCAAGTTTCCAGCTGACCGATCATGATTAACACCAGCATCAACACAGCAAATGCAGTCATCAGAAATTCCACAATTGCCAAAAGGTGATGCCTCGGGACGCGGTCTGCAACAGCTCCGGCGAAAAGAGCCATGATATTCATCCCCATACGGGCTGCTGAGATCAAACCCACAAGAAACGGAGAATCGGTTAAGGTGAGTATGAACCAACCGAGCACAACCGCTTCCATCTGAGTGCCCATCGTAACCAACGAAGTAGAACCCCAAGCAAACGTAAAGTCACGGTAACGAAAGACAGAAAAAGGCGCGCCTGCCCTAATTATTGTGGCGGTGAATTTAGACAATCGGCTCCAGTCCAGCGCCTCAGGTCAAGAAGAACCCTGGCCCAAACTTACTCATATGGCAAATGGTGAGCGAACGTTAACATCTGCCCACAGCACGGTCAAACGATCTATGTACTCAAGGCTATGAGCGCTCCCTAAACGTCTTCCACCGGTGAAGTTGCTATGCCATAGGTACCGTAGAAGAAGTTAGCGTAATGGGTGGAACCGCCAGTCACAAATAATAGATATTGACCAGGACTCTCTAACGCTGGAATCGTGGCTTCAGGGTCGTCCGCCAGGTGTTGGAGTTCTGGGTGATGCAGCCACTTGCCATTGTCGTCCGTAGGCATGGGGCCTGAGCTCAATATTGACTTAAGAGATACTCGGCAATTCTTGTGCAACCATTCCTGAGCGTCCTGTTTGCTTAAACCCGCCTCTGCCATGATCACAGCCCTGGAAGGGCTCAGTATGATTGGATGATACGGGCCCTGGAACGGGACTCGTCTATTGGTGTGCCCAACCTGGGCTGATTGGCGACCTTTGATCCAGCTACCGCCACCTGAGTTCGGGTAGAACATCATCGATGCAATGTTGTTCAGTGTATCTTCATGGGTCTTGGAACGAGGGTCGATGATGGTCGTTGGGCCGGTCACCGTTACTACTGTAACCGCGCTTTCATCCCGTTTGAATCCCCGGTCCATATGGTACGGCTGCCAAGGACTGGCCTCTTCGTTCTCGGAGATACACATCCCAAACTTGGTTGGCAGTCCGATGAAGTTAGGGTCGCCTGCTCCGGCGTTACAATATCCGATGTTTATCAGACAAAGACGGAGAGCCCGGCCGATAGCGGTATTCGCGCTATTGATCACGCCCGGCCCCATCGCCGTAGTACCAAAGTTAATCCCTGCCTTCTTCGCGATGGGACCGTTCACCAGGATTATAGGAGCTTCTGTATGTCCCGAGACCTGCATATCGCGGTGATTCATCTCCGGCTGGGCTAGACAATCAATCGCCGCCAATAGAACTGGAAATTGCTCCGGACGACACCCGGCCATCACCGCATTGATCGCAATCTTCTCAACTGTGGCCAACCCAAAGCCTGGTTCCATGACCATCACCACATCCTGCGGTGCTCTTTTTGTCCCCTTCAACATCTGTTCAACTGCGGCGGGAGTGGGAGGCACTACGGGTATGCCGTCACTCCAATCTCGCTCAGCAAGGAAACGATTTACCGAGTCCAGGCCATCCGGAGTTTCATCCAGCTCGACGGTAAAAACCTCAGTAGCCTGATTACCATTCCTAGCACCCTTAGGAAGTCCGGCAGAAGCAGGAATGGAGGTGAGACGCTCAATGATCTCATCTATTTGCTCATCTACCATCTTATGAATGAAGTCTGACTGTTGTCCGGTAGTGGCATGAGGGATGGTTACGAACGGGGCATTGGGTTGCCCCCACCCATCCACACAGGACTGCCACGCACGGGCAAAGCTCTTGGCGGCAATGGCAACTGCAGGAATACCGGCCTTCTCAACCGCNACCATGTCATGGGCAAGCCACGACGTACAGCCACCTCAATGGGCGGTGGCTCCGATCATGGCATCAACCTCAGTAGCAATAATCGAAGCCTCATCTTCATCGATATGCACGCCTCTACTCAAAGAAGGTCGTCCAGGCCGTATGTCACCACCGTATCGTTCAAACTTCACACCGGAAAACCGTTGACTCAGGTGGTGAGCAACCCGATCTACAGCGACATCTGCTCCACCGGTCATATTGTTGTACAAGCCAATGGTTTTCCCTTCAAGGCCGGTCAGACGCGGCGCAGGCGGTACTTTGAAATCCACTCTGTCAGCGGCCGGAGACATGATCTGCAGTTTCATATTATTCTCCCTCCATGATCGTTCACATTGAAGTGCGAGTCGTATTAAATTAGAGATTAATCTTTCAGGCCAAATCCAGTCACAGGTGCCAGCACCGAATCACTATCGTTGATGGCCCCCTGATTGATCAATATTTCCAAGCCGGCAAAAGCGGCAGCGGATGTCGGTTCAGCGAAAATCCCTTCTTGTTCAGCCAGATCTTTCTGCATCTGGATTATGGCGAGTTCTTCCACCGAAACCGCTATACCGCCGGACATTCGCAAGATGTTGAGTATCTGCCATTGTCGCGATGGCGTGGATATCGATATTCCACCAGCCACCGTCTTGGTAGCCGATTGCGAGCTCCATTCCTCGCCGTTGAAAGCA
>JAKUNL010000018.1 GCA_022451925.1 Dehalococcoidia bacterium
CCCTGGGAATCGCCAGATATTGTATTGCCAGGTTGCCGTTTTTTTACGGCTGGGTAGTTGTGTTCGCCGCTGGAACCACCGTCTTTGCCAGGATGGCGCCCTCGGTGTTCGTTCTTGGTATATTCCTCTCGCCCATCGCCGATGAATATGGATGGAGTCGTACTTTAATCGCGGGTGCTGTCAGTGTTGGTGCGGTGGCATCCATGATCCTTTCTCCGGTTATAGGCTGGGTCGTAGATAGGTATGGGTCTCGGTTGATCCTTACGTTGAGCATGGTGATTTTGGGCGTGGCCGTGATTTCGCTTGCCTGGTCTACGGTTCCTGCTTTCTTCTACCTGGGCTTTGCCACGGGGAGGATTATCTTCCATGTGCCGGTCCAGATCGGTTCAGGGGCTGTAGTGTCCAGGTGGTTCATCAGAAAACGAGGTCGGGCGATTGGCGTTCTTTATCTATCGGGAGCCGTCGGCGGCATAGTGTTTATTCAGATTGCGTCCATAGCCCTCACCAATTGGGGTCTAGGCGCGGCCTGGATTGCCTTAGGTGTCACGGTGTTAGCGGTATCGGTTCTGCCTTCTATGTTGTTGATCGTGGATCGACCTGAAGACGTTGGCCTAGAACCGGATGGCTTAGCATCTGATGCTCCAGAATCGATAGAAGTCGATCTCCAATCAACCCAGGATTCTATCGAGATTGATTGGACATTACGGGAGGCCATGCGCACCCGTTCTATGTGGATCCTGGTTGTTGTTGCTGGTACTTTGTTTATGACTCAAGCGGGCGTCTCGGTCCATATCGGTGCGTTCTACCAAGATCGTGGCTTGGGCATCACCATAGTGGCTTCGGTGATCACCTTGAACGGCATCGTAAGCGCCGTTGGTAGTCTTGTCTGGGGAGCCATCATAGAGAGGATCTCTGTGAGACTGGCTATGACTATCTTGATGATACTCAGTGCCATATCCACTCTCCTGCTCTTCACCGTTCACTCAGTTGTTGCGGCATTCGCTGTGTCTGCCGTTATCGGCGCCGTGGCTGCGGGTGGTAATGTCATTCCACCTGTGGCTTACGCCTCATACTTCGGTCGCCGATCTATCGGCAGTATCAGGGGTATTGGAGAGACAGGGGTTCAGGTGGGTCAGACTATAGGCCCATTGCTCTCTGGGTTGGCTTTCGATATTAACGGAAGCTACAATATTTCCTTCTTAACATTTGCTTTCTTGGCCTTGTTTAGTGCCGGATTAATCGCGACATCAAAACCGCCAACCAAACCGGAATAATGGGGATCTAGTTCAAATGTAGTTCGTTATGGCCGCTAAGTTATTCACCTATCGGCGCTATTTGAAAACTTTGTGGTATTATCTCTGATAATCCTTAGGGTCTTTTGAATGCTCTAAAGTTAGGGAGGATTTTGAAATGGCTACAATGCTCGATGGCGAGTCATATCTGGGAAGAGTGCTGATTCAGCCTCTGGACGAGGCAGGCGATGTCACGATTTATCTTTGGCCTGTACGCTGCCTGAAAAGTAAGATGGGCGGCCCGACCTTTGGTGTCGATGTAAAGGGAGAGGAAGTAATCCGCTACGATCCCCATGGCCCCCGCGGCCATTGGCACCGAGGCGGTTATGACAAACTGGGCGCCGGCGGTTCCCACGTTGAATTTCCGGACGATGTCCGCGATATCGAAGGACAAATTACTTGGAGTCTGGACCAAATCAGAGAGAATGGTGCGGATATGCTGGCCGAGGCTGGTTTCCCAGACGCCGCCAAGGCGTTTGACCTGGATAAGTTCAGCACAGCCTCTACTGCTATCAAAGAGCGGTTAGCAGAGGATCCAAGTCTGATGGGGAAGGCTATTGACCAAGGGCTCATCAACGCCTAGGTCTTCACACCACCGCAGGCACATAGCTGAAAACTGGCCGGAGTCACCTTTTTAGGGGCCCCGGCCTTATTTATTTAATAGAACTTCAACAATTCTAACGCACCGGCGGAGAACTGGGGTTGATATGCTGGAGACCGCGTATTCTTGAACTCCAACCCCAAACTTACCTAAATCCGTTGGGATTTAACCTGATATCAGGGTATTACCAGCGACCGGCCGGATATTCACGCCCGTGTAACAACATTAAGATCCTGATGTATAGGCAACTATTCTGGAGCTTGCGCGACGTACACGTCGGCCCCAAACCCATGGAATTTGTTGATTGGTAACTCAACTAGACCATTGCCACCCTGAAATAGCATGGGTATAGGTTATTTTGCTGAGACCCGGCAATCTCTGTATATACGTGAATCGCCCCTATCATAGACTCGTCTTTGATAAGTGTTTATACAGTTATACTCACACAGATCCACCCATACTTGTGCTATATTAACCGAATCTTTTTATTACTTATCTCTATATAGAAAGGCTCTAGTTGATGCTTTTTATGACAACCTTTTCAACTGAGGTGCATTTTGGCTGAGCCGAATATCGCCTCCAGGGCGGTCCGTTCAGTAACCCAAGCCCATTATGGTTGGTACATAGTGGCTATGGGCACCGTTCTCCAGTTGACTACAAATTTCGTAAGCCAGGCATACAGCATCCTGCTGGTTGTCATGGAAGACAGCTTCGGCTGGTCACTCACTCTTACCGCCATTGCCTACTCGTTGAGGGCCATCGTTAGTGCATTGCTTGCTCCTTGGGCCGGAGTGATGGGAGACCGATACGGTGCCAAGAGAGTTATGCTCATCGGTGCTGGATTTTTTGCCGGTGGGCTTGTAGCGTTAAGCACCATAACTGAAGTTTGGCAACTTTTCCTTTATTACAGCTTCATACTCGGCATCGCCCAGGCTATGTTTAGGGTCAACATCCCAACTACTGTCGCGGCTTGGTTCAAGACTAAATTGGGAGTAGCCGTTGGCATCCAACAGTCAGCTGGGGGCATGGGTGCATCTATCTTGGCACCTGGACTCACGATTCTGCTGACCCAGACTGACTGGCAGACAGCCTTCATCCTTATCGGTGTCATAGCCGGAGGAATCGTCTTTGGACTGCTGGCCTTCTTCCACGGCGAACCATCTGACCGAGGCAAATTGCCCTACGGCTCCGACGTAGATGAAAAGGCCGCAGAGAAACCGGTTGGCGGCGCGTCGGCCAAAATTAGAAGCCAGGTGTTTTTGAAGCGTGCCAAATCAACAAGGGCCTTTTGGTTTTTGCCACTAATTCATCATCTAGGATGCGTAGGACATGCGATAGTGATACTTCACGTCGTGTTCTTCGCCAAGACCCAGGGCATGTCCATCGAAGCTGCTTCAGTGATTGTCACTATATATTCACTGACTAGTGTTGGCAGTCGTCTTATGGTGCCGATATTGGCTGACCGTCTAGGCGCTAAAGGCGTAATGGCATTCTTTTATCTGATTCAAGGCGCTGCAGTATTGATGCTCTTCTGGACCACGGCTGCGTGGGAGTTCTATCTATTCGCGGTTGTATTTGGAATCGGGTTCGGGGGCGAGATGTCGGGTTTCCTAGTGGTTAACCGCCAGTATTTTGGAATGGGCCCTGTGCGAACGGTCTTCGGCATACAAAGTATGGGAGCCGGACTCGGTATGGCGGCGGGAGGCCTCTTAGGGGCTGTGGTCTACGACTATTTTGGATCTTACGACATCGCTTGGTTGGCGTCTTTCTTTGCTAGTGTTGGCGGGATGATCACCATAATCTCAATGGAGTCGACGAAACAAGAACTCATACCTGACTGGGAAAAGGACCTGCCTAAGGAGGCCCAGACTCCTGCTCCTGCGGATTAGTACACCAGTAAACAGACCAGACTAATTGGTCAGCAAATAAAACAGGCCCTTACTGAATATTCAGTAAGGGCCTGTTTTATTTATCACTATTATTAAGTTTAATCGTCGGCTGGTGTGGGTACCGGCGCTTGTTCTGACGTTTTGGAATTAAAGCGCCTCTTGCCGATTATTCCAGTCTGGTATGCGGCTACGAAAGCTCCAGCGAGAATGGTAAATATCACGGCCGTGGAGGCGTATTGGAATCCGGTACGGTAGAAGGGCATGGCTTCAGGGTCGGTCATGAAACTGATACCTGACGGCAATGCCAATCCCAGCATGGCGGCTGCGATCGTCGCACCTATAGTGTGTCCCATCTGGCGGCTGGTCTCCATGACTCCTGATGCGAAGCTCCGGTCCTCTGGGAGGCTATTCATGATTGTAGCGTTACTTGGCGCGTTGAAAGTGTGAGTACCTATAAATGCAGGTATCAGCAGGATTGGAAGAACCCAGATGGGAACGGAACCTGAGAATAGCGCTAGCAACACGAACCCAGAAGCTATTGATACTAATCCGGCGGGTCTGAGCCATGGTGGGTTAGATTTATCGAAATAGTAACCCGCTATCAACGGCAGGAAAATTCCCAGAAATTGCCCAGGAATGAGTACCCAGGATGCAACGATCGGGTCGTATCCTAGCCCGTTCTCGACCAGGATGGGTACCAAGGTAACAACGGCCATCATGGACATGTGGAATGTGTGGTCGCTAAAGAGCGCCATGGAGAATTGCTTTTTCTTGAAATGGCTGAAGTTCAAGAAGGGTTGGGCCGACCTGCGCTGCACGATGATGAACACCACCGCCATAACGAGGAACAGACCGTGCACAGGCAAGTGGTACTCCAGGGCCTCAGCACTGACAAAACTTTCGTCGCCTTCATGTATGTGCAGGCCTGACATGATAAATACAGACAGAGTGGCCATCATCAGTAAGGCACTGGGTGCGCCTACTACCACGTTCTTGGCTGCCTCGCCGGCTTTGAGCAGTTCGTATTGCAATAATGGTCGGGCCATCCACAGGGCATACATGCCAACGGGTACAGATGTTAGGAACACTAGCCGCCAGCTGAAGAACTGGAGAAACACACCAAACAAAGCCATTCCCAGCAGTGTCCCAACCCTCGCCGCGATGATGGGTATGGAATAGGCCCGGCCGCGTTCTTTTTCGCCAAATACCAGCGCTAGAATAGGGTTCGAGTTTGAACTGATCATAGACGCGCCAAGCCCGACCAATGCGCTCCATACCACGGCCTGACCGACGTTGGCTGAGGTCACGGCTAGGAGTGAGGCAAGGGACATTAGGATCACGCCGATGAAATATATCTTGACGTGACCAACTCTAGAGCCAAGTCTGGCGAAAAAGAAGACTGTAGCACCTAACACCAACAATCTGGCGATGACTGTCCAGGCAGCTTGGGATACGTCGACACCAAAATCATCGGCCATCGTCGGTACCGAAAGGGCCATTGGGATGGTAGACAGTTGAACCAGCAACTGGGTTGAGGCTAGCGAAAGCAGGACTCGCTTTCGGGTATTATTTGAACTTAGTTCTCTGAAAGAGGACATCAAGTTCAAACTGCGGAACGCGTTTTTATCGATCAAAAACTAGGGTGACTCTATTATGGATATAAATCAGCGGTTGAGACCGAATGACTGATATTAGGCTCATTCATTTAAATGTTATATATCATAATAAGATCGATGTAACATTATTTCAATCAATTGGTATTGAATACTTATAATCATTTCATAGGATTATCATCTGTTAAAGCGTTGGTGAAATGAACCAATTCGTATATATACATCCTCTTTTATGAAGGAGACTATTGTTAATAGACATCCACAGCCACCTTGTCATGCCGGAATATCTGGAGTACCTGACCGGCCGAAGTAGTCTTCCCAAAGCAGTTTTACGCGGCGGAGCTTATTTCATAAGCTGTAACGGCGGATATACTCAAACTTCCGCAGCGGTTCATTCTGATGTTGAACAGAAACTCAGGGATATGGAGGATATGGGCGCCGACCTAGCGGTTATCAACCACGGTATTCCTGGACCGGAGATGCTGGGTGGCGAAGAGGCCGATGATTGGGCCGCTCGGATGAATGACTTCCAAGCTGGAGTAATCCAGAAATATCCTGGCAAGTTCATTGGCTGGGCCAACATCGGTTTTGGCAGTCCCGAGCGGTCGATTCAGGAGATTGATCGCTGTATTAATGAACTTGGCTATAAAGGTGTTCAACTCTTCTCCAACATCAACCAGAAGGTGTTAGACACCCCTGAGTTCATGCCGGTCTACCGGCACATCGCTAAGTTGGGTGTGCCAATCAACCTGCATCCCACCGCCCCTATGAACCTGAACGGTATGGACCTCCAGCCGCTGGTTCGCGGCATGTCACTGATGTTCGACTCTACTTTGGCGACCATGCGTCTGGTGATGAGCGGCATCTTCGAAGAAGAACCCGGTTTTAAGCTAATCGTTCCTCATACCGGCGGATGGGTCCCCTATCTGCGAGGCAGGGTGGAGAGAATGATCGATATTTACGAACCACTTAAAGGCCAGCCAAAGTTGACTCGACCATCTGCTGAATCCATTGACCGTATCTATGTGGATACCGTGGCACACAGTCCGGAGACCATGAACTACTGCTACGAGATGTTTGGTCCGGAACGTATCATGTTCGGCACAGACCACCCATTCATGCACTGGGAGATCTACCGAGACATGATGGATGGTATGAACTGCACTGCTGTCGAACGTGAGCTAATCTACCATGGCAATGCTGAGCGTTTATTAGGTTTGTAGCTAGTCTAATCCCGAAAATAAATACCTTCCCCTTTTCGTTAAGAGAGACCTGGTGGAATGTTCACCGTAGTTGGAGAAATATACTTGCGAGTGTGGGAGTGTGTAGTCAGTTGGAAACCCATTCGGAATCTCAGGAGGAAGGTTAGGGAATGGTTAATGCAACAAGGCGCATCTCTTCCGATATTGCGATCGCCATCTTTGAGGTAAACTGTTTCGGAAACCAATTTGCACCACTCGCTGACCGATGACTGTTATCGGTTAACAGTGCTCCAAAGGAGCCATAATGCGAATAGATGTTCACAGCCACCTGGTCTATCTTCCTTACCTTGAATACCTGACCGGTAGGAATTCACTACCCGACGGTGTCTTAAGGGATGGGACATACTTCGTGAGCTGCACTGGCGGCTACTTACATGCATCTCCAATAATGCACGCCGATGTTGATCAGAAACTGAGAGATATGGATGATCTGGGTATTGGCATGTCGATTCTCAGCCATGGTATGCCAGGCCCCGAATTACTTGGCGGGCAATTGGCCGATGATTGGGCCACACGGATTAATGACCATCTGGCAGAGGTTATCCAATCGTATCCTGGAAAGTTCCAAGCCTGGGCGACATTGGGTTGGGGCAGCGCCGAACGGACAATTACGGAGATTGACCGATGCGTTAACCAACTGGGGTTCAAGGGCGTATATCTGTTCTCTAACATCAACCAGAAGACTCTCGATAGCAAAGAATTTTGGCCGGTGTATAAGCATATTGAAGATCTAGGTATCCCCATGGATATGCACCCAACGGCGCCCATAAATATGAACGGTATCGACCACCGACCATTGGTTCCAGGGATGGCTTTCATGTTTGATACCACTTTGGCTACGGTGCGCATGGTGATGAGCGGTGTCTTTGAGGAATACCCTGGCTTGAAATTGATTGTCCCTCACACTGGCGGGTTCGTGCCCTTCATACGAGGTCGCGTCGGCCGAATGATCGACGCTTGGACTTCTCCGGACGATTGGGCCAATCTGTCCGAGTCGTCTCAGGATTCTTTCCAGAAGATTTACGTTGATACTGTGGCGCATAGCCCAGAGGCGCTGGAATATTGTCTCAAGGTTTATGGCGCCGATAAGCTTCTCTACGGAACCGATCATCCCTTCGCCCACTTTGAGGTATATAACGAAATGGTCGATAATCTAGACTGCTCTGAGTCCGATCGCGAACTAATAAATCACGGCAATGCAGAGCGAATCATCGGTCTTTAAGTAGACTGCATCTGCAGCAAAACATCTCGTACAGTAGTAAACCCTCCTACTTTCGTATACGAGGGCCGGATAGGATTTCTTTCACACCCTGAGGAATATTTCGAGTCTTGATTCCAAATAAAAAATAACCGCTCATACCCGTTAGCTCTACCATCAAGGAGAAGAATGAACCTTAGAGATTCCGTTATCATCGTCACCGGCTCCGCAACAGGACTAGGCTCTGCCATAGTGAAACAGGTGGCTGCCAAAGGCTCGCGCGTAGTCATTAACTACACCAAAAGTGAAAAAGAAGCCCACGATACCGAAGCTGTCTGCGATTACCTTGGTGTGGAATCCATTTTATGTAAAGCAGATGTTTCTGTTGACGAAGATTGCCGTCGCATAGCCAACGAAGCCCTGGAAAAATGGGGACGGATCGACGGGCTGGTTAACAACGCTGCGCGTTCGGTCTTCGCCAATGCCAAAGACCTTGAAGCGCTGAAAGGTCAACAATTCATGGATGTATTCTCGGTAAACGTGGTAGGCCCCTATCAGATGGCCAGGGCAGTAGCTCCTCACATGAAAGCTCAGGGACACGGGTCCATCGTCAATGTTTCTTCGATCTCTGCCCAAACTGGAGCTGGTAGTTCAATAGCCTATGCGGCCTCCAAGGGCGCACTAAACACGATGACCCTTTCGCTGGCTCGATCACTGGCACCCGAGATCAAAGTGAACGCAATCATGCCTAGCGCCTTCCCGTCACGCTGGTGGGCTGACGGCATCGGCGAAGAGGCGACCGAGGTCCTGTTCGAAAAATTTAACGCTCAGGTCCCACTAAGAGAAGTGGCTACGCCTGACTCCGTTGCCCGCACCGTCGTCTGGTTATTGGAAGACGCTGCTTATACTACCGGAGAAATGATTAAAATAGATTCCGGAATGCACTTGCTCGGATTTCAGCCGTAGCAAATGATTCAGAATGCGCTTCGATTGTAGATTTATTAATCGTAGTAGACGTTACGCAGAATGCGACCCAGAATATTAATGAGTCTCTGGGCGTAGATCAAGCTATTGATAGGAGTAATATATGGGACCTGAACTAGTTGAATACCTAAAGTATGAAGTAGAGGATTCAGGTATCGCCTGGATCACTTTTAATCGGCCTGAACGCCGGAACGCCCTGATGGGTAATTCTCAAGAGCG
>JAKUNL010000019.1:0-19395 GCA_022451925.1 Dehalococcoidia bacterium
TAGGATAGTGGAATCGTCGTGATTCGGAATCCGAGCGATGGGAGTGATACCGAATACTTCAGCAGCACGGACCATGTGTTCAACCTGATCCAGGTTCATTGGGCCATGTTCGCAGTCAATCATCACGAAGTCATAGTTGATCGCGCCGAATATTTCAACGATGTCAGGAGCGAATCTGCTGACAATTGCTCCATAAACCACTTTGCCCTCAGCGAGCTTGGCTTTCGTGGTATTAGTTCTCATGGTTAATTCGGGTTTCCTCCGTAATTTTATGAAACTTAATTATAGGCAATTAGTGCTTCCCTCGGAAGACGGGTATCTTGCCATATTTTGACGATCATGCATTTCATCATTTGGTTATTATAAGTATAAACAACCTATAAGAATAAGAACCAAATGTTCACGCTAGTCGAGTAAAGCTTTATCGCGAATCATTGTATTGGCGCTTCTTTACCAAAGGGGAGTTGACGTCAAAAGGTGCTTTAACTAGAGTGGTTTTTAGGGAGATGCGAGGCTTTGGTGATGGCAATCCTCATCCTTGGAAACTCGGCATTACGTCATTTGCGAACTGGCGCAGGGTTGAAATACCAGCAGGACAATTGAGCAGCACATACTCGACACCGATTTCCTGTAGTGCTTGGATTTGTTCATTTATGTAATCGGTATCGCCGTAGATGACCCCAGCTTTGGCGGCCTCTCGGGTGTCCTGGAATTTCGGATGTAGAGCCAACTCCTGAGTTCTCCGACGGGCGACCATCCGGTTATTTATCGCCTGCTCATATTCCTCATCGCTGCTTATGATGTTTACAGAACGGGCGACAGCCACACTTTTGGGATCGAAGTTTTGGCCGATACTCTCTACTTCTGCTTTGAACAGTGCGACTTCTTCCGCAATCAGTTCAAAAGAGTCAAACTGGCCCAAGAGCAGGTTGAATCCTAACTGAGCCACTTGTTTGATGGATTTGTGGCTCCCTGCTCCCATCCATAACTGTGGGTGGGGTTTCTGGGCACTGGACGGCTCGACAACAACCTGGTCGTACTTCCAGTATTTTCCTTTGTATGACCAAGGGCTGTCAGATGTCCAGGCTTTTAGCATCACCGAAAGGCATTCTTCAAATCGGTCGTTAGCCTCGTCTATTGGAATCGAGAATCCTTCAAATTCCTTTAGACGGTATCCTTTTCCGATTCCAGCATCGACTCGGCCGCCCGACAGTAAATCCAGTGTGGCGATCTGTTCTGCGAGCAAAACAGGGTTGTGCCATGGAAGCACAATCACTGCTGTGCCCAGGCGCAGGGTCGTAGTCCTGGATCCTATCCAGGTAAGCAGGTTTAGCGTAGCAGAAACTTGGCCAATCCCTGTGAAGTGGTGCTCCACCAAGAATGTGCTGTGGTAACCCAGAGATTCTGCTTCTACGTTTCGGTCGACAAACTCGTGGAATTCGGATCCGCTGTCGCTGTTTGGTTTGCTCCTTAGGGCCTGGGCACTGCCGAACATTCCAAATTGCATATTCTTTCCTAATCTTTTTTTGGATTACCAGGCTGATTTGCCAGTCCAACTTCCCAGGGACTGTAACACACTGCGTACAACTGGAACTTATTTGATCGTATTAGGGATAGAATATCAGTGCAGGGTTAGTAAATGTGGTGGATTCCAGGGCAACTGCTTTTAGTGAATCCGGCCAACTGGTGGATTGATGACCGATAGGACTTTGAAACCAAGGAACCAACTTGATTGCAACAGGCTAAATCTGGGGCTTTTTGGGGCAAACTGTTCCGGAGGCTTAGCGGTGACCACGGTGCCGGAGCGTTGGGACGCCAGCTGGGAGAACAATCAGAAATTGGCCCGTATGGCCGATGACGCGGGAATGGAATTCATGCTTCCACTCGGGCGCTGGAAGGGCTACGGGGGCATCACCGACCATAATGGGTCAAATTTTGAGACGTTGACCTGGGCTACCGGTATATTGGCCAGTACCCGGAACATCATGGCTTTTGGGACGGTGCACGTCTCGCTGTTTAATCCGGTGGTTGCTGCTAAACAGATTGTGACCGCGGACCTGGTGGGTGAGGGGCGTTTTGGAATTAACATCATATGTGGGTGGAACACAGACGAGTTTGATATGTTGGGCGTCGACCTCGCCTTTCATGATGACCGTTACGACCAGGGCCAAGAATGGATCGACATCGTCACTCGGGCTTGGAGTGATCCAGAACCATTCGATTATGATGGGAAGTTTTATAGTTTGCGCCAAACTAATATATATCCCAAGCCGTATGGTGAAGGGAGACCGATGATAGTGTGCGCTGGGAACTCCGAACGCGGACGCGAATACGCCGCTCGCAACGCTGACATGATGTTCACCAACCTTACGTCGGACATGGGGGATGTCCCGGCCAATACATCGGCACTCCGGAAGATGGCAACAGGTTATGGAAGAGACATTGGTGTGTTCTCCAATGTCTCCATTGTTTGCCGCCCAACTATGAAGGAAGCCAAAGAATACTTCCATTACTATGCCGTGGAGAATGCCGATCACGACGCAGTGGAGAACATGATTGAATGGCGAGGTCTCAAGAAGCCGGGTGTAACCGAGGAAAGATTAAGAGAACTTCGTACTCGGGCCGCTGGTGGTAACGGAGCTTTGCCGATTATCGGAGATCCGGATGACGTGGTTAATTTTATGAAACGTCTGTCAGAATCAGGTGTATCAGCTTTGGCTATAGGTCTACAAAACTATTTGGAGCAGTTTCCGTACTTTCGTGATGAAGTTCTCCCACGATTGGTAAAATATGGATTGCGCAGGAATCAACCTTAGTCAAAGAAGGGTCATAGTACACAGGAATATCAACGGATGAATCAGGGTGGCTGGTCGTAAAACTTGCTCACTTGTTGGCATACCAGTAAGATTCTTATAGAAGTTACTTTAGTAAAAGATATAGATGCGGCTTGTTGGTAAGTATTCCTAAAACTCGGTATTTTGACCAGCGATGAAATCCTGTTTGTATATAATACCTTCAAGTATTTAGAGATAACCGCGTGGCATCCAACATTCATCAGTCGCATTGCGAACCGGCTAGATGCCGGTAGCACGATGGAAAAACGTAATTTTTAAGAAACGAAACCCTGACCTCCCGTCATACCAAGAACCGTCTGATTCTGGCCGTCAGCAGCCGTGGTGGCAACGCTTCCTCCGGCGAATGACCCAGAGCACGGCCTCTGCTCCGTTTAAAGAAAGCACGCATATCGACGAAAATGCGGAGTCAATATATGGGGCGAACCGATCAGCGAGTAACGCTACTACTGAGATCATAACCTCAGCGGATACGGCCTCGGCTCGGTCTACTAATGGGGGTCGTGGCGGTGGCGATAGGGTCGATAGTTCAGACCGCAGACCCAAGAGTCGCAGCAGTAATTCGGCAAGAAATGTCAACGTTAAAGCGGAAGCTCAGAGTCAAGTTTCAACAAATAATCCGGTCAGGGACTTACGGGATACTGGCAACGAATCAGAAATGCCAGGCGGAGAGGGCGAACAGTCCAACGAACGCCGCGGTCACAAGAGGTCGAGCCGTAAAGAGTCCGAATACCATCCTAGCGTAACCCTTGAGAAGTCAGATAGTTATTGGTTTGGTGCTCAAGAAGTCAGCTATGATGTTGCGTTAGCTCTCAAGACTATTGGTTATGAGGAACCTACTCCTATTCAGACCGACTGCTTGGCTCCGCTACTGGATGGTAATGATGTGGTGGGGCAGGCTCATACAGGTACTGGTAAAACCGCCGCATTTGGGATTCCTATGGTGGAACAGGTTGATCCTTCCCAGAATTTTATTCAGGGTCTGGTGTTGGTGCCAACCAGAGAATTGGCGATGCAGGTCCGTGACGAAATTGCACGCCTTGGCCAATACCGTAAACTGGGCGTTATTGCTTGCTATGGTGGGCAACCGATAGCAAGGCAGATTACTGCCCTTAATCGTAATGCTCAGATAGTTGTTGGCACTCCAGGTAGGGTTCTAGATCATATCGGTAGAGGGACACTCCAATTGGGCGACGTTCGGATACTTGTCTTGGACGAAGCTGACGAGATGTTGGATATCGGATTCCTGCCAGATATTGAACGAATTCTAGGTAATACACCTAGAGACCGGCAGACTGCCCTTTTTTCAGCCACGTTGCCTCCACCTATAAGGGGAATCGTTGGCCGACATATGAAATCTCCTACATGGATTAGGATTGGGAACGAAGTTGAGACCGCCCCTGACGTTCGCCAGATTTATTACGAGGTTTTGGAATCTGACCGAATCAGGGCTTGTGTGGAACTGCTCAAGAACCAGACCAAGGACGGTAAAGTCCTTTTATTTAGGAAGACAAAATCCGGGGTGGATAACCTCACTCAGGCTCTTCAGAGGCAGGGAATCAAAGTTGTGGGGATTCATGGTGGCTTGGTCCAAGGTGAACGTAACGCCGCTATGCGATCGTTCCACGCAGGCGAGATCAAAGTCCTTGTGGCCACGAACGTTGCAGCGCGTGGATTGGACATTCCTGAGATATCCCACGTGATTAACTACGATATGCCTCAGAATCTGGAAGAGTACGTGCACCGGATAGGTAGAACCGCGCGGATGGGCAAGCACGGAGTGGCTATTACCTTTGTATCTGAGTGGGATTTCGAGATTTTTGACCTTCTGCAAGAAAGTTTAGGCACCGCATTGACCCTTGAGAAACTTACTTTCTAATGTGATAAAACCTGGTCTTTGGTCGACCGAGACTAGATTTAGACGCTCCTGTTTACAAGGGCGTCTTTGGGTTTATTAAGAAGTACCCAGAGATATAAGACCGCGAGTCCTGGTGGACAATCTAATTACCCATCGCTAATATCCCTTTGTGATACACAACCTTTTACTTAAAAGCATGTCTGCCTTGTGATGCAAAGAGGTCTTTTACCTGGAGTTAGAGTCCTTGACGTTGGCCAAGGAGTATCTGCCCCCTATTGTGCCAAGATACTAGCTCAGATGGGTGCGGAAGTTATCAAGGTGGAACCAATAGAGGGCGATTCCTCAAGGGCGATGGGACCGTTTCCTAACGATATCCCCGATACCGAGAAAAGCGGGATGTTTCTAGCGTTAAACGCAAATAAATTTAGTGTGACGCTAGATCTAACATCTCCTGGTGGCGCTGAGTCTTTCCGAAAGCTGGCAGCCACTGCTGATATTGTGATTCAAAACCCTCCTCCAGTTTCTCTTGAAGACCTAGGGTTGGGTTATGAGAATTTGAAAGACGGTAATCCCGGTATCATATTGACCTCAATTACTCCATTTGGAGGTCGAGGCCCTTATAAAGATTTTAAAGCCACTGATTTGGTTCTATACCACATGAGTGGCCACGCTCACGGAGTATTGGGGCCAGTTAAGAACCCAGATGATGACCCGCCCATCAGGGCTGGTGGTTACCAGGCTGAGTTTGTCGGCGGAATGGCTGCTGCCACTGCGACCTTGATGGCTATATATGGCAAAAGAATGACTGGCAAAGGAAGTAATATTGCCATCTCGTCATTCGAGGCAATGGTCACTCAACTGATTAGCGGTCTTGCGAACTCAGCTTGGGGACGCCCAGCTCCACCGCGTGACTTGGCCAAGGTTGAAGAAGCCGCCATAGGTGGAATGGTGGGCGCTATCGGGGGGATATTGCCTTGTAATGACGGTTACGTAGCCATTTCGCCTCGGGAAGATGACCAGTGGGAAAGGTGGCTTATAGTCATGGGTAATCCCACTTGGTCTATGGATGATCGCTATTCTACTCGCGATGCCCGTCAGAAAAATTCACCATCTTTGTGGAAACTTCTTAGCGATTGGAGCGTGAATTACTCTAAGCATGAGATTGCACGCCTGGGTCAAGCACAGCGTGTCCCATGCTTTGCAGTCAATACGGTATTGGACTTAATGAGCGATGAACACTTATCCCATCGCGAATTTTTTGTTGAGATGGAACATCCAAAGGCTGGAACCCTGAAGTATCCAGGAGCGGCTTATAAGCTTTCGAATTCTCCATTGCCGCTCACAGCTAGGTCTGCTCCTTTGTTAGGTGAGCACAACTCCTTGATATTTGGAGGATTGATCTGATGGACGAACTCCCATTGCACGGAATCAGAGTTTTAGACTTTAGCTGGATTATAGCCGGCCCCACATCGACGAGGTTCTTGGCGTCGATGGGCGCAGAGGTGGTCAAGGTGGGTAGTGCTCGGCGTCCTGATCCATCGACTAGAGGTCCAGCATTTCAGGCTTACAACCAGTCTAAACTCTACGCCTCCTTGAATATCTCAAAACCAGAAGGCTTGGAGCTGTCCAAACGACTCATCGCCATATCAGACGTTGTGATAGAGAATTTCGCGGCTGGCGTGATTGAACGCCTTGGGCTGGGTTATGAGGTTGTCAGATCGGCTAATCCAGACATCATAATGGTTGCTTCATCTGGTACCGGACACTACGGCCCGCATACTGACTATGTAGCATACGGTAGTTTGCTACAACACTACACTGGCTGGAACTCGATCTCAGGGTACCCAGGTAGAGGACCAGTCACCGGAGGGTTGTGGGCCGATCCTTGGGTTGGTATGGAACTCGCCATGGTAACGGTCGCGTCGCTCAATAACCGAACGTTAACAGGCCAGGGCCAATATGTGGATTTTTCCATGGCTGAGGCACTCAGCGCCTGTCTCCCGGAGGCCGTACTTGATTACCAGATGAACGACCGAGTGAAAGAGCCGATTGGAAACCAAGATGATTTCTACTCACCCCATGGCGTATTCCACTGCGCGGGTGAGGACCGTTGGGTTGCAATAGCCGTGACGAGTTATGAGGAATGGATGGCTCTCTGTGGCGTCATTGGTAGGCCAGACCTGGCGTCGGATGATAACTACGCGGACGCCGAAGGTCGCAGGCAACATAATGACAAATTGGAGGCAGCTATTACCGACTGGACTATGCAACGCTCTGACCGAGAGGCAATGAAGCTTTTGCAAAATGCCGGAGTTCCGTCAGGACCGTCCCAAGACATACTTCGTGTGTTCCAGGAGCCTCAGTTGAGTGAGACCGGTTATTTCTCTAAGGTGCAAGCTAGAGATGGAAATACAAGGTATCTGCCGGGCCTGCCCTGGCGCTTTGAGGGGGCGCAGGAACCGATCCTTACAGAGGCTCCAGTGTTGGGTCAGCACAATGAGTATGTTTACGGGGAATTACTGGGGTTGTCTGCAAAAGATATAGACCGTTTGGTCGAGGAAGAGATCATCTTCTGAAATTTGTCAGAACTTAATCAGTACTGGAGATACTAAATGGGCGTCCTTTACGAAAAGAAAGGCCATATTGCGTATGTGACTATAGATAATCCCGAGAAGGGGAATATCCTGGATCATAAAACATCCGATGAGATAAGTCGTGTTTGGAAAGACATCTGGGAGGATCGAGATGTTCGGGCAACCATATTGACTGGAAGTGGTGACCGGCATTTCTGCGCTGGACACAACCTGGCACCACCGCCTGGAGTGTCCGCAGAAGACTTTGATCGGATTCGAACGGAGAATATATTTTGGCCTCTTTCGGGTACTGTTAATGGTGCCAAGATAGGTGCTGATGGCCGACTTGGCGACCATTACCCTCAGATTTGGAAGCCGGTCATTGGGGCTGTAAATGGGTGGGCTGCAGGCGCTGGCTTTTATATACTTTTAACAACTACTGACATTCGGATTGCCTGCGATCAACATGCTAGATTTAAGTTTGCATTGTTGAGCCAAGGATGGGTCGGTAACGGCCCTGGAGCCAGCTATCTGACCCGTCAGATAGCTCATGCCGACGCGATGAAGATCCTTCTGACTGATGAGGCTTTCGACGCCAAAGAAGCACTTAGGATAAACCTGATAAATGAGGTTGTAGCCCATGACCAGTTGATGATTAGGTCAGAAGAGATCGCAGAGCGGATAGCGGGAATGCCGCCTGTGGCAGTTCGCATGATGAAGGAATTTGCCATTCGGTTTAGGGACGTTCCGGTGTCTGAGGCTTGGCGTGTACAAACCTTGTTCAATACACTTTTAACCCAGTTGACAACCGACGGTGATGAGGGTCGCAAAGCTTTCTTGGAAAAGCGTCCTCCAGAATTCACCGGGGGTATCAGACCCAAGGCAGAAGGGTACCGTGAATTGAGCTATGAAGAAAGAGCTCTACTGGATGAGACACGCCGGGAATTATATGGCTAATAGTTTATCGTTTGTCTGGTTCATAAGGCATGGGTACAAGGTGATTGATGTCTGCGACAACCGGTAGGATTAGGGAGTTGGTGAGGTCGCAAAAGATACTCCAATCTTTTGTCAGCCATCAATCATATTAATGTTAGGTTAACTGAAGTTGGACAGGTTCAGTATTTCAGCGCTCTTACCGCTTGAGTCCAGTTCCATGATTGCCACTTGGCCAAGTCGGCGTATTTGTTTTGGAAGACTTGGACTCCCTGGGTTCACCATCAATATCTCTTGAAATTCTTCGACCACGGGGTAATGGGTGTGTCCAAATATGACGATATCCACTGGTGAATTAAATACGCTTTGAAGAGCTGTTGCTAGGCTGGCGTCCCGGGGGAAGTGCTTTGATAGCGGGGTGAATTCCGTTAACTCCTGAGACATTCCTGGGATAAGTAGATCGTGGATTATGCCAATGGAGTGCCCTCCAAGTTCAATCACCCTGTGCATGTCCTCGACGCGATCATCATCGCTGAAGTGCGCACCTGCACCTAACTCTACTGCATATACCGGAGCAATCTTTTCCAGCCAGTCAAGGCATTCAGGTTGGTAAATATCCCCTGCGTGGATAATCACATCAACACCTTTGAAAGCGGCTAGAACCTCAGAAGGTGGTTCGTCTCCAACACTAGGGTTGTGTGTATCCGAAATCAGACCGACTCGCATCGTGATATCTCCATGTAATTTTCTAGGCAACGCCGTTATTCTACACGCATGCTGATACACACACCTATCCATCTATGGCATATTGTTACAATTCTTCCTGTTAGACTCTAATACAACTACTAAAGGAGCTTAACTACATGACAACTCATTACGAACCTTCTCGGCCTTGTATGGCCATTTCAGAACACCACTTGACCTATGAACAGGTGCAAGCGGCGATGGACGCGATGATGAAACAGGCCCAAGCTACTTCTGAGACACCGGTATGCTTGGCCATAGTGGACGCATCAGGCAACATGGAAGCCTTTGCTAAGATGGACCACGCTCGTGTTTTCACCCGCCGTCATGCCGTTAGGAAGGCTTACTCTGCCGCCATTTTGGGTATCAATAGCGGAGACTGGGGCGCCAATATGAAGAACATTGGTCAGAGTGTTAGCGAAAATGGTGATCCTATGGTCACCTATGAACAGGGTGGCGTGGTTATCATCAAAGATGGCGCAATTTTGGGAGGTATTGGAGTCGGTGGTATACGTGGACACAACGCTGACGAGGAATTGGGCAAGGTCGGTTTGGCAGCGATGGGACTTTAACTTACTCTAAATGCAGTTGCCATGTGCATATATATAATCGAATTCATTCTTTGATACAGGGGTTAGTTAGCCTTAAAGGTTCAGTCAGGTACATCATCACCTTGCAGCTATGTTCCATGGGCGGGTTCATTCAGTTTCCAGGGCATGCCATATTGCATAGGGTTTCTGGCAAATATTGGAAAGCTGGTTTTGAGTGGACGATTTTTATTATTGGGTTCAGGAAACCGATAATACGTCCGACTTAACCAATCCGATAGACCAAGAGATTCGAGGCGATCTACTAAAATTGAAAGCAGGCTATAGCGGGCCACCGTGGAATTCAGGTGATTGTTTCAAGAAGACCTGAACCCGGTGACGAGGTACTTCAGTTACGAACACCCTACCTTGATCATCCACGTCCACTGATATTGGCCCTTGGAATACTTTCTCTCGCTCGTCTAAGCCTTGAGACCTTGCCCTTGCTCTGATGAATGACTGATCGATTTCCACTCGTTCTTTGCCCCACTTGGACAAGGTTGCCTCTCCCGTCAGCAGGGTTATAAACACGCCTGATGAGTTAAAGACCTGTAAACGGTCATTCTTGTAATCTGCTACGTAGATTGCTCCGTCTTTGTCGACGGCGATTCCCGTGGGGCGGTTAAACTCTCCAGGGCCTTTTCCTGAGGAACCAAACTTCATCAAGAACGTGCCGTCTGAAGAGAATTTTTGGATGCGGTCATTCCGCCAATCTGCGACAAAAACGTCCCCGTTCTTGTCTATGTCAATCCCCCAAGGGAAATTTAATTCACCGTCACCAGTGCCTTGTGTTCCCCACTTGAACTGGAACTGGCCCTCTTTATTGAACACCTGTATGCGGTGGTTATGACTGTCAACCATGTAAAGGTTATCTTCGGCGTCAAAAGCCAAACCAGAGGGCTTGTCTATCTCGCCGTCCCCATCACCTGGCTCTCCCCATTTGCCAATCCATTCTCCGTCCTTCGTGAATACGGATATCCGGTTTAACCATTCATCAGCAACATACGCATTCCCCTGGGAATCCAGGGCCACTGATGTCGGCCAGAACAACGCACCATCTGGAGCAGATCTGACGGCGTCTTCTGGATGGACTTTGAAGCCGAATTGCCCGATGTATTCTTCGTCCACGCTACAGATGGTCACCCGTTTGCACGGGTAGAACACTGGTGTTTCAGTACCTCTGTTGACGACATACATACGGTCGCCTTCACCCCGGGCTATGGCAACTGGATTGAAGAAACCGTCTCCGCCTCGGGTTTCCTGTCGGCCTATGGTGTGACTGTATCGAAAATTTAAAGGCGCTACTTGAGCTACCATGATTTCCTCTCAGAAGTGTTCCGCTCCCGGTAATCTGGGTGGCGATATGAACTGATCTAAAGTGGAGCAGAGTCTTATTTTATGAAATCAATCTGCTCGAAAGAGTCTCTTAGAATTGGCTTGGAATCCAGGCCCATCCATTTCTCAAGCAGAGTTGCGTAGGTGCTGCGGAAGTCGTTGTTCCAGCGAAGGTCGCCTTGGTCCAGCTTATCAGGTTCCAGAGATGGATATTCACCGTATAAGCCGCCTTCAACCGCGTCACCGATTACAAAAGCCACGCTACCGGAGCCGTGGTCTGTTCCCGAACCATTCTCCAGTACCCGGCGGCCAAACTCGGTGAAAGCTAATATGACTACTTCTTGACTGGCGTCGTGGTCCTTCAAGTCCTGGTAGAAGTCTTCAATGGCGTTGGAGACCTGTCCCCAAAGTTGAGGAAAAGCAGTAGTCTGATTAGCGTGGGTGTCGAATGCTCCTGGGTTTAGTCCGGTATAGAGCACGCGGGATCCAAGGCCAGCCAAGTGGACCTGGGCCACGTTTTTCAACCACTGGGAGAACTGATCACCGCCGTACTCCACATTGGAGGTGTACGACTCGGGCGCAGTGGCCAGTATGTCGGCCCCTTTCAATGCGTCCAAACCAGTCTGTGAAAGATAATCGTTAGTTGGCCCGGAACCGATCATAGGGGAATACATCCGGGCAAAGATGTCTAACGCCTCTGTTCTCTGGCTTTGGTCATCGATTCCAGTGAGCACGCCTAGCTGATCAAGGCCGCCTACAGATGCAACTGATACGCCGGATGTGGCCAGTGCTCTTGGAAGGCCACGTCCGAAATTCACACCGGTCAGTACGTTTTCTTTATTAGGATCCATGTCTCCGATAGCTCGGCCGAGCCATCCGTCCATCCCCATCTTCTCGGGTGCAGCGGTGTGCCAGATGTCCATGGATCGGAAGTGAGAGCGAATCGGGTTGGGGTAGCCGATCCCTTGTATGACCGCCACTTTGCCTTGGTCGTACAGACCCTTAATGGGGGCCATAGATGGGTGAAACCCCACATTGTTATCAATGGCTAAGACCTCTTCAGGCTCAACCTTTAGCACAGTTCGGTAGTCCTTATAGTGGGGGTCGCTATATGGAATAACGGTGTTCAAGGCGTCGTATGCGCCTGAAAGTTGAAGCACCACCAATACTGGGTCTTTTTTACTGGAGGTCATTACTTACTCCTGCCTTAAAAGGACTAAATCTTTGGGTGTGCGCTCGGTAAAGGTATAACGCTAGAGAGCTGATCCAGTGATTAAGCGTAAAGATATTCCTTGGTCGCAACGATCATCCGCAATGCCTCGGCGACCGTGGTGTCAAAATCGTCTGAGTCAGTAAGTACTTCGCCGCCCTTACTATTCTGATCCACTAGCATGCGGCGTGTTTCTTCAGAGATCTCATATTCTCCTAACATCCGAAGGCATCCGTCTACCAAGTTTTCGGGTGAAAGGCTTGGTCCTGTATCGGCCAGCTTTTTGATGATTGATTTTACACCCGGAAACTCGGTATTGGATACAGAGTCTGCTGCAAAATTAATCCTGTGCACTAGAGTGCCACCGTCAATCCATTCTTTACCGGTGTGCCATCCCTCTACTGAAGGTGGATTTAGTATCTCTTGACCCATGTACTTCATTTCATCGAATATAAATTCCATGCCGGGTTTGGGCGTGGCCCAGTCCCCAACCAGACGTAGTGTGCCAATGATCGTCTCGATAGGGCTTTTCACTTTTGTGAATCGTGCATTCTTGAATGCATCAGAATTGAAGAGCAACCGCAGCATGCTTTTGATGTTGTAGTCGGATCTGAAATATTCCTCTTCCAGCATCTTAATGGTTTCCATGTCGGCTGGGGGTGTGTCCATCCAAGAGGGGACTTCGACGTCATCAGCCACAAAGAAGTTGTAGAGGTGGCGTGAGATGAACCGGGCTGTGGCCGGCTGCTTTACGATTATATCGATGATATCTTCGCCGTTGAAGTTACCGGTTTCTCCTAAAAATGTCTTCTCCCCTTCGTCGTGGTCGTCAGGGTTATAGAGGAATTGAGCCGCATATCGCCCGTAAGGCTGCTGAGGGATAGAGTTTGCTATAGTCCAACCGGTGAACGCCCTTGAGCATTCTTTCACGTCATCTTCGGTATAGTTAAATTCGCCGTCCATACCTACACCCAAGGAGAATAGCTCCAGAAGTTCCCTGCCGTAGTTCTCGTTGATAGCGCCCTTGTGGCTGAGGCAATTATCTAGGTAATAGACCATTGCTGGGTCTTTTGAAATCCCTACCAGGAGGTCTCTGAAGCTACCTAAGCCGTCTCTACGGAACAGTTCCAACTCCTCATATTCAGTAGGGTAACTCTGAAGTTTGCTGTCTGATATGCAGAGAATCCCGTGCCAAAAGAGAACAATCTTCTCTTCAAGTTGGCGGGCAGAATTTATCATTCTCCAGGTTATGTACTCGGGAACGCCCCGGACGAAATGATTCCATTCGATGAAATATCTTTCAGCTAAGTCCAAGTCCATACCATCGGGATGGTCTTTCGGATTTAGCAATTCTTCAACGGTCTCTTCGTACCCCTTCGCTGCACGAGTCTCCAATTCTTCGTACTGGGCTCCAAAACCGGCTCTCCGCATCAAATGACCCATCAGAGCGATGTCGTTTTCTGCCATCTGTTCATCTCCGCGCGTACCGCGCATCAATAATAGTGACTATAGTAGCATTTAGAAAATTGCTGATTCAAGCAATCATGAATGATTCTAATTTAAGAGCGACTTAATTGCTAGACAAATTCTCAGAAATGAACGCTATTAACCATTATAGACATTACTACTATATGACAAGTTTGGGTCATTGTCAGTCTTGGCTATAATAACCCTACCAGGCGTAGATTGCGCTTGCTTCTGCAGGCCAACCGCTTCATCTGTATTCAAGGCATCTATTCAAAGGATTTAACAATGTCGGAAACCACGCTGGAAGCCGCAAAATCAATCGTACCTATGATTAGAGCGAATCTGCATAAGATAGATTCGGAATGCCGATTACCCGTCGGTCTTGCGAATAACATGGCCGCGAAAGGCCTTTTTGGACTTTACGTTCCGAAGGTGTTAGGCGGGCCCGAACTTGATCCCATCACGGCGTTCCCAGTGGTTGAAACCATATCCCAGGTCGATGGCTCCGCTGGCTGGTGCTGTTTCAACGGAACTGCACTAACATCAGCGGTTTCACGTATATCTATTACCGCGGCTAAAGAACTGTTTGGAGACCCTCCTGATATCAGAGCATCAGGATCCGCCCGGTCTGGGGGGACGGCTACTATGACTGAGGGTGGGTTTATGGTGTCTGGCCGTTGGAATTACCTGAGTGGGTTGGATCATGCCAAATGCCTGGTCTTGAACTGCGACCTCATGGATGATAATGGCCCTGTACTTGACGAAAATGGAAGTCAGGTGAGTACGGTTGCGATCGTCCCTCTTGAGGCTGGCACGGTGCATATGGTTTGGGGCACTATGGGAATGAGAGGAACTGCGAGCAATGACGCATCTTTTTCTGACGTGTTTGTCCCAACAAGCCACACCTATAACCGGACAGAATCCGGCTTTTACGACAACCCGTTGTACAACCCGCAGACAGCGTTGCTACTGAGCTGGACACTTGGGGCTGCCAACGCCTTGGGTATCGCTAGAGGCGCCATGAATTCTTTTATGGAGTTGGCCGGTGCAGGAACCACTCAATCGCCAAAATCTTTGCGAGATAGGCCGGAGGTCCAAACAACGTTTGGAGAGTGTGAAGCGATCATTGGTGCGAGTAGGAGTTATGTGCTCAGCACCGTGGGATCCATGTGGGAATCCCAGGTAGCCAAGAACCCAGATCTGATGGACAAAGCCGTATATGTCAGGTTGGCCATTGCTCATGCCATTCGTCGTTCAGTAGATGTGGTGGACAAGCTGTTTTACATGGCGGGTACTGGTGCCATTCACGAATCCAACGGGTTGGAGAGGTTCTTCAGGGACATGCACGTGAGCGGTCAGCACATATCTGGCCTGCATTCGAATTATCAGCTGGCCGGACAGGCATTGTTGGGAGTGACAACGGATGCGCCTACTCTTTTGTAATTGGTTGAACCTTGGAAGCATCACAGTTAATTTGCGAATATTAAAATTTAAGGAAATGACATGTTGTTTCTTGTGATAAGTAATCCTGCGCCCACTCGTCCTTCGGACGCACGGGAGGCTAGAAAGCGCTTTTGGCCTTGGGTGGAGGACAAACTAGCCAATGGGGTAGCTCGGTCTTTCTACCCAAGGACTGGTCGGGGTGCGGTGGCAGTATTTGACGTTGAGTCCCATGAAAAGCTCCACCGTCTTTTGAATGAATGGGCGGATGCCGTTCCTGCGGAATTTACGCTATATCCACTGATGGAACCCGAGTCTATCGTCGCGTTTCTGAATGAGGAGCCAGATTTGTGATTCTATCCGATTGACCATGACTAACGTGTATGCTGTAATTCCAGCTGTTCTTCTCAATTGTTACCATTTAATTGCGGAGAAAATATTTGACTGAAAATGGGAGATCAAGATGCGGCTACTTAGCTATGACACCGGCAATGGACCTCGCTGCGGCGTCATTCAGGGTGATGACATTGTCGATGTGAGTGCTCTAGTAGGAATCAGTGGTCATCCGCTTCGCGACGTCCGTGCATTGTTAGAGCAGGGAAATAATCCCATAGATCGGGTCAGTGAAGCCCTGGCTAAGGATGCACCGGCCCCCCGGGTTCAGTTGGCAGGTACACAACTCCGGTCTCCTGTTATTCAGCCCCCCACGGTGCGTGACTTCATCGTGTATGAAGAGCACGCCAGCAATCAAGGAACCCGAGAGCCTAATGAGGCTTGGTATCGGATGCCCGTATTTTATTTTTCTAACCCACTGTGCGTCTACGGACCTGATGCTATTGTGCCCCATCCCTCGGCATCCTCACAGTTCGATTATGAACTGGAGATTGGGATTGTAATCGGTAAAGAGGGCGCGGATATCGCGGCCGACGATGCCATGGACTATATCGCAGGCTTCACATTGTTCAATGATTGGAGCGCTCGCGATCTACAGGTTGATGAGATGGCATTTGGTCTGGGCCCGGCCAAGGGCAAAGACACCGCATCGTCTATTGGCCCTTGGCTTGTTACCAAAGATGAAATGGCGCCCTACTTGAAGGATGGCCATCTACACCTAAAATGCGAAGTCAAGGTCAACGGTGATTTATGGATGAAAAATGGAGAGGCACAGAACGGTTACTTCACCTTTGCAGACATGGTAGAACGAGCTTCTAAGGACAGCCGCATCGTTCCGGGTGACGTCATCGGTAGTGGAACAGTGGGTGGTGGCTCTATACGCGAGGCCATCCGCAAAGGCTTTGAAAAAGCCCGCTTCTTGCAACCTGGTGACGTGGTAGAGCATGAAGTAGAGGGCATCGGCGTGCTTCGCGGGACCATAGGTCCCAAGCCGGACCTTGATCCTAACTACAGGTATCAGGTCAAGAATCCGTCACCGGTGCCTGAGTTTGGCATCTCTAAAGACTATAAATATGTGCGTAAATCTTCTTAGATAGAGACAAAAACACGTAATCTGATATTCGAGGATTATATGGCGAGCAACCCTGCAGTGGCTTATAACCCAGATCAGAGATTTCGGATAACTGTTCGAGATATGGAATACCGGGATGGACTGGCCGTTCGCCTTTATATACCTGAGGGGACCGGACCATTTCCGGCTTTGGTGGATGTCCATGGCGGTGTCTGGTCACTCAATGATTATACTGCTAATGAGACGATGAACCGAGAGTTAGCTGGTAGCGGTATCGTCATCGCTGCCGTAAATTTTCGGCAACCTCCTGAGCATCCTTACCCCGCTCAGGTTGTTGACGTCAATTTTGCCATTAGATGGCTGAAATCCAAGGCTACGGATTTCAATGCTGATCCGGAGACTGTGGGTGGTATGGGTGGTTCCAGTGGTGGTCATACCATAATTCTGAGTTCAATGAGGCCGAGCCACCCTTCCTACAACACGATAGAACTCCCTGGTTCAGATGCAGACGCTACTTTGAGGTACGTAATCGTTGGTTGGCCCATAGTGGCGCCATATGAGCGTTATATCTACGCTCAAGAAACTGGGAATGACAGGTTGGTGGAATTGACTGACGCGTATTTTTCATCAGCCGAAGCCATGAATGAAGGTTCGCCGTATCAGATACTGAAGCGCGGCGAAGCCGAGGTATTACCACCATTGTTTATTGCTCAAGGAACCGCCGACACAAACCTGCCGGTTCCAGTCACGGAGCAATTTGCGAAGGATTACCGCGCACTAGGTGGTGAGGTGGAATTGGAGTTATTTCAGGACATGCCTCATAATTTCGCTAATGTTCCAGGCCCTGAGTCAGATATCGCTGTGGATCTCATGAGAAAATTTGTGGCTCGTTGCTTGGGATAAGTATTCACAATACTCAATGATTCTAAGAGATCCACGGAAACATGCCAATTGTTGCATTAATCATTGGGTTAATTCTGAATGATATTCCAACTTGGAATTCAAGCGCTCTTGCTGGAGGGAGAATAGAACCTCTGATTATTCCAGATTGCGGACATTCGGTAATTTTATTGAGGCTGCAAGGCTGACCGCAACGAGCACAGAACCGTTAAGTAACAGGGCGCCGGGCGCTCCAAGGACAGAGGCAAGCGCCCCAATTCCAACATGACCTACAGGAGCCACCCCTATACTCAAGACCCATGAACCCATAGCCAGTCCTCTCTGCTCGTCCGGTACATTGGATTGCATCAGAGCTCTATATAAGGTGTCGACCGACATGGCGCAAGCGTTGACCGCTGCCAAGATAACTATGAAGAGGATTAGGGCAGAAGAAACAGAAAACGCCATAAGGCCTACGCCGAATCCAATGGCAACGACGAACATTAAAAAGCCCTTACGACGATAATCTCTGAGGTTGGCTAGTAAGGCCAGACCGAATAAGCCGCCGGCCTGCCTCACCGCCGTTAAATAACCTAACCCGACTGGACCTAAATGAAGTATTTCTTTAGCGAATACTGGCAGCAGAGTCATGTGGCTGAATCCCAGTATCTCCGTGATGGACGCCAAGCACATGAGCACCATGATTACATGGTTTTCCTTGAGGAACCTGACGTATCCGTATAAGTTCTGCAAGACCGGCTCTCGTTGCGGTTGAACGGTTCTAGTAGAACGCCCGATGAGCAGAAGGACCAATGCAGCCCCCAAGTAGCTTGCTCCAACAGCAAAGTACTGCCATCCAGGTCCGACCCAATCAATCAACGCGCCGGATATTATGGCTCCTCCAATCCCACCTGATTGCATGGCCATTTGATTTAATGACAGTCCGTTTAAGGCATTCTGATGCCCGACTATGTCGTATGTATAGGCGTTCCTAGTGGTGAGGGTAAACGCGAAAACGCAGCCTCCGGCAGCAACCAGGACAATGACGGACCACGCCGGGGGATCTCCGAGGAGTAGTATCGTGGCCATCACTGTGGAAACGAGAACTCCTCCTAATGCACTGAAGAATAGAAATAGCCGTCTTTCTAGCCAGTCCGCCATAGCTCCGGACAAAATCCCAAGGAAGAACAAAGGTGCCATCCGTGCTGCTGCCGCAACTCCGACCATGAAAGCGGATCCGGTTATGTCGAAGACCAGCCAACCTACGGCGACGTGTTCCATACCCGTCCCCACGGAATAAGACAGGGTTGATGCCCAGAACAATCGAAAATCCCGTAAGTGGAAGGAAGACGCCCAAGAGCTAGATAGTAGCAGCTGGAAAATCAAACCACTATTTCCTGCTGTCGCTGACTGCTATATACTGCGGCATCGCACGCCTGTGTTGATTGTGTTTTGAGAAGTTACACTTGATGATTTGTTTAACCATAAGGAGCCTGAAATAATCATGAAATTCGCTCTTTTTTTGGTCGCTTCCTGGACAGAAAAGGACGCCTCCCACCAAAGCCGTATCTACGGTGAGGCCGTGGAGCAGGTCCAGTATGCAGAGGAATTGGGCTTTGATTCGGTTTGGATTGCTGAACATCACTCCAGTCGCTACGGTATATTCCCGTCGCTTATGCCAATCCTTTCCAATTTGGCTGCCCAGACCAAGACCATCAGACTGGGCGCTGGCGTAAGTGTACTGCCTTTCCACGATCCGATTCGACTGGCAGAAGAATCGGCAATGCTGGATCTTCTTAGCAACGGACGTTTGAATTTGGGAGTAGGCCGTGGCTCAGCTGACTACGAATACGGGAACTTCAAAATCGATTTTGATTCTCGTGATATTCGTTTCCAGGAGGTTTTGGACATCATCCTCGGGCTTTGGACAGAAAAGGACTTCACCTATCATGGGAAGTACTACCATGTCGACGGTCTGAATATTGCGCCAAAACCACTTCAAAAACCCCATCCTCCGGTGCACCTGGCGGTTTCTCGCACGGCCTCCAGTAT
>JAKUNL010000019.1:19495-104161 GCA_022451925.1 Dehalococcoidia bacterium
GGGTTCTTTCGTTCACAAAGGAGTATGTTGTGCGCACTCACCTTGTAGCAGGTCATCCGTGAATTCCCAAGTCGCCCTATGTGCTCTAAGCCTAAGAATTCCCCGTAAAACTCTTCGGATTCTTCCAAGTTATTCACTGGTATCGACCAGTGGGTCACGTCCTCGATGTTTAAAAGTCCCATTTAAGCCCCCAAGTCGGTTATGAGTCCAAATACTGGAAACTCGATTCCAGATTATCGAAAACCTCCGTGTCGGATGGTATCTCCATGATAGCTGGACCGGAGTATCCCTTGGCATCGAGAATGTCCCTCATCCTCAGGCAGTCTAGATCGCCTTCGTCCACACTGCTGTAGGTCTCTCCACGGCGTAACTGTTTGAAGTGGACGATTTTGATCATGTCTAACGGCAGGTCATCGAGTTCTGATAGGGGGTCTGATTCGGGGTATCGGCGTAGTTGGTTGGTGGGGTCAGGGCAAAGTCCCAACCCCTTGCCAGCGGTCTCTGTAACCATACTTCGGACCTTTTCTACTAACATAGCCATGCTACGGATGGGCAGCTGGGAGTTCTCCATGGAGATGATCACGCCCTGATTGGCGGCCTCGGTAGTCAGTTCGGCCAGTCCCAAAGCTTCTTCTGGAATGTCGTTGGACGAGTTCCAAGCGGTATCAAATGACACTGGATCTACGACTCTTAGATGGGGTTGACTCCCGCCGACCAATTTAGCCCCAGCCAACGCTGCTTGGAACATTTCACCTTGGGGGTCAATTTTTTGTGACAGCACGGGCAAGGCCATTGCCAGGTCAAAGGTCATGTCGGGATAAGTGTCAACAACCTGCTGCAACTGGCTCATATTTGGACGCCAATCAGGGCCTGAACCTACCTCACATTCGCCAAGGCAGGTCTGGCGTAGTTCAATGTGCTTCGCGCCTTTTTGGGCAGCAAGGCCAATTAATTCTTTGACTGATTGTGATGGCAGCTGCTCTCGCCACGAGTTGGTTATAGCTCCGTAAATCATGATGTCCTCCTACGACCGAGAGAAGTTTAGACCAGAACGCCGAACCCAGAAACCGTGCAGATTTCGATTCGGTTGCCATCTAAGTCGTCTAGATAGAAGGCGCGTTGACCGTCGTTTCGGGTCTGGATGTCCGTAGTTACGATGCCCTTTCCGTTGAAATATTCGTGCGAGGCTTCGATGTCGTCCACCTCAAAGGCTGTGTGATGGGATGGCGCAGAAGGGGCAAGCGGATTTTCGATAATGTGAATCATGGCGCCGCTGGGCAGTTGAAGCCAGTAAAGGTGGTCTCCGTTAACCATCTTGGGAATTTGGCCCACTCCGAGGATGTCTTGGTACCACTTTAGGGCTGCTTCCTTATCCCTGACGTTATAGGTGATGTGGTTGATGTTTTTCAGCCGGATATTTTCTGCGAGCATAAAACCCTCCAAATGATCATATGGCTTATATAAGACAAACTTACGCCCATTATAATAAGCCGCCAAGCCCGTAAACGGAACACTGTCCCTGATTAGCCATAATAGTAGAACTTTCGGTGGACGCTGGGACTATACAACGGTAATATCCCTCCAACATTTGTGGCCATCCAAGGTCAGTGGGTGGGCACTGTCAAAGGATTAGAGACATGAAAGCATCTCTTTTTGCCGGTATGGGGTACTCGGAACGGCACAAATTTCCATTTACTTGGCCAGTCCCGCCAGCGTACGCCGACCCGGACATTTCAGTCCGGAGCTACAAGGAAGGTATGGACGAGTGCGAATTGGCTGAGGCCGTGGGCTTCGATTGGTTGAGTTTCTCTGAGCATCACTATTCAGGGCGCATCACTACAGGGACTCCCGCTGTTATTGCCGCAGCGGTGGCAGAAAGGTGCAAAAAGATCAAGATTGCTGTGTTAGGTCATCTGCTGCCGCTGAACAATCCAGTCCGAGTTGCCGAAGAGCTGGCGCTTTTGGATAACTTGACCGATGGACGCCTTGTTGCCGGGTTCCTCCGAGGGACTCCAAACGAGGACCAGGTTTACAGCGTGAACCCGGCTGAAGGACGCGGCCGACTTCTAGAAAGCATGGATTTGATACTGAAAGCACTGACTGAACCTCAGCCTTTCTCTTGGGAAGGACGTTACTACCAATATAGAACAGTGTCCGTCTGGCCCAGGACAGTTCAGCAACCCGTCCCACCTGTAATTGTGGGTACCAGAAGCGACGACACTATCAGGTACGCCGCCGAGAACCGGCTAGGTCTTGGAGTTTCATTCTTGCCAGTGGATGAGGTTGCTGTAATTACTAATAAATACCGCCATTGGTGCGAGGAGGCTGGTTGGACGCCAGGACCAGATGACATTGTATATCGGGGCAGCATTTATGTGGCGGAAACAGACGAACTGGCTTCCAAATGGTTCGAAGGGCTGATGAGATCGAAACCAGGGCCAAACATTCCCCTGCGTCGAACCGTGGCAGAGGCGATTCAATCAGCCCGTACAGGTGGGCCGTTCGACCTCAGAGGACTGGTGGCTGGAAGTCCCGAAGGAGATGTAGTCGGTAATGCTCTGGGTATAAATTTCTTGGGTGGTCCAGACACTGTGGTTAAGCAGATGAAAGAGTTTCATGATCGTTGCGGAGTGGGCGTGATTGATATGCCTTTCCAGCAAAACAATGTGGATCATAAAGCTGTGTTGGAGGAGCTTGCGTTGTTCGGAAAGCACGTCATTCCACAACTTAGAGAGGTTTAGTCATGGAGTTTAGACAAGGGAATGTGGAAGCAGACGGGTTCATCGTTCGTTACTGGGAGGCGGGTCAAGGGCGACCAGTAATAATGCTGGATCAGGCCGGTTGGCGCGACACTCCACTTCATGAGGCATTGGCTGAGAAATATCGAATTTTTGCACTTGAACTGCCTGGTACAGGCGACTCCGCTGCTAATATGGTCTCCAAGTCTATTAAAGACTTAGCATCTGTTGCAGCAGGAGCTGCTGCTTCTCTGGCCTCAGATCGATATACCCTTATAGGAACCTCATATGGTGCCCATATTGCCCTATGGCAGACCCTTACCTTCCCAGAACAGGTGGAAGCTCTTATCTTGATTTCACCGACAGCAATCAAACCCTTAGGATCCTTTGAAACAACAACTCAAAAGTTCCATGATTCTATGTTTGCCCACATCGAGACTTCAAAGAGATTTGTGCCGATGCCAGCTGATGTATTCGTCAAAGAGTCGCGGTTGATGGGTAGGTTAAAAATAGGAATTCATGACTTTGAAGTAGAATCTCAATTGGCAGATATCCACTGTCCCACTCTGGCCATATTTGGAAAGGATGACCGTCTTGTCTCTTCTGAGGCCGCCAGAATCTACCGGGAGAAGATACCTAATTGCAACATAGCTATCGCTTACGATGCGGGCCACTGCATTGTTGGCGATCGCCCTGAGGCTTTGATAAATTCTGTAATCGACTACGCAGAACACTGGGAGACGTTCATTGTTGGCCACAAATCCGGCATAATCAACCCTTAACTAATACATTGGCAAAACAAAAAGCCACAGCGGAAACGCTGTGGCTTTTTGTTTTACTTTTAGGTCACGCTAGTTCTGAGTTGATTAAACCGTGCTCATTTCGTTGACTCGTTTTATGAATGGCATGAGCTAAGTGTAATTTTAGACAAGCTAAGCGCAAGCAGACTTACGCTAGGAATAGTATCTTTTATCCCCGTCATTTAACCGAGCACTAGGATTCACTGAACAAATATGATCTAGCTTGGGAAAGACAGTTACGTTTACTCAGTCGGGGCGATAAGCTGGTCGGCGATAGCCTGTACACGCAGGCCTTCGTTTTTCTTCACGTGAGCGCGGATGCCTTCTAAGGCCTTGTCGACCATTGCCGAGTCGAGCAGCTTTGCAGCGTCTGCCTGTTCTGCATTGGAAAGCAATTCTGCTCCATTGTCTTTGATTTCAGAGAGCGCCCATTCCACTTGGTCGGCTACTCTGACTAAACCCTCGGGGAAATCCACATGGGAATTGCCTGGACGGCCGAGAAGGTCGTATCCGCCTTTGTGCCAGTGGCCAGGGGTGTCGTGGCAATCATAGCGGATGACTTCTGTGTTACCGACATCAACGCCGATGGTTGGTCCGCCCATGCCGGTGCCTTGGATAGTCAGAATCCTGCACGGCCATACGTAAACGGAGACTTGTCCATCTGCGGACAAGGGCAGGGTCACGGCTTCGCCCAGATATGTCTCACCAGCAATTTTGGTCGCCATAGTCTGATCCTTCAATAACAACCTGATCGGTCGATACTATTTAATTTTAAGCTCCTTCAAAAATAGCACACTCGCTTCGTCGATCCAAATCATACAAGGTGATTATCATTATCAATTCAGGGAGGGCTGGGCTATAATCGTGGCGTTATTTTTGGAAAACGATTGTGCCTCTAAATGACCAGGAGGAACCGTATGCTGACTCAGGAACAGAATGACAGACTTACCCAAGTAGGACCCGGTACACCGATGGGGGAACTCATGCGCCGTTATTGGATTCCCATACGTCCCTACGCCCAATTACTTGATGAAAAGGTTATGGCGGTACGTATTCTAGGGGAAGACTTGGTGCTCTTTAGAGCTAAGAACGGAGATCTGGGTCTGGTTGGGGAATTCTGTCCACATCGCATGGCTAAGCTGAAGTATGGCTTTCCTGACGAGGACGGTCTCCGTTGTTGCTACCACGGATGGAAGTTTGATGGCACTGGACAGTGCACCGATACTCCGATGGAAACCCCTGGAGGCACATTTAAGGACAATATCAAGATTACTGGATACCCAGTTAAGGAGTTGGGCGGTTTGGTCTGGGCGTACATGGGTCCGGCTCCCACTCCCCTGTTGCCACCTTGGAGTTTGCTGGTCTTTCCCAACGCTCTGCGGCAGATCGGCATCGCCGAGTTGGATTGCAACTGGCTGCAGTGCCACGAGAATACCGGAGACCCGACCCATAGCGCATATTTGCATGGCCATTATTTCAAGTTCCTCCTTGAACAAGAAGGGAAACTGGATGAACGGGCATCGGACGAAGAAGCCCACACCCTCTATGGCCGAATCAAACTGGAAAAAGGCATAGAGTCGCTATGGGTGAACTCAACTGAATATGGAATGGAGAAGGGCATCAACTACTCTAGGGCTTTGGGTGCAGATAGGGATTATAAATCTCGCCACTCCACGGTGATATTCCCCTTCTATACCCAAACGGGTGGCCCCACAAGGCCAAGGCAGGAGTTTCAAATCAGAGTGCCCATCGATGACACTCACACTTACCATATCAACTATGGCTGCTACCTTGCTCCACCCCAAGTCCACGTGCCGGTGCAGGAGGTTATCCCTTGGTATAACGTGCCCCTATTTGATGATGCCGGGAAACCTCTGTTGGACTTTGTACTAGCCCAGGACGCCCATGCGTGGATATCTCAGGGCCCCATCACAGACCGCACTAAGGAACAACTTGGCCGGACTGACATACCCATAGTGTTCATGCGTCGTCAGCTGGAAGAGCAGATGGCCATCGTGGAAGATGGCGGAGAGCCTATGAACGTGTTCCGAGACCCAGACCGTATGCCAGACTTAATCCATGGAGGTTTGTGGGACGAAAAAGACTCAGCAGTCATTGGAATCCGGACCGGAGTGTCCAACTACAGAGCTGCCTACCATAAAGGTTATGGGATCGACGATGCAGACCGATATGGTCCTGCCATGCCGTTGGTCGTGGAAATGATGCAGAAAATTGAAGAACTCGAACGCGCTGAGGTCGATTAGAGTTCTACCCAGTGGAGGATAATCATTAGCACACCTAAACTCACGATCCAGACTGGCGCTGGACAAGGGATAACACGAATCGTAATAGACCCTATTCGGTCACAATCTCCCACATTCGGAGGTTTGTCATTTGGTTCAGTAGGGCAGTACGAAAAGTTGCGGGGCTCCGCCTACGGTGAGATCGACCCCACCGACCCCCGGAATGCTGTGATTACGGATCTTGAATACGCTCCGGTTAACGCCCTTGGCATGGTTGAATACTCCACGGATATCTTTATTCTTAAGCCGGTTGACCTTGAGAGAGGCAATCGTAGGTTGATATTCGATTTTAATAACCGTGGTCAGATGAGGACCGGACTTCTGAATGATGCTCTCCTGACTAATGACCCTTCCACGGCTAAAGATGCTGGTACTGGCTTTGTTATGAATTTGGGTTACTCGATCGCGTCGTGTGGTTGGGATTTCTGCGCCAGGGAGTTCGACGAGATGAAGATTGACGTACCTGTGGCCACAGACGATGCTAAAACGATTACCGGGCCAGCGTACGAATACATTGTCTTTGACAACAATGCAACCATCGAAAGCCAGCTTGTATATTCGGCTGCATCTCTGGATAAATCTCGGGCTCAACTCACGATTCGTGAATTACTAGACGACGAACCTGTTGTAGTCCCGGATGACGCTTGGGACTACTGTTCTCCCGATGGTTCAGCAATAAACTTATTACCCGTTGGAACGCCGTTCAGGCAAAGTTGGATCTACGAATTCAAGTACACGGCGAAAAATCCCGTAGTGGCTGGAGTTGGTTTGGCTGCCGTGCGCGATTTTGTGTCATTCTTGCGGAATTCCTCTACTGAGAATGGCAATCCGCTTTACGGGTATGTAGATCATACTTTTAGCCATTCCATATCACAGCCTTCACGGTTGCTGAATGACTTCCAAAGGCTGGGGTTCAATGGCGATATTAATGATAAGTGTGTTCTAGACGGGATATTGAGTGTTACGGGTGCTGGCAGCGGTGATCAGGTCAACTTTCGTTTCGCCAGGACCGATACTACAGAACGCAACCGCCAAAATCACCTCTATCCTGAAGGTGTATTTCCCTTCGCCCACCAGGTGTTAACAGATCATATGACCGGTAAGACCTCCGGACGAGATGAACGTAATCTCGCTAACGATACCTGTGCTAAACGCTTTGATATCAATACATCCAGTGAATACTGGGTGAAAGCTTGCTCACTTCTGCACACAGACACACTAGGAAACGACCTACCCGACCCTGACAATGTCCGTTTCTATATGGTTTCTGGAGCTTCTCACCGCGTTGGAGACGTTACTAAGCGGTATGGAGGGCAGCAGTTTACCAACGCAGTAGACCCCGTCCCCACTGAGCGTGCGCTTCTGCTGGCTCTTGACGCTTGGGTAAGTAATGGGACTATGCCGCCGAGTAGCCGGGTCCCTAGGGCCTCTGAGGGAGCAGTGTTCGCCGTGCCTCAAACTGGCTCTCAGACAGGGATCGTGCCCCAGGCTGAGTTGGGTTGGCCTACCATCCCAGAAGTTACTTACACTGGGCTGATCACGACTCGGTATCTATTAGACTTCGGGGAAGGGTTTGAGGCGGGCATAGTAACTAATATCCCGCCATCAGTGATTGGCCGTCCTACCTATCCTAATTTCGTGTCCAAGGTCGATGCAGATGGCAACGAAATTTCCGGTATACGCCTCCCCGAGGTAGCTGCCCCAATCGCTACAACTACCGGTTGGGCCCTGCGTCGTGTCGGATTTGGCGGGGACGATGGCAACGAAGCGGAAGGGCAGCATATTCCATTTAAAGCTACTAGAGCAGAGCGAATCGAAGCCGGCGATCCGCGTCTGTCCCTTGAAGAACGATATACCGACCACTCTGGCTATGTTGTAGAAGTAACCAAGGCAGCCAAGAAACTGGAATCTGAAGGGTTCTTGCTTTCGGCCGACGTTCAAAAGTACATCGAAAGAGCAGAAAAAAGTGATGTATTGCTATTCCGGACTTAGTTTATTTCAATTGTTTAACTTCTAATATCAACAGGCATCTTTCCTAGCCTGTTTTCTAGAGTTAACTTAGATGTGATTCTTAGATGGCCTTCGGATGAATGGTTTTCTCGTTCTTGTGTCAGAGTTAGTTAGGAATCAAAACAGGCTAGAAAGACGTTTGGATTCCTTCAGGCATTGTACAATCCAGCCTCCGATAGAAATACCATTACATGGTGGAACGATTACCGGTTATTGTCTCCAAACCGGGCATGTTGAACGTCTTAAGTAGTGGGCTACGTTAAGTTACTTGAGATTCAATATTGCGGTAATGAGTTAGCTAGGTAAACTCGCATGAATTGGATTGAAATGGTGCACCTCACGTAGATATCAAGTAGGTGCCGTGTTGGTCTGATTTAAGCTGGATTTCTGATTGCTTCGATATTTCGGCTCGCTGCTTCGTGCTATTATTGTGCCGCCAAAGATCATGCTGTACAAGACGGAGGATTATCATGCCTGGAGGCAACGACTGGCTAGCCCAAACCTCAGAGGAAACCTTGGAGCCTGAAATCCCCATCTGCGATCCCCACCACCATTTCTGGGTCACCCGACCTGAGCCGTTGCACTACCAGCGATATCTATTGCCGGAACTCTCCGAGGATGTGGATTGCGGCCACAACGTTAAGTCAACTGTATTCATCGAAGTCCACTGTGAGTATCGGAGCGACGGACCAGACGAGATGAAACCCGTGGGTGAGGTCGAATACATCCAAACAATTGCCGATTCGGCAGCTTCCGGGCCAACAAAGGCGGCAGCCGGGATAATTGGTCACGCTGACCTGAAACTGGGTGAAGGCGTGCGTCCGGTTTTGGAAGCCATGCAAGCTGCTAGTCCCAATCGTTTTAGAGGGGTACGCCATTCCGTTGGGTACGATGAAAGTCCTGAGCTCGCGAACCGTGATGTCAAAGGAGCATTGGGGACAGATGGCTACCGTGCTGGAGCCAAGGTTCTCTCTAGTTTGGGGCTGGTTCTGGAAAACTCCCTTTACTTTCACCAATTATCAGAGTTGGCAGACTTTGCCAAGGCAGTACCCGAACTCCCAATTGTATTGAACCACATTGGTGGACTACTACGTGTTGGACCCTACGCCAACCGAGACGATGAAGTTATTCCAGAGTGGAGAAAAGGCGTGGAGGAAGTAGCCAAATGCCCAAATATAATTATGAAACTGGGTGGTGTGGGTCAGCTACGTTATGGGTATTACTGGCACGACCGGGAAACGGCTATTGGTTCGGAGGAGTTGGCTCAAGAACTTAGCCCATTGATGGAACACTGTATCCAGCAGTTTGGTCCCAGCCGCTGCATGTTCGAGAGCAACTTCCCGGTGGACAAGATTTCCTATTCCTACAACGTGATTTACAATGCTTTCAAGCGTTTGTCCCAAGGTTATTCCAAGTCCGAGCGGGCTGATATGTTCCACGACACAGCCGCTCGTGTCTACAATATCTCAGATTAAATCCGCCGCAGTACTCAGGAATCATAGAAGGAGCAGAAACTAAGATGGAAGTGAGACCTTTCACTATCGCTGTGGAAGATAGCGTCTTGGAAGACCTAAGACAACGTCTGGCTGACACTCGCTGGCCTGATGAGATTCCAAATACTGGGTGGGACTATGGTAGCAACCTTGGCTATATGAAAGATTTGGTGGAGTATTGGCAGACCGACTTCGACTGGCGCAAGCAGGAGGCGAAGCTGAATGTTTTTGATCACTTCAAATCCGAAGTAGACGGTTTGGATATCCACTTCATTCATGAGAAGGGCAAAGGGCCGAATCCTATCCCACTGATCATCACTCACGGATGGCCCAGTTGCTTTTTTGAGATGACCAAGATCATTCCACTTCTAGCTGATCCGGCCAGCCATGGGGGGGATGAGGGGGATTCATTCGATGTTGTTGCACCATCACTACCTGGATTCGGATTTTCTGGTCACTCCCAGGAACGGGGTATGGAAGTCCAACGGGTAGCGGATATGTGGAACAAACTGATGACTCAAAATCTAGGTTATCCCAGGTTTGCAGCCCAGGGGGGTGACATTGGGAGCGGTGTGACCGCTAGATTGGGATTTGCTCATTCTGATAGCTTGTTTGGCATTCACCTTACATCAATTACCAGGCCAACTCCATATTTGGGTCCGGGTTCTCGTCCTCTAACGGACGCAGAACAAGCGCTGATAACCCAGAGGGAAAAGTGGTTCGATGACGAGGGAGGTTATAACCACATACAGGGCACCAAACCCCAGACTTTAGCGTATGGGCTAAACGATTCACCTGTGGGGTTGGCTTCATGGATCGTTGAAAAATATCGTACGTGGAGCGACTGCGGTGGCGATGTGGAAAAGAGCTACACTAAAGACGAATTACTGACAATTGTTACTATTTACTGGGTGACTCATACCATCAGCTCTTCAACTCGTATGTATTACGAGAACCAGAAGAACCTGTGGGTTATGGAACAAAATCAGAAAGTGCCCGCTCCGGCTGGAATGGCCATGTTCCCTCAGGAGATTTCAAAACCACCCAAGGAGTGGGGCGAGCGTTCCTATGACGTTCAACGCTGGACGGAGATGACCAAAGGGGGCCACTTTGCTGCCTTGGAAGAGCCACAGCTATTAGCCGAAGATGTTAGGGCTTTCTTTCGACGTTTTAGGAATACTTAACTGAGAATTTCAGCACCGCGGCGTACCTGTGGAGATGGAGTTTCGGGTACATCTTAATCAGGGCTGGATATCAATGGTTTATGGAATCTATTGGTATCGAACCAATACGTTTTGCAGATTGACATTAATGGAGACTAGCGTTGAATTTGCATTATCGAGATTCTATATTCGCTTCGCATCAATTAGGTTACGAGGAATCATGGAAACATTTGAACAGCGGTCGAAATTGTATAAATTTGAGTCAGAGCGGTTTCAGGATTTTTTGAAAAACCTACCCAATGAGGAATGGAGTCGTCAGAGCGCTTGCGACGAATGGACAGTTGCGGACGTTGTAGCTCACCTGGTCGGCAACTCCGAGTTCTATGCGGCGACAGTGACGCAAGGCCTGAAGGGTGAATCAACCCCGCCGGAGGGTAGGCCTGAGGCCGGAACTGGCCACCCTTCGATTAGCGGTAGTTCATTAGCTAAATCTTCAATCGAAGCACGAAAGCGATTGGGCGACAAGTTGCTTGAGACCTACCTGGAGAAGGATAACCGCCTCATAAACCTGCTGACTGGTCTCTCCTCTCAGGAGCAAGCCAAGCTTTGCTACCATCCGGGGAGTCTTGTTCCCGCCGGGAATTTTGTGGACCTGCGTTTCAAAGAGGTTATCCTTCACGAATGGGACATACGCTCAGCTATAGAAGAAAAAGCCGGGTTGTCTGCTTCGGGTCTGGCTTCAATGATAATCCTGATCCAGGAGTCGTTTGCATCAGGTTCCCTTCGTTGGGCCTTCTGGGCAGGATCTGCTTTAGACCGGCCCGTGCGGTATCGCATTGAGGTCAAAACCCCGCTGCCTGTCACCGCCGACATCGTTGTGGAAGGAGACAAGGTCCGCTACGAAGAGACTCCTCAAGGTACTGCGGACGTTACGTTTCGCTGCCATACTCATGTTTTTGCATTACTGATGTACGGGCGCATGTCGGTAGCCGACGCTATCGCCGCCGGTCATTTGGCGATTAACGGAGACGCTGACCTGGCAACCAAGTTTAGCCAGTGGTTCAAGGGAATCTAATGGTTTTGAGAAAATCTAGTCCGACGAATCTAGTCGTTCGAGGGCCTCACCGGAAAGGCGGTAAGTCAACCAGCCTTTTATCCGTACCGCACCTAGGCTCTCGTAGAACCCAATAGCGGGGTCGTTCCAGTCTAGAACCGACCATTCCATCCTGAGATAATCTCTGGATCGGGCTAGCTTGGCGCCATAGGCCATTAGTGCTCTCCCCACCCCGTATCTACGCCATTCAGGGAGCACGAACAGGTCTTCTAAATATAGGCTGGAACGACCCGAGTAGGTGGAGTAGTGTTGAGTGAACACAGCGCATCCTACTTCTTTTCTGTCCCCGTTACCATAACAAGCGAAAACAGCCTCCGCATTGGCGTCGGGACCAAATAGCGAATCGTACATGTTCTCTTCGGTAGCTACCAATTCGTCGGACAATCTTTCATACTCGGATAGGCCTTTAACGAACTGTAAGACTAGGCTTACGTCATTCGAGGTGGCAGCTCTGATGTTGATCCCGTTTTCTTCACTCATCGTGTGGTTGAAGCGACTAGCCGACCCGGTACCGGTTCAGCAGATCCATGTTTAACTCATACCCTATACCTGGACGGTCGGGAACCGTTACGTAGCCGTCTGTATCAGGCTTCAGCAACGGTTGGAACATTTCTGATCGGAGAGGGTCCACAGCTACCGGATAGATTTCTAGAAACTCGCCGTGCGGTATGGAGGCCACCAACGGAAGTTGCAATTCTTGGCACCCGTGGGGAGCTATCGAAACGCCTCGTTCCGAGGCCAAATCAGATATATCCATCGCAATGTCGTATCCAGGAACGATTGCAACATCGACATTCAAGATAGATGCGCCCTTGTGGTCGAGGAGGGTCTTGAAGTGAGCGAAATGGTAACCGTTTTCGCCTGTGGCAATCTTCACGCTTGAGGCCTCGGAGAGTTGGCGGTGGCCTTCGTAGTTGTGGATAGGGAGCGGTTCTTCGAACCAGTAGACATCGTATTGAGGTAACTGTCGAGAGAACTCTAACGAAGTTTCTAGGTCGAGAGAGCAGTTGGCGTCAACCAGCAGGGTCGCCTTGTCGCCGATGGCCTTCCGAGAGGCTTCAATTCGGCGCATATCTCCAGCGATACCCATGTTGGGATCGCCAATCTTGATTTTGACCGCAGAGGCGTGCATCTCTTCCACGTTAAACTGTACTTCTTCTTGTAATTCCTCTATGCCCTTACCTTGGGCGTAATAACCGCCGGCGATGTAGGTCCGGACACGGTCTTGTGCCCCGCCCAGCATCTTATGGATGGATTGGCCTGTTGCCTTGCCTTTGATGTCCCAACAGGCGATGTTGATGGCGGCCAATACTTGGGTATTGATTCCGCCCGGTCCTAGTATCTTGATCAATTTTTCGCCCAAATCATGGGCCAACGCCCGGGTTTCCATGGGGTCTCGACCAATGACCAATGGGCGGAAATAGTCTACGTAACCTGGAAACAGGTTCAGAGGGCGTTCCGCCGCGGTACCGCCGTTCCATCCGGAACCGGTTATGCCTTCATCTGTGTAAACGGTGACTTTATGCAGCCGTCCGGGTCCGTAGAAATGGCCTCCGTTCCAGATTCCAGGTCTCTCCCACTCGAATACTTCGCTGGTTATGTCTGTGATCTTCATTGTCTGCCAGGGCTACCTCTAGTCGATATTTAAATTGCTTAATTCCTATTCGGGGGACAAGCCTCACATCTAGAAATGATAGCAAGGAGACGGTTGCTGTTCCGCCGACGTCATATGGCCAAGTTTTTCCAGGACGAGGAAACTGGGCCGGTCTGGTATGCTCGTGATCACCAGAATGTATCCCCACGCTTGGGGTTTAGGTATCAACGCTTCTGAGGAACTCAAGGGCTTAAATCCCAAGAACAGATTTTATGACAGTGCTATTTCAAACGGCGTTTGGGCTAATGTATCCGTTGATACCATCATGCACCCGGATGTCCACAGTTTTTATGGTAATGAATCATCCGGAATACTAGGTTAAGGTTTAACTTCTGATGGTATAGCCTTATCGGTATTATACTCACGTTTTAGATCAATGCTACTCAGTCGTGAGCTGGGTAACTTGCTAGTCATTATTGACTAGTTATCTAGTAGAGATCATAGTGCATCGTGGTTAGTTGGACACCACGGGGCCCAGCTTCGCATCCGAGTATATTGAAGGGGCATTTTGGGGAGAGATGACATGGTAACGCTTGTAACTGGTGGTACGGGGTTCGTAGGGGCAAACATAGTCAAAGATTTGGCTAGCAACGGCCATCAGGTGCTTAGTCTTGATATTAATGGTCCGGACAAACTACTAAATGATTTCCTTGGGCAGGCAGCAAACAACATAACATTCATCCAAGGAGATATCGTCGACGCGGGCATGCTGTCAGACTTGAACGAGAAACACCAGATTGAGAAGATTGTCCACGCGGCCGTTTACACCGTTAACAGGGAGGCGTTAGAGATCGAACGTAGTAGAGACGTTGTGGCTATTAACTTGGAAGGGACGGCCAACGTACTTGAGTTGGCGCGGAACCAGCGTGTCAATCGGTTCATCTATGTCAGCTCAGGAGCAGCGTATGGCACGGCTTTGTCTGGAGATCAGATGATGAACGAAGAAACACCCCCAGAACCCGAGAACCTTTATGGGATTACCAAATTCGCCAGTGAGATGATTACACGCCGTTACGGACAATTGCATGACCTCTCAACAGCCACTGTCCGGCTCAGCACACCGTATGGGCCAATGGAACGGGTCACCGGACACAGAGCTGTGATGTCAGTCTTCCACGACTGGACGGGACGGGTGGCACGGGGAGAAGGCATCATCGCTGAGGATATGGATCAGGGTCGTGACTACATTTATATCACCGACATTGCCGAGGGACTACGATGTGTACTCGACGCTTCAGAACTCCCCCATGATCTTTATAACCTTACCACCGGAATCTGGTTGACATTCCAGCAGATATTGGATGGAGTCTCTGAGTTGTCACCCAGTACCAAGGTAACCCGAGCTACTTCTACTCGACCCAAAGTTGGTGGCGAAAATTACTCACGGGGGCCGTTGTCTGGTCATCGATTATTCAGTGACTTTGGTTGGACCCCTAGGTTCGACTTAAAATCGGGTTTAATCGATTACATCCAATGGCGGAGCGATTCTGGGTACTTGGATTAAATTTAGAGAATTTTGACAAAAACCAGAGTCGGAAATAGCATGGGCCCTAGGCTTACTATTAGAAAAATCCATCATTCGGAGGCAACTCAATATGCAATCATCAGGAATTTCGCATATCGCAGTATGCGTCGGGGACTTGGATAAATCTCTGGCATTCTATCGGGACATCCTAGGCATGACAGTTGTTAAGGATTTCATACAAGACACGAGCACTGGTGGTCTGACCCACACCTACGCGCACGATCGGGCTAATCGCAGAACTGTCTATCTCGAATGGGGAGAGCGCCAATTTTTTGTTATGACCAGCCATCCGGGGGATCAGGTTGATGGTTCAGGTATTAAGCTTGATCAGGTGGGTGTCAGTCATGTGTCATTCACAGTCAGTGACGTGCGTGGCTTGGCTGATAAGTTAATCTCCGCGGGCGTGGAGATTGCTGGAGGTATAGAGGCCTTTGCTGACGAGACTGGCAACGTCCGAACTTTCTTCGCCTTTGATCCGGACGGGATATTGGTTCAATTTGACAGCGGGATTGAAACCTAGAGTAGTTCTGCCGAGTATCTCGACCAATCGGAAAAAGCCTGGCACATTCAAGGGCCAGGCTTTTCTTTTTGGTGCTGGATTTTAAGCTGTGCAGGTTTTGATGTTAGAAGACAGTCCAATTGGACAGTCCTCTATTCGGGCGGTACTATCTTTGGGTTCATACGTCGTAAACAGCATCTTTACTCCATTAGGCGGTCCGCAAATTTCCATGCCTCGCATTTTCTTCCACGTTAAACCACTAAATTGAGACTGGCTACGAAAATAGGCCGAGCGGCCACCCCAATCTCAATCCTTAAACAACGGAACTTCGGTCTAATTTGGTCCGCTATGACCGTCTCTCAAATGGGAGCGCAAATGGAGACGGTTGTGGTTGTGTGGTATGTGTTGAACCTCACTGATTCTCCATTGCTTGTTGGGCTGACGGCTACAGCTAGACTGGGTTTCAACTTTCTGGCGTTATTTGCCGGAGCTACTGCTGATATGGTTTCCCGCCGCATTCTTATGATGATAGTCCAAGGCGTCCTGGCTTCGTTGGCGTTCTTGATGATTATACTCATTGCCACTGATTACATAGAGGTATGGCATATTTTTGTCATAACCTTGGCTGCAGGACTCGCACGAGTGTTCCAGATGCCCACTGCCCAATCCTTAGCGGTGGACAGTGTGCCTACGGATCGTATATCAAACGCCGTAGCTTTGATCAGTGGAGCCATGAATCTGGCGCTGATTCTTGGACCAATCCTTGGAGGACTTTTATTTGACCTGTTTGGTCCCGAGGGCGCTTACGTAATGGTGGCGTCTGTTTATGTTCTTAGTGGGACGCTGACATTTTTCATTGGTACAACACGGGCGACCGTAGCCAAAAAAGGAGAGTCGGTATTCTCTATGGTGGGTGAGGGGCTCCGTTACGTTAAAAGTGAACAACTGCTTTGGTCGGCTCTAGTTGTGGCCGTAATCTTTAACATTACCGGATTTTCCTTCCATACTACGTTGGTCCCCATATTCGCTAAAGATGTTTTGGATCGTAACTCGGTTGATTTGGGGATAATGCTTTCGATTTTTGGGATTGGAGGGTTGATAGGCGCCATGATATGGGCGGCGATACCAAATCTGAAGCATGCTGGTGGTCTGTGTATTCTGGCGGTGATTGGATGGCATTCAACAATGATAATTTTCGCGATGTCCACCAATTTCTACATCTCATCCGGAATCTTGCTAGTTTCGGGGATGATGTTCAACTCAAGTCTTGTGATGGTACTCACAGTGTTAATGAAGACCGGCCGTTCAGAATTTAGGGGGCGCATAATGGGTCTTCGGACGTTGGCTATATATGCTCATGCCTTCGGTAGTTTAGGTGCTGGAGCCATTGCCGGGGCTTTAGGTGCGCCCGCAACCGCCGTGCTGAGTGGAGTGCTCGGAATCACCATGATGCTCGCTCTGGCTTTAATCGCTCCTAAGCTTCGTAGGTTCTAGTAGCTTGGATTTAGATTTGGGCCCAAAGAGGTATCCAATCTATACCATTCCTCATCTTGGCCGCTGTTTCTCGGGCGTTTGGCTCGTATTTCTCCAGGAGATCCCAAAATTTATTAGAATGATCTAGCCTTAGGCAGTGGCATAGTTCGTGTACCAAAACATACCGGGCCAATTGAGGTGTGACAAAAAGCAAGTTGCGGTTTAAGCTGATTGATCTCTCGGCGGAGCAGCTGCCCCACTTTGTCACCTGTCTGCGCACTGATACTCGGTTGAAAGGCAAACACAACTCTTTACTCAGCCGATTTAGCCAGGTTCCGAGGAATCTCTTAGCTCTCTTCTGCATCCATTGGTTTAATCCGCTTGCAACGGCTGCAGGATCGTTAACTGGACCGGTAACCAGCAATATAGTTCCGTCTTGTTCCAAGACTTTAATCTTTTCGGAAGGGGAATAATCGTATTCGACGTGCCAAAATTCGGAAAGCAAATTGAGTTGGATAGTGTCTGGTCTTTTGAGGTTCTCCGGTGGTTGCATATGGATCATGTTCTTCTCGATCCAGCGTGCCTTGGAGCGAAGAATCTCTGGTATCGTAGACTTGTCGAACCCAGTGGGTACCACAACCTCGAGGCCGTTATGGGTCGAAATTTTGATCGTGACCTGTTTGGCTCGTTTGCTTACTCTCACTTTGTGGTTGGGTACTGTCCACCATTGGCTCATTATAGGACTCTAACAAGAGATTGAGGTCTCGTTCCACCTTGGGTTAAGTGATAGTTTCCATCCTTTAAATTAAACGGTGTTACAGAGTCGGTGAGAGTATTGGGATGGCGCCCCAAAGGGACAAGTATCTGGGAGAGAGCGTCGGCAAAAAGAGAATGGCCAATCAGTTTACGATTGGCCATTCTCTTTATCACTATGAGTGGTCCGATGAATGTGAACAAATTCTAGTAGTGACGCAGCTCAACGACGTTGTCGTCCGGGTCGTAAATGTAGAGAGAGATCCCATCTCCATGGGAGCCCCAGCGTTTTCCTGGTCCGGCCTGGATATCTACCCCCATAGCTATGAATTTGTTCTTGAGTTCTTCCATATCTGTCGGCTCGATTACCATACAGAAATGGTCTTGGTTCTTGACATCGTCCCTGCCTGCGGGTATCTCGTCTGAACCAAAGAAGTCTATGATGGTGTCCGCGTTTATTCGTGCCGAAGGAAAGCGAATCTCGCCTGCCCGCCATTTGTCCACGCGTTCAGGTTTGAGTCCCAAAACTTCTGTATAGAACCGGAGCGATTCTTCCACGTCTTTGTTCCTCAGAACAATGTGGTCCATCTCAGTAATCTTGACCAATGCCTGTGTTTGAGTTGAATTTTTGGGTTGTGTATCGGTGGCCATTGCTCTCCTCCTGGATCCAAATTACGGCTTAGAGATTTGGAGACAGTATACATCTAAGAAGCGTGATAGAACATGCTCGCCTATGGGTCGTTGTGGGTCAGGATTACGATAGGGAATTTACGGGTTGTCCGTGATTGGTACCTCTCATATCCAGGGTATATCTCGATAAATTTGGGCCAAAGTTCTTCCCTTTCAACCGTTGATGCTATTCTAGCGGTTCCGATTCTATGAATGGGTCCGACTTGAAACTCTACTGAAAGGTTGTTTCTGACATTCAACAACCAGTTTGGGGCCTTGGGATTTCCGCCGAAGGACGCGATCACTGCGGGGTGACCGTGGTACCTGACATAAAGTAAGACTACGTCCTTTTTGTGGTTGGTTCGCCGGCCTATTGTAGTTAGGAGCAGGAAATCAGCTTTACCGAGGTGAGCGACGAAACGCCCATTCAGTATGCGGTACAAAAACTTATGCGCCCGACTCACTATAGCCACCATGCGGTAGCGATGGATCTTCAAACTAAAACTCATACAACCTGAGGAACATTCATTTCCTTGGTAAATGTCTCTTTATTGGGAGTCTATCACGCCGGATGCCTTTATTAGATGTTACGTGTAAACCTGCGTGACTCAATGAATTTCGGTATAGTTGTAGATAGATTCGCCGTCATGCTTGTCGATTCATCTGCATTGAATCGCGTTTTGGAGTACCAACAACCGCTATGCCTTTGGTTTCCACTTCCGACTTGGCCGTCCACTACGGTGTTGAAATAATATTCTCCGGTATCGATCTGGATATCAATGAAGGAGCCCGTATTGGCATCGTCGGTCCGAACGGAGGCGGAAAGACATCGCTTTTGCGGGTGTTGGTCGGACAGCAAGATGCCAGTGCTGGAAGAGTATCTCGTTCTCACTTGATTAATGTCGGCTATGTACCTCAGCATCCTGAAACAGAACCCAAAGGGACTTTGCGTGACGAGGTTCTCTCAGCCTTTGGAGAGATAAGGTCACTGGAACGAGAATTAGATGCGGCTTCTGCCTTGGCAGGCGTTGCGGGCTCCAACTCTGAGGAAACTGGGCGTCATTACGCCGACTTACTGGATAAGTACGAATCCCTAGGTGGCTACAACTACGAACGATCGATGAATCGAATGCTGGACGGTCTTGGTCTTACAAAGGAGACTCTGGATTCATCAGCCTCTACAGCTAGTGGTGGTGAGAGGACTAGAGCGGCTTTGGCGAAAGCCCTTCTGGGCAACCCAGACTTACTGGTATTGGATGAGCCGACCAACTATCTTGACCTTAAGGGAGTTACTTGGCTGGAACGCTACCTCACCCATTTTGCTCCGGCAGTGTTGGTCGTTTCCCACGACCGCTATTTCTTGGATGAGATGGCGACACAGATATGGGAGATCGACCACGGGCGGATGAACATCTTTCCCGGTAACTTTACCAAGTACAGAGCCCTGAAAACAGAACGTGACTTGCGGCAGTTGAAGGAATACGAGGCCCAGCAGGAATTTATTGCCAAGGAACAGGCTTTCATAGATAAGTATCGCGCCGGTCAACGGTCACGGGAGGCCAAAGGGCGCGAGACGCGGCTGGCAAGGTTGGAACGCATTGCTAGACCAGACCGAGATCAATCGATTTCGTTATCTTCAGCGGCCGCCACCCGTACGGAGCAAGTTGTGCTGCGTACTAAGGAATTAAAGGTAGGATACATCGATGATGGAGTCCCTACCGAGCTGTTAAAAGTTCCCGACTTACAGTTGTCACGTGGCTCTCGATTGGCCCTGATAGGGGATAATGGAACCGGCAAATCCACATTCATCAAAACCATCTTGGGTGAGGTGCCCCCTCTGGATGGCGATGTAACTCTAGGGCAGAGTGTGAAAATCGGTTACTACAGTCAAGGTTTGGATGACCTTGATACCGAACAGACGGTCTTGGAATCTTTCTTGCAGATTAAAAACATGCCTTTCGAGGATGCCCGCTCTTATCTGGCGAGGTTCTTGTTCCGAGGCGAAGACGTGTTCAGGGCAGTTGGAGCATGCAGTGGTGGTGAGAAAAGTCGGTTGGCTCTGGCTCGTCTGTTGATCACTGAGCCCAATCTGCTGGTGTTGGATGAGCCGACCACACATTTTGATATCCCGAGCCGTGAGGCATTGGAATACGTGCTGATGACCTATCCTGGCACCATTTTACTGGTGTCCCATGACCGACATTTGGTATCTCTGCTTGCAGAATCACTGCTGATTACCGGAGACGGCCGAGTTAAAATTTTCAAAGGGACCTTTGCAGAATGGATCGAAACGGAACGTGAAGCTGAATTGGCAGCTGCGTCGGTTCGAGAAAGGGATACCACCAAGCATAAGACTCTCCCCAACCCCGTTGCCACAAAAACCGTTAAGCGACGGAACCCAGCGGCTCCCGTAATTGACATGGAAAAGGTAATCATCGACTTGGAAGAAAAACTTAAGGATATAGAGTCTCAGCTTCAGCAAGCGACTGTGGGTCAACAATATGAGGATATGACTCGCCTAGGTGAGGAACACATCGAAACACAAGCTGAGTTAGAGAAACGGCTGGAGGAATGGGAGTCCGAATAACAATCTAATTGGCGTGGGTAGCCTAAGAAATGAAGAGGCTATACTATGATTTGGCTATTCCTTGAACCATACAAGGTCTCCTCGGCTTTCGTACCATTAGACTTCGCCGTGTGGCCTTAGTAGGATGAATGTTAGATTCCGAATATTGAAAATAATTTGACGGGCAGGTAGATCATTTAGGGGAGTTAAAAGAGAGCTCAGGGCCATGGCTTTAAAAATGATGTGAAATGGGCTTGAGAATTTCTTTTTAGTTCTGATGGCACACTCTGGTTGAAGATTTTAACGCTGAGGTCTTCTAGGGTGATTACGGAGTTCTGCCACTCTCTTGTATTGGTCTGGCCATTCAGCTGCGCCGTCTAGTTCAATCTGTGCTTGGATGGGCCAATATGGGTTACGAAGTAGTTCTCTAGCTAGTAGGATTACGTCAGCTTCCCCGTCGTCGAGAATTTTTTCAGCTTGAGCAGCCTCTGTAATTAATCCAACAGCGCCGGTTGTAATGTTTGCTTCGCTTCGTATACGGGCGGAGAATTGTACTTGATACCCGGCGTAGGGCGTGAGTGTTTGAGTGGAAGAGTTGCCTCCGGAAGAGCAGTCAATCATATCAACTCCTTCTTCTTTGAGCATACGGCTGAAATCAACGCATTCATCCACGTCCCAACCGTTTTCCATATACTCAGTGGCTGAGACCCTAACTAACAGTGGCATAGAGTCTGGCATTTCGTTTCGCACAGCTCGGGTTACTTCCAGGGGGAATCGGACTCTGTTTTCGAGCGAGCCACCGTATTGGTCAGTGCGCTGGTTGGAAAGGGGCGAAAGGAACTCGCAATTAAGATAACCATGAGCCATATGCAGCTCGATTACCTTCATTCCCGCGTTCACTGCCAGTCTGGCGGAGTTGGCAAAGTCCGTAATGACCTGTGTAATATCCTCCGTGGTCATCTCCCGGGGGACGTCCCAGTCTTCTTGAAATGCAATGGGGCTCGGCGCGATACTCTCCCAACCGCCGTTAGTAGAATCCAGCTGATGACCGCCTTCCCAGGGCCTACCGTGTCCAGCTTTACGTCCGGCATGAGCAAGCTGTATGGCTGGAACTGAGCCGTTAGCTTCTATCGCATCTACTACAGGGCCCATTGATTCTACGTGGCTTTCGTTCCATATACCCAAATCCCATGGAGTGATTCGGCCGTCTGGTCGAACGGCCGAAGCTTCTAACATCACCAGGCCTGCGCCACCAACCGCGCGAGTACCGTAATGAACGGTATGCCAGCCGCTGCAGCGGCCGTCTTCGGTAGAGGATGAGTACTGGCACATTGGGGCAACGAAAACCCGGTTTGAGATGTGTTGCCCTCTAATTGTGATGGGCGAGAATAGCTTGCTCATTATCCTACTTTCGTCTTAAGAATATCGGACTGAGGTCAATCCCCTCATTTGGATGGCTATGAGTGTGGGGTTATCCATAAAAACCCCATCGAATGCTGATGAGGCAGTTTAGGCGGCGTGTAGGTCAGAGAAACAAAGCCGACCGCCTATGTATTGATTGGGAATGTAATCGGGCAAAAAAATAAGCCCTCGTTGTTCGAGGACTTAGACAGTATTCTATCAAAAATAATCTAAATTTGTCAAGTTCCTGGGCGTAATTTAGCCAGATATATCAGTAAAGCCCATGCCGTTATTCAATATGATATGCCAAGAAATGAAAGGCGTATTATATATTTCTGTTCAGGTGTCTATACTTCTCGGAAAGTGAAATCGTATCGAAATATGTATGTTGGAGGTCGAATGGAAGAACGAGGAACAAGATTGGAAGGCAAAGTTGCTATCGTGACTGGAGCAGGGGCCACTGGGGAGGCTGAATTTGTCGGGATTGGTCAGGCTATCTCCCTGCTTTTCACCCGCCAAGGAGCCAAGGTTATATTGGTTGACCGCGACGAAAGAAATGCTCAAATCACACTTTCCCAAATTGAGAATGAGGGCGGGGAAGCGTCAGTATTCGTTGGTGACGTTACCAATTTAGAGTCTTGTCAGGCTATGACTGAAGCCGCTGTTCAAACTTATGGGAAGCTAAACGTTCTTATTAACAACGTTGGAATCAGTGGCCCTGGATCGGTCACAGACGTGGCCGAAGACTTCTGGGACACGGTGATGGACGTGAACCTTAAAAGCGTGATGCTGACCAGCAAGTTCGCAATTCCAGAGATGATCAAGGACGGCGGCGGATCGATAGTCAACTTGTCTTCAATAGTTGGCCTGAGAGCCGGTGGAGGGCGTCCTAGCCACGCCTACGCAGCCTCAAAGGGTGGGATTTTAGGCTTAAGCAACTCGATGGCTGTCCACTACGGCCGCGACAACATACGGGTCAACTCGATCGCTCCAGGACACGTCTATAGCCCTATGGTCGCCCGCCACACTGACCAGGAACTGCTTGATCTGCGCCGCCGTGCTGGGCCGTTAGGTTTTGACGGAACAGCTTGGGACGTTGCCTACGCCATATTGTTCCTGGCCTCCGACGAAGCTCGTTGGATATCTGGGGTCACCCTTCCAGTGGACGCTGGACTACTCGCCGCCACTCCATTGGCAATGTTTCCCTATCTGACAGGGCAAGAGTAATCCCTAGCAGGAATTAAAATGAGAAGGCCTTTCACCCTCATCAACATAGGTTAGCATTAGGGTGAATTAAAGCTTTATCGGAGACTGATGTCCTCGTTCTTGGCCTACTGGGACTGAAATATCCTGTTGGCCAGGTCAATTGCAGAGCGGGTGAAAGGGAGTCCGCAGTAAAATGTGGCGTGTACGAATACTTCCACGATCTCTTCTCTGTTCAGTCCGACGTTTAGCGCGCCTTTTATGTGGCTGGCTAGTTGGGTTTCGCGGCCCAGAGCTGCCAAAGCTGCCAGGGTGCATATGGAGCGGCTTGGTAAGTCCAAACCGGGACGTGTCCAGGTGGAACCCCAGTAGTATTCTGTTGTCATTCTGTTGAAGGCTTTTTCAGCTTCAGTAACAGGTCCCTGTCCGTCGTCAGAGGGAGGTCCCATGTACTCTACACGCCGGGCAATGCCGCGATCGTTGAGTTGGTCAGGCGTTTCTGACGTATCGAAGACCCGTTGTGGCGTGTAGTCTATCCCCCGTTCTTGGAATACCTGATTGGCGATGGCCAATGCATCAAGAGTGGCTGGCACTCCGCTATAGAACGAGGAATGCATCAGGACCTCAATGATCTCGATGGGCGTTAGACCTAGGTTTAGTGCGTTACCCAAGTGCCTACGGACCTGGTTATCCCGCTTAAGAACGGTTAAGCAAGTGAGTGTCACCATTTCCCGCTGTTTGTCTGTTAGTGCCGGACCGTGCCAGATGCTGCCAAACAGGAATTCCCCGGCAATTCGCTCCAGGTCTGGTGCCATATCCCAGGCCGACGGGGTTGAGCCGCCGGTAAGCGTTCCGCCACCAAACTTAGTACGCGTTTCGATTCCCTTCTGCCAGCGTTCATCCAACGTTGTCATATCTGTTCTCCAATGCTGTTATGCTTTATTAACAAATAGCCTGGGTATTGTACTGGCACATATGAGCCACGCCAACCAGCCCTGTGATACCCTGTTAGCCAATTTGATATTCATGAAATTTAGAAGCATATTGAACTCGAACGTGAGGTAAACAATGGAAATCCGCAACGCAGTGATCGTAGATGGTGTCCGTTCTCCATTTGGAAGGGCAGTAAGAGGCAAATTGGTTGCTACTAGGCTGGATGAGCTTGGCGGTAAAGTCATCAGAGAGCTGCTCGACCGGAACCCCAAAGTAGATGATTATATGGTTGAAGATGTCGGTCTCGGGAATGTTTTGGGCAACGCCGAGTTCGTTGATATGGGCCGAGTGGCTCGGATGGCTGGACTTCCTCCAGAGACATCGACTTTCAACTCTAATCGCCAATGCGGTTCAAGTATGGAAACTCTTCACCGAATCGCCCAGGCTATCATGATTGGGACTATTGATTGTGGAATAGCCTTGGGGGCGGAGCGGATGGCTCGTACCATCCCCGGTGATGAGGGGCCGTTCACTCGCATCACAGAGCCTACTCCGATCGAGTTCACAAAGGCTCAACGGGATATGGCCCCTGATCATAGTGATCACTTCTCGGTGCCGTTCCCAGATTTCATCCTTGACTCCCCGCCAAAGGTGTCGATGTTGCAGACCGCTCAGAATGTTGCGGAGGTTTATGGACTCTCCCGCTCGGACTTGGACGAGTATGCGGTTCCCAGTCACCAGAAGGCCGCCGCTGCCTACGAGGCCGGCCGTTTTAACGACGAGATAGTTGCTATTGAAGTAGAGCAGCCGGTGTTTGACGACCAAGGCTCCTGGCTTCCCGACGAGATCGGCCCTACCATTACCTTTGACCAAGATGAGTGCATAAGGCCGGGGACTAATTTTGAAGCCCTAATGAACCTCAACCCAATCCCAGGCGTTGTCAGCTACGGTGGCAATGACATTGTCATAACTCCTGGAAACTCCTCGCCTACTAATGATGGCGTCAGCGCCATCCTAGTGATGAGTGAAGAGAAAGCGCTGGCTCTGGGCCTTGAGCCGCTGGCCAGAATAGTTGGATTTGGCGTAGCTGGAGTTAAGCCCCAGTTGATGGGTCTAGGTCCCGTACCAGCCACTAACAAGGCCATGAAATTTGCCGGACTGACGATGGATCAAATTGACCGTGTGGAGTTTAACGAAGCCTTTGCCGCGCAGATCATCCCTAGTGCCAGGGAATTAGGCATCCCAATGGAGAAGTTAAACGTAAACGGGGGTGCGTTGGCTATTGGACATCCACTCGGTGCCACTGGTGGGCGCTTGGTGTTATCCTTGGCTCATGAGCTGCGACGCTCCAATTCTAAGTATGGGCTTGCCACACAGTGCATTGGCGCCGGAATGGGTATCACCACGGTGTTAGAAGCCCTTTAATAAAAAAACCTGGTCAGAGTTATTCGGTGTGACTTAAAAGGCCTTGGATTAATCGTCCGGGGCCTTTTCTATTGTTTGCTGTTTAGGGGTATTAATTGAAGATTCGAGCGCCACTGTCCCTTTCGTCGATGCGGATTCAATCGTCGCTCGAATAACCTGAACTGCTACCAGACCGTCCAGTCGTTGGCTTCTGGGTCTTGGCAATTCCGCATCGCTTGATTGAAGCCTTCAATTTGCGTTTGGATCAGTCTGAGACCGTTCCACGGGCACGGTCTCACGGCATTCATAGACTTGCTGGATACTCTGTAGAGGGCGTGTGAATGGTAGGCGTCGGATCGTTTATATGCGGTATACTCTGACGGTCTTGGAAGAACCCAATTGTTCAGGAGTTGACTCATGGCCCAGACGAAACCCGTTGGCGTCCTCGACGGTGTCCGAATCCTAGAACTGGCCCGTTGGCAGGCCGCTCCAAGAGGAGGAATGATCCTTAGGGACATGGGCGCCGAGGTCATCAAACTGGAATGGAGTAAATCTAGCGACCTTAGAAACTCTGGGCCGTTCGTCGGGGACATGAGTGTGCAGTTTGCTGCCTACAATCGTGGCAAGAAGAGCGTCACTCTCAACACCCGTCATCCAGAGGGTAAGGACTTGTTCTTCAAGTTGTTGGAAGTCTCTGATGTGGTGTTGGAGAATTTCCGGCCTGGCACCATGGAAAAGATGGGGTTCAGCTATGAGAAGATGTGTGAGGTTAACCCCGGCATTATACTGGCCTCAGTTTCAGGGTTCGGACAGTACGGTCCGTATCGAGATCGTCAGTGTTTTGACCCTATCATCCAGGCCATGAGCGGCATAGGCCATCAGACAGGCCGCGGCTTTGACCAGCCGGTAATGTCTGAAGGGCCAATTATGGACCGCACTGCCGCTTTGCACGCTACCATCGGGATCCTGGGAGCTCTGCGTTACCGGGACCGCACAGGGGACGGCCAATGGCTGGAAGTAGCCATGTTAGACGGCGGTATTACTCTTGAAGAAGTCGCTCTGGCCATGTGCCACGAGACCGGCACAAACGATTTCACCCGTTCTGGATCATTTATCCGATGCAAAGACGGCTATGTCTCTACTGGTGCGGCCCGCGCGGGGATGTGGGAGCGTATGTTGAAGATAATGGGATACGACGAACTGTCTGACGACCCGGAATTCGCAGCTCCGATGTTCGCGACAGATAAAGCAGAGATACGCATGGAATTGCTGCATCTATGGTGCGAAGAGAGGACGACAAAAGAGGTTGAGGCAGCTTTGGTCGGAGCGGATATCCCGGTTGGCCCTGCTTTGACCATTCCGGAGGTACTGGCGGATAAACACTTGTGGGAACGGGAGGTTATGATGGAAGAAGAACTGCCGGAGGGTAAAAAGATACTAGTGCCCGGTCCTACCATAATCAAATACTCTAAAACTCCCACCACCGCTGGTCCTATTCCCAAGTATGGGCAGCACAATGTAGAGATATATTCTGGCGTGTTAGGTTTGAGCGATCAAGAGATGTCTCGTTTGGTTGCAGCAGGCATAATCACCTAGGCTCCTGCCGAGGTGATTTATATTAAAATCAGTATCGTACGGTTAATACTCGGTCATATTCCGCAAACATTTAATTAATTGGACTATAGAAAGGGTTTTTGCCTAGGAGACGCGGACTATTCTGATTCTGGGACAAGTAGTGGTAGACTCTCCGCCATATGACTGGATTTTGTTAAACCGGCGTCCCACGATGCCGTTCTGAGATTGGAGGATAATAATGGCACGATTACCTGTGGTCACAAGCGATATGGTCCCTGAAGAATTCCGAGAGGCATTCGCTGAGGTCACTGCTCCAGCCGGAGGTTCTATCACTGGAGGTCCTGGCTCGTTCACAATCAACAGCCCTGAAATGGCGAAACGGCGTAATCACCTGACTAGCTATCTACGCTATGAGACCAAATTCCCCAGGCGGATATTGGAGTTGGCGATAATTAATACTGCCCGAGCAATGGACTGTCAATACGTTTGGAATGCTCACGCTCCGGCGGCTCGAAAAGAGGGAGTGCCCGATGCGCTGGTAGATGCTATTCGAGACCGGAAGCCTCTTCCAAGTATGGCTGCTGATGAGCAGGCAATCATTAACTACGGAAACGAGTTCTTCGCTAATCACAAAGTGAGCCAGCCAACATTTGATGAAGCCCTTAAACAGTTCGGAGCCCAGTATCTGGTGGAGTTGACAACCTTAATGGGCCATTATGCCCAAACCTCGTTCTACCTGAACGCTTTTGAGGCAGAACTCCCTGACAATGTCACGGAGCCCGTTCTACCGGTTTGATTTTTGCGTAAGGCCGCAGCCCAAACCGTAATATAGGCAAAATAAAAAGACGGGGAGCCATTTTCTGACCAGTCTTTTTATTTTGCCTACCTCGATGCGCCACTGACGATTAGCTGGTTGTTTTTACCGTCCTATGTTCCGTGGCCGCAACCCTGATGGAATCTATTAGATTGTGTAGATCCACAGCCGTTTCAAAATCCGGGTAATTTGCGGACTCGCCTTTGATGGCTTCTCCGAACTGGTAGTACATTTGGCCCACGTTTTTTGGCGAACCGGATGGCATACCCTCCAGAACGTTGGTAAGGCTGGCTGGGACTTCTATGTCTTCCAATTTGTCGTTACCTTGTGCCCCCGTTAGGAAGACATCGCCGATCTGGGGTGAGTCATCAGAGGTTGCAACCAGCGTTCCCTTGCGACCGTAGATCTCCATGACGTAGCCACTACCGGCCCAGGGGTTGACTGCAACGTGTACAGATACTACTGCTCCGTTGGCCAACCGCCCATGCACCAAAATGTTGTCTGGTGATGTCACGTCCCTCATCTCCTGTGTATCAGTCTCGTACCATTGGTCAACTTGGGTTGAGACGAGCGCGGACACTTCACCGAATTCTCCAGCCACGAATCTGAGAGCGTCAATAGAGTGGCCAGCGGCTATTGTCAGGGTATTTGCACCGAGTTCAACATCACGCTGCCATGTCCGGCCAGAGACCCTTTCAAGTACTCCGCCCCGGATCAGACGCATGGAACAAGATAGGATCTCTCCTACGTAACCATCCTCAACCAACTGCTTCATATGCAAGATCGCCGGGGCTGCTCTGGCTTGGAGCCCAACTATGACTCGTACGCCTTTTTCCTTGGCTAACGCAGCAAGCTCTATTGCTTCTTCGGTGGTCTTTCCAAGGGGCCATTCCGTGTATACGTGTTTGCCTGCGTTCAAGGCGTCTTTAGTGATCTGGTAATGAGTTGGCACCCGAAGCACCACTGCAACGGCGTCGATCTCCGGATGGGCCAGCATCGTGTGGTAGTCGTCAAAGGCCATCCTGGCTCCATAAATTCTCTTGGACTCTTCGGCGGTCTCCATTCTGGTGGTGCAGACTCCAGTCAGTTCAAATTCGGGACTGGCAGCGATTGCCGGAAGGTGCGATCTGTAGGCCCAGCCAACGTTGGGGCTGGCTCCGATTATTCCCAGTCGTATGCGGTCGGACATGCTGTTCTCCTATTGCATTAAACGTGTCGAGCTTAAGGATTTACCTCAATTTGAAATCTTGTACATGCTTGGGTATGTCGAGTCCAGGTTTATTATTGGGATCGGGCACTGGGGCGTGTTGGATCTGGGATATCGGAATCACACCCGCCCAGATTGGTAGTTCATAGTCTTCGTCGTCATCTATCGGAGGACCGGTTCGCACTTTAGCAGAACCCTCATCGATTAGCATGGAGAAAACAGTGGTTGCCTTGGCCTCTTGGTCTGTCATAGCTCTCAGTTCTTTTAATCGACCGGGGATCAAGGTATCTACGAAGTTATCCAGCAATCTGTTCTTTTCTTTTCCATCGATCTTAATGGCCTCACCAAAAAGCATTACTGAACGGTAGTTGATGGAATGGTGAAATGCAGACCGGGCCAGAACGTAGCCGTCAAAATGGGTTATGGCCATGCAGACCTCTTTCCCGACGATCTGTCGAAGGAACCTGCTGGCAGATGATCCATGCCAGTATATCGTGTCGCCTTCGCGCCACTGGAGAGTAGGAGTCACATAGGGGCGACCGTCTATGATGTAGGACACGTGGCACAGAGCTGTCGCGTCAATAATTTCGTTGACTACCTCTCTGTCATAGTCGGCCCTTTTAGGGTTCCGAACAACCTGGGTTCTAGGTGTTCTACGGAGTTCATAGTCTGACATTTATAGGGTCCTTGATTGGATTACAGCCACGCTTTTAGGAGTTCTTCGCCTGTTCTTCGAGTTTCTTGAAATATAAATCGGGGAGTTCTCGGTAATCGGTCATAAGTGAACCGAACCCATCGATTACATCATCCATATTGTTGTCCCGCATGGCGTACCAATAAGTGGCGGTGTTGATTGCAATCACAGGCTTATTAAGCCATTTTTCTGCTTCAGCGGCCATGCGGGCCATGCCCAAGTTTGTGCCTACCTGGACGAGGACTTCAGCATCTGACTCGTTCAACTCTTTGAGGCTATCCATCATCTCTTTCTCAGTGGTTTGAGCGATTTCTGCAGGCCCAGGGCAGCAAAGACCCTTCAGGGCTACAATCTCGAAACCGCAGTCTTCGAAGAATAATTTGACATTAGCATCAGCTACGGGCCAATACGGGGTTAGCACGCCGATTTTTTTGATATCTCCATAACATCGGATAGCAGCCTGGCAGGCGTCGGATCCCATGGCGGCCCGCAGTCCAGTTAGACCGGCCATATGGGCTTTTAGTTCGTTGGCCTTGGCCAGTCCACCCCAGAACGTTTCTGATGACATACCCATGACCAGGTAATCTGGGTTGCACGTCATGACTCTTAGTATGGCGTTGTCCCACTCCAGACGAATGGCATCCATCAGCTTATTGAAGTCGTCATCACTGGATAGTGGTTCGTTGGGCACCCAGATTCTCGACATGTGGTTGGTTACGCCCCTGGGGCGCATCTCGTCAAACTCAGGTTGGACAGATGTGTTGGTCGAAGGAGCTATGACTCCCCAGTTGGCCCTCCAACCCAGTTTGTCGGGCATCTTAAAACTCCTTAAATATTGAGTGATACGTTGTGGTTTTCTGCGAGATCTCGATAACGATAGATTTTAGCAAGAAACTCAATTTTATGCCGAGATTATCATGATAGATCTAATGTGCAAGCTAGCCGGAAATGGCGTAAAGTCTTTGGAGGCAAAGAACAAACCTTACAATCAGTGATGAGGAAAGACATGACCAGTAAAAATGACTCATCGAAGCAATCCTTGACTAAAACAGCCACCCAGGCAATAGAAAACGCGCGCTCTTTATTGGTGGATTTAGCGTTGGATATCCACGCCCACCCCGAGCTGAATTACGAGGAACGACATGCGGCCCAGGTGTTGTCTGACACGTTGGAGAAGTATGGGTTCCAGGTAGAGAGAGGGGTTGGCGGGGTTGAGACCGCTTTTACTGCGTCCTTATCTGGTAGAGGCGGAGATGGAGCAACTTTAGGGATTCTTGCTGAGTATGATGCTCTGCCGGAGATTGGTCATGGTTGCGGGCATAACCTGATTGCGATGGCGGCTATTGGCGCCGGATTGGGATTGCAGGCCAATCTTGGTGTATTGCCGGGCAAAATCATGGTCATTGGCACTCCCGCTGAGGAAGGAGGTGGCGGTAAGATTCGTATGTTGAATGAAGGCGTTTTTGAAGGTGTGGACGCCGTATTGTCGTCGCACCCATCTTCAAACAGGACCGTCATTCCCACAGATATACCACTGGGAGAAAGCTGGAGCCTGGCCATGGTGGGTTACCGGTACATCTTCCACGGTAAAGCTGCTCACGCTGCTGCTATGCCCCACGAAGGTGTTAACGCGCTTAACGGTGTGATTCATCTGTTTACAGGAATAGATTCGCTTCGACAGCATCTTAGAGAAGACACTCGGATACACGGTGTTATAACTGACGGAGGTATGGCTCCAAACGTAGTTCCGGAATTCGCTGCTGCCAACTTTATGCTTCGATGTCGGGATCGGGATTATTTGAGCGATGTGATAGTCGGTCGTGTTCTGGCGGCAGCCGAAGGGGCTGCTGCCATGACCGGCTGCCGTTTGGAAGTACAGGAGTACTATCCATTCTATGAGAATGTACGCCCCAATTCGGTGATTGCCGATCTACTACTAAATAATGCTGGTGTGATTGGCTTGAAATTGGACGAGCCACTGGCAGGACGACAGGGCAGCGCGGCTTCAACCGATTTTGGCAACGTCAGCCAGTCAATCCCATCGTATGAACTCCGATATGCTGTTAGTGAAGATCCGGTGGCATCCCACTCACGAGAGATGGCTGAGACAGCTACGACGGATTACGCTTTGGACGCCGCCATTAACGTGGCCAAGACCATGGCACTCACTGCCTGCGACTTGCTGTTGAGTCCAGATATGCTGTCGGCGGCTCATTCGGATTTCCGAAACCGTGGCGAGGCATAGCTATCCACATTGGCTACCTTTAGATTAATAAGGATATGGGTTTAGATATTTTGGAGTACCGCAAACTTGGCCATTTGCACGTTTCGGTGATCGGATTAGGAACCTTACGGGTATTCGACGTAACTGACGAATCGGACCTGATTTTGCGCCGTCAGATAATCGAGAATTTGTTGTCTAACGGCATTAATTTTATCGATTCAGCCGCGATGTATGGTGCTTCCGAGAAGACTGTCGGCATAACCATTGAGGGCAAACGAGATCAGTTCTATCTGGCTACTAAAGTGCGTGTCGAAGGTAAAGAAGCTGGAGAACAGCAGATCGCGCAGTCATTCGAAAACTTTGGAGTGGATTATATTGACCTTTTCCAGGTTCACAACTTGATCGATACCCAAACCCATCTGCCTACTCTTGAACGCCTCAAGGAAGAAGGCAAGATAGGGATGATTGGGGTAACTGCTATGGTTGATGAGGCCTACCCCGAGGTTATGGAAATTATGCGCAGTGGCCGTATCGACACGGTCCAGATTCCTTATAATGTGGTTCAGCGTGAAGTTGAGCGTGGAATCCTTCCTTTGGCTGAAGAGCTGGGAGTCGGTGTTATGGTTATGGAGCCGCTGAAGAAAGGACGATATGTGAAGGAACTCAAAAGTAAGCCTGATTTGACCCCACTGAAAGAATTCGGCGTAGAAACCTGGGCGCAGGCTTTACTGTCATGGGTGATATCAGACCCGAGGGTCGGCATCACTATACCTGCGACTTCACGCCCTGAGCGAATCAACGAGAACGCCGTATCAGGTACCCTAGGCATTCTTCCCCAAGAACTGCGAGACTACGTTCGAGAAGAAACCGTCCGTTTACTTTGACCTCCACAACAAACAGTATCCTAGTTGCATGGGAAAGGCCGGATCGAGTGATGTTCTCCTCAGAAATAGCGGTTCGAGGGGGGCACCTTTAGCGATGATGGGGAGATTGCCTTGTTTATAAAGTGGATCCTGTCTTTCACTATCATTATGCTTATGGCGGGGAATCTCAGAATGAGCGGTCCGACTGAGATTCGTCGAATGCCTGGTTCAGTCAAAATGTCGCTGTAGCGTCGGGTTAGCTTAACTGTCCCAAATACTTTTGAAATTGTTCTACTGATTGCTCTTCTGGACGACCCATGAAATATCGGAGCCCTTGCGTGTAGGTGTGGATGTCCTGAGGGTGTATTGGTAAGGGTATGGCTGGGCCCAACACGCGATATAATCCGTCAGCCCAATCTTGCAGGCTGGTATATAGCGAGTCCTCCACTATCAGGGCGTCCTGGCGCTCAACATCGTTTCTCAAAATCCATCTGGCAAAGACAAACGGAAGGCCCGTCCACTGTGTCCACTCGTCCCCCAGGTCATATAGATGGGGATGCTCCCTCAAGCCTCGTCTGTGCCGCAAACCTTGGTTTCCTGCCAGTAACCTCGCTTCGTGGGGTTGATCTTCGGACACGTATGCTGCCGGATTAACTTCGTGCTTGATGGACAGCAAAACTTGCAGCAATTTAACCGATGTGGGTGCTTCCCACGGGACAGAGACGGTTTTTCCGGTTAGCTCTTGGATGGGCACCTTGGAATGTAGCTTCACGCTGCCGGCATGTGCCATTGTGGCTACGCAGAATCCGGACAGATTTCGCATGCTCCCATTAAGGTCGAAGGAGTCCACTAATGGGACTAACCCTCCTTGTATATGGTTTTCAGAGATGGCGGTTTTAAGTTCGTTGGGTGGTAGTTCGATGACTTCGATTCCGCGTTTATCCATGTCAAAATACATGGGTTCGGAGCTTAGATATGAGGTTCTGCCTACTATGATTGGCACGTAACAACACCGCTTAGAAATCGATTGGAGAAAAATAGGGCCTCGAATTTCGAGGCCCTATAGGCTTGCGATTGATGGGCTATATTAGCTAGCCGTTATCTGATTGTCTACAGCCTGGGACCAGCAAAGGTAGGAGATTGAGTCTTGTAGACTTGTATGCGATTTCGGGCCGATTCAGGTACGAATATGTTCCCTTCGTCGTCAACGGTCACGCCTGTGGGGCCCCAGAAGTCTTTCTCTCTTTCCAAACCTTGGGCTCGATCTCGTTCGCCCCACATTTCTGCGTTGGCGTCCAGCTTGTCTTTACCCCACTTGGAGAGGCCGGCTTCACCGGTCTTTAAATCGATGAATGTACCGTTCTCATCGAAAATCTGCAGTCGGTTGTTGAGCCAATCAGCGACGTAGATGACGCCGTCTTTGTCAACTGCTACGCCGGTTGGACGATTAAACTCTCCCTCACCGGATCCAGAGCTTCCGAATTTCATCACGAAGTTCCCGTTGGAGTCAAATTTTTGGATTCGATCGTTCCTCCAGTCGGCGATGTAGATGTATCCCAGATTATCTATGGTGATACCCCATGGCATGTCGAACTGGCCGTCGCCGTTGCCGTAGGAGCCGAATTGGGAGATATATTTTCCGTCTCTTGTGAATTTCTGGACCCGGTGGTTACCGCTGTCCACGATGAGCAGGTCTCCATCAGAGTTGAATGCCATGCCAGATGGCCGATCCAATTCTCCATCGCCTGTACCAGTTCTCTCTTCCCATTTTCCTAGGAAGTCGCCGTCCTTGGAAAAGGATGAGATTCTGTTCAACCACTCATCGCTGATGAACAGGTTCTCGTCTTTGTCCAGTGCTATGGAAGTGGGCCATACTAGAGATCCATCATCCATGTTGTGCTCGTGTGGCCCTTGGTAGGTTATACCCCGAGCAAATGTGGAAATGTATTCCTCGTCAGTTGTGCAAACAGTGACTCGGACGCCTTCTGGGCGAAATTCTGTTCCACGACAGAGGACATACATGATGCCTTCTTGGCCACGGGCAACGTAGACCGGGTAGTTGAAACCCGGGCCGAATTGTTCGCCGCGACCAATGGTTTTGGTGTATTGAACGCTTATGTGTGAAATCTCTGTTGTCATGTTTTCCTCAGAGAGTTAGATTTTTTTCTGATTTCGGCTGGGTCTGTTTAGATAAAGGCCATCTGCTCGAATTCGCCGCCAACTATTGACTTGGCATCCAGGCCCATCCACTTTTCTAGTATGGTGGAATACACGCCACGGAAATCATTGTTGTGCATCAGATCCCCATCATCGAGTTTGTCAGTATCCAGGGAAGGATACTCACCATAGAGTCCACCCTTGACCTGGTCTCCGATGATAAAGCAGTGTCCGCCCGCACCGTGATCCGTGCCAGAGCCATTGTCCTTGACTCGGCGGCCGAACTCGCTGAAGACCAAGAGCATTACATTTTCCCCGGCGTTGTGCTCTTTTAGGTCATCGTAGAAGTCGCCGATGGCCTTGCTCGTTTCCGTCCAAAGCCTGGTGTGGTTGGCCAACTGGCCGGCGTGAGTGTCAAAGCTATTGAATGGAGCTGTGGTGTAGAGCACTCGAGTCCCGAAACCAGCTAGATGTGTCTGCACTATATTCCGCATGTATTGGCTAACTGTATCCCCACCGTATTCGACGGTTGAGGAGTACATCCCAGGAGCTTCACTTAGGATGTCGGCACCCTTTAGGGCGTCAAGGCCAGTGTGGGCCAGGTAGTCCATCACTGGTCCGGTGCCGATCATCGGGGAGTACACTTTTGAGAAGACATCAAGCGCCTTCAGCCTCTGGTCGGTGTCGTCGATACCTGTGAGTACTCCGTAGGTCTCCAGATTGCCCACTGATGCTGCCGCAACACCCGGCGCTACCAGCGCACGGGGAAGTCCACGTCCGAAGTTTACGGCGGTCAGTACGTTTTCACCTTGTGGGTCCAGATCTCTGACTGTTCGACCCAGCCAACCTTCGTCACCAATTTTGGTGGGCTCACAGGTGTGCCAGATGTCCATGGATCGGAAGTGTGACCGACTTGCTGTGGGATATCCGACACCTTGTATGACTGCCATCTTCCCTTCGTCAAAGATTCTTTTCATTGGACTCATGTTGGGGTTGAAGCCAACTTGGTCGTCNATGGGTAGNACCTGGTCCTCTGGTACTACAACGTTGGCGCGATTATCGAAATACTTGGGGTTACCGTAGGGAACCACTGTGTTCAGAGCGTCATTCCCTCCCGCCAATTGAAGGACCACTAATACCGGGTCTTTCTTAGTTGATGTCATTCTCTAATCTCCAATTATCTTCTCAGACCAATCGTCTTGATTCTAATCTGAGGCACTCCGACCATGCCGCTAGGCATGGTCGATCTTATATTAGGTTAGTGTCTTGTTTAGGCGAACAGGTACTCTGTGGTGGCCACAATTGACTGGAGCATAGTGGCTACCTGGAGGGGGAAGCCTTCGGAGTCTGAACGAATCTCCCCTTCGCTTCCGGCCAGTTCCAATAACTGTTTTCGAGTTTCGCCGCTTAACTCGTAGGCTCCTAGGTTCTCAAGGCAACCATCAACCAGCTGTTCTGCGGTTAGTACCGGGCCGATACTGCTTAGGCGGTTGATGATGTTCTTGATACCGGAGTGGTTAGTGTTACCAACCTGGTCCGCGGTGAAGTTTATTCGCTCCACCAGGGTTCCCGAGTCGATCCATTCGCGTCCCGTATGCCAGCCCTCAACAGTGGGCGGGTTCAGTAGGTCTTGACCCATGAACCGGATGTTCATTGTCATCAAGTCCAAGCCTGGNCTTGGGAATTTAAAGTCTCCAACCAACTTTAGGGTTCCGACTACTGTCTCCGCNGGGCTCTTCACCTTGGCGAATGTCGAGTTTTTGAAGAAGTCGGACTTGAACAAGACCCTAAGCATCGAGGTGATGTTGTAATTGGAGCGGAAGTATTCATCTTCCAGCATTTTGATTGCTTCTATGTCTTGGGGAGGAGTGTCCTTCCAAGCAGGAACCTGTACATCGTCAGCTACGAAGAAGTTGTAGAGGTGGCGTGCCACGAACCGAGCAGTTGCCGGCTGTTTCACTATGATGTCTACGATGTCTTCTCCGTTAAAGTTGCCAGTCTCACCAAGGAATGTCTTCTCATCGTTATCGTGGTCGCGGGGGTCGAACATGAACTTGGCATCGTATTTACCGTAAGGATAGCGCGGTATCGAGTTGGTTACGGTCCAGCCTGTGAACGCTCGGGATGCTTCCTTAACGTCGTCCTCGCTGTAGTTGAACTCTCCATCCATGCCTACACCCAAGGAGAACAGTTCTAGAAGCTCTCTGCCCCAATTCTCGTTGATGGCACCTTTATGACTCATGCAATTGTCTAGATAGAAGACCATTGCAGGGTCTTTGGACAGGCCTTTGAGTAGTTCATGGAAGCTACCCATCCCAACTGTCCGGAACATATCCAGTTCTTGGGCTTGTTGCTTGGGATACTCACATTTTGCGTGGCCCGTGACCAAAACGCAGTGCCAAAAGAGGGCAATCTTCTCTTGGAGAGGCCGTTTGGAATTAATCATTCGGAAGGTCCATTCTTCTTGTTGGCCTTCCAAGCCTGCCTGGGCAACCCAGTCTACCTTGTAGCGCATCATGAGGTCGCGCTCCATGGGAGGTTGGGAATCTGGATCTAGTAGTTCTTCGACCGTTGCGTCGTATCCTTTGGCGGCCCTTGCCTGCAATTCTTCCAGCGGGGCGCCGAACCCGGCGCGGCGCATAAGATGTGCTATTTGCGAAATATCTTGATCAGACAATTGTTTCCTCCCAACTCAACAAATTTTAGTTTCCATCGGAGTGATGATCGGGGAAAATCGTTTACGGTTCCCTGCGTTATTTTGGCTAATTTGTGGCAGATTCGACATCTTATGCCGGCATTCGTAAAAAACTGTCGAAACCAAGCTATTCAGCACCAAAATTACTCGTGCATCATATAACTAGCCCCGCTCTTCGTCAATAAAAAGGGCGGGGCTATGTCTGTTCAAAATACGATTCTTTCTGGGGCGGATACTCCCTGCTTACAGGACAATGCGTTAGGCCATCTTAATGCCCAGTTCTTCCTGCATCACCTTGATGGTCTCTCCGCGACTTCGTTGCGGGCTCCGAACCCGGCGGCCAATGGGTTCATTTTCGACTTTGGGAATCATCTTCATGGCAACGAAGACCGGCCCCTCAGCTTGCATGACCTGTTCGATGCTATCGGCGAAGTCTTCCAGGTTGTCGAATGAGAATGTTGAGGCATATCCAGCTTCATTGGCCATCCCGGCGAAGTTGATGTTTCCCGAGTTCGGTGTTGGCTGTCCTCCGGTGGTGGCGTAGACGCCGTTGTCCATAAGGAAGTGAACAAAGTTTTTTGGTTTCATTCCGGCTATGGTTCCCAGGATGCCCATGTTCATTTGTAGACAACCTTCGGAGTCAAAGAGAACCACCTTTTCGTCGGGTTGAGACAGCGCAAAGCCGAGGGCTGCAGAGTTGGTCTGTCCCATGGCTCCTTGTAATGTGAGGTCTCGTTTCTCGTCTTCTGAGATGCCTCTCCAGTCTCGGCCACAGGTGCCTGTTACCAGCACGATGGATTTGCCACGGTGCGGGTTGAAAGCTCGGAACATATCTGCTGAGTCGAACATTTTAATCTCCAATACGTTTAATTGTATGAGCCAATTTCTTTTTGCTTTAGTGCTCAGACATTGGGGTTACGAATCTTGGCGCAGTTTATTCCCTGTTGAAGCCGTGGTATTCGTCGCCGACCAATACCGCGACAGGGCAACTATTCTTGCGGGCGTCTTCGAATGCCACAGAAATCCGACTGGCGTCGTCGTCAGTTTCGAGCAGGTAGTAGTTGATACCCATGGCGTGTAGGAAAGTTTCGGTGTATTTGGCTGCTGAGTCGGTGATGATTCCGTGGCGGTTCCAGCCTCTGTAACCAATCAGCATGACCAAGGGGAAGTTCGCGTCTAATGACATGCCGCGGATTGAGTCTCCGGATTCCATCATGCCGGTGTTCTGGATGACGCAGACTGGAACTTTCCCGCCGACGATCAATCCAAGGGCAATGGCAAAAGTTTCGCCCTCACGGGATGTTGGTACGACTTCTAACCAAGGTTGCTCCTTCATCAATTCGTATAGATAGTTGGTTTCGCTGTCTGGGATTGTGACGATGTGGGTGACGTTGTTCTTCTTGAACTCGGAGACCAATGACTCCGGTTTTAGTAGGGCTGCTTGTTGCTGGACCATGGATTAGCTCCTCGTTAGTTGATTGTTCCCGTTTTAGAACCCGTTCATATCAAAAACAGGGCTTTCTCTCTGTGTTGAGGTGCCTAATTATATGGATTATTCAATCTGGCAGTCAATCTTGGTTTGGTAATGCAGGTAGACGGTTTGTTGATAGCGGGGATTTGTGGCTTTAAGTTGTGTATGATTGTTGAACTCGCCCGTTTTGCTAATCAGAGTGGGGCTATCCTTACGACCTTGGGCGTATTCAACAGGACTGTACTTAATGTTATTTCCACCGTCTTCGAACGGTTGCCTCCCTTAAGGGCTTCTTAATGCTTCTAGCGCCCCGGCTCCGAGATAAATTCCCGTTCTACTATGGTTGGATCGTGGTTGCCGCTTCCAGCACTGTCGTATTTGCAAGGATGGCGCCTAATATAACTACGCTCTCAGTCCTTATTTTCCCTATGTCTGAACAATTTGGATGGAGCCGTACTCTTATTTCGGGATCCGTGAGTTCGGGTGCAATCGCATCACTTGTTTTTTCGCCTGTGGTTGGTTGGTCGATTGACCGTTTTGGCGCTCGTCCGGTCCTAGTCATCAGTGTTTTGTGTCTAGGGTTGGCTATGATTTCGCTTGCTTGGGCCACTTTACCGATCACGTTTTACATTGCCTATTCTGTAGGAAGGGTCGTATTTCACACCTCAGCCCCCATTGGTTCAAGTACCGTCGCTTCACGGTGGTTCATAAAAAAAAGAGGCCGTGCTATAGGGGTTATATTCCTAGTTGGTGCTATTGGCGGCATCGTGTTCACTATGCTCGCGTCTTTGATTGTGGAGAGTTATGGGTTGAAGACGACCTGGATAGTGATAGGTCTGTTGGTGTTGATAGTTGCGGTGGCGCCGCCTTTATTGCTTGTGGCCGAAAGACCGGAAGATATTGGTCTTAATCCTGATGGGGAGATTCCAAGATTTGGAGATTCAGAAGAATTAATCGATTCAGCAGACTCAGAGCCCCTGACTAGTGCCCCTAATGACGAATCGTGGTCGTTGGGAGAGGCAGTGCACACTGGAACCTTCTGGATCATGGTGGTTATGGGGTTCACTATGTATTTTGTGCATACCAGCATTGGTGTACATATGGGGGCTTATTTTCGTGACGTTGGGCTGGGCCCAACATCGACAGCGCTGGCGATTAGCTTGAGTTGGATTGTATCTGCTATTGGGAGTGTTGGTTGGGGGGTTGTCACAGATCGCGTCCCAATTCGATATGCTTATTCTTTAATGTTCTTGATTCAGGCTGGTAGCACATTGTATCTGATGATGGTTGGCGACACGGTAGGGATATTTCTCGCTGCCGCCTTGTTCGGTGTCGTCTCATCCGCTTCTAATGTGATCCCATCAGTCATGTATGCTAATTATTTCGGCAGATCTTCATTAGGTAGAATCCGTGGTGTTGGAGAGGTTGGGGTACTACTTGGACAAGCTACGGGTCCGATTACAGCGGGCATTCTTTTTGGATTGCAGGGTAACTATGATTCGATATTTACTTTATTTGTGTTGATAGCAGTAATTTGCAGCATGGTTATTTTATTGGCGAAACCAACGGTTAAGAAACAACTTGCGTTGGGGTCTTAAGATCACTTAGATGCTGTCTTTAGCACACAAACTCCAACGGGTACTACCATTTTATTATGGGTGGGTGGTAGTTGGAGCGGCTGGTACAGCTGTGTTTGCCAGAATGGCTCCCAACATTACGACCCTGACCATTTTCATATTGCCTTTATCAGCCGAATTCGGCTGGAGCAGAACGTTGATTAGTGGATCGGTCAGTGTTGGGGCTTTGGCTGCTTTGGTACTATCTCCGGCGGTTGGATGGTGCATTGACAGATTTGGCGCGCGCCCAGTGTTGGTGGTCAGTGTGTTAGTGCTTGGGTTGGCTATGACTTCCATGGCTTGGGCTACGGTTCCATTAACATTTTATATTGCCTTCGCTTCTGCGCGGGTGGTCTTTCATACTTCAGCCCCAATTGGAGCAAGTACAGTCTCAGCTCGTTGGTTTATTAAGAAGAGAGGCAGAGCGATCGGGATAGTCTTTCTTTGTGGCGCAATTGGCGGATTAGTATTCACGATGCTTTCGGCCCAGATGATCGAGCACTTCAGCATGAAAACCGCTTGGATAGTCATAGGGTTAGTAGTGTTCGGAGTCTCGGTTGCGCCGTCATTGCTCCTGGTTATTGAACGTCCAGAAGATATGGGACTATTACCCGATAACGAAAATCCATCAGTGGCTGTAGAAGAAAGAGACTTGTTGTCTCCAGTGGAAGAAAATCATGAAAATGACTCGTGGACTTTTCCTGAAGCTGCCAAGACGAAGGCGTTCTGGATGCTGTTCTTCGCTGGGATGGCAATGTTCTGCGTTAACACTGGAACTAACGTTCATATCGGTGCCTATTATCTTGATCAAGGATTAACTTTGACCGTGGCCGCAGTGGCCATAAGCATTGGATGGATAGTGTCAGCCTGTGGCAGTGTCGTTTGGGGCTGGGTGCTAGAAAAAATCGAAGCTCGTAGAGCATATTCCGTCGTTTTTATGATTCTATGTGTTAGTACAGTCTATCTCTTGACTGTAGACAGCACTGCCGGGGCGTTGATTGCTGCGATTTTGATTGGGTCGGTCTCGTCAGGTTCAAATGTCATAATCGCTATTATGTATGCGAATTATTTTGGAAGAAATTCATTGGGCCGCATCAGGGGTGTTAGCGAAACGGGTGTTCTACTGGGGCAGGCAACGGGTCCGTTGCTAGCTGGGATCCTGTTTGACAGCAGAGGGAGCTATTCATTCGTATTTTTACTTTTTGGAGGAATTGCTCTGGCTGGGAGCTTGATCGTCTTGCAAGCTAGGCCGCCTGTCCGGGCTAGGCCGTTGATTGCTGCACCGTGATTTGCATCAACGCTCGTGGGTTGATAGTTACCTACTGGAGGACTTTGGCTAATGGCTAAGAATTCGGACCGGAACATGCTGTTAGTGGCTTTTTTGCAGGCATCGAACTGTTCCAACTATACAGGGTCGTGGCGCCATCCAGATACAGACTCTGCGTTTATGAATCTGGAATTCTATCAGAACATTGCGACAACGTTGGAGCGGGGTAAGTTTCACCTCGCTTTCGTTGACGACAGGTTGGCTATGCCGAGTCGATTCGGCGATTCGTTTGAAGGCGCAGTTGAGCACGGTATAAGGGTGGTTAAGCTCGACTTGGTCCCGATAATTACAGCTATGGGGCTAGCCACTAAGCACTTGGGATTGGGAGCTACCTATTCAACGACCTATTACTCTCCATACCACGTGGCACGTCTATTTGCTTCATTGGACCACTTCACCCAGGGTAGGTCTGCATGGAATGTTGTGACTTCATTGAATGATTCAGAAGCTCAAAATTTTGGCGTCCAAGAACACCTGGATCATGACGACCGCTATGACGCGGCGGATGAGTTTCTGCAGGCAACAGCAATGCTATGGGAGTCGTGGGAGGACAATGCGGTGCTGTTGGACAAACACACTGGCAAGTTTGCCGACCCAGATAAGGTCCACCGAGTTGATCACACAGGTGATCGGTTTCAGGTCCGAGGGCCATTAACGGTTCCAAGACCTCCCCAAGGTAAACCAGTGGCGATTCAAGCTGGCCAGTCGGAACGTGGACGGCGCTTCGCTGCTCAATGGGGAGAATTGTTGTTTGTAATTTATCCGACTCCGGAATCCTGCAAGGCCTACCGGGATGATCTGCGCAACCGAGCTGAATCCGCCGGAAGATCTCCTGACTCGGTTCGCGTTGCCCCTGCAGTTTACGTGGTAGTGGACGAGACTGAAGAAAAAGCTCGAAGGAAATTAGAGCAGATAGAGGGACTAGCGAATCAGACAGACTCGTTGACGCTACTTTCTGAGGTATTTAATTACGACTTCTCTCAGCATCCGATTGATGATCCGCTGTCTGAGGATATATTGGCTTCGATGACGGGTCTACGTGGTTTTTTGGATCGAGTCGTAGAACTAAGTGGAACGCCCAACCCAAGCGTTAATGATTTTATAAAGTACTCAGGGCGAGGCACTCTCCGAGAACTTCCGTTGTTTACTGGCACACCTGTTCAAGTGGCGGATCAGATGGAGACATGGTTCCTGTCAGAAGCTTGCGATGGCTTTGTATTGGCTGCGACTCATATGCCGGGCGCCTACGAAGATTTCGTAAATCTGGTGGTTCCGGAACTCCAACGTCGGGGAATATATCGACAGGACTACATAGAAGGTACGTTGCGAGATAATTTAGGATTTGTACGCCCTTAGCGGCACGCCGACGTAATAAATCAATTTGTGTAGTATGTTACGGTGGAGAGTGATTGCTTGTATCCATACTTCTGTCATATACAGAAAATGTGGTTGTTGGTGTGCGTTACCGTCTAATAGATGAACAGTCAACTGCAATTAACGTCTAGTTAATCTAGGAAAGTTCTTAGTTAACCAATTTGTCAGTGGAGATCCGGATATCACGCCTATACCATGGATGAAAGCCATGGTATAGGCTAAGGGTTGCCAATAGGTGGCCGGGTATGTCAGTGAATAGCATCTAATCTGCAACGGTTGTTCGCGTTTGTTGTTCGCTTCTTAAGGTAGGCGGCTTGCGATGCTCCTCCGCTCACATACTTAGTTCTGAAATTGTGTCTGCAATCGCCAGCATGGAAACTCTATTAAAGCTCATAATCGGTGTCTTAGACCTCGATTCTCCCTTCAGATTCAGTTCCGATTACAATATGTATAATGCGGACGTGCGCTCGGGCACGACACCGGATTCACAAGACCAAAATCTTCAGAGAGGATACATTTGATATGGCCGAGGTCGAAAACAAGGTTGAACTGGATTGGGACGCATTGGAAGTCGGCGAGACGTTTGAGAAATTCGAATATCTGCTGACTCAGGAAATGATTGACACATACAGGAAAGGTGTGATGGACACGGAAGCTAGCTTCCCGACTATTGCGCATAAAGTTGATGTCCGCCAGTATAACGACAAGTACACAGACTCTGGATCGGTGAACGCCAGATGCGCGTTCCATTGTTACAACCCGCCTAGGGCTGGCAAGAAACTGACAGTTACTGCTTGGATTGCCGATAAATATTTGAGGCGTGGTAAGAATTACATAGTCACCGAGGCAGTGTCGGTGGACGAAGATGGCAAATTGATAGACAGGGTAATCACGCACGAACTCAAGCAACCATCGGAGGTAGGGAAAAAATGGGGAGGGTAATTAGAAATTACGAAGAAGGTGATGAGATCACGCCTCTGGTGAAAGAAATGACTCAGGAGGCGATAAATCTCTTTGAAGGCAGTTCTGGACATTCCGGGCCTTCTCAATTTACCGATGAAGAGGCTGCTAAAGAAGTACTTGGGACAGAAGGGACCGTAGCATCAGGTCGGATGTCTCTTACGTTCGCAATCGAGATGCTCAGGAGGCATTTTGGCCCGGAGGTGTTTAATCACACCGGTACAGTAGACCTGCGGTTCTTAAGACCGGTGCGCCCTGGAGACACTATCACATTCACCGGTAAGGTTTCCGGCACATCCAAAGAGGCTAATGGAGCCAAAGTCTCGGTGGACATTGAAGTGACCAATCAGAAAGGGAATACCACCGGGGTGGGTCAGGGAAGCGCGATTGTACCCAACGCGTTTCTGCCGCCTGAAGACCTGTAAATTAAACCTAACATCTGCGCTGAATGAAAGAGAGACCCCAGCCTGAATAGACTGAGGTCTCTTTTTCGGTTTACTCCAACTTTGAAACTTAATACGTGGCACTTTCACTATCCTTTGTCCAGATGTATACCAATTGGGTTGCTCCAGACTTGTGGTTGTTTGACTGATATTTAGGAGACCTGACTAGCCTCGTGTGATCGACGTCTTCTCAAAGGATGTTGCGATGTAGTACTGGAATTTCCGGTTTGTTTCAGGTATTTTCCGTCTGCGTGTTAACTGGTCGCAGTTATCTGTCTCGCTATACTCAACGAGGATCTGGGTCCTTCCTACTCCAACGTGCATCAGGGAGAGAATCATAGCAGCAAATGACATAACGTCCGATGAAACTAAGGATTTAAGGCTTTCAGCTCGAGTTATGGTATCCGCTCTAGCCGTGGGCCACGTGGGGTTCCATTGGATACTACAAAGTTTTGTGGTGGTGGTCCCTGAGATACAGCAGACCTTTGGCCTGAACGGTGTGGGCGTTGGCGGTATACAGGCTGTGCGTGAACTGACTTCGGGATTGATAACTCTGCCAGGTGGTGTTTTGGTTGGAATGCTGCGTAAGTGGTGGAGTTGGCTGTTGGCCGTCTGTGTTGGCGCCTCTGGCCTCGGCTCGTTGCTCATGGGCGCGTCTCCCGTCTATCCGCTGTTGTTGATTGGCGTAGCAGTGGTTTCGGTTTCGCACTCGCTTTGGCATCTACCGGCAGCCGCGTCCCTGTCCCTCCATTTTCCGAATCGAAGAGGCACTATGTTGTCTTTCCATGGTGTCGGCGGCAGCGTTGGTGACGTGGCCGGACCTATGATAACAGGAGCATTGTTAGTCGTTATGGGCTGGCGCGGCATCTTGAGCATATATGCTATAGCGCCGATATTCATGGCATTCATGGCTGTTTGGGTTTTCAAAGGCATTGGTGGCACCAAGGAAAACGCTGTCCAGACGGCAGGATTATCCGAACGTCTCTCTATGACCAAGACATTGTTGAGGAGCCGTCTTCTACAGGGTATGACGATGGTGAGGGGCTTGCGGTCGATGGCTTTGGCGGCTTTAGTAACGCTGCTAGCTCTTTACCTGGGTAATGATCTAGATTTGGCCGTCTTTAATAGGGGATTCCATATCTCTCTGTTAATTGCGGTCGGTCTGCTCGCGAAACCAGTGGCCGGGTGGCTTTCAGATAAGCTGGGACGAAAGCAAATATTGGTGCCAGGGCTCATCTGGTCGTGCGTTGTCGCTTTATCTATGCTTGTCTTTGACACAGGGATTCCGCTTATCGTCACTATCGCTCTCTTGGGTTTGTTCCTTTATCCAGACCAGCCAATCTTAACAGCTGCGTTATTCGACGCATTGGGTAAGGAGGAAGCGACCATTGGTCTGGGCTTGGTGTCCTTTGTCAGTTTTATGATGGCTGCGGTTTCGCCTTTGATCGCCGGTGGGCTATACGAGTTATCCGGCTTCCACGCAGGGTTGATCTACGTCTCAATCCTTTTTGCTCTGGCGGCGTTGATATTTTCTCTTTTGTCTCTGGAGAACGACAAAGGTGATCATCTATAGATGATCTGAAAAGGAGCCTTGAGTTCAGGTAGGACTCGGTGCCCCGAGAGGTGGGAAGGCCGTGTAAGGGCCGAGGAGCCAGTACCTTCACGGCTCTGGATGCGAATTCACTTGGGCATATACCGTCCCTTCCAAGTAGTTTATTACGGAATGTGATCCATATGATTACACTCTGTCATTTTAGCTATGGTAGTTTTCGGCAGAACTTGCAATGCAGCCGTTCTTGGCTTGTAGGGTCTCTTTTGCCTTTTGAAATTCACAGGCAGCTTGCTATTCCTTGTTACTTGATGAGTTTGGCACATTCATCGATTAGTGGCGTCACCTCCTCCTTTTCCTGGGAGGGCAGAGTGAATATTACCCGGTCAACTCCAGCTTCCTGCAATCTGGCAATCAATTCTGGGTCAGGACGGATTCCGAAGCTGGTGATGTTCAAAGACTCAGGATCGCGCCCTCCTTCTTCAGCCTGACGTTTTAGCAGGGCGATCTTTTCTCCTAAACTGACGCCGCTGGAACCTCTTCCGCCAATCGGCATCCAGCCGTCGCAGTAGTCGACCACTCGGTCAAACGTGGTGGGACCATCCCCGCCCATCAGTATTGGCGGGTGAGGGCGTTGCACGGGCTTGGGATAGGCCCACATCTTGTCGAAATTCACGTGGTTTCCGTGGAATTCAGCTTCTTCTTGGGTCCAGATCTCTTTCATCGCCAAGATTTTTTCCTTTAGGATTCGCCAGCGGCCTTTGAAATTGGTGCCGTGGTTGTGCATCTCTTCAGCATTCCACCCACCACCGACACCAAATATGAACCGGCCTCTGGAAAGCATGTCCAAGCTGGCTATTTCCTTGGCTGTGGTGATTGGGTCACGCTCAATCATCAGGCAGATGCCGGTGCCTAGTTTGAGGTTGTTGGTTGCCGATGCAGCGGCAGTGAGAGCTACGAATGGGTCATAGGTATGCCAGTAGTCTTTAGGTAGGTCAGGTCCACCAGGCCAGGGGCTGGTCCGATCAGCTGGGATATGTGTATGTTCGGGTACCCAGAAGGACTCGAAGCCACGCTCCTCCAGCATCTTGCCCAGATCATCGGGGCGTATGGAGTAGTCCGTTGAAAACATCATTGCGCCGAAGTCCATAAAAACCTCTCAAAACTGAAACGTAGATAGGTGTAATCCATGCCTGCGAATAATGCAGAGTATAGCACCCAATCCGTTGCTGGAATACTTGGGATTGAGACTATTTGGCTGGCAATGACCTGGCATACGCCGCACCGCGCTCTACCCAGACTGTTAGCGCCGTATCGGTTATTAGCCCCTCTGAATCGACATAGACAAAGCCTTTCGTGGGGCTACCAGTGAAATCCATGAGTCGAGCGTGGGGTAGGGTTATGGCTGATGGAAAGTTAATAGGGCCAGGTCTCACCATCAATCCATTGCCACTAACAGCCACCGCGATATTTCTGCCGATCATGAAACAGGTGCAGCCAAACATTTCCTGTTCTGTGTAGTTGGAATCCGACTGGAACACGGCCCGGACTCGGTTGGCTAATTTTTGGTCGTATGGCATTAAGACTCTCGATATTGGCGACACAAAGCATTTTACCTGGTGATGACAGATTGGGATACGTGTCCGTATTCGATATAAAACTGTGATTTGGAATGAGTTGACGCGTCTGTCACTGCGATGCGCCTGCGATTATGCGATACTGCCTTCCTATAGTATTTCGAATAGGCATGCTTCACCTGCCTATGTGACCGTCCAACTGTGTATGACCTTACGAGATCCCAAAACAAACACGCCTAGTAACCCTACCAGCGGAGTCTTGGGCCGGATACTTTCCGGACATTTCTTCTATGGCTGGTGGGTTCTGGTCCTTATAAGCATTATGGCAGCGATGAATAATGCTTTCTTTGATAAGGGGCCGGCATTGTTTTTGCTACCCGTTGGTGCGAGCCTAGGTTTGAACCGCGCCACTACTTCTCTGATTTTCTCGTTGGGTCGCTCGGAGGGTGCGGTTGCAGGTCCATTCGTAGGTTACTTGGTAGATCGGTTTGGTGCTCGCAGAATCATGGTTATCGGCACCGTTTTGGCTGGTGTCGGTTTCATTATATTTTCCTTTGCCCAGAATCTGTGGGTTTTTGCCTTTGCTTATCTAGGATTTGTAGCCTTCGGTGCGACCATGGCTTTTCAAGACTCGGCCACTGCGATGGTGGTCACCTGGTTCAGCCGATACCGGGTCCGCGCGATGTCCATACGCGAGGCGTCAGGTAACCTGGGGTCAACAATATTGATTCCCCTTATGACCTTGGTTATAGCGATATATGACTGGCGTGTAGCGGCTTTGATGGGTGCAGGAGCCTATCTGATTGTGATTCTCCCTTTGATGCCGCTGTTGAAGGAGTCTCCAGAGAGCATAGGCCTGCTGCCGGATGGTGCGGATGAATCTGATGTGAAGGCGGCTAGAATCGGAACCGGACCGTCTGACACGGTTGGAGCTAGTTCTGCTGAACTACAACGCCTGCGCAGGTACTATGCCGGAGCTGAATTCACCGTGCGTGAGGCGCTACGAACTACCTCTTTTTGGTATCTGATGATTGGAACGGTTCTTAGACAGGTCTCCAGAGTCGGAATCGACCTGCATTATGTGGCAATCCTTGAGTGGAAAGATTTTGATACCTCCATCGCAGCCTTATTCTTTACCTTGCGACTGGGAATGAATGTGCCGTCTAAACTGATAGTTGGTTATTTTGGAGATAAAGTGCCAGCTCAGATCATCCTCGGTGGTGGGATGGTTCTCTATTCTTTAGGATTGATTTTGCTACTCTGGACTGACGGGCTAACGATTTTGGCGATATCAGCTGTAATCATGGGTATGTCCGAAGGCATTACCCCTGTGAATTGGGGCGTGATAGGGAATTATTTTGGCAGGCATCATTACGCGACCCTGCGTGGAATAATCAATATGAGTTACAGCTGGGCTCTGCTATCTGTTCCGTTTGCCACTGGCTGGTGGTTTGACCATTACACAAGTTATTCTTGGCCGATAATAATCTCTCTGGTCGCTGGAGTTGCTTCAGCGATAATCTACGCGTTGATGCGTCAGCCAAAGCTTCCGACGAGACTTGAGGTCATGACCAGAGAATAACTCCTTTTGGAGTAAAAAGCGAAAAAGTGAGAAAAACAACTTTTCTGACAAGCATGTTAAATGGCATTGAATTGATTCTGGAAGGCAGCGACTTGTTGATTCCACTTCCAGCATTACAGGAATAATCTATGATGCCCCATCATTGATTGACTAAAACGCGGCATTGTTGGTGGCAGCTGGGTGATTAGACTATTGGGAGTATATCTGGTTTGTATTGGACGTAAGATCTTAGGTACGTCAAAGACTTTTGGAAGGCTTTCTACTCTAAAAAATTACGACTGAGCGCAAAACTTCTCCTTGCTCCATTTTGTGGAAGGCTTTTTCCACCTCATCAACTTTAATTGTCTCAGTAACGAACCGGTCCAAGTCCAGACGTCCCTGCATGTATAGATCGATTAGCATTGGAAAATCTCGGGACGGGAGACAGTCGCCGTACCAGGATGATTTAAGGCTGCCTCCCCGACCAAAGACGTCTATTAACGGAAGTTCGATCTTCATATCGGGACTGGGTACACCGACTAGCACAACAGTGCCTGCATGGTCTCTGGCGTAGAAGGCTTGTTTGTAGGTGATTGGATTACCCACGGCCTCGATCGATACGTCTACGCCGTTGCCGCCCGTCAGATTCCGAATTTCTTCAACCGGATCGATCGAAGAGGCATTTATTGTGTGTGTGGCGCCAAACTCTTTAGCCCATGCAAGTTTGCGGTCGTCCAGATCGACTCCGATGATGGTGTGGGCACCTGACAGCTTGGCTCCGGCGATTGCAGCATTACCAACGCCACCGCAGCCAAACACCGCAACAGAGTCGCCACGGCTAACTCCGCCTGTGTTCATGGCCGCGCCTAATCCGGCCATGATCCCGCAGCCGACCAGCCCTGCTGCTGCTGGGCTGGCTTCAGGATCTACTTTGACAGCCTGACCGGCGTTCACCAGAGTAAGTTCAGCGAATGCTCCGATTCCCAATGCTGGGGAGAGGGGAGTCCCATCGACAAGAGTCATTGGCTGGCAGGCGTTTCGGCTGGAGAAGCAATACCAGGGTGCGCCACGCATACAGGAACGACAGGCGCCGCATGGAGCACGCCAGGCGATGATCACAAAATCGCCGGGAGCGATATTCGTTACGCCCTCTCCGACTGAATCCACTGTGCCTGAAGCCTCATGGCCTAGAAGGAATGGGAAATCGTCGTTGATGGCACCTTCCCTGTAGTGGAGGTCGGTGTGGCAAACCCCGCATGCCTTTACCTGAATTAACGCCTCGCCCGGCCCTGGATCTGGAACCAGAATCGGAACCAACTGCACTGGTGCGCCTTTGCTTTCGGAGACGACTCCGTTAACCTGGTGCGCCATTACTTGTATCCTCCCCATTCACTTATTGAGACCACTGAAAGATACTAATTGGCTGGAGTCGTATATGTCCACCGGGCTTATAAGGCAACCGGATAATCAATAGTGTAGTTATTGTTCGTGAAGACTCGGATTCGGCGGGCGTAGTTTCTATATGCTAGTAGTAGTAGTTGAAATGACTACGCTAGAGGTCTCGCCGCTCGAAATCTATAGCTAAAGGTTACTCTGTCGGGTAGCGGCCAGCGTAATGTCCTTCTATCGTCTGCATCCAATCTGGCTTGTTTGACCAGCGTGTTTTTGCCTGCGGTGCTATTGTGACGAGCCTAAATTCATTAGAAGGCTTTGTCTAGTTAGAAAATGCTGCTTCTACTAGTTGGGCAAATCCGATGAGCGCTTCGTCAGAACCTTGGTCGCCCATGAGGGATATACCGATAGGGAGTCCGTTCACTTCACCTAAAGGAAGACTTATTTGGGGGCGGCCGGTAGTGCCTGCTATGCAGGTCAAGCGTGCTAATCGAGACTGCACGTCCTTCTTAGCAGAGGTTGGCAGTCCGCGCAGAGGAGCCGGTACAACTGCTGTAGGGAGGCAGAGAAACCCACCGTTGGCAAAAACCTCATCCATGCGAATACGGATCCTGTCGCGTATTACTACTGCCTCGTTGAGTTGGGCATCAGTTGTGTTTATAGCGAATTGGTACCGCTCCGAAACCCAGAAGCTGAACCTGGGGTTAATTTCGTCTACCCAGCCTTTCACCGTATCCCAGGCCTCCTTAGATTGGAGCACGTTCATTTGGGCTGACCATTCAGAAAGACCGTTCGGCGCCAGTGTCACCCTAGAGGAATCTCCAGCCAGCTCTGCTATTTTTTCTGCCAAGGGGAGCAGTGCTTCCGAGACATTCTCATCAGCCTCGGCAAATGCATCCTCAGCGATTATGATTTGACTGGGTGGATTATCAGGGATGGTGCTTTGAAATATGACTTCGGCTATTCTGGCGTAGGTCTTTGCGTCTCGAGCGAACCATCCGATGGTATCGTAGCTGGGTGCTTGCATCAGGATCCCCTCTAGAGGTATCCGACCGTGCGTAGGGCGCAGGCCATAAAGGCCACAGAAACTGGCTGGGATTCGAACTGAACCTCCAGTGTCCGAACCCAAGGCAAAATCCACCAAGCCTCCGGCAACGGCGGCCGCTGACCCGCTGGAAGATCCTCCTGGCACGTGACCTGGTGCTTTGGGGTTGATAGGGGTGCCGTAATGAGCATTCTCGCCCAGTATCCCTCGAGTTAACTCATCTGTGTGGGTCTTTCCCACCATGGTGGCACCAGCATCGAATAGCGTCTGTACGATCCAGGCGTGCTTATCGGCCGATGAGTGAGTGGCTTTCCAGTCTGGATTGCCTCCTCCCGTAACGTGTCCGGCCACATCAAAGATATCCTTGGCGGCGTAGGATAGTTCGGATAGGGGGCCTTTCATCACACCATCCAAGTAAGCATTTGTATCTTTGCAGAAAGCCCCCAAAGGGTCTGCAATAGATTGTTTTGCTTCTGACATCGTAGCACCTCAAGGTTTATAACCGGGCTCTATTTTTTAAAATAAAAAGTCGGAGAGACCGCCATAGTATATATATCACAATCCGTTAAAGGCACCAGATATCGCTGGAATAAATTGGCAGTGAAATCCGTCATGTAAAAATAAGGTGATAATAAATCCCATTTAAGATGCAATAGTGGATGCCCAATACTCTCTTATCGGTGCCTACGTTCTTAGACGTAACCCGAGACCTGACAAACGATTGAGTTGAGTTCAAAGGGAACGATTTTGACCGGAATGTAGGCGGGATCGTGACGGTGGTCGACAATGTAGATTTAGTTTCATCCTGGAACGGGTGAATGTTTCTAGGTCTGTACTCGTGTTTATAGTCTCTATATTCAATGGACATAATTTCTAAGATATACTGTCTCATAACCGCTTGGGCGGGAATAACATTCCCATGATATGAAATCCNAGCGTCTGTTAGGGAGGGTCATATGCTGACCGAGGAAGCCCAGGAACGACTTACCAGAGTAGGCCCAGGAACACCTATGGGCGAGTTGATGCGCCGATATTGGATTCCTGTGCGGCCGCTATCCCAGCTGCAAGAACAAGAGATCATGCCCATCCGCATCCTGGGAGAAGATCTAGTCCTATTTATTACTAAGAAAGGTGAACTTGGCCTGATTGGAGAGCGCTGCCCCCACCGGAAGGCCATGATGAAATATGGAATTCCGGATGAAGACGGAATCCGATGCTGCTATCACGGCTGGGAGTTTGCCCCNGACGGCCAGTGTATCGACACTCCTCTAGAATCACCCACCAACAAGCTGAAAGACCAAGTTAAGATACCCTCTTACCCCGTGAGAGAGATGGGCGGATTGGTATGGGCTTACATGGGGCCTCCGCCGGTTCCTTTGTTGGCTCCCTGGGATTTGTTTGTGATGCCCAATGCCATTCGGCAGATCGGTATATCGATTTTGGAGTGTAATTGGCTTCAATGCCACGAGAACACTGGAGATCCGGCTCACAGCGTGTATCTTCATGGTTATACGTTTAAGTACATGCTGGAAAAAAACGGAGATTTGGACGAACGCACCAAAGACAGACAGATGTCTACTCTGCATAACAGGATAAACATGGGTCGCGGCATAGAGTCTCTCTATGCACACGAGACTCAATATGGTATGGAAAAAGGAATTAACTACTCGAAGGCCCTCGGTGCGGATAAAGACCGGCAATCCCGCCATTCGACTGTTATTTTCCCGTTCTATACACAGACCGGTGGTCCCGGACAGGTACGACAGGAGTTCCAAATCCGAGTGCCTATCGACGATATAAGCACCTATCATATCGCGTATGGTTGTTATACAGCTCCGGACGCAGTGCCTGCTCCATTACAGGATTCGATCCCCTATTATGACATCCCAATTTTTGACGAGGATGGTAAACCTATATGGGACTTCGTTCTAGCTCAGGACGCGCATGCATGGGTATCCCAGGGCCAGATTTATGATCGGACGGAGGAGCAATTGGGCCGGACCGACCTGCCAATAGTGTTCATGCGTCGACAGTTTGAAGAGCAGATGAGGATAGTTGAAGACGGTGGAGATCCAAAGAACGTCTTCCGAGATCCCATAAGCATGCCTGATCTGATCCATGGCGGCATCTGGGATGAGAATAACTCGTCAGTAACTGGTGCCGGTGGGGCGATCGCTAATTTCCGTTCTGCCTACCACAAAGGTTATGGTATCGATGACGCTGACCGATACGGCCCAGCCATGCCGGACATCATTGATTTGATGCAACGTATAGATGACCACAGCGCGTCCCTTTCCTCAGACTAGAATGTAATCGGATTTGGAAAAGCCCCAGCTTCTGGAATTGCAGAAAATGCCTTTTCAGATCTGGGGCTTTTTACGTTCGGTTTATATAACTACGATTGTTGACCGCACCGGCCAAAATCCGGTGATAAACTGTTTCAGAATCGGAAGTGGCTATTACTATCCCCCAATTATTAAACCGACATAGAGGAATACTTAATGCGTGCAGCAGTTATAACCGAGCCTGGTGGCCCAGACGTACTTAAGATCATGGAAGTCGATGATCCAGTGCCTGGTCCTGAGGACATATTGGTCGATGTCAAAGCTTCTGCGTTGAATCGGGCTGACATGAATCAACGTCAAGGGAATTATCCCGCTCCATTTGGTAGCCCATCTGATATTCCTGGCCTGGAGTTCGCCGGAGTGGTTTTACAGGTCGGTGAACGGGTTCAAGATATCAAAGAAGGGGACCGGGTCTTTGGTCTCCTCGGTGGAGGTGGCTATGCTAATCGTACTGTCACTCACCACCGTATGGCGGTGAAAATGCCAGTTGACTGGGATTTTATTCAGGCTGCGGCAACTCCTGAGGTTTATTACACTGCCTATGACGCCTTGTTTAATCGGGCAAACCTGCAAATGGGGGAAAGTGTCCTGGTGCATGCCGCAGGAAGTGGAGTCGGCACTGCTGCAGTGCAATTAGCCCACCATGCTGGAGCTTTTGTGTTTGGGACTGCCGGTTCTGATGAAAAATTATCTAGAGCGTCCGATCTCGGAATGAATGTAGGCATCAATTACCACGATCAGGATTTTTCTGGAGTTATAAAAGAATTAACTTCAGGTGCAGGGGTAGATGTGGTGATCGATTTTATCGGAGAGCCGTATTGGGACAAAAATATTGCCTCAATGGCAGTGCTGGGCCGTTTGGTTGAGGTTGGACTCATGGGAGGTAGTAAAGTTGATGTTGACCTGAGGCCACTTATGGCCAAGCGTATCCAGGTGTGTGGTACCGGTCTTAGAGGTCGGTCCCTTGAGGAGAAATTGGGAGTGACTGCGCAGTTCAAGCGTCATGTTCTGCCTCACCTATCCTCAGGAAGTATGAAACCTATTGTGGACCGTACTTTCCAATTAGACGAAGTTGCTGATGCCCATAGGTATATGGAAACCAACGCGAACTTTGGCAAAATCGTGCTGATAATCGACTAACCAGAAATCATCCGTTCAAATCTGGAACGTTCTAGATGATTCTCGAACCGAAACACTCTGAAATCAGGGAGAATCTTCTCGTGTTTAACCTCGCAAATCCGCCTGAAATAAGCCATGAGAGAGATTTACATAACGGCGCAAGACACCCGAGCCCATGACCCTGAGTAACTTGGAAGCCGCGTAAAACAATGCACAGGAGACGCCGGAACTGGAGGCGAGTTCACTCTCGATAAATAAGTTGGCTTGAGTCATATAATGCTTATTCAGGTTCAAATTCGACTATAATATGCTGGAAATTCGCATGAGCGAAAAATTTTTGTTTAATCTACGCGAGGTGTGAAATGCCACTAGACCCACAGATCGTAGAAGTGATGGAAGCGATGGCATCGCTTGGTCTGCCGCCGGCCGATACTGTTAGCCCAGAAGAAGCAAGAGCCAATGCTAGGTTGCGTAAGCGCTCTCCGGGGCCGGAGGTTGCAAAAGTTGAAGACCGGACTATCCCAGGACCGGACAGCGATATACCTGTGCGTATATACACGCCTGAAGGAACGGGTCCATTTCCAATTTTGCTCTGGTTCCACGGTGGCGGCTGGGTCGTTGGTGACTTGGAGTCGGCAGATGGGTCTGCCCGCAACCTATGCGTCGGAGGTCAGTGTGTAGTCGTCTCTGTGGATTACCGATTGGCACCAGATACCAAGTTTCCAGGACCTGCAGAAGATTGCTGGGCGGCGACCACCTGGGCAGTAAACAATTCCGCCATCATCAATGGCGATTCCACTCGTTTGGCAGTTGGTGGAGACAGTGCTGGTGGTAATTTGGCGGCAGCTATGTCGTTGATGGCAGCGGATCGTGGTGGTCCTGAGATTGCGTTGCAGGTTTTGGTTTATCCAGTAACAGATGTCAATTTTAATACTATTTCTTACACTGATAACGCAGAAGGATATTCACTGACCAAGGTTGGTATGCAGTGGTATTGGGAGCACTATTTGGAGAGTGAGGCTGATGCGAAGAACCCATACGCTGCGCCGCTCCAGGCCGATAGCCTTGTTGGACAGCCACCGGCTATTGTGATCACCGCTGAATTCGACCCATTGCGGGATGAAGGCGAAGCCTATGCCAAGCGCCTAACTGAAGCCGGTGTTGCAGCCACTGCTATCAGATATGACGGTATGATTCACGGGTTTTTCAGCATGGCATCGGTGGTAGATAAGAGTCAACAGGCTGTAGATGAAGCTTCGGCGGCCTTGAGAAGTGCTTTTTCTCGTTCAGGTCATCCTAGCCCTGCTGACTAGGATTGGAGCAATATAAGACAGAGTCATAAGGCCACAATGAATTCTAGAACAGAAGGATTTTGAAGAGCGACGTGAACATAGAAAACTCGCATGTGGCTATGAGATTTGCCGCCGAGGATGAACAGCATAATAAATACACATTACGCTATCTGTCTCATGGGTCTTGATTGATCATCCCTACTGACGGCACCGTTTTGGTTCTTGGTGCAGGCATATTTGGGTTGACGGCCGCCATTGAGCTTCGACATAGGGGCTACCAGGTGACGATGGCTGACCCTGGGCCTGTGCCCCATCCTTTAGCTGCCTCAAATGATGTTAGCCGTATGGTTCGTATGGACTACGGGGCCGACGGCTTCTACACCGAACTCTGTGCAAAGGCTATTGACGGATGGCATAGTTGGAATCGCCGCTGGGGGAAAGATCTTTACCACGAAGACGGCTTCTTGCTTATGAGCAGCGTAGCAATGGCGGCTGGGTCATTCGAGCAAGACTCATATAGTCTCTTGACTGGACAGGGTCTACCTTTGGAACGCCTGAAACCTGGACAGTTGACGAATAAGTACCCGCTTTGGAGTACAGACTACTATATAGATGGCTACTTTAATCCTAAAGCCGGTTGGGCTGAGGCAGCACAGACCACAGCAGAGTTAAAAAAAGATGCACTAGCCACTGGGGTGTCAATCGTGACTGGATTCGCTGCAGTTCGCTTGCTTCAGAATGCGGGCCGGGTTATCGGAGCCGTTGCGGCTGATGGCAAGGAACTACATGCGGAGTGGGTACTGGTGGCAGCTGGGGTGTGGACTACTGTTTTGGTACCCGAACTCGCTGACAGGATGTGGCCGGTAGGTCAGCCGATTTTCTACTTTAAACCTTCAAATCTCGATGATTACAAACCCCCGGTTTTTCCTCCATGGGGGGCGGATATACCTCGCAGTGGCTGGTATGGGTTCCCCGCTAACTCTGAGGGTGTGGTGAAGATTGCCAACCATGGACCAGGAAGGCGTGTCGGACCGGACGTTGCCAGAGTCACGCTTAGGGAACAGGAAGACCACTGTCGGGAGTTTATAGCCCAATCGCTACCGTCATTAGCGACTCTTCCGCTTGAAGATAGCAAGTTATGCTTATATTGCGACACCTGGGACGGGGATTTCTGGATAAGCCGCGACCCAGACCGACAGGGATTGGTCGTGTCCACCGGCGGCAGCGGGCACGCCTTTAAATTCGGACCGGTCTTGGGAAAATTGGCCGCTGATGCCCTTGAAGGAATCGAGAATCCCTACAGCGAGAGATTCGCTTGGAGACCTCTTGGGGAGATCAGAAATGAGAGTATTCGCTATACAGAGGCTTAGATCAGGCTGCGCTGGGTACTTCCTTTAAGCGTGGCATGACTTTCTCCGCGAATAGCTTCATGCTGTTTTCTACTTCGGAATAGGGCATGCCACCGAAACTGAAGGCAGCTAGGTATGACTCGCTACCTGTACGTCTACGGGTGGCCATTATTTTCTCATAGCACTGTTCGGGAGTCCCCCACACTTGAAGGTCTAGGAAGAAGTCTTTCACGTCCTGGTCACCGTATTGCTCAATCTTCTCAGTGAACTTTCCATAGTATTCGTAGCCTTTGGTCTCTTTTAGGTGGTCGCCGTGGAATTCGTAATGGTCCATTATCGATTCCCAATAGTTGCCAACATACTCGCTGGCTATTTCCTCGGCTCGTTCTTCATCTTCGTTGCAGAACGTGAATCCAACCACCACGGGTGGAGGTGCAGGTTCTCCGTTGAGCTTCTGGTAGATCTCACGGTAGGATTTCAATTCGGATTCGACTTCGTTCCAGGGCTTCTGAGGAATGATTAACATCCCCAAGCCAAGCTGTGCTAATGCCAACGACGACTCTGGTGATACTGCGGCGGCGTATGTCCGGCCCTTGAAACTCTTGTAGGGACGTGGCCTGATATTTGCTCTAGGTTGTTTAATCAGTTCGCCGTTGAACTCGGCGACGCCGTCCTCCAGCGCCCGGACTAATAGTTGGGTACTTTCGGCAAACCTGGTTCGTGACTCGGACATTTCCAGTTGGAAACCGTCGAATTCAACCCTGGCTAGACCACGTCCGACACCCACAATTGCACGGCCGCCGCTCAAGTGATCCAGTACTGAAAACTGTTCGGCAACCCGCAGGGGGTTGTGCCAAGGTAGGACTACAACCATACTTCCTAGTTGCACTGTCTGCGTGCGTCCCGCCATGTAGGAAAGGAACTGTAGTACGTCTGGGCACATGGTGTAGTCAGTGAAGTGGTGTTCCACAGCCCAGATGGAATCAAATCCCAGGGGCTCCACCATGTCGGCCAGTCGGAGTTCGTTCTGGTAGACCTCGAAGTCGGACATGGTTTGGCGATGGTTTTGGAAGAAAGTTGACGATCCTACGTGCATGATCTAGCTCCAGAGGTCTTGTCAGAGAATTCCTTTTAGGCCCGGCTTCTGGTGGTCAGTCTACAATCCGATAATGGGCTCCGTCCACCGCCAAGAAACCAGAAGAGCGGATGGGTCTAACCCATCCGCTCTTTGTTCCGATTAATAATGATGTGCTTCTAGCGGGAAGCTGAGAATCCGGCTGCTTCTATGCCAGCACGGGCGCAGTCTTCATCTTCTTGAGCTGTTCCCCCACTTCCTCCGACAGCTCCTATTATCTCCCCGTTCCTGAATACCGGCAATGCTCCTTGACCGGGGATGAAATGGCCGCCTTCCAATGCCATAAAAGCTCTGAATATGGGTGCTTGTGCGTTGTCTGTGAGAGAGCCGCTAGCCACCTCAAAGCTGGCTGATGCCACGGCTTTACCACGAGAAACGACGGGCGTACGCCAAGGCGCTCCATCCATCTTACACATGGTGATTAGATCACCTCGTGGGTCAACCACTGAGATACTCATCTTGACGCCCAATTCAACCATCTTCGCTTTGGATCCGGCCAAGATCGTTTCTGCTTCTGAAAGTGTCAAACTAGCCAAAATCGCCCCTCCGAAATATTTTAGTATCACACGCATGGTGGTGCGCTCTGGTCACATTGTAGGCGAGAATCCCAACTGTGGATAGGGTCAAAACTAAAAAGTTGGACACCGACCTTAACGGCATTTAACCGTAATGTCCATGATCATTGAAATGAAGTCGGACCCTGATTATTGAAATGTAACTATAGGGGACAAAGGGTTTAGATTAGTCGTATCGAACTCACCATGGGTTGTTCTGGTTACGATGTCGACTAGGGTTATGGCGTCGAATGCCACTATGTTCTCCAGGATTAGTGGCATAGAGCCAGTCACGCCTTCGCGAACCATGAACTTCACCACAGCTACTGTTCCACTGCCGTTTATTCCTTGGGAGTCTATGATGGCAGCCCAGAGTCGCCCAGGTTCCGAAGAACTAGAGTCTATGAGTGAGTTACCGGATAACAACCCTCGTTCGACTTGTGTAAATTCGAGCTTATCGGGGTCGTAGACTAGCGTGAATTCTAAGCTGCCAACGTTTATAGCCTTGGTGGCTAAGATTGGTACGGAGATAATCCTGTTCAGTGCTCCTGGGGCTGCCGTGGCGACGGGGGGCGGTGCCGATTCGATCGGTGTTTGGGTGTGCTCTGGCGTTGGCATTGGAACAGGAGTGGGGGTTGGTGATGCCACCACACTTGGGGCATCTAAACCCTTATCGCTTGTGTCGCTGTCGCCGCCCAGTACTCCAATGCCAAACAACACAACCACTAAGATGATTAAGGCGGTTATGGATCCGGCAAGCCATTTCCAACTGGTTGATAAGCCTATGAATGCTACTTCTAACACCCAGCGCATGATTTACCCCACTAACTCGGTCGAGCCATGTTCAGAATAATCTGCGCGTCTTCTATGGTGATCTTGCCATCGTTATTGACGTCCAATGAAAGATCAGTTCTTGATGATTGGCTGGATGCCAACTTTAGAGCTAACAATGCATCCATGGCTGTAACGCGGCTGTCTCCATCAGCGTCACCCGATATCTTGGAGCCAACCTTGAAGTCTGCGCCGACCAGTTGCATGGCCAATGGTTCTTCGTCTTGGTGGTTTACCAGGGCGTCTGATAAGGTGATTGGGCTAACTGCGCCTTCTGTTCCAACAACCTGGAACGAAACGACTGCCGCTGTTCCTTCATGGCCTGAGCCCTTGGTTTCGGCAAACCCGAACCGAACCTGACCTAGTGTGTCGGTGTTATAACTGAAGGAATCCCTAGTGAGTCTTGAACCTCGTTCCACCGACATCACACGGAGGGCGTTGGGGTCGTAATTCAGGGTGAATCCAAGATTTGTGATACCTGCAGCTTTGTTTAGTTCGACCGGAACTCTAACCACGCCCCCCAACGGTGATACTCGGGACGGAACGATCAATGCTGTGCTCTCAGGTGTGGTGACCTTTGGAGGAGTGTCTTCCAATAAAGGTTCCGGTTCAATTACTTTTGGAGTGCTTGGGAGGGTGTCATTCTGGCGAGTGACGGTTATCGAGTAAGTACCGATCGGATCAGCAACTCGTCCGGAGGCAGATAAGGCTAATATGTAAGTTCCTGATTCAGGTGCGATCAACTCCAGTTTCTGTTCCAATCCGAAGTTGGACTGTGAGAATCCTGTGGCTTGCTTCTCAACTGAAAACCGTACACCTTCAGTGGTTCCAGGTTTCACGTCAACGGTGTAGTTAATTCCACGCTCTGCAGAGAACTTAAAGTAGTCGTAGTCGCTGGCAGGGCTGATAGCGCCGGCAATGGCGTTGCCAAATCCAATACTTGTACCACTAACTGCTGAATCGCCGTGACGGTCTTTTAGAGTCATGTCTGGAGTTACCTTTAAGGTATAAGTGCCAGTCTGTTCCAGCGCCTTGGGGGAGGCTGAGATTTTTATGTAATAGGTCTCTGAGTCCGGAGCCGTCCACCGTACGATGTTGTTCTCACCAAAATTACGTGCACCAGGTTCTGAGATTCCGTCCAGGTTTGCCACCTCAAAAGAAACGGCAGATGCTGAACCATAGGTTACATCTAGCAGGTATTCCACTCCCCGATCCGCAGGGAAAGAGAAGTAATCTAGGTCAGGCTGTGGGCTGATCGCTCCTTGGTAAATGGTGCCAAAACTTAAAGACGTGCCCGTATCTGCGGTGTCACGGTGACGGTCTTCCAGACTGGTGTTGGCCGACACTTTCAGCGTATAAGTTCCTATGCCTTCACTAGCCTGAGGGGAATGTGACACTACTACATAGAAAAGGCCGGTACTAGCCGCGGTCCAACCAAGGCCTGTGCCAAGTCCGTTGGTACTGCTTAGTGTGTCTCCAATGGAATTCTCTATTGATATGACTGCGCCATCGACTGTCAACAGTTCAAGTTCTAGTGAATAGTTGACTCCTCGTTCTGCTGGGAACGAGAAGTAATCACGGTCAGTGTTTGGGCTGACCGCACCTGGATGGGGATTGCCAAAACTTAGAACTGAGGCAGCAGACGGGAGATCACCGTGATGGTCTTGTAGTGTTATGTCACTGGTCAGGTTCAAAGAATAAGTGCCGATTACATTCAACACTTGGGGCGAAGCTGCTATTACGGCCAGAAATGTCCCGTTGGCCGGAGCCAGCCATTCCAGTTTAGTGCCGACCCCTCCGTTCGATGCCAGGCTGGTACCTCCGCCGTCTATTATCGTGAGATCTACTCCGTCAGCGCTGCCCAGGGATGCATCTAAGACATATCTCACGCCTCGTTGGGCGGGGAACGAGAAGTAATCCAAATCGTCGGAAGGACTGATAGAACCCTGATGGGAATTTCCGAAACTAACTACTGTGGCTCCGGATACGGAATCAGCATGTCGGTCTAGAAGTTCTGATTCCGCATTGAGTTTGATGGCATAGGTGCCTTGTGAGTCCCGCATCCGGCTGGTGCCGGATACCGATATGTAATAGGTATTGTTTGCTGGGGATATCCAATTTAATGTGCTACCAATTCCGTCATTAGACTTTTCCATTCCGGCAAAGGCCGTGTGAATTGCAATCTCGACGCCTTCAGACGTGCCTAGTTCGACTTCGACGTTGTACTCAACTCCGCGTTGGGCTTGGAAAGAGAAATAATCGAAGTCGTCTCCCCCGTCCACCGTGTTGGTTAGGCTGGGTTGGTTACTCCAAGGGCTGATAGCTCCTTGATAGACGTTTCCTGAGCTGATAAGGGTAGCGCCGTTCTTGTCATCGGAGTGGCGGTCCATTAATCCAGTATCTTCGAAACCGCTGATGGAGTAATCACCCAGGTAGAAGGAGCCGTCAGAGTTATTTAACGTGCCTGAAACTTCTACGTAATAGGTGTCAGTGGTCCGGGCGATCCAGGTGATTGTCTTCTGTCCTCCGGATACCGTCAGCTCTTGTTCGGGGGAACTGTCGCTGCCTCGGGACAGAGAATTGATGATGGCAATATTGGCGTTAACCACTGTGATTTCGTTCAGTAAGAAGGTGTATCGAACTCCTCTGGTCGCCTGGAAAGAGAAATAGTCCACATCGAACATGATATCCGAGGTATTTATGATACCGGGGATGGCTCCGGATCCGATATCCAAGCTCGTGGAAGTAAAACGGTAATCACCGTGATCGTCTTCCGCATGAAGGTTAGAGTGATTGGAAAAAAAAGCTACCGTAATTAACGCCATTAGGATCAGCGTTATTGGCAGTCGAAGGGTTGAATACTGCATTTCCGTCCTCCCGATCTTGGTCGCGTTGATGCGACTTGGACGCAGGGATCTGGCTCCTATAGGAGCGACAAATACCCCATCCAGCAGGCATTAAAATGGGACCGGTTACTCTGGTAGCGCTTCCCTTACCCACTTTCAGGTTACATAATTAACCATAGTTTAAAATTATTTTTAAATTTATACAATTCATTACAACGCAATATACTGTATGAATCGTGCAATTTCTAAAGTTAATAACTGAAGGAAAGAGGGAAGATCCGTCTATTACGGTCGGAGTTTCCGGTCCAATAACAATCGGCTATATGGCCGAGGCCAGAATGAGATCTGGAGATTGCGCCTAAGGAAGTTACGTGGTCTCTCGGAACAATTCTCTGCCTATGAGCATCCGACGAATCTCGCTGGTGCCAGCGCCAATTTCATAGAGCTTCGCATCCCTAAGCAGACGACTTGTGGGTGAATCGTTCAGGTAACCGATGCCACCAAGGGTCTGCACCGCGTCGAGTGCCATCTGAGTCGCATGCTCAGCGACAAACATTAGGCATCCGGCAGCCTCTTTTCGGATGCTGTCACCACGATCCGCTGCGCGGGCTACAGCATATGCATATGATTGGCAGGCCGTGAGTGATGTATACATATTGGCGAGTTTGGCCTGGATCAATTGGAATTCGCCGATGGGTTGCCCGAATTGCTCTCTCTGGTGAACGTATGGGATGACTATATCCAGGCACGCTTGCATAACACCCAGTGGACCGCCGGCCAGGACCAAACGCTCATAGTCCAATCCGCTCATCAGGACCTTTACTCCGTTGTTGACTTCTCCCAGGACGTTTTCCTCCGGTACCTCGCAGTTATCGAAGACCAATTCTGAGGTGCTGGAGCCTCTCATGCCCAGTTTGTCCAGTTTGGGTGACGCCTCAAATCCGGCAAAACTTTTTTCCACCAAAAAAGCGGTTATGCCGTGGGATCCCGCATCCGGATCGGTCTTGCCATAGATTACGAATGTGTCGGCGTCCGGGCCATTGGTGATCCACATCTTGGTGCCGTTTAAAACGTAATGGTCGCCGTTCTTTTCGGCCTGGAGAGACATGCTCACCACATCCGATCCCGCAGAAGCTTCGCTCATGGCTAAGGCGCCAACATGTTCTCCGCTGATCAGCTTGGGCAGATAGCGTCGTTTCTGATCATCATTACCATTACGGAAGATTTGGTTTACACACAGATTGGAATGGGCTCCGTAGCTGAGACCGACACTGGCAGACCCCCTCGATATTTCTTCCATGGTGGTGGTGTGGGCTAGATAGCCAAGTCCTGCCCCGCCGTATTCCTCGGAAACCGTTATGCCCAGCAGTCCGAGGTCTCCAAGTCGGGGCCACAGATCTCTGGGGAATTCGTCGGTTTGGTCAATTTCCTGGGCTCTCGGTGATATTTCCTGTGAAGAAAAATGGCGCACCGTGTCTCTAATGAGGTTGAGGGTCTCACCCAGGGAGTGGTCTAATGTGCTATAGGTTGGTTTTTTCGAAGTCATACTGTGGTTACCCTAGATACTATGGGCGTATGGATTATGAGGGGGTGCGCAGGTCGATTATACGGCGAGCTTTGAACTGTGTGCGTTCGAATGCTCCTGCTGGCTTTAGTTGGACGCCGACACTGACACCAATGGCACGGCGGAGTTCTGTTGTGAATCGCTCGCGTATCTGTTCAAATTCCGCAGGATTGAACTCGCGGGTTGCATATTCTTGGGCTGAGACTTCGGCCTGAACCGTTAAATTGTCCATATGGCCCGGCTCACGTTCCAATACCAGCCGGAACTCGCCGCCAAACTCGTGCAGGCCGCGAAGAACGTCTTCAATTCTCGAGGGAAATACGTTCTGGCCCCTGACTATGATCATGTCGTCAACCCTCCCGTAGATGCCCTTGATTAGGGTCGGATAACTCCGACCGCAGGGGCAATCTACCATGTCCCACCGTGCGATATCGCCTGACCAGTAGCGTATCATCGGCTGGGAGGTGCGTTCTGTGTGAGAGTAGACTGGAACGCCTTCCTCTCCTAGCGAAAGGTTTAATCTGGTTCTGGGATCGACCATTTCGGTGTATACGATGTCTTGCCAAAGGTGCATGCCACTGTCTAGATACTTGCAACCCGAGTTACTCATCCAAGGAGTCATCTCGGCCATGCTGCCTTGATCTACGATGTAACAGCCAAATGTGTCCTCAATTAGGCGTTTAGTAGCAGGGACGCTGGCTCCTGGTTCACCAGAAAAGAACATAAACCTGAACCCAAAATCTTCTTTGGGATTGAAACCCATCTGCCGAGCGGTCTCAGCTAGGTAGAGGGCATATGAGGGCGTGGCGTACAGAGCGGTGGGTTTAACCATGGTGCACCATTCCACAGCACGCTCGGTCTGTCCAGGCGCACCGCTCCCAAAAGGAAAGCAGGTTGCCCCCAACCTCTCTGCTCCTACCAGAGCGCCCCAGCTGCCGACGTATAGACTAAAGACTGCCGCGACCATCACCGTATCGTCTGGTCTCAGTCCCGCACCCCATAGGATGCGTGCGTGGGCTTCGCCGATCCTGTCCCAGTCGTCTTTGCCGATGCCGAATACCGTAGGGCGTCCGGTCGTGCCGGAAGTGCCATGCACCCTAAATATTTCCTGAATCGGGACGCAAATGAAACGCCCGTACGGCGGGTGCTGCTCCTGTTCGTGTCGGATATCTTCTTTGGTAAGGATTGGGAGTTGGGCAAATTCTTCTAGGTTGGCTAGATTCGTTGGGTCAACTTTAACGTCTTTATAGAATTCTTGGTAGAAACCAGAGTTCTGATATGCGTAACGTACCTGTGCCTGCAATTTGGCCAGAATTGTTTTGTCACGGTCAGCAGGTGACATAGTCTCTAACTCTCGAGACCAATATTCTTGTTCGGGGCTCGGGTGATAATCGGTATGGTATTTGGGAGGCCATTCCATAGATAAAGACCCCTAATGGGAGGAGATTATGCCTTGGGAGACGAACGACCGCGACTGATATTGTCGATGATGAACTTGGTCATTGTGGAGGTGAAGCTGCCCACTGGGAATACCCCTTGAACCCCCAGGTTATGCAAGTCCTCAACGTCGTCTTCGGGTATGGTACCGCCAACCAACAAGAGAATATCGTCGCTTATTTGTCGGGCTTTAAGGGAGTCGGTTAAGCGGGGAATCAGCCGCATGTGGGCGCCCGATAGGATACTTATACCCACAACGTCCACATCCTCTTGCAGGGCAGTCTGGGCTACCTGATCGGCTGTGACTCGCATACCCATATACACTACTTCAAATCCAGCGTCGCGCATGGCTCTGGCGATGACCTTAAGCCCCCTGTCATGCCCGTCCAAGCCTAACTTGGCTAGAAGTACTTTGACATGTGCAGGCCGTGTCATATCTAAAACACTCCGGGGTCTACGTGCTCTCCGTAGACATCCCGCATGGTGTCCAAGATTTCACCTTCAGTTACCAATGCTCCAACAGCTTTCAGTACCGAAGGCATAAGGTTCTTGTCATCTAGTGCCGCTTGTTTTAGTGAAGATAGGGCTGATTTAACATCAGCGGGACTGCGTCGACCTCTAATTTCAGCCAGCCGTCCTTTCTGCCATTCTTCTTCCTCAGGGTCAAACTCGAACAACTCCAACTTTTGATTGCTTGCGGATTGGTACTGATTCAGCCCCACCACGACTTGGTCTCCGCTCTCGATTTTGAGTTGGTACTCGTAAGCTGATCGGGCAATCTCAAGTTCGATGTAACCGGTATCAATTGCCTGGAGCATGCCCGACTTCAACGGGTAAAGCCCTTCACCGAATGCCTCGATCTTTGAGATGTATTCCCAGGCGGCTTCTTCTATGTCGTTTGTCATGCTCTCAATGAAATAAGAGCCAGCCATTGGGTCTACGGTGTTGGTTACGCCGGATTCGTGGGAGAGAATCAATTGAGTGGCCAGCGACATACGCATGGCTTCTTCGGAAGGTATATCGAATGCCTCGTCGAATCCGCTGACGTGCAGGGATTGTGTCCCACCCAACACTGCGGCCAACGCTTGTAGAGTACCCCGTGCGATGTTGTTCTGCGGGTCTTGTCTCATAAGAGTCGAGCCTAAGGTCTGGGTATGGAACCGCAAGCGCATGGACTCGTGCTTTTGAGCCTTGTATCGATCCTTCATTATGCGAGCCCACATGCGCCGAGCAGCTCGGAATTTGGCTACTTCTTCGAAAACATCATTGTGACATCCGAAGAAAAAGGACAATCTGGGTGCGAAACTATCTATGGGTAATCCTCGTTCCAAAGCTGATTCTACATAGGCCATCCCTTGGGCGATGGTGAAAGCCAGTTCTTGAATTGCGTCTGAGCCGCTCTCTCGGGTGTGGTATCCCGAGATGGATATGGTGTACCAGTTAGGAACGTGGTTTGTGCAGAATTCCACTATGTCTGTGGTCAGTTTGAGCGATGGGCTTGGTCCCAACGCAAAGGTTTTTTGGCCATGAAATTCCTTAAGCGAGTCGTTCTGGACGGTCCCCCTGAGCGATTTCCAATCAACGCCCCGTTTCTCAGAGACCGACAAGAACATCCCCATTAGTACAATGGCTGGATGATTGATGGTCAGAGAGACGCTGACTTTGTCCAATGGTATATCTAGAAATAGGTCTTCCATGTCTCGGACAGAGTCGATAGCTACTCCTAATCGACCAACTTCTCCTTCTGCAAGTTCATGGTCAGAGTCATAGCCGGTTAGTGTTGGGTGGTCAAAGTCAGTACTGATGCCGGTCTGCCCGTGTTCTAGCAGGAAGCGGTATCGTTCGTTGGTTGCCTGGGCAGTTCCAAACCCTGCGATCTGACGTCTAGTCCATAGCCTTCCTAGATACATGTTTGGATATGGGCCACGGGTGAATGGGAACTCTCCCGGTTGCCCAAGGTCGCGTGCGAAGTCGGTGTCTGCAAGGTCATCCGGTGTGTAGACCGGTTTTACTTCCAAGCCTGATAGGCTGCGTTTAGTTGGTTTATTGGTTTTTTCGGCCATAAGTAGCTCAGTCATAAACGTAAGGGCATCCCGATAGCACCGGAATGCCCTTACGTGTTTTAACCCGTTTGATTATTAGATGCGGACATACTTGTCTACGCTCTTTTCTGCGCCAAGTGACAGGTAGAGATCGCCGTGGGCGTCAACCCAGGAACCATGGGCTGATATACAAGGGAACCGCTCCAGCACTTTCCCGTCGCCGTCTAAGACGCTCATCTGGGCCGGGTTTTTGTCGTCTGGTCTCTCTGAGGTATAGAAGATACCTTCGCTATCAATGGAAATATCCAATGGGCGCATCATGTCAGTCCACATGGTGATGTATTCGCCGTCGGGAGAGAATACCTGCACGCGGCTGTTTTCGCGGTCGCAAAGGTACACGTTGCCATTGTCGGCTACTACAAGGCTGTGGGGTAGGTGGAACTGGTTGGGGCCTCCCTTGCCAGGTTCACCCCATGATGAGATCAGGTCGCCTGCCGCGGAGAACCGGTGAACCCGGGCGTTTCGGTAACCGTCGGAGATGTAAAGGTCTCCGTTGGGGGCGGGAACCATTTCCGTAACGTAGTTGAACGGACCTGCAGAGCGAGGAGGGACGTCGCCTGCTTTCTCACAACCGGTATCCGAGTACTCTCCTTTTGTGCCGATGGACAGCAGGGGAGTGCCATCCAAGGTGGTCTTCATGGCAATGGAGCCTTCTCTGTCTGTTAGGTAGCAGATGTCATCTTTGATGAAAATTCCGTGAGGGTCATCAAACATACCGTCGCCCCATGAATTCAAAAAGTTGCCTTCACGATCAAAGACCAGCACCGGTGGGTTGGTGCGCTGGAAGATGTATACACGGTCTTGGGAGTCGGTCGCTACCGCGCTGGCCGTGCCCATAAGCTGGTTCGCGGGCATCTTTGCCCAGTTTGGGACGTACTCGTAAGTGTATTTGCCGCTTCCTACCGTGGCCATAGTGAGTTACCTCCTGCCACCGAATTATTTGTTCTCATATCCAAAGCCCGAGCGCGAGCGATTCCACGCCTAGGTTGGCACTAATACTATCACAGGATATAACTGGTGGATTCAAATATGTACAATCGCAAGTTGAAATTCCTTGAAACGTCGATTAAACTGTCGGGGCTCCCAAACCAACGGCCAGACCATCGGATTGGCATGTGTAACGTAGGAGGCTGAATGCCTGGGCTGGATGGAAAAATAGCATTGATTACCGGTGCTGGAGGCATGCGTGGTGTGGGTCGGGCTACAGTCATGAAATTGGCTGGCGAGGGATCTGATATTGCCCTTTCTGACGTTCGCCGTGAGGCATCCGATCTACCCCCAGCAGAAGTCCGTGAGGAATGGGGCGGTATCATGACCGTATCTGAAGAGGTTCAGGCTTTGGGTCGCACTGCGCTGCCCATCTACTGTGACTTGTCAGATCCGGAACAGATAGAGGGTATGGTCGAGGAAACGATTGAAACATTTGGCCGCATAGATATCTTGGTCAATAATGCACGCGCGATCATCGGTAAGGATAAAGTTCCAGTGACGGACCTGGATAAAGAGGTCTGGGATCATTTCTTGTCGATTAATACAACTGCGGTTTTTTTGGCCTCCAAGTTTGTAGCCCGGCACATGATCGCTGCTGGTAACGGCGGGCGGATTATCAATATTGCCTCCAACGCCGGCAAGCAGGCCAGTGCTAACGGCGCTGCTTACTCAGCGTCTAAGTTCGCTGTGATTGGCCTGACTCAGGCAGTTGCAATGGATTTAGCACCTCATAACATCACCGTCAACGCTGTATGTCCAGGACCAATCAATACTGACCGGATGAGTTACTGGGAACGAGATCAAGCTGCGGAAAAAGGGATTACCCAAGAGGAATTCAGGAGCCAAATAGTGGAAAATTCCTCGCAGAACACTCCTTTGGGCCGGATCGCTGAATCTCAAGACGTGGCTAATATGGTGTCTTTCCTGGCTGGAGAGGACTCATCATTTATCACTGGTCAGGCATATAACGTGAACGGCGGACAGCTTTTCCACTAGTCTGAGATGAAGGGAAGCACTGGAATATGACCGAGCGCAACACCGAATCAGTGGTGTCGAGCACCAAAGCTTATTATGATGGTCCAGCGGACCAGATATATCGCACCATATGGGGCGATAATATCCATCTAGGTGTGCCATGCAGTGTGGAATGCTCTCACCTAGAGGCTATGGAACATACTAACCAGATTATGGCCGAGGCTGTTGATCTCACAGCACAAACCAAGGTACTAGACCTCGGGTGTGGATATGGGTCTACAGCTCGTTATTTGGCTTCCGAGTACGGTTGCCACGTTACTGCTACTAATATCAGCGAAAAAGAGCTGAGGTTAGCCAGTGACCGCGGTAAAGAGGCAGGTCTGGAGAGCCTCCTGACATTTGAATATGGCGACTTTCATGATCTGAAGTACTCGGACGAGTCGTTCGATATCGTCTGGAGTCAAGAAGCATTCTTGCATGGAGTGGACAAAGTCAAGATATTGTCTGAGTGCAAGAGAGTTTTGACTCTAGGAGGGACGCTCGTTTTCACTGACATCTTAGTGAAAAGTGATACACCAGAATCTGATCGACAGCGAATCTACGACCGGGTGAAGTCTCCTGACATGTGGGACCTACCAGACTATCGCCAGGCATTAGATGAGTTGGGGTTCAAGATTGAACGTGTTGAAGACTGGTCCCAGCACGTTTCTAGGTCATATGGTTGGATCAGAGACCGGGTATTGGAGAACAGGGATGGCCTCCTCGAATTGGTAGACGAAGGCACGATTGACGGAACGGTCAACGCGCTGGGTTTTTGGGTTGAGGCTGCAGAGGCAAAGAAAATCGGCTGGGCCATGTTTGTGGCCCAAATAAGATAAGCCGATAGAGGAATTAATATGTCATCAGACACAAACATAACTAATAGTGATCGTTTTATTGAAGAATACACGACTGAATTCGTTGGACGCTGGGACGAGCTCATTGACTGGAAAAAACGAGGCGAATCTGAAGCGGGGTTCTTCGAGCGCATTCTGAAAGAGAGCGGCTCAGAAACTGTACTAGATATCGCCAGTGGAACCGGATACCATACCGTCACGTTGAACATGAACGGTTTTGATTGCACCGGTTCGGACGGTTCTGCCAACATGATTACCAAGGCTAAAGAGAATGCAGAACGGTTCGGACTTGAATCGGCGCGATTTGAAGTGGCGGAATGGACCTCGCTCTCCGAAACGTTCACCAACGAGAAATTTGACGCGATAGTCTGCTTGGGTAACGCATTTACTCACCTGTTCAACGACCATGAGCGACGACAAGCCCTCGACGAAATTTACGGATTATTAAACCCTGGTGGCGTGGCCATCATCGACCACCGAAACTATGATTCCATTCTCGATAACGGATTTACTTCAAAGCACCAGTCATATTACCTCGGTGACACGGTTGACATCAGGCCTGAATCAGTAAGTGAAAATGGTGTTCTATTTAGGTACTCTTACTCAGACGGTTCTGTCCATCATCTCAACCTCTGCCCGATCAGGCAAGAATACGTAACATCACTGCTGGAGGATGCCGGGTTTAAACAAGTAGATCGATATGGTGATTTCCAGCCTCAATACGATCACTATGACCCAGATTTCATAGTGCAGGTTGCAACCAAATAGCCTTATCAACCCGCAAGATCAAATCACAATTAAAAAACCGGTCCCGAATCAACAGGGCCGGTTTTTTTAGTTACTGGATAGATATCGGGTTTAAAGATTTAGAAGCTTTTTGACCGTGTTAATCACTCGGGTCTCGTTTGGCATGTATTCATTCTCCATAGCCCTGCTGTACGGGACCGGCGTGTGGGGAGCGGTAACACGGGAAGGCGGTGCGTCCAGATAGTCGAAGACCTCTTCAGCGACTCTAGAGCATATTTCTGATGCCATGCTACAGACGGGAGTATCCTCGTCCACAACTATCAGCCGGTGAGTCTTCTGTACTGATTCATTGATGTGATCGTAATCGATAGGTGACACGCTCAAGAGGTCTATGACCTCACAATTGATTCCTTCTTTGGCCAGTTCTTCCGCAGCGGCTAAGGCAGTCCAAGTCATCTTGGATATACCTACGAGGGTGACGTCGGTACCTTCGCGAACTGTTCGGGCTTTCCCCAATGGCAGGACATACGGCTCTTCAGGCACCGGCCCTGAGATTCCATAGAGTCCCTTGTGCTCAAAGAAAACCACTGGGTCATCGTCGCGGATGCACGCGGTCAGCAGACCTTTAGCGGTGTATGCGTCTGAAGGACAGACACCTTTCAGACCAGGGAAGTGGCTGAAAATCGAATAGTATGACTCTGAATGTTGAGCTGCCGCTCCGAATCCAGCACCGATGCGAGTCATCATGGTGAATGGCACCTTGACCTGCCCTCCGAACATGTAGCGCATCTTAGCGGCGTTGTTGACCAATTGGTCCATGCACACCCCTATGAAGTCTACGAACATCAACTCGGCAACGGCCCTGAGACCAGTAGAAGATGCACCGATGGCCGCGCCAATAAACGCGGCTTCTGATAAGGGAGTGTCTAGTACCCGGTCTTTGCCGAATTGTTGAATCAAGCCGACAGTGGTTCGGAAGGGCCCACCCCAGGCGTCTTCAACGCCCTGTTCCTCGCGACCAGCTCCTCCAGCGATTTCCTCTCCCATGATAATTACGTTTTCGTCAAGTTCCATCTCTTGCCTGAGACATTCGTTGATTGCTTCCCTGAATTGAATCTCACGGGTGCCAGTTGTTTGTAACGTGGTCGTCATCTGATTCTCCTTAATGACTTTCTGTGCGATCGTAGAAATCTGTGCTAGTAGAATTCGTGAAGTCGGGCTAAACCGACATGTTTACACCCCGTTTCATCATGTCCACCGGGTAGTCGACATACACATCGTCATACAATTCAACCGGTGCAGGAAGAGGACTTTCGTCTGCAAATTTGACTGCCTCTTCCATGAGTGCTTCGGCTTCAGCGTCCAGACGATCCAACTCTTCAGCCGTTATATCCCCTTGTGGAATAACGACGTCTCTGAATTGTTTCAGTGGGTCGCGGGCACGCCAATGATCTTCTTCTTCTTGAGATCGGTAGGTCAGAGGGTTGTCGAAGACGGTGTGACCGTAATAGCGGTAGGTTTGGGCTTCGATCAACGTTGGGCCTTCACCGGCCCGTGCTCTCGCAACGGCTTGGGCTGAGGCGTCGTAGACGGCGAACACGTCCATGCCGTCAACGTTTATTCCAGGCATGTCATACCCTTGGGCTCGGTCTGAAACGTGGGTGGTCGAAACTCCGTACTCACTGGGAGTGGACATGGCATAGCCATTGTTCTCGCAGAGGAAGATTACCGGTAGCTTCCAGATAGATGCCAGGTTCATTGACTCGTGTAGCACTCCTTGACTGGATGCTCCGTCACCGAAGAATGCTACTGCCACCTTACCGTTTTTCTTGACTTTTGCGGTTAATGCAGCGCCCACTGCCAAAGGTATACTGGCGCCCACTACCCCATTGGTTCCCAGCATTCCCTTGCTCATATCAGAGATGTGCATTGAACCGCCCTTGCCCTTGTTGGGCCCGGTTGCACGGCCAAACAACTCAGCCATCATAAGCTTAGGGTCAACGCCCTTGGCGATGCAGTGTCCGTGGCCACGGTGAGTGCTGCCGATGTAGTCATCATCGCTGAGGTTGGCGCACATTCCTGTGGGAACAGCTTCCTGGCCTGCCGATGAATGGACTGAGGCGGACATGCCTCGTTGCCCGGTTTCCGGAATGCCCCGTTCCTCAAAATGACGGATTGTTGTCATTGTCTTGTATAGACTTAGTAGACCGTGTCGATCGAGCTCCATGATACCTCCTATCTTTTCTATGCTCTTTTAATGAAAAGATGGTAATTTGGGTTCTGAGGCTGTTTTCCGACAATGTTAGCACGACGCCTAACTATGTCAATCATCGAATGAGGTCAGAGTGACAATCTCTCCCTGGGATGCCTGTAATAACTCCGCCGCGTTGCCATTGGCCACAGCAATCTCTAAGTGACCGTGGCTCCCTATCAGAGCTATTAATTTATCGCCACCTAACAGGTGGTTATCATTAAAAGTACGGCTGAGCCTGTTGATATTTCGGTCTTTTATCGTGACCCGCGTTAACCCTGATTTTGGTAGGATTTCCGAGGGGATATTGGTTATCAAGTTACCGTAGACGTCTGGATATATGACGTGTCCGGTGATGGTTTGTCTATCAATGATTGGCTGTGGCATCCGCAAATAGTTAAGGCTGTTGATTGGTTGTCCGAAGTCTTTCGGTTCAGTTCCCAATGACAGATGGGCAGCAACCGGAGTGAATACATCACGTCCGTGAAATGTCTCGCTTACAGGACGCCGCCAAAAATCGGCGTTGGTTAGGTGTATCGCGCTGAGACACGGCGGTAACTCTATCTGGCCGTCGTCCGTTGAGTTTTCATTTAAGTAGCTTGATATCACCCCGCTGAGCAATCCATTATCTGGGCCGACAAAGCTGCCACATGGAGTTGTGAGGAGTATAGGACGACGCTCGGTGCCAACTCCCGGGTCAACCACTGCTACATGGATGGCGTTGGCAGGTAGGAACTGGTGGTTGAGACCCAATAAGAATGATGCTTGGGTAATATTCTGAGGCTGTATCTGATGAGTGAGGTCGATGAAGCGGAGGTTGGGGTTGATAGTAAGGGCCACGCCCTTCATGACGCCCGCATAGGCGTCGGATAAGCCAAAGTCGGTTGTAAAGACAATCAAGGGTTGTTCCATGAGGCTATAAGGCTATCGGAGCTGCCTGTAGATTAACCTACTCGGACGCTTATGATGGAAACGATGACGAACACTATGGCTAGAAAGATCGTGAACTGAAAAAGAGTCTTTTCTAATCCTCGACGGGTACGAACTGTGGAGGACGCTGAGCCAAAAAGCCCGCCTCCGCCTTCTTTTACCTGGGCAAGTATGACAACTACCAATAATATGGATATCAGTAATTGGATAACGTTCATGAAATCGCTCATGGATTGACCTCTCAGGGAGTCTTTCGCCCGTTTTATGTCCCCCAGCTGCTGCTGAGACTTGAATAGTACCTGCTACTTGAGCTTTTCCAAGGCCGCTATTATCAGTTTGTTCACCAGATCCGGTTTCGCCTGGCCTTTGGTATTCTTCATCACCTGTCCCACGAGGAACTTGGCGGCGGTCTCTTTTCCGCCTCTGTAATCCGATACTGCCTGCGGGTTGGCGTCAATGGCTTCGCCGACGGCCGTCTCGACTGCTGACGTATCGCTTATTTGAGTATAACCTTTTTCTTGGACTATCTGCGCAGGCGACCCGCCAGATTCAAAGGCTTCTTCTAGTACTGTCTTAGCCATCGAGACACTGACGATATCTTTATCTACTAGGTCTATTAGCTCCGCTAAATTCTCTGGCGACACTGGAGATTCGCAAATCTGGCGGTCTTCGAGGTGCAACAACCGGCTGAGGTCGCCTAGTATCCAGTTGCTGACATTTTTGGCAAATCTCTTATCAGGCTTTCCTCTGGAGTCATTCGGACCGGTGGCTCGTTCGTAGTAGTCTGCCATGTCCTTCGAATTTGTCAGCAATCGGGCGTCATACTCTGGTAACCCGTACTGCACTGTGAACCTAGTTAGTCTGTCGTCAGCTAGTTCTGGTAATTTATTTTGGATCTCTTCAATCCATGAGTCTTCGATGACAAGTGGTGGCAGGTCGGGTTCGGGAAAGTAGCGGTAATCGTGGGCTTCTTCCTTGCTCCTTTGGGAGTAAGTGACGTTGCGGTATTCGGACCAGCCGCGTGTCTCTTGAATGACTCGCTCGCCCGAGTCTAGAACTTTTTTCTGACGGTCTTGCTCGTGGGATAAGGCCATGAAAACAGCCCTGAGACTATTCATGTTCTTAATCTCTGCCTTAGTGCCGTAATCCTTTTGACCTATCGGTCGCAGGCTGATATTGGCGTCACAACGGAAGCTGCCGTCCTGGGCGTTAGCTGTGGATACACCTAGATATTGGATGATCGAATGCAGTTTGGTCAAGTAGGACCGCGCCTCCTCTGGAGTACGTAGGTCTGGATGGCTGACCACCTCCATGAGGGGGACTCCTGAGCGGTTCACATCGACCAGACTATGTGAGTCATCGCTGCCTTCCCCAACGTGCTGGAGCTTGGATACATCCTCTTCAAGGTGGACTCGTTCTACTCGGACTATCCGGTCTTGGTCATCGGCACTTATGGCCAGTTGTCCGTCTATGGCTAGCGGCATGTCATATTGTGATATTTGGTACCCTTTCATGAGGTCGGGGTACGGATAGTTCTTGCGGTCAAACTTGGTTAGGTTCGGTATGCTACAACCCAGAGCCAATCCGGTCATGATCGTGAATTCCACAGCTTTTTTGTTGATCACCGGAAGTGTACCGGGCAATCCGAGACATACTGGACAGACGCGAGTGTTAGCGGCTGCCGTTTGATAGTCAGCCCGGCATGAGCAGAACATTTTGCTTTGGGTCTGAAGCTGAACGTGAACTTCTAGTCCTATGACTGTTTCGTATTCCATGGCTGATAGAAGGTCTCTTTAATTGGTTGGGGAGGCGAAATAAATGGACGACGCCACTAAAGTTCAGTATAGCAGTCGTGGTTTTGGGGGACAATAAAAGTTTAGTATTATGCCTGGCTTATTCAATCGACAGTATCCTGGAGGAAAGCCAGCTAGCTTACGAGACCTTTACTGGTCAGCATCTCTTGGGCAGTTGTGCCGATGTCGGCTGGCGTGGGGATGATCCAGGCTCCGGAATCTCTCAAGGCAGCAATCTTAAACTCCGCTCGGGCGCTTTCTCCGGTGATTATGGCGCCAGCATGTCCCATGCGCTTGCCTGGAGGGGCTGAGGCTCCAACAACTAATGCCGCTACCGGTTTGCTGAAATCAGACTTTATGAACGCTGCTGCGTCCTGCTCCATGGTGCCGCCAATCTCGCCGATCATAACTACCGCGTCAGTCTCAGGGTCGGCGTCAAATAATCTTAGGATGTCCACAAAGTTGGTGCCGATGATGGGATCTCCGCCAATGCCTACACAGCTGGATTGGCCAAGGCCTAAGGCGGTGAGTTGGCCTACAGCTTCGTAGGTAAGGGTGCCGCTACGAGAAAGGACCCCAACCCGGCCGGGTAGGTGGATTGCTCCAGGCATGATGCCGATTTTGCACTTAGCGCCGGGGTTGATTAGGCCAGGACAGTTGGGACCAATTAGTCTGGTCGGTTTATCCTGGATGTAGCGGTATATTTTGACCATGTCTTGCACAGGTACGCCTTCTGTGATGCAAGCGATTAATGGGATACCGGCATCGGCGGACTCAGCTATGGCATCTGGAGCGAAAGGTGGAGGTACAAATATCAGGGACATATTGGCTTGAGTTTCAGCTACGGCCTCTTCGACCGAGTTGAAGACAGGGACTTTTTCGTCAAAGGTCGTTCCGCCTTTGCCTGGCGTCACTCCGGCTACCACATTGGTTCCGTAGGCAAGGCAGCCTCGGGCATGGAAACTGCCTTCCTTGCCGGTAATACCCTGGACCATCACCCTTGTTGTCTCGTCGACTAGTACTCCCATATTGGTTTATCTCCAACCATACGGTTTGCGTCAAGTTAAGAATTGAGCTGTTTTATGGCGTTGGCTGCCTCGGTGAGGGTGTCAACAAACACGACTGGCAGACCTGACGCGCCGAGAATCTCTTTGCCTTCCGCCACGTTGGTACCCAGCATCCTGACTACCAAAGGAGTGGTTGATCCAGTCTCTTTGTATGCTAAGACGATGCCTTCACCGGCGATGTCGCAGCGCAGTATGCCGCCAAAGATGTTGATCAGTACCCTTTTGACTTTGGGATCTGAGAGGATGATCTTAACGGCACTAGAGACCTTTTCTGGCGTTGCTCCTCCACCAACGTCTAGGAAGTTTGCCGGGGCTGCGCCTGCTGCGTTCGTTACGTCAAGAGTCGCCATGGCCAGGCCTGCTCCGTTGACCAAACAACCGACGTCGCCGTCCAAGTTTACGTAAGCTATATCCAAGTCAGAAGCTTGGGACTCCAGTGGGTCTTCCTGGCTGATGTCACGGTATTCAAGAAGATCTGCATGTCGGAACATCGAGTCGTCGTCCAGGCTAATCTTGGCGTCCAGCGCCATGACTCTCCCGTCGCCGGTGATTATAAGCGGGTTAATCTCCACCAGAGAGCAGTCGTTTTCGACAAACACTCTGTACAGACCTGCTAGAACCTTTGCCGCTTCGCTGGCTACTGATGGGTCTAGGCCCAATTGACGCACCATACGACGGGTTTGGAACGGCATCATACCTGAAAGAGGGTCAATGGGTTCGGTATGGATGTCTTCCGGGTTATTGGACGCAACTTCTTCTATGTCCATCCCTCCCTGGGTGCTGACCAACATGGCCGGTCCTCGGTGTCCACGGTCGATCGTCAGGGCGACGTAAAGTTCTTGTTTGATATCGGCCAGTTCTTCTATTAGAAGTCTCTCAATCGGTGCGCCTTCTGGGCCGGTCTGGGGTGTAACCAGGCTGGATCCTAGCATCTTCTGGGCTACTTCAGAAGCTTCTTCAGGGCTGCGCACCAACTGAACACCGCCAGATTTACCACGGCCACCGGCGTGTATCTGAGCCTTTACCACAGATTGCCCGCCTAGTTCGGCGGTAGCTGATTTGGCTTCATCTGGCGTAGTGGCAACGATGCCCTTCGGCACCGGAATCCCATAACGGGAGAAAACTTCTTTAGCTTGGAATTCGTGGATGTTCATTCAAGTCCTTTGGGCGGTCTATTGCGATGTGGGAATCGATTACTAGTGACAAGACTATACTTGGAGACCAATGTTGCCCAGGCGTCAGTAGAATGTAGGTGATTTTACTCTGGCCGTCAACGCGTTTATGTGCGTTTCCTGTGGACAAACGGTTTGTACCGTTTCATAATCCCACCCCAATACCGTTCTTCAGGCTGCGATCTGGATATCAAACTTGGCCAACAAGTATGGTGTATCTCAACATAGTTGGTTCCATTGGAGAGATGAATTAGACTTGTGAGCGTGGCCGACGGAACTTGGCTAACTGAAGAGGAGAACTAATGGTTCGTTATAACAAGGTGATAGAACTATTGGAGCAGGATAAACCGGTTTTCTGCTCCGGCTTGGTCTGGAATGGCAATCTGGATGACATGACGTACGTTGGTGATTCCGATTACGATATGACTATTGTGGAAATGGAACATCAAGGGTTCGATTTCAATGACCTGAGAACGATGCTCCAATTCTTGATGAACCGCAAGAAGGTTGTGGAGAAGGGTTCTCTACAGGCAGACCCTGCTCCGTTTGTGCGAATCCCACCGAATACCGGTGAACGCAATCAATGGGTAATCAAGCAGGCTTTGGACGCTGGTGTTTACGGTCTGGTACTGCCCCACATGGATACGGTAGAGGACGCGCGGGCCGCAGTTAAAGCCGCACGTTACCCACAAGTGCCTGGCGTAGCAGACTTTGAGCCTGCAGGCGAGCGTGGCTGGTGGTACCGAATTGCCCCCCGGTATTGGGGGTTGACCCCGGCCGAATACTATGACGCTGCCGATCTGTGGCCATTAGATCCTGACGGAAATATGTTGCTGATAGGGATAATTGAGGATCCTGTTGGCGTGAAGAACGTGCGAGACATCTTGCGGGAAGTAAAGGGTATTGGCGCTCTATGGGCAGGTCCTGGAGATATGTCAGTGGCCATGGGCTATAAGGGCAACGCCGGCCATCCCGACGTTCAGGCAAACCTTCTGACCATACTGGAGGCGTGCAAAGAGTTTGGGGTTCCCTGTGCCACGGGTTGTACTGCGGAAGAGGTTCCCATGCGCTTAGAACAGGGGTTCCGCATAATAATAACGTCCCCCGAGAAAACCACTTTGGGTCTGGACGAGGGACGTAGAATAGCCGGTCGCTAGTAATTATTTAGGGCGGAACCAAGATCTGCCCTAAGCATATTTAGTTGGTGTTCTCTGATCCCTCTCCGGGTCCCTGCAAGAATTTGAAGACGTCGGCTTCAGAAGACAGTATGACTGTTGTCCGCTGATTCATGAAGGCCTTGTAGGCTTCCAGGCTCCTTCGGAAGGCGAAGAACTCTGGGTCTTGTTCCAAAGCGTCTGCTAGGATACCTATCGCATCGGCTTCTCCTTGGCCCCTGACCTCGTTTGCTGTTTTGTCGGCTTCTGCCAGGATGATATCTCGTTCCTTATCAGCGCCAGCTCTGATCTGCAGGTCTTGCTCATCACCTTCAGCGCGGAACTTAGTGGCTATTCTGTTACGTTCTGCTCTCATCCTGGTGTATATGCTGGGTGTGACCGTGTCTGGGAAGTCAGCGCGTTTGATGCGCACATCGACGATTTCGATTCCGAATGGTTCATCACGCGCTACGAAGTATTGGACGGTAAACGAAGCTCCAGCCTCCAGAGTTTCACCATCTTGCGTTCCTAGTGTTAAGCGACCGTTCGCTTCGTCAAAGTTTCGGACTTCCACGTCTATTCCCAAATTTCCATCGCCCTCCGGACCTTGGATGATACGCAAATCATTGGGATTGATCACTGATTCTGGGATGGTGACTTGGAATCCTTCCAGGTTACCTCCTGGCTGGGGAACCGTGAATTCGGCTGTGCGTTCTCTGGCGTTTACTCGTGCCCTAACTCCGGATAGCACTTCAGCAAGGAGCTCTGTTCTGGATTCGGTTCCTTCGATTAAAGGTAAACCTTCGTCGTCGACAACTGGGTTGCCTGCGACGTCCATGATGGGTCTTGCGCCGATGATTTCCGGTCTTGTCCGAAGTGCTATGCGTTCCCGGAGTGTAGCGTTAACGATGTCACCTAACCGGCTTCTGGCATTGCTTTCTGTGAGCAGGGTTTTACGGAACTGAACCATGTCAACGATTCGGTAGCGGGCGTAGGAGTCGATGCTTAAGTTTTCTTTGTTCGCGTCCCGCATTGTTTCCGGATCAGCGTCGATGCGTAGCAGCCGCTTGTCGAAACGTACCACGGTGTCAACGAAGGGTGCTTTTACGTTTAATCCGGGGGAATTGATTGTGTCCTGGACTTCACCAAACCGGGTGATTATTACTTGTTCCGTCTCGTCCACTACGTAAAGGGATTGGGAGAGGACGATGAGTCCGACAATGAGGATTATTCCTGCGATTATGAGAGTTCTCATTTAATTTAATTCTCGTTCGAAATTGAGTAAGACAGCATTAACATCAAATCCACTAATTAAGGTGCACTTGGACCTAAGGGTAACGGGACAACTCCGTCAGAACCACCTAATACGAGTACTGATTCGGCATCTGGAGACACTATTATCTTGGAGATCCCTGGGAGTATCTCCTCCATGGCTTCTAGGTATAGGCGTTGTCTGGTTACATCCTGTGATAATTTAGATTGGTTGTATTCTTCCAAAACGGATATGAATCCTTGAGCTTCACCTTGTGCCCTGGCAACCCTAGCCTGGGCAAAGGCTTCAGCTTCTCTCTTGATTCTCTCTGCATTACCGCTGGCTCTGGGTATGATGTCGTTTTCGTAAGCACGAGCTTGGTTGATTCTGGTATCACGTTCTTGTCGAGCTCTAAGCACGTCGTCGAAGGCGTCTCTCACTTCCTCGGGAGCTTTCACGTCCTGAAGTTGGACGTTGGTCACATTTATACCAGCTTCATAACTGTCAAGAATCGCTTGAAGGCGTTGTTTAGTTGACGCCTGTACCTCTTCACGTCTGGCGGTCAATACATCGTCGATGGTCCTTTGACCAATCACCAGGCGTAGGGCTGCTTCAGAAGCATCTTTGAGAGTTCTTCCATCGGGGAATCCTGGGGCGAGCCCCCTGTCGGCTTCTCCTGGGTCAGATACATTGAACAGATAGTCCGTCAGGTTTTTAATGTCGTATTGGACAACCATCTGTACGTCTACGATATTTAGGTCTCCACTAATCATCTCAGCTTCAAGCGGTGCTGGTGTATCGGCAACGTTATCGCCACTACGGAATCCTAGCTCCAATCGGCGTGTCTCAGACGTTAAGACCACATCTTTCTTGCCGATGGGGCCTGGCCACCACCAGTGCAATCCCTGCTGGGTTTCTGGATTTCCTTGTACTGAGCCGAACCGACGGAGTGCTGCTTGTTCACCTGGGTTGATTGTATAGATTCCAGAAGCTGCCCAGATTACGATAATCAGGCCGATAACCAAGATGATCGCCAATCCAATCCCGCCACCGCCGAAGCGTTGGGAAATCTTGCCGATACCGTCTTGGATATTACCCATAATCTTTTCGAAGTCCATTTCGGGTTGCCTAGGTCCACCGCCGGGTTGATACATATTCGTATGTTCCTTTTGCCTAGCCTATTCTTTATGGCGTCGACCAAGCTGACGCCGAACGCCTTATTATTCTTAGGGCAGTTTAGATTCTATCATTTTAAGAATGTCTGAACTACAATTTGGTCTCTAGGTGGAAATATCTCACTATACTTCCTTAAGACATACTAATGGCGCGGATGAGGCTTTGTACCGATTCTACGTCGTATATTTAAGACGAGAGTAATAAGCCAATGTACCAAGTCGTAACCGGTGTCAAGAGTAAGATTATTGGTGAGGCTGCTGATTCTGACGTTAGGTGGCGGTTATAATGTCTATTGCTGTCTTGTGGGTACTAACTCTGTCCCGCCTAAACGATTAATCCCAGTTGAGGATCGAACATATGACAACCTTTGGCTTGGACGTGATTCAGGGAAACGACATGACCCGGATTAAAGCGGTATGCGAACACCAACGTGGTCTGATTTATGTGGTTCCAGCAGAACGCAGTTGGGTTTGCGACAAGGAGAACCTTTCAGCCCATGCCTTGGCGGGTTTTTTCAGAGAACTAAATGCATTGGGCAACAAAGATGTTGAAGGGTTGATGCACCAGTGGGGCCTATATTATCGGCAGTTGCCTAATGAACAAGAAGATGATGGCGCTTAGACTGGTTATAGAGTAAACATATCTTTGGCGGGTCAAAATAAGTATGATTGCAATAAAAGAGGCCGGTCATTTGACCGGCCTCTTTTATTGCAATTTTTGCCAGGTTACTTAGTCGTCTCCATCTGCTGCTGCGGTTGACGGTAGGGTGGCCGCCGGTTGCTGGTTGCCAGCCTGAGCCGGTGCTTCCGGAGAGGTGGCATATTCCGGTGGTGTGTCCGGCGTTACGGGTGGTATTGCCTGTTCACCACTAGGTTCATCGTCGGCGTTGAATAGGCGGTTCATGGCTTCGCCTGATACCGTCTCGTATTCGATTAAATATTCTGCCAGTCGGACGAGTTTGGGTTGGTGGATCGTGATTGCTTGCACGGCATCTTCGTAAGCTCGGTTGATGAGTTCAGACACTGCTAAATCTATTTCCTCACCAACGTTGTCACCGTAGTCTTTTTCTTCTCCACCGGAACCGCGCCCTAGGAATACCATTTCTTCGGGTTTTCCAAAGGTTCTAGGAGCCCCTAGTCCGTCGAGGCTATTGGAGTTTCTGATTATGATTTTAATTGTCTGTTGCCCCTTCGAGCCTATATCTTGATTGAGATCGGCGAGTTGGAAATCACGTTCTTTGCGAGACCGGAACTCGGTACCATCTTCCATGACCACCAGAAGGTCATTTCCGTATACTTCGATTGAGGAAATCTGGCCGTATTCGGCTTTTTCAATTACCTCACTGATGGGGATCTCTTCGTAGGTCTTTGCGCTGAACATTCCGTAGCGTTTAACCATCCCCATCGCCAGTTTGGTTGCCTGCTCTAAGTCGTTACTTGCACCG